>CAVRNX010000048.1:0-49474 GCA_963722635.1 uncultured Acidimicrobiaceae bacterium
TCGGCGTCGAGTTGGGCGTCGGTGATGCCGCGGGCGATCCGCACCATCTCGATCACGTCGATGTTGCGCTGTCGGCCCAGCGAGTACACGTGGATCACCTTGTCGGTGAGCGTCAGCAGGTCGAGCGACGTCTCGAGGTGCCGGACCGAGCCATGGATGTCGACCGGTTCGACGGGGTACCCGCCGGTGAAGTGGATCGAGTTCAACGATTGCAGCAGCCGCAGCAGGTTGCGGAAGTCGTGGCGGTTGCCGGTGCGGCGACCACCGTCGAGATCGGCCACGTTGGGGGCGCTGGCAACCGAGCCGAACGCCAGATGGTCGCCGCCGATCGTGAGATGGTGGGCCGGGTTGGTGGCATGCAGCGTGAACTGGCCGGGTGCGGTCGAGATGATCGGTTCGATCATCTCGGGATCGAAGCGCACCATCTGGCCGTCGTGCAGCGTGGCGCCGGCGCCGGCGAACAGCGCCCTCGTCTCGGCGTCGAGGACCTTCATCCCGATCTCGCTGAGGATCCTCAGCGATGCCTGATGGATCGCCTCGATCTGATCGGCGGTCGCCAACTCGGTCGGTCCGTGGAGCAGGCGCGGTTGGGCGAACGGGCGCTGTTCGGGGAGCGTCGAGCGTTGGCCCGCATCGGCGCGATCGCGACCGCGTCGACGACCCCGAGTTGCGGCTTCGTCAGCCACGATGCCCCCAAGCTGTGCTGTAATTCCCGGTACGAGTGTTCCGGAACACTAACCCATCGGCAGGCCTGATGCCACCGCCGCCCGTGGTCAGCCGGCGGGCCCGAGTGGCAGCACCGCCAGATAGTCCGCGAGACGGTTGTCGACGAACCCGGAGATCCTCAACGCCTTCCGTGCCGCATCGGTGGCCGGATCGGCAAGGGCGTCGCCGAATGCCCGCCGGAGCTGGCTGACCTGATCGGAGCTCGAGGCTGCGGCGGGCGGTGATCGCCGGGGTCGGGATCCGTGGGCCGAGCGCCAGGCGATGGAGACCAGCGGTCAATGCGGGTTGCTCGGCGGCGATCAACGCCAGGCTCCAGGCGTCGATGCTGGCGATGTCGGCCTGCCCCTTGGCGAGCGCCAGGATGCTGTCGCGATGAGCCGATGTGAAGGTCACCTGACCCGGCCACTCGCTGCCGGGGCCGACGGTCGCCGCCAGCAGACTGAACCACCCGGACAGGCTGTCGGCGCTGTTGGCGACGGCGTGCGTGTCGGCGAGCACGAACTCGTCGAGGCTCCGCTGGTGCGGGCTCAGCAGCACGCTGCGGTAGTGACCGCGATCCGCTTCCGGGATGTCGAGCGCGAACGCTCCGATCAGGTGCATGTCGCTGCGGTGCAGGGCGGCGAACGGCCCGCCGCACACGTGCGTGATCAGGCAGTCGGCGTCGTACCAGCGGGCGTGTACGTCGCCGGACCACGTCAGCGAACGAGGTGTCCAGGAAGCACGCCGGTGGACGGCCGCCCAGATCTCGTCCCACGCCCACGTCACCGAGGCGAACGGGTACATGCCGAGTTCGACGTGCGGTCCACTCACGGTGCTCATCGCCGGGAGCGTAACGGAGTGGTGGCTCACCCTCAGCGCACGTCTATGGGTCGACTCGACGATCGCTGCACGGAGGCGGTCGGCGCCGACGGGGTCGCCGGCGACCGCGACCGTGGGGTCGGCGCTCCTGCCCCACATCCATAGTTCGAGATCGAGGGCGCCGGCGGTGATCGTGGTCGTCGGTTGTTCGAGGTCGGCGATCAGCTCGAACGCCGACAGGTCGTATGTGGCTCCCGAGTCGGGAGAGGTGCCGGTCATCCGTCCGAAGCCGAGGTTCCACATGGCGGTGGTGTCGGCCGCGATCAAACGCAGCGTGGCGCCCGTCGATTCGAACGCGGCCCACTCGGGTACGCCCGACAACATCACGGTGACGAGTTCGTCGACGCCGTCGGCCGCCACGCTCGGTTCGATGTCGGGAAGCTCGGCGCCGACCGCTAGCACACCGTCGACGTGATGCACGATCGCCTCGTGAGTCTGGCGCCGGATGCTGAATGCCACGGTGTGGTCGTCCGACCAGCTCCAGGCCGTATCGGCGGGGTCGGCGTCCCGAAGGGCGGACACGAGGGCATGACAGCTGGCATCCAGGAGATCCGGCAGCTGATCGGCGGGCGGGCGCCGTGGGGCGGCGTGGGTGCCGGGCCCTTCAGGCCGCTTGCTGATGATGTGCGCCCAGAAACCCTGTACCTCGGCGAGGTGCCAGATCAGCTCGGCCAGCGTCCAATCACCGCACGTCGGGACAGCGGTCTCCAGGTCATGTCTGCGGCCCAATTCGGCCAGCGCCGTCGTGTGCGAGGTGATCAGGTCGGCGTCGAGCAGGTTCGTCACGGCCTTGATCGACATGGGTCGAACGTACTCGGAGGTGAGTGGGTTCGGAGAAGTCGTCGTGGTTCGGGGAGAATCGAGGTATGCCGTGGACCGATCAGTCGATCGAGACGGATCGCACTCGGCTGCGAGCCTTCCGGAACGCCGACAAGTCGGCGATCATCCGGTTGCTGACGGATCCAGAGGTGCGGCGCTATCTGGGTGGGCCGGTCGGTGAGGCCCACGTCGAGGCCGCCCGTGCGGCGACGGTGGGGGAGCGGTGGGGGGCGTTCTGCATCGCCGATCTGGTCACCGACGAGGTCATCGGCGGTTGCTCGTTCGACCGTTGGCGCGGTGTGCTCGAGCTGTCGTACGAACTGCTGCCCGAACACTGGGGTCGAGGGCTGGCGGGGGAGGCGTTGGCGGCCGCCCTCGACTGGGTGTGGAGCAACACCGACGACGAGTCGTTGGTGGCCGTCACGCAGGCCGCCAACCGTCGATCACGGGAGCTGCTCGAGCGGCTCGGATTCGCCGCCGACACCGAGTTCGAGGAGTTCGGGGCACCCCAGCTACAGCTCCTGTTGGCTCGGCCTGATCTCGCCTGATCTGGCCTGATCTGGCCTCAGCCTCGCCGGCGCTCGCGGTGTTCGCCGGCCGCCAACACACCGATCAGCATGTGTGACAGGTCGTCGGTTCCGTCTCGAATCGGTTCGATCGTGTCGGAGCGGGTCTCGACACCGACGGTGAACAGCATCGGCTCGAAGTCGGACCACAGCGTCGGTGCCACGACCCATGCGATCGTCGCCCCGGGTTCGAGCATCGCCAACAACCCGGGAACGGACGATGCCGGGACGTGACCTGTCGTGAACGTGCCGGCGGAGACCGATCCGCCGTACCGCTGAGGCATGTCGGGTGGCTCGTTGAGATCGGCCTCGATCAGGTGTGTGTACACCCCGGTGCGCTCGGCCACCGTGAGCATGCCCGCTGAGAGATCGATGCCCGTCACGTCGGAGAATCCGTGCTCGGCGAGATGACGGCCGACCGCACCCGTGCCGCACCCCAGGTCGACGATCGGGGTGGCTCGATCTTCGACGTGCTCAGCCAGCAGATCGGCGATCCGCCTGCTGCCGATCACGCCTGCCCGTTCGAACACATCGGCGTCGTACCGTTCGGCCCAGTCGTCGTAGAGCTGTCGGGCGGCGTCGACCGACTCGAGATGACGGGCTCGCTCGAGCGGGTCCATGTCGGGCACCGTACCCGTCGCCGTTGCAGCGCAGGGTTGTCAGCCGGCTCGGCGGCGCTTGATCTCTTCGGTGATCGCAGGCACCACCTGGTGCAGGTCGCCGATCACGGCGTAGCCGGCCTTGGTGACCATGTTGGCGTCCTTGTCGGTGTTGATGGCGATGATGTGTTTGCTCGCCATCGCCCCGACCCAGTGTTGGATCGCCCCGGAAATGCCGCAGGCGAAGTAGACGTCGGGTGCGATCCTGGTGCCCGTCTGGCCGACCTGGGCGGTGTGGCTGCGCCAACCGTTGTTGGTGACCGCCCGCGAGCACCCGACGACACCGCCGAGTTCGTCGGCGAGCGCGTCGAGCGGTGCGAAACCGTCGGCCGAGCCGACACCGCGCCCGCCGCCGACGACGACCGGAGCGGTCGACAGCGTGACG
This sequence comes from uncultured Acidimicrobiaceae bacterium, assembly GCA_963722635.1. Lineage (GTDB taxonomy): Bacteria > Actinomycetota > Acidimicrobiia > Acidimicrobiales > Ilumatobacteraceae > Ilumatobacter. Next base: position 4,014 of record CAVRNX010000048.1, read on the forward strand.
CCGGCTTCGCGTTCGACGCGACCCCTGACGACCGATCGACTCAGGGTCGGGTCGAGCTGCACGGCCAGCGAGGAGGGCGTGGCAGAGCCGGCCGATGGTGCCGGTTCGGCCTCGATCGCATGATGGGCGACCGTGACGAGTTTGATCTCGGCCGTCAGCGAGGCGTCTTCCAGCAGCGATCCACCCCAACGGACCCGGGTCATCTCGAACGTGTCGCCCGCCCGGAACTCGGTGCAGTTGGCCGAGAACGGAAGATCGAGGCGGGCCGCCGCTTGGGCGAGTACCTCGTTGCCCCGATCGGTGCCGGTCGCCAGCACGACCGCCGGGCGAGAGCAGGCCGACCGCCTGTGCGACGACCTCGCCCCAGGCTTCCGGGCCGTAGTCGGTCAGCACCTCGTCGTGAACCTGGTGGACCGCCGACACTCCGTAGGCGGCGAGCTCGCCGGCGAGGCCATCGGCTGTTGCGCCGATCGACAGCGCCTCGACGGTGCCGTCCAGTGAACGCGCTGCGGTCAGGGCCTCGAGCGTGGCTGTCAGCCAACGTGCCGCGATCGTGCTCGACGACCACGAGCGTGGTGCCGGACATCACAGAACCCCGATCTCTTCGAGCACGTCGACGACTGCTGCGGCGGCGTCGGGACCGGTGCCGAGCACGATCGTTTCCGACTTGCGTTCTGGCGGCTGGCGTAGGGCGAGCTTGGCGAGCCCGCCGATCTCTCCGGTCGCCGTGACCTCGGTGACGTCGACCTTCTTCGATGCCAGGCGACCCTTCATGGTGGGGTAGCGCGGCAGGTTGATGCCTTCCTTGACGCCGACCACGGCGGGCAGCGGAAGCTCGTAGGTTTCACGTCCGGCATCGGCTTCTCGCTCGACGTTGGCGATGCCATCGCCGATCGACAGGCCCTTGGCACCGTTGACCATCGGCCGGCCGAGTGCATGGGCGACGCGAATCCCGACCTGGAACCCACCCGAGTCGGCCGACTCGTTGCCGAACAGGATCACGTCGAACGCACCATCGGCGGCCTCCAACTCGCTGATCGCGGCGGTGATCGCCTGCGCCGTGCGCTGCGGATCCCATTCACCATCGCTGGTCGGTAGCAGCACGGCGCGCTGCACGCCGACGCTGACGGCGTAGCGCACTTGTTCGACGGCCTCGGGTACCCCGAGCGTCAGCACGGTCGCTTCGCCGCCGTGCTGCTCGATCAGCTGTGCCGCAGCCTCGACCGCACACTCCTCGTGCGGGCTCATCGTGAACCCGAGGTTGGCGGCGTCGACCGCCTGGCCGTCGGCCGTGACGTTGATCTTCGATCCCGGTGCCGGGACCCGCTTCACACACACAAGAACTCTCACAAGTGCTCCAAACTGATGTCACGGAGGGGGTCAGGCACGAACCGTGCTGTGCTCGAATACGTGTGGGGGGTACTCGGGGCACGGTTCGTGCCTGACCCCGTCCGTGCGGGGGTCATGACTTGAGGCGGGAGTCGTCGGGGTCGAACGGGCCGCCGGTGCCGACGACCTTGACCGGGAACAACTCGTTCATGTACATCACCTGCAGGTCCGTGCCCGGTGCGGCGTGCGCCGTCGGGAGGTAGGCCATCAGGATGTGCTTGCCGACCGACGGGCCGTACCCGGCGGTCGTGACCCGAGAGACACGGCCGTGCGAGTCGAAGATGACGTTGCCGTCGAGGTCGCAGATCGGCTCGTTGCCGCCCTGCATCCAGCGCATGCGACCCTGCGAGTCGGTCTGGTTTTCGACGGTGAGCGTGCACATGTGCACCTCCGGCTCGCCGGCCTCGCGGGCCGCCAGGTACGCCTCTTTGCCGATGAAGTCGGCGGCCTTGACCTTCGGGCGGGCGAGCCCGGCCTCGAGCGGGTTGTACTCGCTCTCGAGCTCGGCGCCCAGGAGGCGGTAGCCCTTCTCGATCCGGCCCGACGTGCCGTACACGCCGCCGCCGGTGGCCCGGATGCCGTGCTCGGCGCCGCTTGCCATCAGGGCGTCCCACACGAGCGTGGCCTTGTCCCACGGCACGTAGATCTCCCAGCCGGTGTCGCCGACGTAGGAGATCCGGAACAGCGCCGCATCGACCGATTGCCCGCCACAGTTCAAGGTGGTCGTCACGATCGACCCGTAGGGCGAACCTTCCTGTGAGAGGTCCTGGTCGGTCAGCGTGGCCAGCACCGCGGGAGCGTTCGGGCCCCACAGGCCGAGTGTCGAGATCTCGCAGCGTGCGGTCGGTCACGGTGACCGAGCCGTCGTGCGGCATGTACTTGCGAATCCAGTGCAGGTCGCGGCCGCCGTCGAACACGCCGGTCACGACCATCACGGTGTCGTCGGCGACGCGCTGCATCGTGAGGTCGGAGTGGAAGCCACCATCGGGTGTGAGCCACGGCGTGTACGTCGCCCGTGCCGACCGGCCCGATCTTGTTGACGGACAGGTAGTCCGCGAACTCGACTGCACCGGGGCCCTTGAGCTCGAAGATCTGGAACGCCGACAGGTCGACGAGGCCGCAGTTCTCGCGCAGGTTGAGATGCTCACCGACGGTGATCGGGCTCCACCAGCGGTTGTCCCACTCGACCTCGCGCTCGGCGATGCCGTAGCGCTCGGCCAGGTCGGCGTTCGACCCGTACCACTGCGGGCGCTCCCAGGTGCGGGCCTGGAAGAAGACCGCATCGAGTTCCTGCTGGCGCGAGAAGAACGGCGACACCTGCAGGTTGCGGCGGCCCTCCCATTGCTCGGCGGGGTGCACGATGCCGTAGGTCTTGTTGAAGTGCTCTTCGGCGCGGGCCCAGATGTGGTCGTCGCCACGCTCGTGCGGGTAGAAGCGGGCGATGTCGGCCCCGTGCGCATCGATCACGCGCGGATAGCCGTAGGTCATCCACTCGGCCACGACCTGGGCCATGCCCGGCCCTTCCTTGACCCACACGGCGGCGGCCGACCACAGGTTGCGCACCTCGGTGGTCTCGCCGAGGCACGGCATGGCGTCGGGGGTCAGCGAGAGCAGGCCGTTGATGGCGTACTTGAGTTCGGCGTCGCCGAGCATGTCCATCAGCTCGATCGCTTGTTCCATCTGATCGTCGAAGTCGTCCGGAGTGAACGGCATCTCGGTCGGCGTGAGGGCAGCTTCCTCGTTCGACGGGATGTCGTCGGGGTGGTGCAGGATCGGGCGGTGGGCGTATGAGCCGACCTCCATCGAGCCCGACGACTGGCGCTCGTAGCAGAACGTGTCCATGTCACGCACGATCGGGTAGCCGATCTCGTTGTTCGTCTCGACCAGTACGTCCATCGGACCGACGTCGGCCATCTGGTGCACGGCGGGCACGAGCGGGATCGTGGCCCCGGCCATGTTGGCGATCCGGTTCGACCACACGCCGCAGGCGATCACGACGTACTCGGCTTCGATCCGACCCTTGTCGGTGACGACGGCCGTGACCCGCTTCAGACCGGTCGCCGGCTCGTCTTCGGTCTCGACATCGAGCACCTCGGTGTTGGCGAACACCTGCATGCCGGTCTTCTCGATCGCTTCGTTGCGGAACAGCGTGCCGGTGTCGAGCGAGTCGACGACCGAGACGGTGGGGCAGTGGAAGCCGCCGAGGATGACGTCGTCGTTGATGAACGGAACGAGTTCTTTGACCTGCGCCGGTGTCAGCAGTTCGGCCTCGATACCCCACGCCGCAGCCGACGTCATACGGCGCTCGAACTCGTCCATCCGGGCCTGTGTCCGCGCCACCTCGATCCCGCCGGAATCGACCGAGCGATCGAGTTCGCGGAACTGGTCGGCGCTCTGCTTGCCGAGCAGCGCCATCTCCTTGTTGTGATCGACCGGGAAGATGAAGTTGGAGGCGTGTCCGGTCGAGCCGCCGGGGTTGGGGAGCGGACCCTTGTCGATCAGCACCATGTCGGTCCAGCCGAGCCGGGCGAGGTGGCCGGCCAGGCAGTTGCCGACGATGCCGGCCCCGATGATCACGCACTTGGCCGTCGACGGCACCGTGTTGGAAGAATCGTCACTCACGAGGTTCCCCTTGTTCGAAGGTCTGATATATCATGAATGTATCACGATCGAATCTTTGAGTACACAGGCGTACGGACGGATCCGGGCGATGATCGTCCGGCTCGAGTTGGCGCCGGGCGACGTGCTGGGTGAGCACGATCTGCAAGCGCGGCTCGACATCGGGCGCACGCCGATCCGGGAAGCGTTGCAGCGGCTCGCCAGGGACCAGTTCGTGACCGTCATCCCGCGGCGCGGCATGTTCGTCGCACCGATCGACATCAGCGAGCTGTCGATGCTGTACGAGACGCGGGCGATGATGGAGCCCTACGCCGCCCGTTTGGCGTGCCTGCGCGGCACGCCCGCACAGTGGCACGAGATGGCGTCGGTGATCGAGCAGTCGTTGCGGGGCGGCATCGCGCCCGAGCAGCTGCTGGCGGTCGACCGGCGATGTCACGAGATCATCTGGGCCGCCGCCGGAAATCGGTTCCTGACCGACACGCTCGACATGCTGTACGCGCACAGCGATCGCGTCTGGCACATGTACCTGGCCGACGTCGCCGACACCCGTCACGCCGTCGACGAGCACATCGAGATTCTCGAATTGTTGCGGGCCGGCGACCCCGACGCCTGCGCCGACGCGGTCGAGGCCCACGTCAGGTCGTTCGACGATCAGGTCCGGGCCGCCGTGACCGCCCGCCTCGGCTCACCGCTCGCCAGCTGAGCAGGGCCGGTCGCCCGACCTCGGCGACATCAGGTGCCAGGCGCTTGATGTAACGCAGCCAGCGGGGGTTGGTTCAAGGCGGCTGCACATTGGTCCGATGATCTGACAGCATGAGTGTCGGCATGGATGTGACGATGGAATCGACGAAATCGGAACAGGCGGGTGCGGATTGCTCGCCGGCCGAGGATGCTGCTGCCTGGGTTGCCGCCCTGGCGGGTCGGATCTCCGGCTCGGTCGGTGGTGTGCTGGCGGGCCGCAAGGAGGCGATCGACACCACCGTCGCCTGCCTGCTGTCGGGCGGCCACCTGCTGATCGAGGACATCCCCGGCGTCGGCAAGACACTGCTGGCGCAGGCACTGGCTGCATCGGTCGGCGGCTCGTTCCACCGCATCCAGGGCACGCCCGATCTGTTGCCCGGTGATGTGACCGGCACCATGATGCCCAACGGCGACACGTTCGAACTGAGCTTCCGGGCCGGGCCGATCTTCTCGAACATCGTCGTCTTCGACGAGCTCAACCGGGCCAACCCGCGCACCCAGTCGGCGCTGCTGGAAGCGACCGAGGAGGCGACGGTCACCGTCGACGGTGTCACCCGCGCTCTTCCCGACCCGTTCTTGCTGGTCGCGACCCAGAACCCGTTCGAGATGACCGGTACCTACCCGCTCGGAGAGGGTGCGCTCGATCGGTTTGCAGCGGTCGTCACCCCCGGCCGGGCCACCACGAACGACGAAGTCGATGTTCTCACGGGGCGACGCGGCCGCAACCAGCTGCAGCTCGGTGGTGCCGGTGGTCGAGATCGGCGACGTGATCACGGCGAGATCGATCGTGTCCGACATCCATGTCGCCGACGCGATCGCCCACTACGTCGTCGCCCTGCTCGATGCGACCCGCAGCCATCCGGGCGTGCGGCTCGGTGCATCGACCCGTGGTGGCGTCGCTCTGATGGGGCTCGCCAAGGCGCGGGCGGCGATCGCCGGGCGTCACTATGTCATCCCCGACGATGTCGCCGCGCTGGCCGAATCTGCGCTCGCCCATCGGGTGATCGTGTCGGACGCCACCGGTTCCGTTCGGGTCGGGCGCGAGATCGTTCGTGAGTGCCTCGCTGGCGTGCCGGCTCCGACCGCATGACATGAGCCGCCCGGTCGGAGTCTCCGCCGGTGGGGTCGGCCTGTTGCTGGCCTGGATCGGCGGCGCCACGATCGCTCGCTTGACCGGCGCAACCCCGGTCGTGATCATGCTCGCTGCCGGCGTGGTGCTGGCGGCTGTCGCCGGCATGGCCGGGTTCGTGACGCTCCGCACGGTGGTGATCGGCGCGCCTCGGATGCCGCCCAGCGTGACCCAGGGCGACCAGTACACGATGACCCTGCCCGTGTTCGCGGCGCGCCCGGTGTGGGTCGAAGTTCGAACCGGTGATCACGTCGTGTCGACCGGCTGGGCCCAGCAGGGGCAGTTCTCGCGGAGAGGCCGTGATGGAGCATCGGGGGGTCGTCGACCACCTCGACGTTCGGGTCCGCTCGGCGGGCGCGACCGGGTTGTTGTGGTGGAGCCGACGCTTCCGCGTCGATGTCGGCGAGCACCTGGTAGCCGCCCGTCCCCATCGCAGCGATGTGCCGATCGAACGCACGTCGAGCAACGACGACGGAGATGCAGTCGGCACGGCGGGAGCGATCGACGGTGAGATCGACGGCGTCAGGCCTTGGCGTGAAGGCGACAGCGAGAAGTTCGTGCATTGGGCCTCCACGGTCCGGTCGGGTGAATTGGTGGTGCACGATCGGCGTGGCACGGCCATCGCAGCGTGGACGGTCAGGGCGCGCACCGGTCGGCCTGATCCCGATCTCGAGGCCGGTGCCGCCCGCAGGGCGCTCGAGCAGGGTCTGCGGGCGGGTGCAGCGGTCTCGGTGGCGATCGACCACGGCGACGCCGTTGCGATCCGCGACGAGGCGGCTGCCGCCCGGTGGTCGGCGTTGGCCGAGCTCGGTGGCGCCCCACCGACCCCCAAGCGACGTCGGCTTCGCCGGTCCTCGGTCGAGCCCGAGTCGACGGCGTCGGTGTCGGCTCGTTGGTGGGCGGCAGCGGCGACCTTCGTGTCGTTGGCGATGCTGATCGACGCCCTCGATTACGGCATCGTGATGATGGTGCTCGCTGCCGGCGGCACCGCCGTCAGCGCCGCCGTGAGTGCGCGCACGCTGGTGAGCGGTGAGCAGCCGTCGGCACTGACGCGTGGTCTGGTCGGTGCCGGAGCGATCGTCGCGCTGGCGATGGTCGTCGCAGCCAGCGGCAGGCTCGCCGATCTGGTCTCGTTCATGCGAGGTCCGCTGCCGCAGGTGTTGATCGTGCTGATCGTTCTGCACGGTTTCGAGGGTCACGACCGGCGCACGATTCGAGTCGGGCTGGGCATTTCGGCGATCGTCGTGATGTACGCCTCCGGCTTCCGTGTCGATGACGGCATCGGCTGGTGGCTGATGGTGTGGGCCTCGTGCTTCGGCGTCGCCTTGTCGAAGTTGTCGTCACCGACCGCCACAGCTCGTGGTGCCGATCGGTGGTGGTCATCTCGCGTGGTTCCGGCACGTTGGCTGTCGAGTGCCGCAACCGTCGGCGGCGGGTTGGCGGCGACGGTTGCGATCCTTGCCGTGGTGCCGATTCCGACCGGCCCCGCCAACCTCACGCTGCCGACGCTCGTCGAGGACGCTACCGACGTGCCTCGGCCCGGGGCGATCACCGGTCCCGACGGAACCGTCCGCGACGATGGTGACACCACCGACACCGCCGATGGCGATGTTGTCCGTGCTCCGGCCGGCCAGGCCGGGGGCTACACCGGGTTCGCCGAGCAGATGGACACCTCGGTGCGCGGCGCTCTCGGCGACGACGTGGTGATGCGGGTGCGGGCGCCCGAACCCGACTTCTGGCGCGGCCAGACATTCGCCCGCTTCGACGGTCGGCGTTGGTACGCCGATTCCGAGCAGGGATCGTTACGCGAGGGCCCGAACATCGATGTTTCGTCGGCGATCGGCGACACCCGGCTCGCCGACGACGTCGCGATCGAGCAGTTCGTCCAGACCTACTACCTGGAAGTCGACATGCCGAACCTGGTGTTCCACGCCAACCGGCCGGTTCAGGTGATCGTCGACAGCGATGTGTGGACTCGGCCGGACGGTGCAATCCGTGCCGCAACGACGCTGCCCGAGGGTTCGATCTACACGGTCGTGTCGGCGCGACCCGACGTCGACGAGCAGTTGCTGCAACGACAGGGTCTGATCGGCGACCGCCTGACGGAGTTGGGTCGCCGGGCGCTCGGCCGATACCTCGAGCTTCCGCCGTCCACGAGCGCTGAGACGATCGCCTTGGCGAACGAACTGGCGGCCGGCCGATCTTCCACGTACGACGTCGTGCGCAGCTACGAACGCTGGATGAGCCGCAACGTCGAATACGACCTCGACGCTCCGTTGCCCGCAGACGGCGAGGACGCGGTACACGACTTCCTGTTCGACTCCCGGCTCGGATTCTGTGAACAGATCGCCAGTTCGCTGACGATCATGTTGCGGACGCAGGGCGTGCCGGCGCGGCTCGTCACCGGGTACCTCCCCGGCACCCGCGATCGGATCGCCGGCGTGTTCGAGGTCAAGTCCAGCGATGCCCACGCCTGGGTCGAGGTGTGGTTCCCCGAAACCGGCTGGCAGGCCTTCGATCCCACCGCTGCCGTGCCGCTGTCGGCCGACTCGAAGATCGATTCGGTCGGCGCCGACCTGCTCGCCGGGGCTGGTCGCTACGTCGAGCGTCACCGTCTGCAGGTGGCGATGATGATCGGGTTGGGCCTGACCATCTTCGCCTCGATCCTGACCGTTCGTGAGCTTCGGTATCGCCGACGTCGCGGAAGGTGGGGCCTGCTGCAGGATCGTTTCAGCGCCGCGGCAGCCCAGCGCGGCGCCGAGCCGGGTGCGCCGAATCCGCGTCTGGCGATGGTGTGGACCGGCACCGATGATGCAGACGTCGCATGCGTCGTGGCCGAACGCCTCGACCGGGTCGCCTTCGACCCGACGTTCGCCGATGACGGCCGGATCTTCCAGGAGACCCGCCAACTCGTCGGGTCCCTGCCGCATCCCCCTCGATAACCTCACCCGGTGCAGCGATCTCGGGTGCTCCTGTTCGGCCTGATGACCGCGGCCATGTCCTCGGGCTACGGCGTGATGTTCACGGTGCTCGACGACTTTCGCGACGAATACGGCATCGAAGCGCACTGGCTCGGGCTGATCGTCGGGGTCGGGTTCCTCTCGTCGTTCGTCGCCCAGATCTTCCTCGCTCCGGTCGCCGACCGCGGGTACGCCCGGCAACTCGTGCTGATCGGCCTGCTGATGAATGTCGCTGGTCTGTTGACGATGGCGTTCGGTGAATCGCTGATGCCGCTCCTGGTCGGCCGTTTCGTGTCGGGGATCGGGATCGGGATGGCGTTTCCTGCGATCCGGCGGATCGTGGTCAACGCCGATCCCGCCAACGTCGGCAACAACCTCGGTTTGCTGCTCTCGGCCGACGTCGCCGGATTCGCAGCAGGTCCGGCTCTGTCGGCGGTGATGGTGCCGACGCTCGGGCTGTCGGCGCCGTTCCTCACCATTGCCGCGCTGTCGTTGTGCTGTCTGCCGGTCGTGCTGCGCGTCCCGATTGCCGAATCGGTGCCGCAGCAGGGGCCGCAGGCGCGGTTCGCCTTCGATCTGTTGCGCAGCCGGCCGATGATCGCCGCGCTCATGATGGGATCGTGCCTGTTCTTGATGATCGGCACGTTCGACGCGTTGTGGGCGGTGGTGCTCGACGACCTCGGCGCCGGGGAGATCACCGCCAACATCGGCATCACGATCTTCGCCCTCCCGTTGATCTTCCTGGGCGCCTACGGAGGGCGCCTGGCACAACGCGTCGGCCCGTTCCGGCTCGGACCTCTGGGGCTGCTGCTCGGAGCCGGGTACATCTTCCTGTACGGGTTCATGCCGACCGGGCTGACGATGCTGGCGGTCGGTGCGGTGCACGCCACGACCGACGGTCTGACCGCCTCGAGCGCGGCGATCGCCGTGGGTCTGGTGGCACCGGCCGAACGCCAGGCCGGTGCACAGGGCATGCTCGGTGCAGCCGAAACCCTGACCGGTGGCCTGACAGCGGTCTTGGCGGGTGTGTTGTACTCCGCCGGTGGGCGTGTGCTCGCCTACTCGACTGCCGCGATCCTGATGGTGGTGCTGGCGGTCGGCGCCTATCTGCTGGCGGGGCCGGAGTACCGGCGGCGCCGCGGCCCTGTGCACGAGCTGATCCCGGAGCCGGCGACGGCGGTCACGGGCCACGCCTGATCACCCGGGCTGGTGTCGTCGTCGGGGCGTCGGCGGATCGGCGGCGGATCGGCACCGATCGCCGGATGGGGACGGTCAGGTGAGGGAGTGGTCGGCGGACCAGCTGCGCACGGTGCTGTCGATCGACCAGAAGCCGCGCGGGCACAGCAGGTCGTCGATCAGGTACTCCATCGCCGGCGCGAAGCTCTGGCGTGCCTGGCGGGTGTACTCGACCGCCTCCTCGAAGGGTCGCAGCTGGAACCCGTGTGCGGTCAGTTCGGTGTACAGGTTGCGAAACAGGTGCTGGTTGCCGGCCAGCGTCTCGGGCGACAGTTGATAGGCGGTCAGGTCCACGCCCTGGGTCATCTCGCGGAACACCGCTTCGGCGCGCCTCAGGAACCAGTAGGCGTGGCCGTCGGTGGCTCCCATGATGATCTGGGCGTGCAGCGCCGCGTCGCACAGCAGTCCGAGCCCGGTGACCCAGTTCTGGCGCTGGTCGTGGGAACGGAACAACGCCAGTAGCGGCACCGTCGAGTGTGTCTCGAGGATGCCGGCCGCCCAGTTCTCCCAGCGTTCGAACTGAGCGTCGATCTTCTTCGGGTCGGCATCGGGTGCCCACGCCATCACCAATGCGGTCGGAGTGATCCGCTCGGTGCCACCGGCGTCGAGCGTCGTCAGCGTCCGCTCACGATCCGAGTAGGCGGCGTACAGCGAAGGCAGATAGCCGATCACGAGGGCGACCGTGATGACACCGAAGAACGCTTCGAGGATCGCCCCCGCACGGGGGACGATCTCGGTCGGCACGATCTCGCCGAATCCGACGGTGAAGAAGATGACCCCCGAGTAGTACCACGCGTCACCGAGTCCGCCGATCGTCGGGATGTCGCCGAGCCCCCACCAGATCAGGCCGAACCCGCACACCTGCAGCAGGGCCCACACGAACAGCAGCTCGATCAGCAACATCGGTCCGAACACCGACAACATGCGCTCACGCGACGTCGAGTCCTCGGGAAGCCGGCGGGCGACCGATCGGATCGAGATGAAGGTCGCCCGCCCGATCCAGCGAGACGGCCACCAGCGGGCGTACGAGGTGTAGGTGGAGACGAGCGTGTTGACCAGGTCGGCGAGCGCAAACGCGACCAGCAGTGCTCCGCCGATGACGGCGACGAGTTCGATCACCTGGGTCACAGTAGAGCGACGTCGGTAATGTCCCGCGTATGAGCATTCGCCTCGGTCTCGTGGCCGCATCCCGTATCGCACAGGCGGCAGTGGTCGACCCGGTGCCCGACGTCGACGGGGTCGAGCTGACGGCGGTCGGCGCACGTGACCTCGGGCGTGCCCAGGAAGCGGCCGCCAAGTGGGGCATTCCGCACGCCTTCGGTTCGTACACCGAGCTGATCGAGTCCGATCAGGTCGACGCGGTCTACATCGGTTCGCCGGCGAGCCTGCACCGTGAGTCGGCGATCGCTGCGATCGAGGCCGGCAAGCACGTGTTGTGCGAGAAGCCGTTCGCCGCCAACGCCGACGACGCCAGGACGATCGCCGATGCGGCGCGGGGCGGCGACGTGGTCGTGATGGAGGCGTTCCACTGGCGCTATCACCCGTATGCCGATCAGATCCGTCGGGTGCTCGACTCCGGTGTGCTCGGCCGGCTCGATCGGATCGAGGCGGTGTTCGACATCCCCGATGGTCGGATCCCGCGGACCGACATCCGATGGGATCTGTCGATCGGTGGCGGGGCGACGATGGATCTCGGCTGCTACTCGATCCAGTGGGCTCGGTTCGCCGCCGGCAGCGATCCGGACGTCGTCTCGGCGGAGGCGGTGTGCCCCGTACCCGAGATCGATGGTTCGCTGGTCGCCGAGCTGAGGTGGCCGTCCGGGCTGACCGGCTCGATCGGGTCGTCGATGATCGCCGACGGCGATTCCGTGGTCGCCTACCTGAAGGTGATCGGCGAGCTCGGCACGATGTTGGCCGCCAACCCGTTGGCACCCCAGAACGGGGGAGCGGTGATCACGGTCGAGACGGCCGACGGCATCCAGCATCACGAAGCCGAGCGGTCGTCCACCTACTTCCACCAGTTGGTGGCGTTCCGCGATGCGATCGTCGACGGCACCCCGTTCCCCACCACCGCCGACGACGGCGTGCGCAACATGGAGATCGTCGACGCCTGCTATCGGGCGGCGGGACTCGTTGCGCGCCCGACCCTGCACTGATCACGGCAGCAGCCGGATCACTCGAACGTGGCGGTGTCGCCGTCGAGCCGAAGTGGCCGATCGCAGCAATCGCTCGAGAGCAGCTCGTTCATCATCGCCGGATCGGTCGTGTTGGCCCAGTGGCGACCGCCATCGGCATCGAGGCAGGCCACGATCGCCAGCTCCGGTTGCATGTCGCGGTCGGACGTGACGGTGTAGGTCTCGAGCGTCGCCGTCGGCGGCCCGCTCGGTCGGTGTCGGCCGGGATGGCAGGGCGTCGACCTGGGGCTGGACGTCGTCGGTCAGGAAACCCCGGCCGGACGGTTCGCCGCCCAGAACGAGTGAGCTGTGTTTCGTGAACGATCCGCCGTTGCCGGTCAGCAATGCCCGCTCCGTCGGCGCTTCGCGCAGCAGGGCGACCGCCCGGGCGAGCGGGAGCAGGCAGTAGCAGTTGAGCGGGCCGGCCGCGAACGTGAGACCGCCGGTGATCGTGAACGGGCGGGCCGGATCGACGCCCAGCTCGCGCTGAGCGACCTGCACGGCGACGGGGAAGCACGAGTACAGGTCGATCAGGCTGCAATCGTCGATACCGACACCTGCCAGCTCGAGCGTGCGGACCCCCGACAAGCGCATCGCCGGTGATTCGTCGAATGCCCAACGGTTGGTCGGGAACCAGTGATCGGATGCACCGACACCCGCCCACGGGAAGATCCAACGGTCGCGAGGCACGCCGGCCGCTTCGGCTGCAGCCACCGAACACATCACCACGGCGCCGCCCTGATCGACGTTGAGGTTGGAGGTCATCAGCTTCGGGTAGGGCGAGGCGACCGGCCGGTTCGATGCCGACTCGGTAGCGATCTCCTCCGCCGACACGGCGTTCTGAATCCAGGCGTTCGGGTTGGAAGCGGCAACCTCGCTGGCACGTGCCCACAGGGCGGCGATCCGATCGCGGTGCTCGTCGAGGCCCTCACCCAACCGGTGTCGCAGCGCCGTCTCGGCCATCGCATAGAAGCGGGCGACCGTCTCCATGCCGAACTCCCGCTCGGTGTCGCTGGTCAGCGGCGTGTCCGTGCCGAGCACGTCGTCGGGTGCTGCGCCTTCACGCTCGGGGAGGTACTCGGTTCGGGTGCCTCGGGCACGGTCGCTGCGGCGAGTTCGCAGCGTCTCGGCGCCGCACAACACGGCGACGTCGAGATCGCCTGCTTGGATCCGCACAGCTGTGTCGGCGACGAGGTCGTAGACCTGGTTGCCGCCCATCGTGGTGATCGACGTTCGCGCCGAGGTGGCGCCCAGCCGGTCGGCCACCAAACGGCCAGGGTCGGCGTAGGGCCAGATCGCCCCACACGACCCGCACGGCATCGATGTGATCGCGCAGGGAAGCGGTGTCGACGAGGGCAGCTTCGGCGCTTCGTGACATCAGGTCGATCGGCTCGGATCCGTGGTCGCGATCGTTCAACTGACCAGCGCCGACGATGATCGGCGTGCGGGGATCGAGGGTCATGCCTGGTTCAACTCCTGAACGATCGACGATCATCGGACAGCGGGCATGGTGGGCGCATCGACGGACAGCTGAAGGCGGCGCAGTGGCACGTTGCTGGGTCGTGGCCCGGCGAGGCAAATCGTGAGTGAAGCACGGCGTCGGGTGGCCGACTGCGCGGTACGAGAGAAACTCAGACCTGGAGTTGGCTGAGCAGCTCTTGCTTCTTCTCTTCGAACTCGTCGAAGCTGATCTGCTCGTCGGCGAACGCCTTGTGGAGCGCCTCGAGCTTGGCCATGACGGCGCCGGCGTCGGCGACCGGCTCGGCGGTGTCGTCTACCTCGGCGGCGGCTTCGAGCCGCTCGGCCTTGCGGGCAGCCTTGGCCTTCGCCTTCTCGGCGCGCTGCATCTCGCGCTGACGCTTCTGGAATCGTGCCTGGCTCATCGCTGTCTCCTTCTGGCCGTGGTGGCGTGTTGCTCCCGTGGGGGGTGCGACACGGCATCGACCGCTCGACTCGGACGGTGCGAAGCACCGAAACCGGCCGGCACGATGCCGACGAGTTCGAGCCGAACACACTGCCCGAGAACTCTCGACCCTACCAGTGCCTGTGGATAACCGAACGGCAAGCGTTCAGCGGTCAGCGGATTCCGGCTCGTTCTCGCTGAGCTGCTCCGGAAGCGAGCAAGGAAGCGCCGCTGGACTACATCGAAGAGCCGGCGAGGCAGATTCCTGTCCTGGCCGAGAGAGTGCATCGTCATCAACACGATCGTGACGTACGACGTCATCGACGCCGACGGCGAGCCCGTGTGGGGTGCGAGCAACAGCAATACCGACGACCTCGTCTACGACTTCGACTACTGGGCGACGTGGCTCGACCCTGGTCCAGATTGCGTCATCGGTACCGCCGCCGACGATCCCCTGTCCGTCTCTGGCACGGAGAGCGTCGACCGTTCGCAATGAGATCACGGCCGCCGCCAACAAGATCGAAACCTCGACGGTCATCATCGAGCCTGACACCAGCGTGGCCGTCGGCGAGACCGTCGCTGTCCACTCCGATCCGGCTCCACATGTGGTTCGCTCCGGCATCCGACCCCGGTACCGGATTTGCTGTCGTCGCTGCGGGTCTGTACGACTGTGCCGCGGCCGGCTCCGAATGCATCCCGCTCGCTGCTGACGTCGGCGTGTTTGCTGGGGTGCCCGGCAGCTTCGCCGGGGTGGCGTTCGACCTCACGCCCGCCGGAGGTACGTACGCCGTCCCGGCCGGGCGTGTGATCCAGGTCCGTGTTGCCGTTCCGGACGGCTCGACGACCGACCTGTTCGTCGCCTACGACGCCACGCCGTATCCGGCAACGCTGACCTTCGGCTGATCCCGAGCGACACCGACCCCGAACGCTGCAGTGGGCGGCAGTGGCTGATGCCCGCGCCGGCGGAGTTGTTCAGTGACGGCGGACGTGGTTCGCCAGGCGGTCGAGCCGCACGCGCTCACCCTGATGGGGCGACACGGTGAGCACGCCGATTCTGCCTCGGATCGCCTGCACCAAGGCGTCGGAGGCCGCTTCCTCGCCGTGGTTGACGTAGACCCGGCTCACCTTGCGGGCGGTGGCGACCCAGTCCAGCAGCTCCGACTGGTCGGCGTGGGTCGAGAGATCGATCGACACCACGTCGGCTCGCACCGGATGGTAATGGCCGAGCATCTTCAAGCTGGTCGCACCCGACCGCAGCCGATCACCGCGGGTGCCCGGCGCTTGGAAGCCGACCAGCATCACCGAGTTGCGACCGTCGCCGATGCGACGGGCGAGATGGTGCACGACTCGCCCGCCGGTCGCCATGCCGGAGGCCGAGATGATCACCATCGGACCGCGTCGCTCGTTGAGCGCCTTCGACTCGTCGGTGGTGCGGGTCTCGGTCAGGTCGATCGACGAGAACAGCTCGGAGCCGAACAGTTCCGGGCGCAGCTCGGGTGACCGCCGTCGAACTTCGGACGCGGTACAACTCGAGGGCGCGGCTCGCCATCGGGCTGTCCACGAACACCGGCAGGTCGGGAACCTGACCGGACTCGACGAGCTGATTGAGATGCCACAACACCACCTCCGTGCGATCGACGGCGAAGGCCGGCACGATCACCACGCCACCACATGCAGCGGCGTCGTTGACGACGCGGGCGATCTCAGCCGCCGGGTCGGCGGGAAAGTGTTCCTCGTCGCCGTATGTGGACTCGACGACGACGACATCGGCTTCGCCGATGTCGTCGGGTGGGAGCAGCAGTGGGTGTGAGGCGCGCCCGAGATCGCCGCTGAACACGATGTCGGTGTCGGCCTCGGTGAGGCGTACCCGCAGCGTCGCCGCCCCGAGGATGTGCCCGGCCCTGCGCCACGTCACCTCGACACCGGGGATGATCATGTGGGGCTCGCCGAACGCCACGGTCTCGAACAGATCGAGACTGCGGGTGGCGTCGTCCGAGGTGTACAGCGGTTCAGCCGGGCTGTGCTTGGAGAAGCCCATCCGGTTGGCGTAGTTGGCCTCTTCCTCCTGGAGGTATCCGCTGTCGGGCAACACCACCCCGGCCAGACTTCGCGTGCCCTGGGTGCAGTACACGTGGCCCCGGAATCCCAGCCGCTGGAGGCGCGGTATGTAGCCGCAATGGTCGATGTGGGCATGGGTCAGCACGACGGCGTCGATCGACTCCGGCGGCACCGGGAACGGGTTCCAGTTGGCGAGTCTGAGCTGCTTGCGCCCTTGAAACAGCCCGCAGTCGACGAGCAGCCGGGCGTCGGGTGTGTCGATCAATGTCTTGCTGCCGGTGACGGTGCGCGCTCCGCCGATGAAGCTGATCATCGGGACCTGACCTGCCGACATCGACGCCTCCGATCCCGGGCGCTGCGCGCCCGTCAACATGATCGTGCACCGTCCTCGTTCTGCCCGCCACCGTCAAAGGTCCCATGTGCAGGGGGCTGGACGGGCCGGTGCTCGGTCGCGACCGGTAGCGGTGGCAGCGGCGAACTCAGCGGCGATGTCGAGCGCCCCGATCCGGCGACGAGGCGCGGCAGTGCCGGCCGGCCATCTCCGCAACGCGGCAATCGTGGCTTTCGAACCTGAGACGGACTCAGCCGCCGTCGGCCATGGCGCGCCAATCGGGCAGATCAGGGGCATCGGGCTCCCACGACCTGATGTAGACAGCGACCGACTTGATCTGCTCGGACGTCAGGGTTCCGCCGAAGTCGAGTGAGTAGGCGCTCATCTGGCTGCCCGGAATCCCGACCGCCACGAGCGTGCGGGTCTGGTCGTCGGTGGCCGACTGCAGGAACTGCTTCGAGTTCAGTGCCGGAGCGGTGCCACCCCCGCCGGCGAACCCGTGGCACGAGGCGCAGTTGAACTGCCAGATCGTCTCGCCTTCGGCGGCGAGCGAAGCGGCCTGCGCTTCACGACTGTCGGCGCGGGCGGACGGCTCGAACCAGCGGTAGAGCGGAAACATGGCGGCCATCAGGACCAACAAGCCGACACCGACCAACATCCACGTGTTGGTCGATCGATCGAGTTCGTCGTCGGTGCTGTATTCGTGCGGCATCAGTGGGCCTCCTCTGCGCACGACGGCCCGCTGACCGGTTCGTCGATCGTCTCCGGACCCGGTGCCGGGCCGTTCTCGACGGTGCCGGTATCGATGTAGATCAAGCCATCGGCACCCACTTCGATCGGATGCTGATCCATCCCGCGTGGGGATGGGCCGCCACGCAGTTCACCGGCACGATTGAACGCCGAGCCGTGGCACGGACATTCGAACTGACCCGATGATTCGCAGAACGGCACGCCACACCCGAGGTGGGTGCACTTGCGTGAGAGTGCTCTGATCTCACCGTCGATCTTGACCAGGTACGACCGTGCAGCGGGAACCTCGAGCACGCCCTCGTCGGGTATTGCCTCCGGTGCGACGGTTCGGATCTTGCCGCCGAACCCACGCGCCTCTCC
Source organism: uncultured Acidimicrobiaceae bacterium (assembly GCA_963722635.1). Lineage (GTDB taxonomy): Bacteria > Actinomycetota > Acidimicrobiia > Acidimicrobiales > Ilumatobacteraceae > Ilumatobacter. Next base: position 21,664 of record CAVRNX010000048.1, read on the forward strand.
TGGCCGCAACAGATCCCACGAGGTCCAGCCGGCGGCCAGAGCCATGAGGGCGCCGCCTGCTCCCCACATGCGGGAGAGGAACTGTCGTCGTTTCAAGATGCTCATAGCTCTCCGTGCCATTCTTCCCACGGCCAGACCCAGCCCCAGTTGGGACCGCGGAACATGAATCCGATCAGCGTCAAGATGATCCAGATCACCATGAAGGTCGTGAACGTGGTGACCGCCACCTTGCGATGACGAGGTTTGATGAAGCGGCTGCGATCGATGTACGGCAGGGCGACCAGGCCGATCACGATCGCCCCCGGTACCAGCACGCCGGCGACCAGCGGATGGAACAGCGCCAGCAGTTCCTGCAGGGCGGCGAAGTACCACGGCGCCTTCTCGGGGTTCGGTGTGACCTGCGGGTTGGCGACGCTGCGCAGCGGAGCATCGAAGAACACGGAGATCAGCATCACGACCAACATGCGTCGCCATCGCCGCGACGGCGTGGCGCACCAGCAGGTGCGGCCACACCATCACGGTGTCGTCGCGTGTGATCACCTTGCGTTCGCCCGCTGAGGGTTTGCCGGGCACGACGCCGAGGACACGTTTGCCCTCGACGCTGCTTGGCGCTTGGCTCAGCTCGACCGGGGTGCTCGTCGTGTCCTGGTCGGAATCACTCATCAGCGTCCTCCATCTCCTGGTCGAACATCGAGTCCTTGCGCCAGCGCCACAGGTGGATCATCAACACGAAGACCAACAGCGCCGGCAGCACGGCGACGTGGAGCACGTAGAACCGCAGCAGCGTCGACGAGTCGACCGTCGGTCCGCCGAGCAGGATCTCCCTGACCTGGTCGCCGATGAACGGCACGTAGGCAGCCATCTCGGTGCCGACCGTGACGGCCCAGAACGCCAGCTGGTCCCACGGCAGCAGGTAGCCGGTGAACGACATCAGCAGGGTCAGTAGCAGCAGGACGACGCCGATCACCCAGTTGAACTCGCGGGGCTTCTTGTAGGCGCCCCGATAGAACACCCGCGCCATGTGGGCGGCGACGGCCAGCACCATCAGGTGGGCCGACCAGCGATGCACGTTGCGCACGTATTGCCCGAACGGCACCTCGGTCTGGATCGTCTGGATGTTGGTGTACGCGTTGGCCGGCGACGGCACGTAGAAGAACATCAGGTAGATCCCGGACAGAACCAGGCTGCCGAGCAGCACCGTCGAGATCACGCCGAGGTACCACGAGTACCGGAACGCGAGTTCCTTGCGGCGGATCTTGACCGGGTAGATGTGCAACAGGAAGCTGGCCCAATGGCCGGCCGCCCGGTCGCGCGGCGTGACACGACGTGGTGATCGGAAGATCGACCTGCCGACCGGGGTGTCGCGGAGCCTCCCGATCAGGTCGTCGGCTTGATCGGGTTCGACCTGCTGGTGCTCGCTGATGTCGACCGGCTCGTCGCGATCGTTCTTGGTGAGACTCATGCGGGTACGCCGACTCCTTTCCACAGACCCATCGACAAGGCGTCGGGAGGGCATCGTTCGATACAGAGCGCACAACGGATGCAGCGCTCCTCGTCGAGCAGCAGGGCGGTGCCGCCCGGAGCGCTCGGGTCGAGCTCTTCGCTGGGCACCAGTGAGATGACGTCGACCGGGCAGACGTCGGCGCACAGGGCGCACAGCACACACTTGTCGACGTCGAGGATGATGTTGGCGAAGCATCGCAGGCAGCGGGCGGCCTCGCATCGCGCCTGCTGTTCGGTGAACCCCAGCTCGACCTCGGCCAACCCGATCCGGCGACCGGTGTCGAGCGTCGGCACGGCGACCCGGGCGATCGCGTCGTAGTCGTCGTCGAGCCGGTGGAACTGCTGCAGCTTGACGAAGGTGCCCTGCTCGGGCCGGTCGTGGCCACCCCCGAACGCCTGATGGATGTCGGTCGCCGAGCGCCGGCCGTCGGCGATCGCGTCGATCAGGGTGCGCGGGCCCTTGGCGGCATCGCCGCCCGACCACACGTTGGCCATCGAGGTGCGTCCGGTGTCGTTGTCGATCTGGATCGTTCGGCGCGGGCTGACGTCGGGTCCGTTGGCGCCGAGTGCCTCGAGGTCGATCGCCTGACCGATCGCCAGGATCACCGTGTCGGCCTCATACGATTTGCGGTCGTCGTCGTCGAACTCGGGTGCGAACCTGCCGTCGGCGTCGAACACGGAGGTGACCCCGATCGTCTCGATCCCGGCCACTTTGCCGTCCTCGACGATCACATGGGCAGGCCCGCGACGGGCGACGAAACTGATGCCCTCGTGCTCGGCTTCCTCGACTTCGAAGTCGTGGGCCGGCATCTCGTCGCGGGATTCGAGTGAGATGACCGTGACTTCGCGGGCCCCGGCTCGGGCCGCCGTGCGGGCGACATCGATCGCCTGGGTCGATGCAGATCGCTGGTCTGCGACGATCTCGGCCTCGGCCGTCGGCGTCGGCGCCGCGTAGTCGGAGGCTCGGAGTGCCGTGCGGGCGGCATCCATCGCCACGTCGCCGCCGCCGATCACGACCACCCGCTCACCGACATCGACCGAGAACCCGCGGTTCATGTTGATCAGGAACTCGATCGCCTTGAACACCCCGTCGGCATCAGCGCCCGGGATGTCGAGGCCCCGGCCGAGCGTGGCCCCGATCCCGAGGAACACCGCATCGTGCTGCTGCATCAGCTCGTCGAGTGTGACGTCGACCCCCAACCGGGTCTCGTAGCGAACCTCGACCCCGAGCCCCAAGATGGCGTCGATGTCGGCAGCCAGCACGCCGCGGTCGAGTCGGTACTCGGGGATCCCGAGCCACATCGCACCGCCCAGCTTGTCGGTGGCCTCGTACACGGTCACCCGATAGCCGAGTTGGCGCAGGTCGTGGGCACAGGCCATTCCGGCCGGGCCGCCACCGACGATCCCGATGCTCTGGGGCAGCTCGACCTTCGGGGGAGCGGCGACCCGCTTCCAGACGTCGCTGCTGCCCTGCTCGGGGCCGAACTGCTCGGTCACGAAGCGTTTCAGCGCACGGATCGCGATCGGACGATCGATCGCACCCCGACGGCAGGCATCTTCGCACGGGGCGGCGCACACCCGCCCGCAGACCGAGGCGAACGGGTTGGGCAGGCGGGCCGTGAGGTAGGCCAGTTCGTCGTCGCCGTCGGCGATCGCGGCGACGTACATGCCGGCGTTGGTGTGCACCGGGCAGGCCGCCAGACACGGGATGTTCGTGTCGTAGTACTCGAGTTCCGAGACCATCAGACCCGTTCCATCAGATTCGTCGCTCGCGGTGGGCGTACCACAAGACGAGCAGGGCGACCGACCAGTGCGCCGGACCACAGGCCGACGGTGATCAGATCCTGGGCAGCCCGGGACATGTCCTGAACGGCGCCGAGCTCGAGCACCTTGGCGGGCACGATCACGATCGACACGATCAACGTGACGACGATCACCACCGTCTTGGCCCAGGCATCGACCCAGGAGACGGTGCGTCGATCGATGACGGCCACCACCCGTCGACCGAACACCAACAAGAACACCACGGCGGCGGCAGCGAGGATGCCCAGTTGGGCCCACCCGGACAGCCATGAGTCGTCGGACTCGGCGGCCGGCTCGCCCTCGGCGGCCGGCTCGGCGTGTGCGGCAAGGTTCGAGTCGACGACAACGGCCTGTCCCGGACAGCTCGGCCGCAGATGATGCGTCAGATGATGCGTCGTCGACCTCGGAGGTGAGACCGGCTGCGTCGCCGGTGGCCACCTCGTCGGCGACCGCGGCGCCACTCGAAGCGGCGAAGGAAACGACGGCGACCGCCAACAGCGCGAGGAGTGGTGACCATCGATTCGACCGCCCGTCGTGCTGATCACCTGGCGTAGTCGGGTCAGCTGGCATCGGGTTCCTCGGCCTCTTCCGCTAGAGCTGGACGATCTCATTCTCCCCGTCCCGAACGCTCGACCACAGGGACCTTGGTCCCGATTTCGGAAGTCTGTGAGTATGTGACTTGAGGTTCGACGCCAGAGCGAACTCGGCCCTGTGGATGGTGAGCGGTTCAGTCCACGCCGACACCCCGCCGCGCAGCGGGACGATAGTCTCACACTATGCGACTTGAGGTTCGACGCCAAAGCGACTTGGCAGTGCGAGCGCTGCGGGCGCTGGCCGAGACGGATCGCGTCAAGGGTCCCCGTCTCGCCGAACGAATCGACACGACGACGGGCTTCGTGTCGCAGGTGATGACTCCGCTCGTCCGGGCGGGCTGGGTGAGCAGCGATCCGGGACCGACCGGTGGATACTCGCTGACGGTCGATCTCGCCGACGTGTCGGTGCTGGCGGTGATCGAGGCAATCGAAGGTCCGACCGAGACGGGTCTCTGTGTGCTCGCCGATCGACCTTGCGACGAGACCGGCAGCTGCGCACTGCACGTGCCGTGGCAGCGCGCCCGCGACGGTCTGTTGCGCGAGCTGGCGGCGGTCTCCGTCGCCGATGATTCGGTTCACGGCGACCTCGGGCCGCCTGCATGACGAGCGCCGCTCGACGTTCGGCTCCGGCCGAGGTGGGCGAGCGGTCCACCTGGCGTGCCGTCGCGCTACCGAGCGAGCACGGCGGTTGGAGTCTCACGGCCGAACCGGCGCTGTTGGCGCTGATCGTCGCATTCTCTCGGTCGGGGCTGGCCTTGTCGTTGGCCGCGATGGTGGCGTTCGTCGCCCGCACCTCGCTCAAGGTGGTGCTGGTCGACAGGTGGCGCCAGCGCTGGCTGGAACGCAGTCGACTGGCGCTGAAGATCTTTGTCGTCGAGACGATCGTGCTGGTCGGGCTCGTCGCGGCGGCGGTAGTCACCAGCGAACACCGATTCTGGGTGCCGCTGGCGATCGCCGCCCCGCTCGTGGCAGTCGAGCTGTGGTACGACATGCGCAGCCGAAGCCGGCGCCTGATCCCCGAGATCGCCGGAACGATCGGAATCGGTTCGATCGCCGCTGCGGTCGCCCTCGCCGGGGGCGAATCCGACTTGGTCGCCTACGGGCTGTGGTGCGTGGTCGCCGCCCGGTCGGTCGCCGCGATCGCCTACGTGCGTTGTCAGATCCTGCGGTCACACTCGCGCCCGGCCCCGAGGTGGCACAGCGACTTCGGACAGATCGCCGCGCTCGCTGCCGTCACGATCGGTTGGTCGCTCGACGCCGTCCCCCGGCGGCGATGATCGTCGTGGCGGCGCTCGGCACCTTCAACGTCCTCGGCCTCAATCGGCCACCGCCGCGGGCGGTGGTGATCGGCGTGCAGCAGATGGTGTTCGGCCTGATCGTCGTAGCAGTCACAGCGATCGCCGTGCTCGCTGGATGAACCACAGCAAGCGTTACATCACGTGCCTGGAGCGTGAGCCGACAGGCGAACTGCGACCAATCGTCACGGGGATTCATGCGGAATCAATCGGAGCGAAGCGACTTATCCGCTGAATCCCCGGGCACCTGAGGTAACGCTGGTGGTGGGTGGGGTTACGGGTTCTGGTACTCGGCCTTGGGGCCGAGGTAGTACCACCAGTTGATGCCGACACACACGAGGTAGAAGGCGGCGAAGGCGATCAGGGCGTACTCGGGGGTGGCGTTGTTGATCTGGCTGCCGAACTCCTGGGGCACCACGAACGCACCGTAGGCGGCGACCGCCGAGGTCCAGCCCAGCACCGGGCCGGCCTGCTCCTTGTCGAACACGACGGCGATCGTGCGGAACGTCGAACCGTTGCCGATCCCGCTGGCGGCGAACAGCAGCAGGAACAGCAGGAAGAACGGCACGAAGTAGTCCTCGGGCGTTTCCGACTGGAGTACGCCTGGCGCAGGAAGTAGGCGACACCGAGTGCGCTGACGGTCATCACGATCGAGACCCAGTGGGTCACCCGGGCACCACCGACGCGGTCGGCGATCCAGCCGCCGACCGGCCGGATGAAGGCACCGATGAAGGGGCCCATCCAGGCGTAGGTCAGCGCCGACGGGCCGTCGGGGTTGGTGATGTCGTGGGTCAGCACGCCGTCGACCTCGATGTGCTTGAAGCCGAAGACGACCTTGATCGCCAGCGCGAACCCGGCCGAGTAGCCGATGAAGCTGCCGAACGTCATCGTGTAGATCACGCTCATGATCCAGGTGTGCTTGTTCTCGAAGATCTTGTACTGGCGCTCCAGGTTGGGCTTGATGTCACCGGGGATCTGCTTGAGCAGGAACACCGTCAACCACAACACGAAGGCGATCACCGGCCACTTCGCCCACGAGGGGGCACCGAGTCCGGTCGGGTCGGGCAGGATGATGAACAGGCCGATCGCGGCGGGAAGTGCGGCGACCAGCGTCATCCCGAGGATCTTGCCGAACGACGACACGGCGCCACCGATGTTGGGCGAGACGTGTTCGGTGCGGATGTTGTTCATCAGGAACCACGCCAGGATCACGAGCGGGATCAGGAACACCAGCCACACGAACCCGGCGTTGTGGATGTAGGTGTCGGTGCCGGCCTCGATCTTGCCGATCAGCGTCCCGGAGGTCTGCTCGAGCACCATCGGAGAACCACCGAAGACGGCGCGCGTCATCACGAGCGGGATCAGCAGCTGCATCGTGGTGACGCCGGCGTTGCCGAGTCCGGCGTTCAGGCCGAGCGCCAGGCCCTGCATCTTCTTCGGGTAGAAGAAGCTGATGTTCGACATCGACGAGGCGAAGTTGCCGCCACCGAAGCCCGACATGAAGGCCAGCATCTGGAACACCCACAGCGGGGTGTCCTGATCGAGCAGGGCGAACCCGGTGCCGGCCGCCGGGATGATCAGCATCGCCGTGGTCAGGAAGATCGTGTTGCGACCACCGGCGATGCGGATGAAGAAGCTGTTCGGGATCCGGAACGTGGCGCCGGTGAACCCGGCGATCGCGGTGATCGTGAACAACTCGGCGGAGGTGAACGGAAAGCCCAGATTGAGCATCTGGACCGTGATGATGCTCCAGTACAGCCAGACCGCGAATCCGCACAGCAGGCTGGGGATCGAGATCCAGAGGTTGCGGGTGGCGATCTTCTTGCCGGTCTGCTCCCAGAACTCCTCGTTCTCGACATCCCATTCGGTGATGTCGGCCATGTGGCTCTCCTCTCGGTCGGTTCGTGATCAGTCGCCTGCGGTGGCGTCGACGACCGCGCCGGTCGTCTGCGTCGATCTCGTCGTCGAACTCGTGGGCGAATGCGCCCTTCGGTTCCTCGAGCAGCCACCAGGTCAGCAGGAAGCTGACGACGGCACCCGCCGGCCAGGATGTAGAAGAACGTCTTGGCGTCGACGAGCGAGAAGATCACCAGGTACACGACGGCGCCGACGTTGCCGTAGGCGCCCGCCATGCCGGCGACCTGGCCGGTCATCTTCTTGTTGACCATCGGGATGATCGCGAACGTGGCGCCCTCGGCGCCCTGCACGAACATCGAGGCGAAGATCGTCATCATCACGGCGATCACCAGCCAGGTGACACCACCGAACATCGGTGCCAGGTTCTTCAGACCGTCCTCGTCGACGCCGGTCGTCCACTTGGAGATGAAGCCCATCAGGGCGAAACCGATCACGATCCCGAAGATGTAGATCAGCATCGTCTTCTTGCGGCTGGCGAGCTTGTCGGACAGGTAGCCACCCAACGGGCGTGCGACCAGGTTGACGAAGGCGAACGAGGCGGCCACGAAGCCGGCCACCGTGGCGGTGACGATCGGCTGGCCTTTGCCGTCGACGAGTGGCTGCGAACACCGTCTCGTAGAACTCGGGCAGCATCGACACGACGGCGAGTTCGGCGCCGAAGTTGGCGAAGTAGGTCGAGTTCAGGGCGACCACGCTGCCGAAGTGGTACTTCTCGTCCTCGGGAACGCCGGCCTTCAGGTACGGCAGGTTGACCTGCAGGGTGCGCACGACGTGCCCGATGTACACCAGCGTCAGCACGCCGTAGATGATCCAGAGGCCGGTGTTGCCGAGCACGACGTCGCCGTCGACCTCGACGTTCGAGATCCGCCAGGCCAGCAGCCCGAGTGCGCCGACCAGCGGGATCGACCAGAACAGGTATTGGCCGAGGTCCCAGTACGAGCTGACCAGCATCGGCTCGGCCTTCTTGGTCTTCGTCAGCTTGCGTCCGTCGGGAACGTCGCGGACCAGGAAGTAGTACATCACGCCGTAGATGCCCATCACGAGGCCGTTCAGCGCCATCGCCCAGCGCCATGCGTGGTCGCCGCCGATCCCGAACCAGTCGTCGAACAGCGGTGATCGCGATCCACGGCAGGGTCATCGCCGCCCAGGCCGAACCGAAGTTGCCCCACCCGGCGTAGAAGCCCTTCGGTGCGCCCGATGTACTTGGGCGGGAACCACTGGGCGACCATCTTGATACCGATCACGAAGCCGGCACCGACGCTGCTGAGCACGAGCCGCGAGATCAGCATCTGGGTGAACGTGTTCGAGAAGGCGAACACGATCGCCGGGATCGACATGCGTGATCATCAACCACGTGAACACGACCCGGGCGCCGAAGCGGTCGATCAGCGCACCGACCACGATCCGGGCCGGAATCGTGAGCGCCACGTTGGCGATCAGCAGGACCTTGACGTGCTCCTTGGTCAGCCAGTCGGAGTTCTCGCGCATCGTGCTCGACAGCGGGGCCAGGTTGAACCACACGTAGAACGTCATGAAGAACGCGATCCACGTGAAGTGCAGCACCCGAATTCGTTCCTGATGGAAATCGAGAAGGCGCGGCGGCACCTCAGCGGTGTTGGTGGTCTCGGTCATCGTCCTGGTTCTCCCAGATGGGGTGGGCGGGTCGTGGTTTCGGAGTCAGCGGTGTCCGGCCTTGACACGTTCGTCGTTGGTGACGAATCCGGTCGATGGCGGCTGACGGTTGGCGATCGACCTTCTGCCACGGGCGGAACAGGTACTGCAGCGGCAGGGTGATGATGTGCACGAACCGGCTGAACGGGAACACGGCCAGGAAGGCGAAGAACGACAACACGTGCAGCTTGAGCACCAGCGGCAGCGGGGCCACGTAGGCGACCTCTGGCTGGAACTGGAACAGCGAGTGCATGTACGGAACGAAGACGGAGGTGCCCCAGTACGAACCCCAGCGATAGCCGACGGCGATCCAGATGCCGGTCACGATCTGGGTGGCGATCACGAGCAGCACGACGGTGTCCATCGGGGTGGTGACGCGCCGGACACGCGGGTTGGAGTGGCGCCGGATGATCAACACGGTGATTCCGAACGCGGCCCACAGGCCGAGTGCCAGTCCGGTGGCCTCGAGCAGGTACAAGCGCAACGGGGCACCATTCCACAACTCGAATCCGCGCGGCACGATCAGGGCGCCGAGGTGGCCGAGCAGGATCAGTGACAGACCCCAGTGGAACGGGACCGAGCCCCAGTACAGCTTGCGGCTCTCGAGCAGCTGCGACGACAACGACGAAACGGTGAACTCAGCACTGCGCCAGCGCACGATCGTGCCGACGATGGCGAGTGTCGTGACGACATAGGGCACGACGCCGAACAGGAATTCGTTGGCGCTCATCGTCTGCCTCCGATGTTGGACCGGTCGATTTGCGGCGCACGCCAATGTGGCCGCAAGGAGATGGCAATACGGGTTGCCGGGTGCCGCTCGCTTGAGGGTCTGGTTCATGGTGGCGACGGCGCCCGGGAGCACATCGAGCAGATCGGTCAACGGCGTCTCTGTCGCTGCCAGGTAGCGCAGCACCGGTTCGATGTGATCCGGTAGCTCGCCGTGCAGGTCGACGCCCGCCTCGGCCATCGCCGGGACCAGTTTGGACATGAACTCGCCCCGCTTGTAGGCGTCGCCCCAGATCACGTGGCCGACGTAGGGAACGAACGGCGCTGACAGATCGAGCGTCGCGGTGTGCAGCTCTTCCCACTCACCGAACGAGAGCGTGCTGACACCGTCGAGGAAGTGCTGCATGTGGCGCTTGACCTCGTGGTTGTGCTCGCCCGCGATCGCAGCCGCCAGTTCGGTGGCAGCCGACGGCGTGGGGTAGCGGTACCCGAGAGCGACCACCTCGGTGGTTTTCATCATGCGCCCCTCTTCGGAGGCCGGCGGTAGCCGAACCCGGCTTCGCCCTTGGCGCTGAGCGGGTCGCCGGTGAGCTCTTCGATCGCCACCTCGCGGTGGTACGGCGGCATCACGAAGCGGTCGTCCATCGTGGGCGTGGTGGTCATCTTGTAGATCGCCTCGGCCTCGTTCTCGGTCAACCCGGCAGCCGCCAGCATCTCGATCGTGAGCTCGTCGATCGTGCCGTCGACGCTCTGGCGGCGCTTGTAGGTGCGCACCGCGAGCATCGACTTGAGCGACCCGCTTGATCGGCTCGACATCGCCGACCGTGAACAGGTTCGCCAGGTACTCGAGCGGCAGTCGGGCCTTCTCGAGCTCGTCGAGCAACTCGAAATCGCGACGCTCCTCGGGCAGATCGAGCTTGACGAGATTGTTCTCGATCGTGCTCATCACCGGCGACAGCGGCGGGACGTAGAACATCATCGCCTCGGTGCGGTACTCGGGGTGGAGCGGGAACGCCATGCCCCACTCCTTCACGAACTTGTAGAGCGGTGAGCGCTGAGCGGCGTCGAGCCAGCCGTCGTCGATGCCTTCCAGCTTGGCGGCCGTGATCACCCGCGGGTCGTGCGGGTCGAGGATCATGTCGAGCTGGGCGTCGAGCAGTTGATCGTCGGGGAGGGCGGCGTTGGTTTCGATCTTGTCGGCGTCGTACAGCAGCACGCCCATGTACCGGATCCGGCCGACACACGAGTGTGCACACGCCGGGGCCTGGCCGGTTTCGAGGCGGGGGAAGCACAGGATGCACTTCTCGCTCTTGCCGCTGTCCCAGTTGTAATACACCTTCTTGTACGGGCAGCCCGACACGCACATCCGCCAACCGCGGCACTTGTCCTCGTTGACCAGCACGACGCCGTCCTCGCCGCGCTTGTAGATCGCCCCGCTGGGGCAGGCAGCCAGACACGCCGGGTTGAGGCAGTGGTTGCAGATCCGCGGCAGGTAGTTGAAGACGACCCGTTCGAGCTCTTCCATCTGAGCTCGCACGACGTCGTCGACGCCGTCCATCGAGGGGTCGTTGGCGGCGAAGATGTCGGAGCCGCCGAGGTCGTCGTCCCAGTTCGGGCCGGTGTTGACCTCGATCGGCTTGCCGGTGATCTTCGAGATCGGGATCGCCGTCGGCTGCTGTGTGCCGGCCGGCGAGTCGAACAGGTCGCCGTACGGAAGCGTGAAGGGGTCGTAGTAGTCCTCGAGCTCTGGCAACGCCGGGTTGTAGAACGCCTTGGCGATGCCGCCGCCCTTGGAGTGCAGCACCAGCTTGAGGCGGCCCTTCTTGTCGCGGTGCCAGCCGCCCTTGTAGTGGTCTTGGTCTTCCCAGCCGGTCGGATAGCCGGTGCCCGGGCGGGTCTCGACGTTGTTCCACCACATGTACTCGGCGCCGTCGCGGTCGGTCCACAGGTTCTTGCAGGCGACCGAGCAGGTGTGGCACCCGATGCACTTGTCGAGGTGGAACAACATGCTCATCTGAGCTCGAACCTTCATGAGCCGGCCCCCTCGTCCTTCACCTGATAGTCGGGTCGTTCGATCCGGCGCACATAGACGAACGTGTCCCGGTTGACCCCGGTCGGCCCCCAGTAGTTGAAGGCGTACGTGAACTGGGCATAACCGCCGCTCATCAGCACCGGCTTGAGCCGGGTCCTGGTGAGCGAGTTGTTCATGCCGGCCCGTTTGCCCTCACGGCGGGTCAGCGGAATGCCGACAGTGCGCTCGGTGGCGTGGTACACGAACACGGTGCCTCGCGGAATCCGCGACGACGTGGTGCAACGCTGCACGAAGATGCCGTTGTCGTTGTAGAGCTCGACCCAGTCGTTGTCGGCGATACCGAGGCCGGCGGCGTCCTTGGCGTTGAGCCAGATCGGGTAGCCACCACGAGACAGCGTCATCATCCGCTCGTTGTCGCCGTAGGTCGAGTGGATCGACCACTTGCCATGGGGGGTGATGTAGTTGAACAGCCGGCCGTCCTGGCCCTCGGCCAGCGACTCCTCGGTCTCCATCAACATCGCGTGATCGGGGCGCGGCTTGTAGACGGGCAGGTGTTCGCCCCACTCGATGTAGTTCTCGTGGTCGAGGTAGAAGTGCTGGCGTCCGGTCAGCGTGCGCCAGGGGATCAGCTCTTCGACGTTGAGCGTGAACGGGCTGTACGGGCGACCCTTGCCGATCTTGCCGCTCCAGGTCGGTGTGGTCAGCACGCGACGCGGCTGCGTGATCAGGTCGGCGAACGAGATCCGGGTGTCGCGCTGGCCGGCGGCGAGATGGGTCAACGAGCGCCCGGTCTTGGCCTCTTCGGCCTCGAACGCGCGGTGCGCCAACTCGCCGTTGCTGGCCGGGTCGAGCGCCAGGATCGCCTCGGCGACCTGGCGGCCACGTTTCATCTCGGGGCGCAGCACGCCGTCGGTGTCGCGGGTGCGCTCGTCGGGCTGCTTGCGGGCCAGTTCGTCGTAGAACTCCTCGACCTCGATCCGCAGACCGTGGGCGCCGACGCCGTTGTTGCGGATCCCCTCGCCGAGCGAGGTCATCTTCTCGTACAGCTTGGTGTAGTCGCGCTTGACCAGCTTGAACCGCGGCATCGTCTTGCCGGGAATCGCCTCGCACTCTCCGGCGCGCCAGTCGGCGATCGTCGGCTGGGCGATCTCGTCGGCAGTGTCGTGGGAGAGCGGCTGCATCACGACGTCTTCGACGGCGTCTGGAGGCGAGCTCCGCCCGACATCTCCGAGATCTTCTTGGCGAGCGCCGTGAAGATGTCCCAGTCCGACTTCGACTCCCAAGCGGGCGGAACGGCGGCCTGCATCGGGTTGATGAACGAGTGCATGTCGGTCGAGTTGATGTCGTCCTTCTCGTACCAGGTCGCGGCCGGCAGCACGATGTCGGAGTACAACGCCGAGGTGTCCATCCGGAAGTTGAGGTCGACGACCAGATCCATCTTGCCGATCGGCGCCTCGGGGCGAACCGTGACCTCGGCGACCCCGTGGTCGTCGGGTTCTGACGCGATCGCCGTGGAGTGCGTTCCGAGATAGTGCTTCATGAAGAACTCGTGGCCCTTGGCCGACGTGCCGATCGCGTTGCCGCGCCAGATGAACCACGTGCGAGGCCAATTCTCGGGGGCGTCCGGATCGTCGATCGAGAACTCGAGGTCACCCGACTTCAGTCGTTCGACGATCTGGTCGGTCACTTCTTCGTCGGTTGTCGGCACCGCTCGACCGGGCCTTGCGCACGACGTCGAACGGGTTCTCCTTGAACTGCGGGAAGAACGGCAACCAACCCTGGCGCACGGCGCGGGCCTGATGGTCGAGGGTGTGGTCGAACCGCTCGGGGTGGTCGTCGGGCAGCGAGTCGTAGTCGCGGTAGCCACGCTCGTAGCGCCACTGGTCGGAGTGCACGTAGTGGAACGAGGGCGTGTTCTGCTGGCGCGGTGGCATGCCCCAGTCGCCGGCCATCGCGATCGACCCCCACGAGGCGTGGCAGACCAGCTTCTCCTGGCCGACGTAGTGCGCCAGGCCGCCGCCGTTGACGCCGACCGAGCCGGTCAGCATCAACGCCGTGATGCCCGAACGGTAGAGCAGGTTGTTGTGGTACCAGTGGTTGGCGCCGGCACCGATGATGATCATGTTCTTGCCCTTGGTCAGCTCGCCGTTGCGACCCCACTCTCGGGCGTACTTGATCACCGTGTCGCGATGGATGCCGGTGTACTGCTCTTGCCAGGCCGGCGTGTACGGCACGTCGGGGTTCTCGTAGTCGGTGGCATCGAAACCTTTGAGACCGCGATCGACGCCGAATCGGGCGTTGAGCAGGTCGAACACGGTGGTGACCGCAACTGGGCCGTCGACGGTCTCGATCGTGCGGGTCGGCACCGATCGGGTGATCACGCCTTCGCTGCCGAAGAACTCGAGCTGAATCTCACTCGAAGCGTCGTTGCGGTCGATGAACGACAGCTCGGGGGCGATCGGCTGATCGAGCACACTGTCGTGCAGCTCGAGGTTCCACTTGCCCTTCTGCTCGGTCGCCCAGCGATCACCGATCGAACCGTTCGGCATGCGTGGCTCGTCGGCCTCGGCGTCCCACATCAGCAGCTTCCAGTCGCCGTGCTCGGTCTGTTGATAGCGGGCCAGGCGGTCCGCCCGCAGGTACTTGCCCGGCTTGCCGTTCTTGATCTCGACCAGGAACGGCAGATCGGTGTACTGGCGTGAGTAGCTCTCGAAGTAGTCGATCTTGCGGTCGCGGTAGAACTCGGTCAGCAGCACGTGGTCGACGGCCAGCCAGAAGGCGGTGTCCTGACCGGGGTGCGACGGGATCCACCAGTCGGCGTACTTGGCGACCTGGCTGAAGTCGGGGCTGAACACGACCAGCTTGGCGCCGGCATGGCGCACCTCGGAGATGAAGTGCGTGTCGGGCGTACGCGTCATGTTGAGGTTGGCGCCCATCGACGGCGATGAACCGGGCGTTGAACCAGTCGGCCGATTCGTGCACGTCGGTCTGCTCGCCCCAGATCTCGGGCGAGGCCGGCGGCAGGTCGCAGTACCAGTCGTAGAAGCTCAGCGACGACGCCGCCGATCAGCGACATGAATCGGCTGCCGGCGGCGTAGCTGATCTGTGACATCGCCGGGATCGGCGAGAAGCCGGCGATCCGATCGGGCCCGTGCTTGCTTGATCGTGTGGATCATCGAGGCGGCAGCGATCTCGAGCGCCTCGTCCCAGCTGATGCGCCGGAATCCGCCCTTGCCGCGGGCTTCCTGGTAGCGCTTGCGCCACTCGGGGTTCTCCTGGATGCTGCCCACGCCTCGACCGGATCGCCGAGGTACTCCTCCTTGGCCGAGCGGTACATGTCGACCAGCGCCCCGCGGACGTACGGGTACTTCACGCGGAGCGGGCTGTAGAGGTACCAGCGAGTAGCGAGATGCCGCGCTGGCAGCCGCGTGGCTCGTACGGCGGCAGGCCCTCTTCGAGCAGCGGGTAGTCGATGGCCTGCAGCTCCCACGTGACGATGCCGTCCTTGACGAACACCTCCCACGAGCAGCTGCCCGTGCAGTTGACGCCGTGCGTGGTGCGGACGCCGCTTGTCGTGCTGGAAGCGGTTCCGATAGAACTCTTCCCAGCTTCCGGGCACCCGGGTCGACGGTCTCTTCGATCCAGATCGGCTCATCGACGTGCTCCTCAGGGTCTCCAGGTAGGTGTCACTGGCGCATTCCGAACGACCAGTGCGATGGCCATGCCACCGATCAGGACGACAAGCCCGACCAGCGCAGCCAGCAGCCAGACCAGTCGGACGCCGTCGTTGTCGTCTTCGTCGACGTCGGCGAGGAACGCCAGCGAGGTCGACGATCTCGTTCTCGGTGAGCGGGTGGTCGGCGAAGATCGGCCTCATCGTCTCGGACGCCGGGTTGCCGAGCCAGCGGTCAGCCCGGGCTCGCCGCCGAGCTTCTGGTGTACGTGTCGGTCAGGTCGGGGCCGAGGCTCTGGCCCCCGAGATTGCCGACTTTGCCGGCGATGTGGCACGAGGCGCATGCCCCGCCGCCCTCGTCGAAGCGGTTCGAGCCGATGAACAGGTCGTGGCCGCGCCCCGCCTCGCCGATCGCCGGTGGCTGCGCCGGCTCGGCGGGTTCGGCTGGTTCGGCGGGCTCGTCGGGGTCATCGGTTGTACCGACGTCGCCTCCGCCTGCCAGCGTGACCACGTAGGCGACCAGCAGGTCGAGTTGCTCGTCACTCAACCCGGAGACGGCCGGCATCGGGGTGTTGTACTCGGTGCCGAGCACCTCGATCGTGCCGGTCCGGCCCTCGGTGATCACCGTTGCGACGTAGTCGGGGTCGGTGGCGGCAGGATTGCCGGCGAGTGGGGGGAAGGTGCCGGGAAGGCCGACCCCGCCGGCCTGGTGGCATCCGGCGCAGTTGGCGACGTAGAGGTCGGCGCCGGTCGAGTCCTGGGCGCCCGCAATGGTGGTTGGGACCGTGGCGTAAGTGATCAGGGCAGCCAGCGCCACGAGTCCGACAGGAACGAGGCTGGATCTCAGCGGGATCCGGCCAGCTGGTCTGACACGTTGCATCAAGTCGTTCGTCCCTCCGGTCGGGAACTTTTTCGAATCATCAAGCCGGCGACTTGAAAACTCCTGGACGATCAGCATCTTGCCGCTAAGGGTCGACGCGTGACAGGGAACAAAGTCCCGTTCGTCCGGTTTGAACACCTTTCAGCTTCGGATCATGTGGTTCCCGGACAGGTCCAACGACCCACCGGCCGCCCGATCAGCCGCCTGCGGTGTACACCGCAGCCCGGCCCGGGGCCGCAACGTCGTGGCTCGCCCCGGCGACTCGGGGTGCCTTGCGATACCCGATGCCCGGGCGAGTCCGAATCCGCCGGCCGACCCGTCGAAGTCTCCGGTCGGTGACCGGCCCCGGAACATCGCTCTGGCGCGCGGTCCGTCGATGTGCTTCACTGGTTGCCCTAGTCGGTTGTGGCCGAAATGGGGTTGGGGTGTCGGTCGTGGGAAGGGCCCTTGGGGGGTTGCCATGTCGAACCAGGAAGAATCGAACCGGGAACTGAACGAGCCGTGGACAGCGGAAATGGCGGTGCCGATCGTCCGCCGCAGGCTCGACTGGCCCGGCGTTGCCGGCTTGGTCCTTGCGCTGGTGGGTCTGTGGATCGCTGCAACCGTCGCGGTCAGGCACGCTGAGCCGACGACCGCTGCCACCAAGATCTACACCGCCGTGTTCGTGGTGTCCTCGCTCGTTGCTCTGGCGGTTGCCGTGGCGCGGCTCAGGTCGTCCGCCAGCTCACGCCTGCGACACGTGTTCTGCGGTCGTCGCGTGCTCGCCTTGGGTGGATTCCAGCTGCTCGTCGCGGCGTTGCTCGGCGCTGCGCTCGCTCGACGCGACCCGCTCGGACACTTCTTTTCATCGGGCCGGATCGATGCCAGGGACATCGTCGACTTCGGTTTCGGTTCGGCGCTGATCGTGTGCGCCGTGGGTGCCGGTATCGCCTTGCTCGAGGGGCGCGAGACCATCGACCGCGAACGCAACTGGCACCGGTCGCTCGGCATCAGCCTGACCTGATCGGTCGCCCGGTCCGGTCGGACCGTCACGGATCAGGGCTGTCTGGGCCGGAATTGCTGTGCGACCGACGGTGAAATTCGTTTCAGCTCGGCGTCGTCGAACGGCTCGAGCACCGTCCAGGCGGCGTCGAGCGTCTCTGCGATCGTGCGGTTCTGATCTTGATGGAGGAACTCGCGTTCGAACGCCTCGGCGAAGCGCAGATACCTGGTGTCATCCTCTGACAGGCTGGACTCACCGATGATCGCGACGAGCCGGCGCAGGTCGCGGCCTTGCGCGTACAGCGCGTACAGCTGGTCGGCGACCTGGCGGTGGTCGGCTCGCGTCTTGCCCTCGCCGATCCCGGCGTTCATCAGACGACTGAGGCTGGGCAGGACATCGATCGGCGGATCGACGCCGTCGCGGTGCAGCTCGCGCGACAGCACGATCTGGCCCTCGGTGATGTAGCCGGTGAGATCGGGAATCGGGTGGGTGATGTCGTCGTCGGGCATCGACAGGATCACCAGCTGGGTGACCGAACCCTCGCGGTCGCGGAGCCGGCCGGCCCGCTCGTACAGGGTGGCGAGATCGGTGTACATGTAGCCGGGGTAGCCGCGCCGCCCGGGGATCTCTTCGCGGGCCGTCGAGACCTCGCGCAGCGCCTCGCAGTAGTTCGTCATGTCGGTCAGGATCACGAGCACGTGGAAGCCCGTGCTCGAAGGCGAGGTACTCGGCTGCGGTCAGCGCCAATCGCGGCGTCAGCAGCCGCTCGATCGCCGGGTCGTCGGCCAGGTTGACGAACAGCACGGTGCGGTCGAGCCGGCCGCTGTTCTCGAAGTGCTCGCGGAAGAAGCTCGCTTCCCGATGGGTGATGCCCATGCGCGGCGAACACCACGACGAAGCGCTCGTCGCTGTCCCGCCCACGCGGGCCTGGGTCGCGATCTGCGCCGCCAGCTGTTGGCCGGCAGGCCGAAACCGGAGAAGATCGGGAGCTTCTGACCGCGCACGAGGGTGTTCAGTCCGTCGATCGCCGACACGCCGGTCTCGATGTACTCGGACGGGTAGCTCGCGCATCGCCGGGTTGATCGGCAGACCCGTTGACATCGCAGTACTGCTCTGCCATCAGCGGTGGGCCGCCGTCGATCGGCTGTCCGGAGCCGTCGAACATCCGACCCAGCAGACCTCGGCCGACGCCGATCCGGGCGACGTCCGTGCCGAGCCGCACGACGGTGGTGGCGAGGTCGAGACCACGCGTGCCCTCGAACACTTCGATCACCGCCCGATCGCCGGCCACCTCGAGCACTTGCCCCGATCTCGTGGCCCCGTCGGGGGCGATGACCTCGACGACCTCACCGAGATGAGCAGCCTCGGCCCGTTCGATGAAGACGAGCGGGCCGCGACACGTCGTGACCGTACCGAGCTCGTGTGTGAACAGCGCGGCGTCGAACCTCATCGGGCTTGCACCTCCTCGTCGATTCGCGCCAGCACTTCGGCGGCTGCCTGTTCGACCTCGTCGGGCGGCCACGAACGCATCCGCGCCACCGCATCGAGCACTGTCAGCGACGACGCCCAAGCGATGTCGGCGTCGTCGTGAACGACCTCGATCAGCGCCTCGTGCAGGTGGCGAACGACGTGCAGCATCCAGTACTGCTTGGTCAGCGGACAGAACGCATCGACTCGTCGAAGGCCGATTGCTGGAGGAAGTCCTCACGCAGGATCCGGCCGGTCCGGAACGTGATCAGCTCGGCCGGGGCGAGCACATCGACGCCGAGCAGCTGCACGATGTTCTGGAGTTCCTCCTCCTGGGCCAGCAGACCGAGCGCCCACCGTCGCTGCTGTTCCCAGTCGGGTGCGACGTTGTCGTCGAACCATCGACCCAATTCGTACAGCGTGTAGCTGCGGGTCCAGTTGATCGCCGGGAAGTGCCGGCGTCGGGCGAGTTCGGTGTCGAGCGCCCAGAACGTGCCGGCCAGACGCAGGCTGTACTGGGTCACCGGCTCGGAGAAGTCGCCACCCGGCGGCGACACGGCCGCCACGATCGAGACCGAGCCGGAGCGTGGTTCGCGGCCGAGCGCGGTGATGGCGCCGGCTCGCTCGTAGAACTCGGCCAGACCGCGACGGCAGGTACGCCGGATAGCCCTCCTCGCCCGGCATCTCCTCCAGGCGGCTCGAGACTTCGCGCAGGGCCTCGCCCCAGCGGCTGGTCGAGTCGGCCATCAGCGCGACGTCGTACCCCTGGTCGCGGTAGTACTCGGCCAGCGTGATCGCCGTGTAGATCGACGCCTCGCGTGCCGCCACCGGCATGTTCGACGTGTTGGCGATCAGGATCGTCCGCTCCATCAGCGACGCCCCGCTGCGCGGATCGTGCAGGCTCGGGGAACTCCTCGAGCACCTCGGCGAGCTCGTTGCCGCGTTCGCCGCAGCCGACGTAGACGATGACGTCGGCGTCGGACCACTTCGCCAGCGTCTGCTCGTGCACGGTCTTGCCGGTGCCGAATCCACCCGGGATCGTGGCGGTTCCGCCCCGCGCCAGCGGGAACAACGTGTCGACCACTCGTTGTCCGGTTGTCAACGGGGCCGTCGCATCGAGTCGGTGCGCGAACGGCCGGGCGCGACGAACCGGCCACAGCGACAGCATTGCGACCGGCTCGCCGTCGATCCACACCACCGGGTCGACGACGGTCGCAGGCCCGGGACGGATCTCGGTCACCGTGCCGGTTCGCCGGGAGATCAGGCGGTGATCGATGGCTGTGGTTTCGGGTATCGACGCGATCACGTCTCCGACCTCGACGGTGTCGCCGACGTCGACGACGACCTCGACATCCCAGAGCCGCTGGCGGTCGAGCGCGCCGACGACGGCGCCGCGATCGATGAACGGGTGACTGGTCGATTCGCCGCTGCCGGCGGCGAGCGCCGCCAGCGGTCGTTGCACACCGTCGAAGACGTTGCCCAGCAACCCCGGACCGAGCTCGACCGTGAACGGTTCGCCGGTGTCGACCACCGGTGAACCGACGTGCAACCCGCTCGTGTCCTCGTAGACCTGGATCACGGCGTGTTCGCCCTGCCAGCTTGATCACCTCGCCGATCAAGTTCTGCTGCCCGACCCTGACGACGTTGTAGAGCTGGGTCCGCGACAGGCCGGTGGCGACGACCACGGGCCCCGACGCGTGAGTGACGCGACCGGCCGCCCGGGTGACACGATCTTGACCGCGGTCCATCACTTGGCCTCCCCGGAGAAGGTGATGTGATAGCCGACCGCCCGTTCGAGCAGGGCCGCGATTCGAGCGCGATGGCCTGATCCATCGCCGGTTCCGAGGCCTGCTGGGAGCGGGATCACGATCGGTTGGGTGGACCGATCGCATCGCTCGAGCATCGTCGATCCGAGCGCCTGGTGGAACGGGGCGTACACGCCGATGATGCCCGGCGCAGCCTCCGTCAGCACGGAGTCGAGGGTGGTGCGGGCAGCCTCGACGCCTGACGATTCGACCACCTCGGCTCCGGCGATCCGGAATCCGGAGGCCAGCTCGGGTGGCACGATCACCGAGAATCGGGCTGCCGGCTGCGGGCGTGAGCGTCCGTTCACGGGAACAACTCCTGCTCGATCTCGGCCCACTCGAGATGGTGGACGATGGCTCGGCCGACGAGGCGCACGTTGCGGGCCTCGCACTCCTTCGCCCATGTGAATGCGATCGGGATCGCGATCCCGAGTGGATCGCCGGCAACGAACAGCGCGATTGCGGCGCCGGCGATCGCCCGCTCGAGGCGGCCCGCCAGCACGCTCAGATCGTTGTCGCCGGCCCAGGCGTGGAGAGCGGTGTCCCACGCTGTCGGGAGTCGGTGATCTGTCAGCAGGGCGGCTGCGTCAGGGGTGTTGCTCGTTCGGCGTGCTTGGTCGAGCACGCTGTGCGGCAGGGTTCCGCCCGCCAGGTACTCGTCGTCCAGCTCGACGGGGCCCGTGTCGGGACCGTCGTCTCGCCGGCGGAGCGCCACGAGCACGTTGATCTGGTCGATCTCGGCTTGCAGGGTGTGTTCGAGATCGGTTCCGTGCCAGCGCTCGAGTGTGCGAGCGACGGTGGTCGCCCACGCCCCGGCCAACGTGTGCTCGAACACGATCCCGTCACCGGTCGTTTCGTAGTCGGGCCAGGCCCGCAGCAGCCGGCGTGCGGTCGAACGGGTCGGGACGTCCCACGCCACCATCAGCTCGATCGCAGACCGTAGTGACGGTTGCTGCGACAGTTCGGACAGGGTGGTCATGTCGAGGTTGCCGGCCGGCACCAGCATCGTGTCGAGCATCGGGGCGGTTGCCGGGCGTGCCTTGCTGCGCAGGATGGCGAGGAGGTTGCGGAGGTCCCAACGACCCAGCAGCAACTGCACGCCCTCGGCAGGGCGGCCCGTGTAGAAACGCCGAAGGTCGCCCAGTGAGCGCACGAGGTTGAGGCGAATCGCCGTGTCCAGCCGGTGCAGTGGGTCGCGCTGCACGAGGGCCAGCTCCACGTCGGGTCCGTACGCCGTCGAACGCAGGGCGCCGAGCATCCGTTCGGGCGTGCCGGCCCGGAACAGCTCGCCGTAGTCGGCGGTGTCGAGCAGCTGGCTGCGTCGGGCCCGCAATCGGGTATTGCCGTACTCGTACCCATCGGTGACGATTGCCGGTTGACGTGCGCCCGGGCTGTGCAGCGATGGGTGGTTCACGTCGCCCTCCCGTCCGCCAGCTCTCGTGCGACCAGGCTGCGGAGTCGTCCGTCGGCGCGAGCGAGCCGCGATTCGAACGTGTTGTGCAGCCGGCGGCCGTCGTCGGTCGCGAGGTCGAGCCCGCCGGCGGTGGATTGGCCTGGTTCGACGGCGAGTTCGTCTGCGGTGAAGTCGGTCAACATGGCCTGAACGAGTTCCACATCGGCCGGGTCGACGATGATTCGTGTCGCGTCGTCGAGCACGCCGAGCCCTTCGGCGAGCAGTCGGGCGAGGACATCCGGGTAGGCCCCGGTGTTGCGGATCGTTCCGAGACGAGCGCCCAACTCGACGAGCGCATCCTGATACGCGAGTTCGATCACACCCAACGAGGCGCGCCGGGCGTCGAGCTGGGCGCGATCGGTGATGTGGCCGACCTCACGGTCGGTGACCACGTCGAGCGACGCCGACGCGTCGCGTTCGACACGCTCGGCCTCTGCTTCGGCTGCTTCGGCGATCGCTGTCGCTTCGGCGGCGGACGCGGTGTGTGAGTTGCGTATCTCGGCGTCGGTGTCGGCGCGGATCGCCCGGAGGATGTCGTCGAGCGCCACTCAACCCCCGAGCAACACGATGATCATCGCGGCAACGGCGAACCCGAGGATCACGAGCGTCTCCGGGATCGCCACCAGCAGGATGATTCGGCCGGTCAGCTCCGGCTTCTCGGCCATTGCTCCGACGCCGGCCGAGCCGATCTTGGCCTGGGCATAACCGGTGGCGAGGGCTGCCAAGCCGACAGCGAGGCCGGCACCGATCGCGAGCAGTCCGAATTCCATGATTGTCTCCTCTCTAGGTGGACGTCTGTGATTCGTCGATCTCGTGGCCGTCGCCGGCGTGCTCGGCGTGGGCGCCCCCGACGGCACCGAACGGTCGGTACTCCTCGCCGCCGTCCTCGTAGAACTTGCTGAAGAACTCGACGTAATGCAGCCGCAGCGCCTGGATCGTCGGGCTGAATGCTCCGAGCGCCAGGTTGAGCGAGTGGAACAGGGTGCCGATCAGGACCCCGAGCCACAGCGGAGCCGCCGCCCCCAGCTCGTTGGCGACCTTGGCCAGGAACACCGACGCCAGACCGATCGCCGCGATGCGCAGGTACGACAGCACGTTGCCGAGCGTTCCGAGCAGCTCCAACGGGCCCATCAGCAACCCCATCACTCCGCCCGACGCCATCATCACGGCGAGGCCGACGATCAAGGCGGCGACCCCTGGCGTGACGAAGCCCGACGGCAGGTGGTCGGCGGCGACTGCCACCACGAGGAAGGTCCCCGCCAATGCGACCAGCAGGGCGATCCGCTCGACGAGCTTGCTGCGTTGCGCGTTGCGGCCGGCACTCCAGATACCGAGCAGGATGCCGAGCACGACATGTACGACGCCGACGCCGAGGCTGAACACGAGCAGTGGTTCGAGTGCTTCTTCCCGGTTGATCCAGATCGGCTCGAGACCGAACCACCTGTGCCCGAGATCGCCGAGGAACTCGCCGTACACGACCCCCCAGACGATCGACCAGCCGGCGGCCAGCATCAACACACGGCTGACGTCGTGAACGGCGCCGGCGGTGGCGCCGAATCGACGGCCAACGACGATCGCGAGGAGCAACAAGGCTGCGCCGTAGACGACGTCGCCGAGCATCATGCCGATGAAGAGCGGCATGAACGCCACCATCAGGAGGGTCGGGTCGAAACCGCCGTAGACCGGGACCGAGAGCAGTCGGACGAACAGCTCGAACGGCCGGGCGATCGGCGGGTTGTCGAGCAGTATGGGAGGTGTTTCGGCCTCGTCCGGGGTCGACTCGATCAGCACAGTCGAACCCTCGGTGGCGTCGGCGAGCGCCGTTCGCATTTCCTCGAGCCGTCTCGTCGGTACCCAACCTCCGATCACGAACGTGTGGGTGGTCGCGCCGGCCAGGCGTATCGCAGCGAGCTGTTCCATTCGGTCGCCGAGCAGGCGACTCGCCGCGGCCCAGTTGCGATGCGGAGCGATGAGTTCGTCGATCTTCACTCGCCGCTGATCGATCTCGGCCGGGAGGTCGGCGAGTCGATGCTCCATCGCCGTCACAGCCTGACGGAAGGAGAGGCCGGTGTAGCGGGCGGGCAATCGGACACGACTGAGTTGCTCGCGTCCGAGCAGTCCGAGCACTTCCGGCGTGCTGCGCTGCGGAAACACCACGAGCGCGCCGATCGTGTCGGCGTCGATCCGATCCGAGATGATCTCGAAATTGGTATCCAACAAGCTGGTCAGCTCGGTGTCGAGCACGCCCAACACGTCGGGGTAGTGGCTGTCGATCAGCACGGCCGCCGTCTCGTAGCCGCCGGTCGTCGCCACGTCGGGCAACAGCGGCAGCAAACGGGCCAGCGCCGCGATGTGTGTTGGCAGACCCTCCTGCTCGGCGGTCAGTTGCTCCAGCTCTTGAACCAGGTGTTCGATGCGCGGACCGACGAGGTCGAGTTCGTCGCGGATCGTGGCGAGATCGACGGGAGATGATGCAGCAGGCACACGCGGCGGTTCGGGCACGAGCGCCAGGAGTGAATCGATGCGGGCGCGGAGGTACCGGGCGTCTTGCAGCTCAGCCAGCCGGTCGTCGCCGACACCGAGCGGCGGCAGGTGTATCTCGTGGTCGTCGGCCGTGTCGATCAACTGGACGGCGTTGAGATGCTGCAGCACCGCAACGACGGTGTCGAGGTCACGGCGATGCCCGATCACGTGGATCTTCGTCATGTCGACGAGCATCGCTACTGCCCACCTTCGGTCGACGTGGCCAGCACGACCTCGATCATCTCGTCGATCAGAGCGATCAGCCGCGGCCGGAGTGTCTCGAGCAGCGCCGCTGCGGCCGCCTCACCGTCGAGTCGGATCTGCTCAGCCTCCGCTGTTGCATCGTCGAGCCGGCGCTGGTGCCGGAGCTGTGCGTGTTCGGCGCCTCGGACTCGGGCTGCCGCAACCACACGCCGGGCATCGTCGCGGGCGCCCATGACGGCCGCCTTGGCTTCGGCGCGAGCATCGTCGAGTCGCTGCGCCATCTCGAGTTCGAGGGAGCGAATCTCGGTCAGTGCGGTGATCGCCCGACGATCGTCCATCACAGTACTCCGATGTTTCGACGGGTCTCGCGGTACGTGGCAGAGCGCTTGAGACGGAAGCGGTCCTGCCGCTCGCGCTCGTCGAGCACGGAACGGATCACATGGCAGTCGTGTTGCAGGCGAGGGATGACCACGGTCTCGAGGGCGTTCACACGGCGGGTCGTGGTGCGCACCTCCTCGACCAGGTGCCGCAGACGGAGTTCGTAGCGGGCGTACTCGAGGAACTGGTCGACGATCGACTCGAACCGGTCGGCGACGTCGTCGATCCGGGCGCTGCTGCCGGCCAGGGAATAGCCACGATCGGCCCGCCGCCGTCCTGATGGCTCGGCGTCGATGTCCACGATCCGCACACCCATCACGGTCGACGTGAGTGTCGTCATCGTCATCTGACGCCCGCTCGCGACGGCAGCTGATCGGACGCTCTCCGGGCCATCGATGGCGTCCGCCAGGGCCAGCGCCCGCCGGCCGTCGACGAGACCAGAGTCGAGCGCATCGATGCTCGTGACGATGTCATCGCCTGTCTCGCGGAGCTCCTTCATCAGCTGCTCGCGCTTTCGCGGAGCACGTCGCGGCCACGCGTCGCCATCGCGATCTGCGATCGGCGTGCGAGTAGCTCCGATCGGGTGGCCTTGACTTGCTCCATCGTCGTCCATCTCTGCTGGGCGGCAGACACCGGTACAGCGGCCTTTCACGTCCATGATCTCATGGCGTACCCGACGGCCAAACGAGTCGAAAGACCCTTCCGCCAGGAACGTTCCGCTACGGGGCAGCTTGTCCTGGGGGAGTTGGAAGGACAGCCTGTTCGACGGTTCGAAGCGGTCGGTGTCGGCTTGGATGGTTGATGGTCCGAAGTCGTGTCATACGTTGCGGGTGAGCGACACCGGCGATGGGAGTCGGGACGGAGGGATGGGAAGATGAGTCGATTCGAGGGCAGCACCGTCGTGGTGACCGGAGGTGGCGGTGGGATCGGTAGTGCGGTCTGTGCCGGGTTCGCGGCTGAGGGCGCTGCGGTTGCCGTGGTCGATCGCGCCGGGGATGCGGCAGCGGCGACGGCCGACTCGATCACGGACCGTGATGGCCGGGCGATCGCGGTCGAGTGCGACATCACCGATCGTGGATCGGTCGATGCTGCTGTCGAACGCGTCACCGCCGAGCTCGGGCCGATCGATGTGCTGGTCAACAACGCCGGCTGGGACCTGTTCGTGCCGTTCCTGCAGACTGCACCCGACGACTGGTCGCGGCTGATCGACATCAATCTGGTGGGCGCCCTCCACATGCACCACGCCGTGCTGCCCGCCATGGTGCAGCGGGGCAGCGGCCGTGTCGTCAGCGTCGCCTCCGACGCCGCCCGCGTCGGATCTTCCGGCGAGGCCGTCTATGCGGCGTGCAAGGCCGGTCTGGTGGCGTTCTCCAAGACGCTCGCCCGCGAGCATGCGCGTCACGGCGTCACGTTCAACGTGGTCTGTCCCGGCCCGACCGATACGGCATTGCTGGCGACGGTGACCGACGCGTCGGCCAACCCGGAGAAGCTGCGTGAGGCGTTCCGGCGGGCGATCCCGATGGGCCGGCTCGGCCAACCGGACGACCTGGTCGGGGCGATCCTGTTCTTCGCCAGCGGCGCAGCGGCATTCGTCACCGGCCAGGTGCTGAGCGTGTCGGGCGGCCTGACGATGGCGGGCTGACGTGTCCCGGCATCCGACTCGGCGAGCCGTTCCGGCTCAGAGCCAGCCGCTGCGTTTGAAGTAGCGCAAGAGCAGCGCGACGGTCGTCGCCATGACGAACAGGACGAGCGGATACCCGAACGTTGCGTCGAGTTCGGGCATCGAGTCGAAGTTCATGCCGTAGATCCCGGCGATCATCGTCGGGACGGCGGCCATCGCCACCCACGCGCTGATCTTGCGCATGTCGTTGTTCTGCTGCACGGAGATCTGGGTGAGGCTCGCGGTGAGGGCGGCGTCGAGCAGCCCGGACAGCGAGTTCGCCCGCGTCACCGCCCGGTCGAGCTGGTCGGCGGCCTCGTTGAGATCGGCGACCAACTCCTCCGGGAGCGTCTTGCCGAGCGCCCGGATCAGCCGGTTCAGGGGATCCTGCAGCGCGTCGAAGGCGACCAGCGTCCGTCGAACCTCTCGCTTCAACCGGTAGAGGCGCTCGACGGGCTGATGGTGGATGTCGGTGAACACATCGAGTTCGGCCTCGATCACGTCGTTCTCGAAGCCGTCGAGCGCCGGCCCGTAGTCGCGGACGACCCGGTCGATGACAGCCGTGAGCACGGCCATCGGGCCGAGCCGGAGTCGATCGGGGTCGCGCTCGAGCGCAGCACGGACCGGCGCCAGCTGACTCGCCTGTCCGTGACGAATCGACACGATCGAGGTCGGCGTCACCAACAGGGTCATCTCGCCCAGGTCGACCGCTTCGGTCTGGTCGTCGTAGCGAGCGGTTCGCAGCACGAGTTGGACCGTTGGCCCGTCGACACTCAGCACCGGTCGGTCGTGGGGCGTCAGGATCTCGTCGGTGACACCTCGTCGAGCCCGAGTGCCGTGCACGCGCCCGGCAGCTCCTGCAGATCGGGTACACGCAGGCCCAGCCAGACGAACGTCGCACGGTTCGAACGGCATCGCCGTCGTCGGTCGCCTGCGGCACGACATCGGACTCCCAGCGGCACAGCGACGCTGGGTCGGGGTCGACGTCGACTCTCTTGCCGTCGATGTATGCCGCACAGTCGATGATCACCGCACCAGTCTCGCCGAGATCGGAACTCCGGAGTTCATCGGCGCCTCGACAACCGACACTGGCTTGCCTGGCTCGCACGGTGCACGTCATGATTCCGAGGGAAGTCGATTCCCCATCTCTCGGCGTGACAAGGACGTGCACCATGACCGGCATCTACGAACAACTCGAAGAGGCGAGTGGGTACGTCAGCGAGATCACCGGGCGTCATCACTCGAT
>CAVRNX010000049.1:0-67580 GCA_963722635.1 uncultured Acidimicrobiaceae bacterium
GACCGACGCCGGTCGCAACGAGTTGGCGGCGTTGCTGGTCGACCTGTTCGACCGGCTCGACCGGCTCTACGACCGGCCGCTGCCGTACATGATGTGGCTCAACCAGCGACCGACCGTCGCCGACGGCTACGACGACGCCTGGTTCAACATCGAGATCGTGTCACCGTGGCGCTCGGCCGGTGTGCAGCGCTTCATCGCCGCCGCCGAGGTGGCGTGTGAGGAATACTTCAACCCCGTCATCCCCGAAGACGTCGCTGCTCGGATCCGCGAGCTCGGCTGACCCGACCAAGGAGCTCGCCATGGACCCCAAGCAGTTCTCGCTGTACGGGAACAAGATCACGCCCGCCCAGGACCGCAAGGCGCTCGAGTGGCAGCAGATGTTCGTCAAGCAGTTCGACTACGACCCGAACGAGCAGTACGAGCTGAGCGTTCACGACAACCCCCAGCTCGGCGAAATGCTCGGCATCCGCGACATCCGCCGCGACGCCGACGGCGATCCGATCGATCGTGACACCGGCGTCGTGATCTCGACGATCCGGATGGGGTACGGCCACTACCGGATCGCGATGGCCGGCGCGTCGGCCGCCCGGGCGATGGGATCGCACGCCGTACTGGCTCGACCTGCTGGCGATTCCCGGGCATCACCCAGGATGCGATCAACTGGTGGAACACCAACTACAGCAAGTACTCGCGCGTGTCGCAGCGCAGCTCACTGTTCGACAAGTACGTCTGGGAGTCGGTGACGTCGGGCGACAAGACGCTGCCCGGCCTCAACTGGCTGCTCAACAACCAGGCGATGGGATGGCCGTGGCGGTTCCTCAAGGCGAATGCCCGCGACTATCGCAAGAGCGAGCTGTTCGCCAACCTGCACCACGCATTGCCGTCCGACATGCCGATCCTGACGGCCCACATGTGGAACTGCATGGGCGCCGTGGCCGGTGGCATGACGAACGTCGTCGACATGATGTTCGACAACTGGCCGATGGCGTTCCAGCTCACCGAGGGCGCCACCCACGCCGTGCAGTCGCCGTCGGGCTACTACGGCTTCCGGATCATGAACCAGTTCGACGAGGACGACAAGATCCTCAACCCCACTCCGGCCGACGCGATCGAGTACGTCGGCCATCACGTCGACCACGAGTTGGTCGAGTACATCGAGGTCGACTGCGCTGCACGCCTGCGGCGGATGGCGAACGGTGAACCGCGTCGTTTCGTGCTGACGATGGGCGGTGCCGGTGCACAACGCGAGCTCTTCAAGGCGATCATCGACCACTGCCGGCCGATGATCGAGCGCGACGAGCTCACCCTGTTCGTCAACCTCGGTGATCACGCCGAGAACTGGGAGTGGCTGAAGGCCGAGCTCGGATCGGCCGCCGCGTCGGTGCAGACCCACCTCACGTGGGACGACGCCCGCGGATTCGTCGACGGGATCCGGGAGGGAGAGGCGCGCGGGCTGCACGTGTTCCTGTTCGACAACACGTTCCACGGGGTCTACGCCACCAACTACCTGATGCGGGTCAGCGATGTGTTGATCACCAAGCCATCGGAGTTGGCGTTCTACCCGATCCCCAAGATCTTCAACGCCCGGGTGGGTGCTCACGAAGCATGGGGTGCGATCCGCAGTGCCGAACTGGGGGATGGAACGATCGAGATGCGCACGATCCCGCGCACGCTGCAGGCGATCGACCTGATCACCCGGGAGACGGATCTGCTGGAGATGTTCTGCGATTCGATCGTCAGGAACAAGCAGATCGGGATCTACGACGGCGCCTACAAGTGTGTCGCCCTCGCCACCGGCACGACGTGGGAGCGTTCGCCCAACGGCAACACCGTCGATCGCGGCAGCTGAGCCGCGGGCCCCTGCGATGCTGCCAGTGATCGGTGAGATCCGGCCGTGGGCCGATCCCGCCCAGGTCCAGATCAACCGGCTGCCGACGCACGTGCCGCTGTCCGGATTCGATCGCCGCTCACTCGACGGACGCTGGTCGCTCGAGATGTTCGAGCATCCCGACAAGGTGCCCGTGGCAGCCCTCACGGGGGAGCGCACTGCTGCCGTGACCGTCGAGGTGCCCGGCAACTGGACGATGCAGGATCTCGATGGGTTCGTCGACCTGCCCCACTACACGAACGTCCAGATGCCGTTTCCCGGTCCGCCGCCGCTGCTTCCCGAGCGCAACCCGACCGGGGTCTATCGGCGTTCGTTCACGATCAGTGCCGGATGGGTGAAGCGGCGCACGGTCCTTCATGTCGGCGGCGCTGAGAGCGTGCATGCCGTGTACGTGAACGGCCGGCTCGCCGGGTACGGCACCGACAGCCGGCTTCCCAGTGAGTACGAGATCGGCTCGTTGCTGTCGCGAGGGCGCAACGAGCTGGCGATCGTGGTGGTGCGATACAGCGCCCAGAGCTACGTCGAGGATCAGGACCAGTGGTGGATGGCGGGCCTGCACCGATCGGTGTGGCTCGAGTCTCGACCGCGCGTGCACATCGCTGATCTTCCCGTGACGACCGCCTACGACCCGGCGACCGGCGCCGGGACGGTCGAGGCGACGGCCAAGATCGACGTCGATCGTGCGCCCCAGGCCGGGTTGGACGGTACGGGCCACGCTGCGCGACCCGTCGGGGCGTCAGGTCGGTCAGGTGCTCAGCGGCGAGGTGCCGCACGAAGCAGCGCGGCCGTACTTCTTCGAGGGGTTCGAAGTCACCAGTCGATGGGAGCTGCGCCGGGCCGAGCCGTGGAGTGCCGAGATCCCCGACCGTTACTCGCTCACGGTCGAGCTGGTCGACCCCGCGGTCGTGTACGCCAGACCGAGACCCAGCCGATCGGAATCCGCAGCGTCGAGGTCCGGGACCGTCAGCTGCTGGTCAACGGTCGACCGATCTGGGTGTTCGGGGTCAATCGTCACGATCATCACCCCGACCGCGGCAAGGCGGTCAGCGATGACGACATGCGGGCCGACCTGCAGGTCATGCGGGCCCACAACATCACCGCCATTCGCACGTCGCACTATCCGAACGACAGCGCGTTCTACGACCTCTGTGACGAGCTCGGGTTCTACGTGATCGACGAGGCCAACATCGAGAGCCACGCCTACAACACCAGCCTCTGTGACGACCCGAGCTACCGGGCCACGTGGCTCGAGCGTGGCGCCCGAATGGTCGCAGCGCGATCGCAACCACCCCTGCGTGATCTCGTGGAGCCTCGGCAACGA
Source organism: uncultured Acidimicrobiaceae bacterium (assembly GCA_963722635.1). GTDB lineage: Bacteria > Actinomycetota > Acidimicrobiia > Acidimicrobiales > Ilumatobacteraceae > Ilumatobacter. The sequence goes on from CAVRNX010000049.1 coordinate 3,210, forward strand.
GAGCGGCCACGGCGTCAACCACGATGCGCTGGCCGGTTGGATCCGAGCCGCCGACCCGTCGCGGCCGATCCACTTCGAAGGCGAGATCCTCCACCGCGGCTGGGTCGAAGCAGGGTCGCCCGTCGGGCGACATCGTCTGCCCGATGTACCCACGATCGAGGCGATTCGCGAGTACGGCACGTCTGGTCGAGGGATCGCGTCCGCTGATCATGAGCGAGTACAGCCATGCGATGGGCAACAGCAACGGCTCGCTCGCCGACTACTGGGACGTGATCACGTCGACACCCGGCCTGCAGGGCGGCTTCATCTGGGAGTGGAAGGATCAAGCGCTCCGGCAGCGACTGCCGGACGGCCGGGTGCGACTCGCGTACGGCGGTCAGTTCGGTGACACCCCGAACGATGGCAACTTCGTCGCCGACGGGCTGGTGTCGGCCGACCTCGAACCGCACCCGGCGATGCGCGAGCTGGCGTGGGTGTATCGGCCGGTGACCGTCGCACGAGCCCGGGGCGGGCTACGGATCGAGAACCGCCAGTCGTTCGCCGACGTGCGGTTGGCTGCGTGCGACGTGGGAGCTGCTGGTCGACGGAGAGACGGTCGAGCGCGGTGCCCTTCGGCGTGCCGACCATCGAGCCGGGCGCGACCGTGACGGTGGCGCTGCCGTGCGAGACGCCCGACACGAGCCGGCGACGTACAGCTCAGCGTGCGCTGGGAGACGCGGCGACCGACGTGGTTCGCTCAGGCCGGTCACCTCGTGGCCTGGGACCAAGTTGCGCTCGGTCGCGACGCCGTCGGCGTCGGCGAGCCGACGACGCAGCCACGGCGATCTCCGCCGATCCGCTCGTCTCGCCGCGCCTCAACCTGTGGCGAGCGGCGACCGACAACGACGGCTTCAAGTTGATGCCCGATCGCCTGCGTCGACGGGCGTCGAAGGTCGCGCTCCACGACTGGCAGGCGGCCGGTCTCGACCGGCTCGACCCCGAGTCGCTCGTCGACCATCGACGTCACGGTCGAACGCGACGACTCGGGGACGACGTACCGACACGTCGTCGAGGTACCCGAATCGCTGGCCGACCTGCCCCGGGTCGGGGTGTCGTTCACGTTGCCGCCGAGATTCGACCTGTTGCGCTGGTACGGCCGTGGGCCGCACGAGAACTACCCCGATCGAAATCGTTCGGCGATGCTGGGGATCTGGAGTTCGGCTCCGGACGAGTCGCCGTACCTCGTGCCGCAGGAGTTCGGCCTGAGAACCGACTGCCGTTGGTTCGAGGCCTCGACAGCAACTCGGGAGAGGTCGTGCGGATCGACGTGTTGCAGCCCCACGCTCTGCACGTCTCGGCCACCCATCACACCGCCGGTGACCTGTTCAGCGCCATCACCGAAACCGAGCTGCAGCGCCGTGAGGGCTTGGTCGTGTGCCTCGACGTGGCGCACCGTGGACTCGGCACGGCGAGCTGCGGACCAGACGTGCTGCCGCAGTATCAGCTGGCTGCAGGCCGCTACGAGTTCGCCTATCGGGTCAGCCTGATGCGCTGACCTGAGAGTCAGCCGAGTCGATCGAGCACGTTGCGCGTGACGCGAGCGACCTGCGGATCGCGCGAGGCCGAACACCCAGTCGGTGCTGCCGACCGTGACGACCTGACCGGTGCCGATGCCGAACGGCCGACACGTCAGCATCACGGCATTGCCGTGGCGCGCCTTGGCGAGCGCGTCCGGACCCCCTCCGAACGCCCGCTCGGCGATGAACTCGAGGTCGCCCTGGTCGTCGAGGGCGGCGATCGACTTGGGGTACTCGCCGATTGCCAGGTTGCTCGACGGCGTGAAGCCGACGATCTCGACGTCGGGCGGGCGGGGGAGCAGTGGGTCGGCGACGGTGACCGGCAGGTTCGTTTCGTCGAACGCGATGCGGGTGCCGACCGTCTCGTAGCCGACGACCCCGTCGTCGGCGCCGAGTACGTCGCCGTACCTCAGGTCGGTGCCGTCGAGCATCCAGTGATCGTCGCGGTAGATCACGAACCCGCCGACGCCACGCGGTGTCGCCTGCCCGAACCGGCTGTACAGCCCGTACATCGACGAGGCACCGAGGAATCGGCTCTCCGGTCGGCCGATCAGCGGGTCGCACCACATGCCGGTCATCGCAGTCGGTTGACGGGATGCGATCGGATCGTCGAGGTGGGCCGAGTACTTGTGGCACACCATCGCCGCGCCGTCGTCGACGAGGCGGACCTGCCAGAACATCGTGTTGCCCGAGAACGAGGCGTAGTTGCCGCCGCTCTCGACGAAGCGCTCGACGGCGTCGCGCTGGGCCCCCGACCAGTATTCGTCGTGGCCGGCACCGATCACGAGCTGGTATCCGTCGGTCAGCCCCTCCACGCGCTCGAGGTCGCTCGACACGGCGTAGTCGAGTTCGATGCCGGCCCGCTCGGCCCACTCGGCGAAGCGGCGGTCGCAACTGAACCAACCGGCGGAGCCCATGTAGCCCGGGTACCCGTGCCCGTGCCGGTACTGCTGGTAGATCTCGCCGTCGATGTCGGGCTGCTCGCCGTAACGACGTGGCCGGGCCTTGCGGTCGTCGCGTTCGGTCTCGGGCCGTGACAGCATCCCGCGACCGAACGGCCGCCGGAACGAGACCTGGTGGCCACCGGTGTAGAGGCTGCGTCCGCCCCAGTCGTTGTAGGCGTTCCACGTGTTCGTGGCGAGCACGAACAAGATCCTGCGTCGGTCGTCTGTCGGACGCACCACGAACCCGGCGTAGCCGACCCGTCGATCCGGTGGCGCATCGGTGACCGACAGTTCGATCAGATAGAAGCCGCTCCGCCAGTCGGCATCGGTCGGGATCTCGACACTGACGTTCCACTCGCAGCCGTACGCATCGGCGGTTGCCGGGGTCGGTTGCTCGGCGCCGACCAGATCGTTCGCCGACCACACCGTCTGGAGCGTTGCGCCCCAGCGCCGCACGGTGACATCGAATCGGGACGCTCGGGTCGACACACACACGCCGACCGTGTCGCCCGCTGCACAGCTGAGCTGCTCGCAGTACCCCTCGATCGCGTCGTAGTGCGTGATGGCATCGCTCATGGTCGTTGTCTACAACGTGGCGTCCGTGGGGAGGACCGATGCCCCGGGCGAGGGCTCACAGATCCAGACGCGGGCGGTGTGACCGTCGTAGTCGTAACGGTCGAGCACCGACTGCACGAAGGTGTCGGCATGGTCGGTGTCGACCAGTGCCACGGCGCACCCGGCGAACCCGCCGCCTGTCATTCGAGCACCCAGACAGCCCGGGCTGGCGAGCGCGACCTCGACGATTGCATCGAGGCCGGGCCCCGAGACCTCGAAGTCGTCACGCAGGCTGACGTGGCTCTCGGTCATCAGGCGTCCGAGCAGGGCGGCGTCACCGGCAGCCATCGCAGCAACGGCGTCGAGCGTTCGTCGGTTCTCGGTGACGATGTGGTGGGCGCGGCGGCGGTCGGTGGGGTCGGCGATCGTGGCCACCTGCTCGAGCGTGGCGTCGCGCAGCGCGGCGACACCCAACTCGGCGACCGCCCGCTCGCAGGCCGCCCGCCGATCGCCATAGGCAGCTTCGGCCAGCACTCGGCGGGTGCCGGTATCCAGGATCGCGATCGCGACGCCCGATGGCAGCGGCGCCGGTGAGAGCGTGAGCGCACGACAGTCCATCAAGCTGGCGTGACCGGTGACGGCGCCGGCCGAGATGAACTGATCCATGATGCCGCTCGGCAGGCCGACGATCTCGTTCTCGACGCGCTGACCGAGCCGAGCGACGTCGATCGGTGGCCACGTAGCGTCCGCCCGCGCCAGCAGGGCCATGATCAGGGCCACTTCGAGCGCTGCCGACGACGAGAGGCTGGCGCCGGTGGGGATGTCGGTCGCGATCGTGGCCCGCCACCCTGCGCTCGCCACGTCGTGCTCGCCCATCAGGCGGATCACGCCGGCCACGTGGATCGCCCAACCGTCGACCGCCTGCGGGTCGGCGATCGGGTCGATCACGACCGACCCGAATCCTTCCGAGGCGACTGTGACCGGCCCACCATCCGCGTCTCCGGTCGAACTGAGGGCGATCACGGTGTCGAACGGGAGCGCCATCGGCAGCGTGAACCCGTCGTTGTAGTCGGTGTGCTCACCGATCAGATTGACCCGTCCGGGCGCTCGCACGACGAGGTCGGGCTCGCCCCATCGCTCCCGATGATCGTCGATCGCTCGTTTCGCAGCTGTGTGTTGTGGCACGAGCCGAATGTACCCGCCGATCGTATGTGGATCGCTGGGCGGGCCGCTACCGTCTCCGTGGTGGACGTACGAATCGGTGTGACGCAGGCCCCTCGCGAGATCTCCTTGGAGGTCGACGACGAGGCGCGCGACGACGTCAAGGCCCGCGTCGAGGCCGCCCTCAGTGGTGCCACCGACGTGTTGTGGATCACCGACAAGCGCGGCAAGGACGTCGGCGTACCGGCCTCGAAGATCGCCTACGTCGAGGTCGGGTCCGTCGACGGTGAGCGCCGCATCGGATTCGGGGGCTGATGCCCACCGAGGTCGACGGGTCACTGCTCGACCGGCGACTCGTCTTCGTCACCGGCAAGGGCGGTGTCGGCAAGACTTCGATCGCCGCCGCACTGGCCCAGATGGCGGCCGACCGTGGCATGCGCACGCTCGTCTGCGAGATGGATGCCAAGGGCTCGCTCGGTGACGCCTTCGATGTCGGCCGGCTGGCGTTCCGGCCGCGCCAGCTCGAATCGAACCTGTTCGCGATGGCGATGAACACCGAGGATGCCCTGAAGGAGTACCTGCGGTTGTTCGCCAAGGTGCCGTTGATCGGCAAGATCGGACCGCTCGCGAGAACCTTCGATTTCCTCGCCGACGCTGCTCCCGGGGTACGCGAGATCCTCGTGATCGGCAAGGTCTGCTACGAGGTTCGCGAGCGGCACTACGACATCGTGATCGTCGACGCCGAGGCGACCGGGCACATCATCTCCCAGATCGGCGCCCCGATGACGATCCGCGAGATGGCCCAGGTCGGGATGGTTCGCGACCAGACCGACTGGATGCTGAAGGTGCTCCACGACACCTCGATCACCGGTGTCGCCGTGGTCACCACCCCCGAAGAGATGCCCGTCACCGAAACGCTCGCCTTGCTCGAACGGCTCGAACGCGAGACGGGCGTGCAGCCGACGACATTGATCGCCAACCGGGTCCTGCCGGATCTGTTCACGGATCGCCAACACGATGTCGTCGACCGGCTCGGCGAGGCGTTGCCGTTGATCGTCGACGAGGTCGGGCGCGGCGGTAGAGCCGTGCTCGAGGCGACTCAGATCACCGATGCCAGACGGAAGATCGGCGAAGGCCATCTCGATCGATTGCGAGCCGAGTCGGATCTGCCGATCCTGACCGTGCCCGAGTTGTTCACCAAGGCGACCGGCCGCCGCGTCGTCAACCTGGTCGCCGATGCCCTCGGGCGGGAACTCTGATGGTCGAGCGCCGCCGCCGTCGGGCGACCGATCGGGTTGATCTGCAGGCATTGATGGCCGCCAAGGAGATGGTGCTGGTGTGCGGCTCGGGCGGTGTCGGCAAGACCACCGCCGCCGCCGCGATGGCTGTGTCGGCGGTGACCGAGATCGGTGGACGTGTGCTCGTGCTGACGGTCGACCCGGCCCGGCGGCTGGCCGACGCGCTCGGTGTCGGCCACATCGGCAACGAGGCCACGCTCGTGCCCGACTCGGCGTTCACCGACGCCGGCGTCGAGCCAGCGCGGCGAACTCTGGGCGGCGATGCTCGACACCAAGGCCGGCTGGGACGACCTGATCCGCCTCCACGCCCCCGACGAAAAGATACGCAAGGCCGTGCTGGCCAACTCCACGTATCAGAACATCGCCAGTCGATTCGTGCAAAGTCACGACTACCTGGCGATGGAGCGGCTGCACGAGCTGCATTCCTCGGGCAAGTACGACCTGATCATCGTCGACACACCTCCATCGCGCAACGCCCTCGACATCCTCGACTCCCCGCGTCGCATGAAGGAGTTCTTCCGGTCGTGGCTTCTCAGGTGGCTCACGGCGCCGTACAGGTCGCGCCTGTTCTCGATGGCGTCGAAGCCGTTCTACCAAATCGCCGATCGAATCCTCGGGTCCCGGCTGCTCGAGGACGTCGCCGAGTTCTTCATGTTGTTCCAAGCCATGGAGAAAGGCTTCGTCCGGCATGCCGACGAGGTCGAACAGCTGTTGGCCGACCCGCGCACCACCTTCGTCGTCGTGTCGACGTTGGAGGCGGCACCCAGTTACGAGGCGGCGTACTTCGCTCGCGAGCTCGTTCGGCGTCAGTATCACCTCGGGGCGATCATCGCCAACCGTGTGCTGCCGGCGTCGATGACCGCCAAGGCGTCGGCGACCAGCGCCCGCAAGCTCGTCAAAGCGGCCGATGGCGACCTCGCCGGCCGAGTTGCCGAGCAACTCGAGGTCCAACCGGACACCGTTCGCGACGTGCTGACCGAGATCGGAACTCGATTCCACGATGTCGCTGTCGTGGCCACACGCGAAGCCGAGCGTCGCGCTGAACTGGCCGAACTGTGCCACCTCCTGGTGACCGCTCCGGTGCTCGACCGGGACGTCAACGACATCGCCGATCTGCTCGAACTGGCGGGACACTTCTCGTCATGACGGCACCGCTGGAGCGGCTCCCCACACCGGGCGAGCGGCGCCTTGCGGTGCGCGTGACACCCGATGCCCTGCGCCAGATCCGAGGCGGCAGCCCGTGGCTGTATGACGGCTCGATCACGTCGGTCAGCCATGACGGCGCGGCGGGAGACCTGGCGGTGGTGTTCGACAGCGACCGCAAGTTTGCCGCGATCGGTCTCTGGGATCCGACGTCGCCGATCAGGGTCAAGCTGTTGCACCGGGGCTCGCCGACCCAGATCGATGGCAACTTCTGGCGCACCGTGCTGTCCACGGCGTCCGATCGGCGAGCATTGCTGGCCGACGACGACGAGACCACTGCGTACCGGGTCGTACACGGTGAGAATGATGGATTGCCCGGTCTGGTGGTCGATCGGTACGACCAGACGCTGGTCGTCAAGATCTACACGGCGGCGTGGTTTCCGCACCTGGCCGACGTGGTGGCGGCACTCGTCGAGGTGCTCGCACCCGTGCGGATCGTGCTGCGCCTCAGCCGCAGCGTGGCCGCAGGTGAGACGTTCGGATTGTCGGACGGCGAGACGATCGTCGGGCCGCCGCCCGCCGGGCCGGTGTTGTTCCGCGAACGCGACCTGACGATGGAGGCCGACGTCGTGCACGGCCAGAAGACGGGGCACTTCCTCGACCAGCGCGACAATCGTGCCCTCGTGCGCAGCATGGCCGAAGGTGCTTCGGTGCTCGACGTGTTTGCCAGCACTGGCGGTTTCTCGGTCGCAGCCGCAGCGGGTGGCGCCAGGTCGGTGCACCTGATCGACCAATCGTCACCAGCGCTGCAGACGGCCAAGAGGAACCTTGCCCACAACCAGCGTCTCGGCGAGGTGCGGCGCTGCCAGGTGCACACCACCGTTGGCGACGCCTTCCAGGTTCTGATCGCGTTGGCCAAGCGCAACGAGCAGTTCGACATCGTGATTCTCGATCCGCCGTCGTTCGCCAGCAATCAAGCCGCTGTGCCGCGAGCGCTCGCAGCGTATGCCCGACTGACCAGGCTCGGTCTGGCGGTCGTCAAACCGGGTGGCAAGCTGATCCAGGCGTCGTGTTCGAGCCGCGTGACGACCGACGACTTCGTGTCGACGGTGCTGAAGGCTGCGGCGTCGGCCGGCATCGACGTCCACGAGACGCGGCGAACAGGGCACGCCGTCGACCACCCGATCGGATTCGAGTTCGGCGGCTACCTGAAGACTGTGTACCTGTCGGTCAGGCCGCCCCGCGCAGGCGGCCAGCACTTCGACTGACGGCGGCCGTGGCGGGTGGTGAGGCCACCGTCTACTCGACGAGGGTCAGCCCCTCGGTGGCGCCCTCCGGAACGAAGAACTTGCGGATCAGCGGCTCGTAGTGCTCGAGCGGGGCACTGACGAAGTCGGGGTCGAAGGCGGTCTGGTCGTACTTGGCGCAGAACTCTTCGGTGTGTTCGTAGTACGGCGACCCGGCGAACTGGTCGCGAGTGTTGCGATCCATACCGATGTGATGCCAGAAGTAATACCCCTGGAAGATCCCGTGATGCTCGACCATCCAGTGGTTGGCCTCGGACACGAACGGCTTCACGATGGCGGCGGCGATCGCCGGGTGGTTGTACGGCGACAGCGTGTCACCGATGTCGTGCAGCAGGGCGCACAACACGTATTCCTCGTCGTGTCCGTCCTGCTCGGCCCGCGTGGCCGTCTGCAACGAATGCTCCAACCTGGACACCGGAAAGCCGCCGTGATCGCGGGCCAGCATCCGCATCTGCTCGATGATGTTCTCGCCGGCCATCGCCTGCGTGACCGGGAGTTGACTGGCGATCAGCGACCAATCCTCCCGCGTCGAACCCTCGAAGCTGGTGAATGTGGCACGGAGTTCGCTGTCGCCCATGAGGGTTGAGGCTAGATCGTTTTCGCGTAATCGCAGGAGTTGGCGCGCGAATCGGCAAGACTCAGGTTCCGATGCCGAAGCTCACCGAACTCGTCCGCGAGCAGACCACACTCGACCGCGATCAGGTGGCCCACCTCAGCCGCCTCGTATCGGAGTGGGGGATGCTGGCCGACCTCTGCTTTTCTGATCTGCTGCTCTATGTCCCGACGCCGGACGATCGTTGGATGGTCGCGGCGCAGGTCAGGCCGGCTACCGGACAGACGATGTACCAGACCGACTGGGTCGGCTCGTGGGCGAACGCGTCCGAGGTTGTGCTGTTGAACGAGGCGTTCGACTCGAGCGAGCCGAGCGAGGGTGAAATCACGGTCGAGGACATCCCCGACGAGACACGGATGCTGGCGATCCCGGTCGTGTTCGAGGGTCGGCCGATCGCCGTGCTCACGAAGGAGTGGATCGAGCTGGCGGGGCGCCGCTCGGGCGACCTCGAGCGCGCGTACGGAATGGTGTTCGAGCATTTCGTACGAATGATCGCCGGCGGTGCTTTCCCGTTTCCGCAACGGGTCGGTGACTCGAGTGCGGCACCTCGCGTCGGCGACGGTGTGATGTGGCTCGACGACAAGGGCGAGGTGCGGTACGTCTCTCCCAACGCCAACTCGGCGCTCCACCGGGTGGGCATCCAGGCCTCGGCGATCGGTATGCGGTTGGCCGAGCTCGGCTTCTACGACGGACCGGTACGTCAGGCATTCGAACGTCGTGAGCCGGTGATCGAGGAGTTCGAGCAGGGTCCTGCCGTGACGCTCTTGTGCCGGTGCGTGCCGTGCCTCGACGGCGACGATGTGGCGGGTGCCGTGCTGCTGCTGCGTGACGTCACCGAGCTGCGCAAGCGCGATCGGCTGCTGCTCAGCAAGGACGCCACCATTCGTGAGATCCACCACCGGGTCAAGAACAACCTGCAGACGATCTCGTCGCTGCTGAGGCTTCAGGCGCGACGGCTCACTCACCCCGAGGCGATCGCTGCGGTCGGTGAGTCCGTTCGACGCATCCGAACGATCGCGCTGGTGCACGAGGCGCTGTCGCGCGAGCCGGGTGACGACGTCACGTTCATCGAGATCGTCCGGCCGCTGTTGCGGCTCGCCGAGGAAGGGCTGCAGTCGGCCGATCGTCCGGTTCGGTTCACCGTGCAGGGCGACGGCGGACGGATTCCGGCGGCGATTGCCACGCCGCTGTCGGTGGTGCTCACCGAGTTGCTGCAGAACGCCGTCGATCACGGCTTTCCGGAGGGTTCCGGCCGCGGCTCGGTCACCGTCCACCTCGACAACACCACCGCCGAGCTCCAGCTCTGGGTGGTCGATGATGGTCGCGGCGTCGACGGCAGTTTCCGTCTCGAGGATGCGACCGGACTCGGCTTGTCGATCGTGCGCACGCTGGTCACGACTGAGCTCAACGGTTCGATCACGATGCGTCCGCTCACGCTCGAGGCTGCCGAACGCGTCGGAATCGAAGTGTTGGGTACCGTACGCGGCACCGTGGTCGAGCTCGCAGTTCCGCTCGTCGAGGAGTAACCCACGGCTCCCGAACGACCGGGGACGAATTCGGCCAGTAATTTTCGTCACATGATCGTAATATTCGGGTGATCGCTGCCAGAATGGGTTGGTGATCTCACACGTCCTTTCCTGGCTGTTCGACAGCTCGTTGTCGGCGCCGCTCGTCGTCCTCACCACAGCCGCAGCTGCGGTCGTCGCCACACGAATCACCCGGTTGGTCGTCCGCCAGGTGATCCGCCGTCTGGCGAAGCGCAGCCTGCTCGCCTCGCGTCGCGGGGTGGTGGCCCCGGTCGGCCTGTGGCGCACCCGTTCGAGCCGGATCGACGGCGAATCGGGCGAGGTCAGCGAGCAACGCAGACGCCAGCGGATCGACGCTGCGTCGCGGATGGTCAGTCATCTCGCCGGCTTGCTGATCTGGGTGGTGGCCGGCATCGTGACGTTCCACCTGCTCGACGTCGACCCGGCCTTCTTCCTGTCGAGCGCCGGGTTCCTCGGCGCCGGGCTGGCGATCGGTGGTCAGCACAAGGTCAACGACTATCTGACCGGCCTCAGCGTGCACTTCGAGGACCGCTATGGCGTCGGCGACGAGATCGTCGCTGATGTCGGTTGGGAGACGCCGGTGCAGGGAATCGTCGACCACATCGGGCTGTTCAGCACGCGTGTTCGAGATCAGCGCAGCGCACTCCACTTCCCGAATCATGCGCTGACGAGCGTCCGCAACCTGTCGCAGGAGGCGTCGACGTCGACGTTGCGGCTACGGGTGCCCGACAGCGCCGACGCTGCCGACGCAGCCGACCTGCTGCGCGGTCTGGCGGGCACCGACGGGCTCACCGATGTGATCTTCCTCGGTGATGTCTCGACCCGGCAGGACATGACGGGTGAGGTGGAGGTCGATGTCGTGACCAGCCGGGCCCTCGATGGCCGCCAGCGCGATCGCCTCGTCGATGGGGCGGAACGGGCGCTGTTCGACAGTGCCGGCGGGTAATCGCGCCGGCGGGTAATCGTCGTCCGGCGGCCCGGGTCGGCTGCTCAGCCGACAGCGCGCGCAGCTCGGACGGCGGCTGCCCGCTGGCGGCGGATCGCCCGCCGCTCCTCCTCGGAGAGCCCACCCCAGATGCCAGAATCCTGATTGGTCTCGAGCGCGAAGTCGAGGCAATCGCCGGTGACGTTGCACTCGGCGCAGACCTGCTTGGCGTGATCGATGGACACCAGTGCCTGGCCCGTTGTTCCGACCGGGAAGAACAGATCCGGATCGGTGTCGCGACACAGAGCGTGGTCACGCCATGTGTCTTCTGCGACGGCGAGGGCGAGGGTGGAGGCGAGGTTCGACACGAAAGGAGACTCCTCGTAGAGAGATGTGGCGGCCAGGGCCGACGAGCACAGGGACGTGGCTTCGCGAGGCCGTTCGTGCAGATGAACAGATGGCGAAGTTGGGGTTGACGCTCGCAACGGCAACGTTAGATGTTGTCCGGACCGTTGGCAAGAAGATCAGATAGAACCTCAGTGCCCATCGGAAAATCAGATATCGAGACCGAGTAATTGGCCGGCTGTGTGATGGCTCGCGGCGTCGATCTGCAACGATCGTCACATGACACTGGTCATTGCTCACCGAGGTGCATCGCGTGCGGAACGCGAGAACACCCTCGCCGCGTTTCGACGTGCCGTGGAGATGGGCGCCGACGGCGTCGAGCTCGACGTACGACGCACCGCCGACGATGCCCTGGTCGTGCACCACGACGCGGCCCTCGCAGACGGACGACTGATTCACCGTGTCGCGTCGGGCGAGCTGCCGGATCACGTGCCGTCGCTGTCGGAGGCGCTCGACGCCTGTGAGGGTGCGTTCGTCAACGTCGAGATCAAGAACAATCCGTCCGACCCCGATTTCGATCCGTCCGAATGGGTGGCACATCGTACGGTGATCGAACTCGGTCGCCGCGATGCCGACGCCCGGTGGCTCGTGTCGTCCTTCCGACTCGAAACCGTCGATCTCGTCAGAACGGTTGCGCCGAGAGTTCGCACCGCATGGCTGGTCATGGCCACCGACGATGACGGACTCTCGGTAACGGCGTCGAGAGGCCACGTGGCGATCCACCCGTATGTCGAAACCGTCGACGCCGCTGCTGGTACATCGCGCCCACGCCAGAGGTCTGGCGCTCAACACGTGGACGTGCGACGATCCGGAGCGGATGCGGCGGTTGATGGCATGGGGCGTCGACGGCATCTGCACGAACCTGCCCGATGTGGCCACCGCTGTGCGCAACGAACTGCTCGGGTGACCGCGTCCATCCAGCAGCCTCAGTCGACGGCGCCCGGAAACACGAGCTGCACGGCGTCGGGTACGTGGTGGAATTCGAGCCGGTTGACCGAGCCGAGATGATCCCCGTCGACCTGGTAGGGGAACGGTTCCGAGTACTCGACCGTCATGTGGTCGACGTCGCGCCATTCCACCAGGTCCTCGCTCGATGTGACGCCGCCGCCGCGCAGCGCCGAGCCCGAGCCCGCGCAGGATCGGTAGCACCCGCAGGGTTCGGAATGTGACCACCACCAACCCGCGGTCGAGGGTCGCCGCGGGCGACAGATCGAGGGCGCGGTTGCCGAGGTACGTGTAGGGATTCGTGTTGAGCACGATCGAGAAGTAGCCGTCATCGACACGCCCGAGCTGTCCGGCGTCGAGTGAGAAGTGAGGGTGGCGCCGGTCGTAGCCGTGCAGCCAGGTGGTGAGGGCGGCGGAGATGAACAACGGGTGTCCCAGCCAGCGCTTCAGAGATGCCCGTCGCTCGACGGCCTGCACCACGGCGGCGTCGTACCCGATGCCGGTGTGGAAGCAGAAGAACCTGCCGTTGACGCGGCCGAGCCCGATCGGACGCAGATCGGCGGCGTCGATGCCTCTCGCCAACAGCTCGGCGGCCGCGATCGGGTCATTGGGCATGCCGAGCGTGCGTGCGAAGACGTTGGTCGAACCGCCGGGTAGCACTCCGAGCGCGGCGTCGGTGCCGGCGATCCCGGTGGCCACCTCGTTGAGCGTTCCGTCGCCGCCGTAGCCGATCACCACGTCGACGCCACGGCGGGCGGCGTCGTGGGCGAAGCGGGTGGCGTGGCCGCGCCGGTTGGTCTCGACGACCTCGACATCGTGCCCACGCGCCAGGCGGCGGTGGACGACCACCGTGTTGCGCGCCGTCACCGACGACGCGAACGAGTTGACGATGAGCATGATCCGCAAGGACGCGAACGGTATCAGCGCGGGTGTGACGTCTGTCGAGAGACGCACAAAAGGAACGCTCTGGCTTGGGCGAACGAGCTACCGATCGGTAGCTTGTGAATCTATGAACGTGACCGTGTGCGTGAAGCAGATCCCCGACCCGGCCTTGCCGGGCGAGCTGGATCCCTCGACCAACACGTTGAAGCGAGACGGGAAGCTCATCCTCGATGAGTCCGACAGCTACGGCGTGGAAATGGCTCTCCAGTTGGTCGATGCGGCCGGCAGTGGGGAAGTGAGCATCATCTCGATGGCTCCCAACGGCGAGGTGTCGGGCATGCGCACGGCGCTCGCGATGGGCGCCGCCAAGGGTGTGCTCGTGTCAGATCCCGAGCTCAGCGGCTCCGATGCGTTGACCACCGCAAAGGTCCTCGCGGCAGCCGCCCAGAAGCTCGGCGACGCCGATCTCATCATCGCCGGCACCGAGTCGAGCGATGGCTACACCGGCACCGTGCCCGAGCAGATGGCCGAGGTACTCGGACTGCCGTCGGTCACGTTCGCCAAGAGCGTTGTGGTCGAGGGCGGCATGGTCAAGGTCAACCGCCAGAGCGAGAACGGCTACGACGAGGTCGAGTGCCCGCTGCCCGCCGTGGTCAGCGTCACCGCCGGCGTGGTCGAGCCCCGCTACCCCAGCTTCAAGGGCATCATGGCCGCCAAGTCGAAGCCGGTCGACACGGTCACCGCTGCCGACCTGGGCGTCACGCCCGTCGGCTGGGGCGGCGCCAACCAGCAGATCACCGGTGTCGAGCAGGCCCCCGCCCGCGAGGCCGGCGAGATCGTCGAAGACGATGGCGAGGCGCACCTGAAGATCGTGGCGTTCCTCGAGAACCTCAAGGTCATCTGAGCGAAGCAGAGAACGGAGAAACGAATCATGGGTATCAACAACATCTGGGTCTTCGCTCAAGGAGCCGACGCAACACCGTCGTCGACCACGCTCGAGCTGCTCACCAAGGCCGGCTCGCTCGGTGGCACCGTGTCGGCGTTCGTCGTCGGTGACGGCACCGCTCTGGCCGCCAGCGCTCGGCGAGTACGGGGCCGCCAAGGTGTACTCGACCGGCGACCTCGGCGGCAGCCTTCCCGGCGTGGCGGGTGCAGCGGCGATCAAGGCCGTGATCGACGGCGGCGATTCGCCCGATCTGATCATGTTCCCGCAGAGCTACGAGGGTCGCGACGTGATGAGCCGCCTGTCGGTCAAGCTCGATCGCACCGTGCTCACCAACAATGTCGACATCGCCGTCGACGGCGACGCCGTCAAGGTCACGACGCCGGTGTTCGGTGGCGAGACGTTGGTCACCACCACGTTCACGGGTTCCGGCCCGTTCCTGGCAGCGTTCCGGCCGAAGTCGTTCGAGGCCGCAGCCGGGGCCGCCGGCGCCGGCGAGGTCGTGGCAGCTCCCGTGCCCGAACTGGGTGCCGCCGGCGGTGCCAAGGTCACCGCCGTACACGTCGAGGAGGCGACCGGCCCCAAGCTCGACGAGGCGGCGATCGTCGTCGCCGGTGGCCGTGGCCTGGGCGAGAAGGAGAAGTTCGCGATGGTCGACGACCTCGCCAAGCTGCTCAAGGGTGCCTCCGGTGCGTCGCGTGCGATCGTCGACGCCGGCTGGGTGCCGTACTCGATGCAGGTCGGCCAGACCGGCAAGGTCGTCAAGCCGAACGTGTACATCGCGGCGGGCATTTCAGGTGCGACACAGCACATGGTCGGCATGAAGGGCTCGAAGAACATCATCGCCATCAACAAGGACCAGGAGGCGCCGATCTTCGGCGTCGCCGACCTCGGCATCGTGGGCGACGTCCACAAGGTGATGCCGAAGTTGATCGAGGCACTCCAGGATCGCTGACGATCACCTGATCCACGTCCTGTCGACGGGCCGGCGCCTCGGCGCCGGCCCGTCGTGCGATCGCCGCAACTCCTGGCTGTCCGGCGGCGATCGCGAACTACCGTGCGTGCGGTGAACCACGCCACTGCTGCCGTCTCGGTGACCGATCTTCGCAAGGTGTTCCAGGTGCCGGTTCGCGAGGCCGGTCTGGCGGCCTCGATCAAGAGCCTCGTGCGGCGTGAACATCGTGATGTCGTGGCCGTCGAAGATGTGACCTTCTCGGTGGCGCCCGGCGAGATCGTCGGATTTCTCGGGCCGAACGGCGCCGGCAAGACCACGACCCTCAAGATGCTGTCGGGTCTGCTGCATCCGACCGACGGCATGGCGCGAGTGCTCGGCCACGAACCGTGGCAACGCGAGACCGACTATCTCCGTCGCATGACGCTGCTGATGGGCAATCGCAACCAGCTCCAGTGGGACCTACCGTCGCTCGACAGCTTCGAACTGACGCGGGCGATCTACCGGCTGCCGGAGGCGATGTTCACGGCGCAGCGCGACGAACTGATCGAACTGCTCGATCTCGGCCCACTCGTCGACAAGCCGGTCCGCAACCTGTCGCTCGGCGAACGGATGAAGGCCGAGATCGCCAATTCGCTCCTGCACCGTCCGGAGATCCTGTTCCTCGACGAGCCGACGCTCGGCCTCGACGTCACGATGCAGCGCCGGATCCGGGCCTTCCTCGCCGACTACAACCGGCGTCATGGTGCCAGCATCATGTTGACCACCCACTACATGGCCGACGTCGAGGCGTTGTGCGAACGGGTGATCGTCATCCACCACGGGTCGATCCTGTTCGACGGCCCCCTCAAGGTGCTCGCCCAGCAGTTCGCCGGCCACAAGACACTGGTGGTCACGCTCGACGACCCCGCCGATCTGTCCCACTACGGCGAGGTGATCGAGTCGAGCGGCGTCCGCACGACACTGCGAATCGCTCGTGACCAGACCGCATCGGTCACCGCCCGGCTGTTGTCCGAACAGTCGGTGCACGATCTGACGGTGGAGGACCCGCCGATCGACGATGTGATCGAGTTGGCGTTCGCCAGCGGGCAGGCTTCGTGACCGACACGGTCGTCTCACCGGTCGCCGACGCCGTCGACGGCCCGATCGAGCG
Organism: uncultured Acidimicrobiaceae bacterium; assembly: GCA_963722635.1. Lineage (GTDB taxonomy): Bacteria > Actinomycetota > Acidimicrobiia > Acidimicrobiales > Ilumatobacteraceae > Ilumatobacter. The sequence goes on from CAVRNX010000049.1 coordinate 19,539, forward strand.
CGAGAGTGTGGTCAGGTCGTATGTGCGCCTGTACGCCACGCTCGGTCGCACCTCGATCATGCGCGGTTTCCAGTACCGGGTCGGCAACTACTTCTACATGATCGGGATGGTCGCCGAGCCGGTCGTGTACCTGGTGGTCTGGTCGACGATCGCCCGTCAACAGGGTGGTGAGGTCGGTGGCTACACGCCCGGCACATTTGCCGCCTACTACATCGTGTGGACGCTGGTCCGCAACATGAACATCGTGTTCACGCCGTTCGGTTGGGAGCAGCGGATCCGCGAGGGCGAGCTGTCGGGCCACCTGGCGCGCCCGCTCCACCCGATCCATTACGACATCGGGTCATTCGCCGGTTGGAAGGTCGTCGTGATCGTGTTGTGGCTGCCGATCGCCGGCGTGCTGTCCCTGATCTTCCGGCCCGAGCTGAGTCCGTCGATTGCGCAGATCGCCGCATTCGTGGTCGCCATCTGGGGCGCCTACCTGATCCGCTCGATGTTTCTCTGGATGCTCGGCATGATCACGATCTGGACCACGAGGGTGAGCGCCATCTTCGAGGCCTATTTCGCCGCCGAGCTGTTGTTGTCGGGCCGTCTGCTCCCGGTGTCCTTGATGCCCGGCTGGTCGCAGACGCTCGCCGACTACCTGCCGTTCGAGTCGACGTTCGGGTTTCCGATCACGGCATTGGTCGGGCCGATCTCCGACCGTGAACTGGTGATCGGACTGATTCGGCAGTTCGTGTGGATCGCGATCGGGACCGCCGGCGTGCGACTGATGTGGCGGAGGGCGATCAAGTCCTACACGGCGGTCAACGGATGAGCACCGCCGAAACCCCTCGCGACCCTCATCGACTCGGGTGGCGCGCGGATCGCCTGGTTGCATCTGCGAGTCGGGGTGATGAACGAGCTCCAGTACCGCGCCAACTTCGTGATCCAGCTGATCCAGTCGCTGGTCGCGATCGGCACCGGTCTGGTGGTGCTCTCGTTGATCTTCGACCGAACCGACCAACTCGACGGTTGGACGCGGCCGCAGCTGCTCGTCGTGATGGGGGTGTTCACCTTGGTCGGCGGCCTGATCGGCTTCGCCATCGAACCGAACATGGGTCGCGTGATGGGTGACATCGAGCGCGGCACCTTCGACTATGTGCTGACCAAGCCGGTCGACTCGCAGCTGCTCGCCAGCTTGCGCGAGTTCCGGATCTGGCGCCTGACCGACGCCGTGGTCGGCCTGGTCGTGTTGATCTGGGGTCTCGCCCAACTCGATGCCGAGTTCGGACCGGCCGAGGTCGCCGGGTTCGTCGTCACGTTGGCGGCCGGCACGCTGCTGATCTATTGCCTGTGGTTGGTGCTGACCGCCGGCGCCTTCTGGGTCGTGCGGATGGACATGGTGCAAGAGCTGTTCTCCGGGCTCTATCGCGCCGGCCAGTACCCGGTCACGGTGTACCCGGCCTGGCTGCGGGTGATGCTGACCTATCTGGTGCCGCTCGGCTTCGCGATCACGGTGCCGTCCGAATCGTTGACCGGCAGGCTGACGGGGACCAGATTCGTGGTCACGATCGTCTTCATGGTGGCGGCGTTCACCGCGACGCGATGGTTCTGGCGGCGAGGAACCCGGCGCTACTCGGGCGCCTCCGCCTGAGGCCTGGCCCGGAGCCTCCTCGCCGCCCATCGTCGGGCCGCCCGAGACGCTGATCGCCTGCCCGGTGATGGATGCTGCGTCGCCACGTCGAGGAGGCAATCGCATCTCGCCGCGACGGGTGGCGGCGGGTAGCGTTCGACGGCCGTGAGCAGGATCATCGACGCCATCGCGCCTCCGAGAATGGGGTCGAGCTTCCGCTGGCTGTTGGCGTCGTGGTGGGTCACCAACATCGGCGACGGGATCGCGCTCGCGGCGGGTCCGTTGCTGGTTGCCTCGCAGACACGAGATCCGTTCCTGGTTGCGTTGGCGACCCTGCTGCAACGCCTGCCCTGGTTGCTGTTCGGGCTGTACGCCGGTGTGATCGCCGACCGCCTCGATCGGCGCAAGATGATCCTGATCGTCGTCAACCTGCTGCGAGCGGCGGTGCTGGCAGCGCTCGACCGCCACGATCGTGACCGACACGGTCAACGTGGCGGTCGTGCTGGTGGCGATGTTCGTGCTCGGCACGGCCGAGACGTTCGTCGACACGACGGGCAGCACGATGCTGCCGATGTTGGTCGACCAAGCCGGATCTCGGGATCTGCAACGCCCGGTTGATGTTCGGCGACATCACCCTCAACCGCCTGGCGGGTCCGCCGATCGGCGCTGTCCTGTTCGCCGCCGGGATGGCGTGGCCGTTCGTGACCCAGGCGGTTTCGGTCGCCCTGGGCGCCGTTCTGATCCGGCGCATCTCGGCGACGATGCCGCCGCCACCGGCGATCGCCGCCAACGCTCGCACCGAGATCGTCGCCGGGGTGAAGTGGTTGTGGAATCACCCGCCGGTCAGAACCCTGACGCTGACGGTCGTCCTGTTCAACATCACGTTCGGGGCGGCGATCTCGATCCTGGTCCTGTACGCCCTCGAGCGTCTCGGTCTGGGACCGCTCGGGTTCGGACTGCTGACCATGTCGGCGGGCGTCGGTGGGATCCTCGGCACCACCGTCTACGGCTGGCTGGAGCGCGATCTGGGACTCGCCAACATCATGCGGGTCGGCTTGATCATCGAGACCGTCACGCACCTCACGCTGGCGATCACCACCACTGCCTCCGTGGCGATCGGGATCTTCTTCGTGTTCGGGATGCACGAGGCGGCGTGGGGGACGACGGCGTCCACGATTCGCCAGCGGGCGGTGCCGACCGAGTTCCAGGGGCGCGTCGCCAGCGTGTATCTGGTCGGCGTGTTCGGCAGCCTCGTGGTCGGCGCCGCCTTGGGAGGGCTGATCGCCGGCCTGTGGGGTATCACCGCACCGTTCTGGTTCGCCTTCGTCGGCTCGGCGCTGATCCTCGTCGGGATCTGGCGGCAACTCGAGCAGATCGCCCACATCGAGGCCGACGAGTGAGCGCTGGCCCGATGGTCAGGCCTGGTCGGTGGCGTTGATCGCCCAGGCCAGGCCCTCTGCGGTGTCCTCGATCACCAGCTGCAGCCGCCAACCACCCTCGGGTTCGTGGGCGTCCCAGCGGTACCAGCGCAGGTTGGCGAGCAGCTCGTCGATCTCGTCGTTGGTGGGCGGCCAATCGTCGTGAAGGTCACCGAGCGCGCCGAGCAGCCACCACATCGAGAACCGACCGATCGCCATCCCGCGCCGGCGGCCCTGGGCGGCGCCGCTTGCACCGGCCCACGCGATCCGCGCCAGTGCCTCGGAGGCCGGGATCTCGACCAGGCGCGCCGATCGAACCCCGAGTGCGCCGAGCGCATCGAGCCGGGAACCCTCGACGCAGGCGACCTCGGCGCGGCCCGTCGAGGCGGTCGTCCAGGCTTCGACCAGCTGGCGAACGGCGAGTTCGGTGGCGTCGTCGTCGATCGACCTGCCGTGCGCCGTGGTGGTGACCGGTTCGAGCTCGCCGGACGTCGGCGGGTCGGGGTGTTCGGCCCCGGCATCGGTGTAGGTCGACAGCGGATAGGCGGGCTCCCACGGCTGGATCGCGGCCGGGATGTCGAGCACCGGCGGGAGCCCATCGAGCGTCGCCGGGTCGATCTGCTCGCCGCGGATCGAGCGCTCGTGGGCGACGAACAGGCTGATCGGTACGGCGCTGAGGTGCGGAGCGAGATCGTTCCACGTGTGGTGCACGGCGGCCACCTCCGACAGTGGCCCGATCGTGAAACGTCCGGCTTCGCCGTCGAGCACGGTCGCCGCCCACTCGGGAGGCGCCAGCAGCGCCAGCCGGTACTCGGCAAGCGTCGCCGCCGGCCACAGCTGGCGTCCGGTCGCTCGTGTGGCTGCCAGACATCGGTCGCGTAGGCGCAGCAGCCCGGACCAGTCGTGATCCGAGCAGCGGTCGTCGATCAGTCGCACGAGGCCGTCGAGATCGACGGAATGAATCAGCCCGTCGAGTCGCTCGTCGCGTTCCGGCTCACCCACGGACCCGACCGCCCGATCCAGCGTGCCGGCGCGTCGGTGACGTCGGATGTCGGTGTGGCGCCATCAGACGAGCGGCCATGGGTAGTGGTGGCCGTGTTCGTCGTCGGGGAGCACACGTTCGGTGACGAGCTTGGTGGCGCGATGTTGCATGGCGACGATCTCGTCGTCGTCGAGCAGGGCGGCGATGTCGACAGGGATCTGCTCGACCATCGGAGCGACCAGGTCGAGCAGGTCGTCGGCGATGTCCTCACCACCGAACTCCCAGATCACGGTGCGCAGCTTGTACGGCGAGCTGAAACACAGCCCGTTGTCGATCGCCCAGACCCGATCGTGGGCGAGCAGGCAGTGACCCGACTTACGATCGGTGTTGTTGGCCAGAATGTCGAGCACGGCGATGTGGCGACACTGGTCGTGCAGCTGCTCGAATTGCTCGAAGATCGTGAAGTAGTGCTCGCGGTGGTCGGCGTCGACGAACCACTGGTACGAACCCTCACCGAGCGGTCCGTCGCGGATCACCGTCGGCGGCACGACGCCGACCCGGAGGTGCTCGCTGCAGCAGATACGCGGCCCGCTCACGCTTGTGCAGCCCCGGCTCGAAATCCCACAGTGGACGCTCGCCTCGCACCGGTTTGTAGACCGCCTGTTGCTCGACATCTCCGATCCGCATCGTGACGAGGAACGTGGCGTTCGAGCTCCACGGCATGCGGCCCTCGAGCTCGGGTTCGGCGTTCATCAGGAAGGCGACCGGGTCGGGGATCGCCTCGGACGCCAGCACGTTCAGTTCATGCGCGGGCATGCGTGACCGTCGGGGTCGATCGGGTTGCTGCACCACTGACAGTCGGGTCGACCGGCCGCCACGACCTGTTCGGCGTGTTCGCAGAACGATGCGGCCTGGGCGCGGGTGACGTAGAGCCGGATGTGACCGTCGCGGCCCTCGATCTCCTCGCCCTCCTCGTCGTAGGCGCCGACCTCCTCCAGCTGCACGATCAGTCGGTCGGAGCTGCGGTCGTATCCGAGCCCGATCGGACCCAGCACGAAGGCCTGGTCGACCGGTTGTGCCAGCTCGAGCGCGGCTGCGATCGGCTTGTCGTCGGGCGGGGGAAGATCCTTGAGTACTCGCGCGAGGTACTGCACGATCGCGGTGACCTGCTGCTTCTCGCATTTGACGGCGACACGTTGGCGACCGTGGCGGGCCTGCAGGAAGAACGTTCGGTCTCCCGGTTGACCGACGGCGCCGGTCGTGAAGGCGTCGACGTCTTCGAACTCGTAGAACACGCTCATAGCTGACTCGACTCGGATCTCATGACGGGGCGAGCTCGGACAGCGAGCCGCCGGTCGAGTTGACGGTCAGCGCGATCGGCCCATCGATCGTCCAGGCGATGGCGCTGATCGAGCAGGTCGAGATGACGATGCGCTGAAAGAGATCGATGTGGGTGCCGAGGGCGTGCGCCATCGCCGCCTTGATCGTGTCGGCGTGGCTGACGCACACGATCACACCACCTGGATGGTGGGCGCGGAGCCGATCGAGGGTGCTCACGATTCTGACCTGCATCTCGGTGAAGCTCTCGCCGTTCGGGAACCTGAATGTCGACGGTGCCTTCTGCACGGTGCGCCACTCGGGCAGCTTCATCAGCTTCTTGAGTTCGGCCCCCGTCCAGTCACCGAAGTCGCATTCGAGCAGACCGCGATCGATTTTGGGGCGGATGCCGATCGCCTTGCCGATCGGGGCGGCGGTCTCACGTGCACGCTCCAGCGGTGAACAGTAGACAGCGTCGACTCGTGTCAGTTCTGCGATCCGTTCGCCGGCCCGCTGCGCCTGACGGACGCCCTCTTCGGCGAGATGCAGCCCGGGGGCGCGGCCTGGGAGGAGCTCGCCCGGTGGTCGGGGTCTGACCGTGCCTGACGAGCAGCACCGTGGTCGGTTTCGTCGCTGTGCTCGTGCTGGATTTCGCAGTCTTCTTCGTCGCCATGTTGCCGTTCAACCTACTGTCGAAGTTCGTGACCGACGACGCCGAGCGCCTGATCGCCCTCGAGGCGGAGGTCGTCGATTGCCGGGCCTGCCCGCGCCTCGTCGAGTGGCGAGAGCAGGTGGCGGTCGACAAACGTGCCTCCTTTCGCCACGAGACGTATTGGGGTCGTCCGATTCCGGGCTTCGGCGACCCGAGGGCGCGGATCGTCGTGCTGGGGCTTGCGCCCGCCGCCCACGGCGCAAACCGGACCGGCCGGGTGTTCACCGGCGACCGCAGCGGCGATTGGCTGTTCCGAGCGATGCATCGTGCAGGGCTCGCCAACCAACCTCAATCCGTGTCGATCGACGACGGGCTGGAGCTGAACGACGCGTGGGTCACCGCCGCCGTGAAGTGTGCGCCCCCGGCGAACAAGCCGCTGCCGTCCGAGCGCGACGCCTGCACTCCGTTCCTCCGACGCGAATTCGACCTGTTGGGCCGGGCACAAGTCGTGGTGTGCCTCGGTGGCTTCGGCTACGACGCCGCCTGTCGTCACTTCGCGGTGCGACCGCGCCCGAAGTTCGGTCACGGCGTCGTCGTACCGTTGCAGGACGGGCCGACGCTCGTGTGCTCGTTCCATCCGAGCCAACAGAACACGTTCACCGGTCGGCTCACCGAGCAGATGCTCGACGACGTGTTCGACCGGGCCCTCGCACTCACACGCTGACCGAGCCGGTCGGCGGTGCGCCGTCCCGATCAGGAGCCGAGAGAACTGGCGCTGTGTCTCGTGCAGAACCGTCGTGACCCTGGCAGACGGTCAGCGTTGATCAGCCGTTCAGCCGTGATCAGCCGAACGATCGCTTCGGCGATCGAGTCGTTCGACAGCGGTGTTCGCAACGTTGCCTCGGCGGCATCGACGGCGGCGTCGCCGAGTCGGTCGCGACGGCTGTCGTACAGCGCCGAGACCAGCTGCGGTGTGAACTCGGGGTGGCCCTGCATGGTGAGCATTCGTTCACCGACGGTGAAGCCGGCGATCGGGCAGTAGTCCGCTGTGCTCCATGCGACCGCCTCCGCAGGCATCTCGACGACCTGGTCCTGGTGAGACGCCAGCAGTGTGGTGGCGCCGCCCCCGAGGTAGGGGAGGGTGCGCACGGTGTCGTAGCGCTGGGCGCCGATACCCCAGCCGGTGGTCGCCCGTTCGACTCGCCCACCGAGCGCCTGGGCGATCAGCTGGTGCCCGAAACAGATGCCGACCATCGGGCGCTCCTCGTCCAGCGCCGACCGCACGATCTCCTCGCCCGTACGTATCCAATCGAGATCCTCGTAGACCGACGCCGGGCTGCCGGAGATCACCCAGCCGTCGCAATCGGCGAGTGAGCCTGGTGCGGCGCCATCGTGCACCGGCACGTCGACGATCTCGACCGGCTGGTCTCGGAAGAACATCTCGAACAACGTCGCGTACGGGCCGTGGACACGACGGGTGACGTCGGGGAACTCGGTCATCCGGAGCAGGCCGATGCGAATCACGCTGCTCATCATGCAGGTTGGCGGGCGGAACCGAAACACCGTCGTCGCCGGATCGCCGCTGGATTTCTGCCAGTCGGAGAGCGACGCCGATAACCTCAATCCACTGTGAGTCAGCGTCGTTCGTTCCTTCCCCTGGCCGTTGTCGCCCTCAGCGTGTTGAGCGCCTGCGGCGCGTCAGCGCCGCCTGCGCGTGAGCTCGCCCACGAGATGATCGACTCGCTCGACCCGGCAGAGGTCGATGACACCGTCAAGGCGTGCATGCACGCGGAGGTCGACGACTTCGGCCTCACCGAAGAGCAGGCGCAGGGTTTCGAAGACCTCGATGACGTCGCTGACAAGGCTGCCGGCGGCAATGAGTTGGCGATCAATATCATCACCGACTTCCAGGCCGCTTTGGCTTCCTGCAACTGACGCGTTGGCTCAGTTCGGCTGACGCGGGGCCTTCTGTGCGGAGACGTTGAGCCGCTCGCAGCTGTCTCGGTCTGGTCGTGGTGCTGATCGGCGTGTCCGCAGTCGTCGCCGCCTGATCGCCGATCCGCAACCCCGGACCCGGCCGGATGCATGCCGTGCGATCCTCGCCGACCATGATGCTGGTATGGCTCACACAGTGATCGAGGATCTTGCGAGTGAAGTGGCGATCCAGGCCGGCTCGGTCGTGTCCAAGGTCGTCCATCGCGGCGACGGATTGGACGTCACGGTGTTCGCGTTCGATACAGGCGAGCAGTTGACCGAGCACACAGCGGCCCAGGCGGCCGTGGTCCAAGTCGTGTCCGGTCGGCTTCGCTTCACCGTCGACGGCGAGCAGCTCGACCTTGGCCCGGGTAGCTGGCTGCACATGCAGCCGGGCGCACCTCACGCACTCCTGGCGACCGAGCCGACCGTGATGTTGCTGACGTTGATCGACTCCTGAACGAGCCGTCGCTCCGGGTCAGTCGGCGCTGGGCGGCGCCGGGGCGGCCGCCTTCTTCTTGGGTGGCGGTACGCCGATCGCCGGGTTGGGGTCGGCGTCCTGTGGCCAGCGGCGGCGGCTGACGATCGACAGCAGGCGCAGCAGGCGCATCGCCGTCTCGTCGGTCTGTGCCGGTTTGGCGATGATCGAGCCGTCGGCGATCATCCGCTCGATCACCTCCTCGCCGAGCTCGGTGCGCGCGATCGTGAGCGTCCAGTCGTTGTCTTCGCCGATACCGCCGGTCGACACGTCGGCGTGCTCGGCGGCGAAGTCGGGGCAGTGCGTGCAGCCCTTGCGGGTCCAGGCGTGGCACTCCTTCAGGTTGACCTCGTGGTACGAGCCGTCCTTCATCCAGATCTGGAAGACGCCCTTGATGTTCATCTTCACCATGTCCTGCTTCTTCAGGCCGTACTTGGCCTCGAACAGCTCGGTGAAGATCGCATCGTCGAACGTCTTCGAGCACAGCAGCCCGATGTTGAACAGGAACGGTTTCGACACCTTGCCGGCCTTGCGGTCCCACATCGTGGGGGGCGACGAGGTCTGGCAACCCATGCCGACCAGGGCCAGCCGCTCGAGCCCACGTTCTTTCGCTTCGGGCAGGGCCATCGGGTTGGCGCAGTACGTGTAGCGGCTGCCGGCGGTGGCGAGGATCTCTTCCTTGGTCACCACGACGGCGGGCTTGGCCTTCCAGGCGTCGTCGTCCTCGACGCCCGACACGAGTGCGGCGTCGATGTAGTCGTGCTCGCGCAGCCAGATCAGCATCGCCGACACGAGGCCGCCGTCCTGGCCCATCTTGTGGACCATGTCGTCGCTGGCCCTGGTGAGGTAGAGCTGACGCCAGATGCCGGCCATCTCGTCGGGCTCGCGGGTGCGCCCGAACAGGTGCATGTCGGCCGACGGCTCCCAGGCCCCGAAACGGGGACAGGCCCGGGTGCAGGTGGTGCAGCCCCCTTCTTCGCCGAACCCATGGACACAGTTGTCGAGGCCGAGCTCTTCTTCGAGGTGGAATGGGATGTACTTGCCCTCTTCGTGCTCGTACCCGATCACGTCGTGTGGGCACGTCACGACGCACCCGGCGCACCCGGTGCACAGACCGGTCGTGATGACTTCGCTGTACAACTCCTTCCATTGAGCTGTCCAACGTTCCTTCTTCGGTGGGGCACCTGCGTCGGTAGCGGTCATGGGTCAGAACCGTACGACACCTGCCGGGTCGGCGCCGAACGTAGAGGGGAGAATTCGCCGGACCCGCGCCGGTACTACCGGAGTGCGGGTTCTTCGGTTGTCAAGGAGCGTTGGGCGGGCTCAGGCCGCCTGTCGGCTGGGTGGGCCGGTGTTGTGGACGGTGCCGTCGGGGAATCGGATCGTGAGTTCGCGGTCGGGCCCCGAGCGTGATGTTCCATCCGGCGTCGTGGATCTTGGTGTGGTGGTGGGTGCAGACCGGGAGCAGATTGTGCGAGGTCGGTGCGGCCTCCGTTGCGCCACCAGATGATGTGGTGGAGTTTGCAGCGGGAGTAGCGAACTGCGCAGCCGGGGATCGCACATGTGGAGTAGAGCGCCCTGAGTGCGCGCCGTTGGGCTCGGTTCGCCAGGCGGGTTGTGCGACCGAGGTCGAGCTGGCCGGGTGCGTGGATCACGACGCCGTTGCGGACGACCACGGTGTGTACGTCGCCCTCGCCGATCAGCTCGGCCAGCACCCGGTGTGGCACCTCGACGGGAATCCCCCAGTCGACCGCCGGACCGTCGGCGCCGTCGGATTGTGAGCTGTCGACGACGACCACGTACTCGGGTCGGCCCGGGCGTCCGCCGACACCGCCGCCGTCGACCATCGCCGCGAGTGCCAGCGCGGCGAGGTGGCGTTGCTTGTCGATCGGGTCGGTGGGGCAGGTGCTCGGGGTCTGCTCGGCGAACAGGGCGTTGGCGGCCGAGTCGAGCTTGGCGGCCAGCTTGACGCCGGTGACTGGATCGAAGCGGCCCGACAGGCACCACATGCCGTCGGCGTCGGTCCAGGTGCGCAGGCTGGTCGCCCGCTTTTGGCGTTCGAGCCGGTCGATGCCGTCGTCGCGCTGGATGTTCTTGACTTCCATTGCGAGACGTCGCCGCCATTCGTCGATCGAGGCGACAGCGGCGACGTCGAGCAGACCTGTGTCGAGGCGGTCGATCAACTCGGAGCGTTGGTCGTCGTCGAGCGACTTGGTCGCCTTGGTCACGGCGTCGACGTGGCCGGCCGTGATCGCCGCCGCATCGAGAGCGTCGGCCAACGACGGCGCTGTCTCCAACGTATCGGCGCGGGCCTTGTCGTTGATGGCGTCGCGGGTCGTGCCGCGGGTGCAGTCGGCGATCGTCTTCTCGGGGAACGACACCTTGGTTGCCAGCTGGGAGGTGAGCGCTGCTTTGGTACCGGCCAACCAGGCCTCCAAGCGGCCGACGCCTCGCATCGCAGCCTCGAGCGATTCACGCCCCGCCGCACCGTCGGCGCGCACCGCAGCAACCTGCTGCACCTGCTCGACAACCGACGAAACTTCCATGCCCCCATCATGATCAGAGGGTGTAACAGAGTTCATGCGCTGGATTCGCGGCGGGGAACGTTCGTCGGACGAGGTTGAACACCTCGGCGGTGACGGGTCCATCCGTGACCGGCACGCTCGGTTGCTCGAACCCCGAGACGATCGATTTGCGAACGTCCAGCCGGGCCGAGGCACTCGAGGCTCGTGTGACGGATTCTTTGGTTCAGTGTCGCCGAATGGAGGCGCCGGCCTCAGGCGTCGACGAGTGCGCCGCGCAGGATCGATCGACCAGAGTGGTCGTGATTGCCGTCATGCGGCTCGACGCTGATGTCGACGACCTTGTACACGGACGGGTCATAACCGTCGGGCACCACGAACGGTTGATCGACATCTTCGACGATGCCGAGCGATACCAGGTCGACGACGTTGCCGTTCTCGTCGGGCTCGATCAGCCACAGTTCAAGGTCTGCCGGCTCGGACAGGTCGACCGGGAGTTCGGATTCGTCGATGGCGATCTCGTAATGGTCGTCGGCGTCGACCAATGACACCGCTGCCGACGATGTTGCGCCGAGCGGGTCGAACGTTGCGGAGTCGAACGCCAACTCGGCGCTGGCGACGACATCGCCCGACGAGTCATCGCCGCGGGAAAACACGACGACACCGGCGACCGCCAGCACGGCGGCGGCGGCGATACCCATCGCCGGAGCAAGGAAGCGCATCCGGCGTCGGTCGGCAAGCGACACGACATTCGAGTCGGGGGCCGGTGCAGCTTGCGGGACGTTGGTCGAGGGGGTCTGCGAGTCAGACTCGTCGGCAAGCGCTTGCTCGATTCCGGTCCACACCTCGACCGGAGGCTCGTGGATCTCGAGATCGTCGACGTCGAGATTGCGCAGCATGGCCTCGATGTCGGCCAGATCTTCGTTGTTGTCGAGGGAAGGATTGTCAGCCATTGGTGGCCTCCATGTGGTCACGAATCCGGAGTAAGCCTCGGCGGATGTCGCTCTTGACCGTTCCGAGTGGCACTCCCGTGCGCTCGGCGATGTCGTGATGGGTGAGATCTTGCAGGTAGGCGAGTTCGATGATCTCGCGGGTGCGTTCGGGCAGCTGACGCAACGCCTCGGCCAGAACGATTCGCTCCGCAGCTCGCACGACATCCGTTTCGGCGTCGTGATCGACCGCTTCGCTCAGTTCGGCAGTGCGCCGGTCGGCGTGGCGTCGTTCGGACCGAAGGTGATCGATGATCCGACGTTTGGTGATTCCGACGAGCCATCCGGCCAGCGTTCCGAGAGCGGGATCGAACTGATCCCGGCCTCGCCAGGCGCTGACGAAGACGTCTTGTGTGACTTCCCGTGCCGCATGCTCGTCGAGCGCCTTGCGGCAGATCGCGTACACGAGCGAACCGTGCGCCTCGTAGGCCTGCTTGAGGTCCGCCTCGCCTGACGCGAATCGGGCGTCCAGCCCTGCCGGGTCGTCGATGGAGAAACTCGTCGGCATGCACCAATCGTACCGGTGCGAGCCGGACGCGGACTGCCGAAACAGAGGGAGGAGGAGAGCGGTGCTCATGGGAAGCCACGTGCGGGCGCCGATCGGTCGATCGGCGCCCGCTGGGTCGAAACTCAGCCTGCCGGGGGGAGCAGGACGGAGTCGATGGCGTGGATGATGCCGTTGCTGGCGGCGACGTCGGGGATGATGACGGTGGCATCGTCGATCATGACGTTGCCGTCGACCACGCTGATCGCGATCTCGGCGCCGTTGACGGTGGCAGCAGTCTGTCCGTCGAGGCTGATCGCGGTCGCGGCGTCGACTTCACCGGCGACCACGTGGTAGGTGAGGATCGAGGTCAGTGTCTCGGTGTCGGCCAGGAGTTCGTCGGCGGTCAGGCCGAGTGCGTCGAGGGCGGCAGCGAAGGCGTCGTCGGTGGGTGCGAAGACGGTGAACGGGCCGTCACCCGAGAGGGTCTCGACCAGGCCGGCAGCCTGAACGGCGGCGACCAGCGTCGTGAACGAACCGTTGCCGACGGCGACATCGACGATCGTGCCGAGCTCGGCAGCCTGTTCGGCTTCGACGGTGTCAGAGGCGGCAACGTCGTCGCTGCCGTCGTCGCCACAGGCGGCAAGGGTGAGTGCGAGTGCGCTGGCTACTGCAGCGAACTTGGTGGTGCGATTGCGCATGATGGGGTTGATCCTTCGTGGAGGGGGTGTATGTGTTACATCCCTCTCTACGAAGCGAGTCCCGTGCGTGGATGCACTTGTTCGGATCATTCGATACACGGTGGGGGTCAGGCACACTCCGTGCCGCTCCAGACCCTCGCAACCGGTCACGCACGGAGTGTGCCTGACCCCCACCGTTCAGACGGCGTCGATGCCCTCTTCTCCGGTACGGATTCTCACGATCCGCTCGACGTCGGTAACCCAGATCTTGCCGTCGCCGATCTTTCCTGTCGACGCTGACTTGGCGATCGTGTCGACTACGAGGTCGGCCCGGCTGTCGTCGACGACGGCCTCGAGCACGACCTTGGGGACAAAATCGATCTGGTACTCAGCGCCGCGATAGGTCTCGGTGTGGCCACCCTGGCGACCGAACCCGCGCACCTCGCCCACGGTCATGCCGGCGATACCGGCCGCCTTGAGGGCGTCTTTCACCTCGTCGAGTTTGAACGGTTTGATGACGGCGGTGATCAGCTTCATGAGAGCGGCTCCAGGATGATCGATGTGGTGAATGGGGGCGACGGGTTGAACGAGTCTGTCATCTCCATCATGCCTGATACGCAGACTCGGCGTGCTGGCTCTGGTCGAGCCCGAGCAGTTCGCCGTCCGGATCGACGCGCAGGCCGATCGTGCGGTCGATGCCGACAGCGATCACGTACGAGACCACACCGGAGAACACCATCACGCCGACGGCGGCGACGACCTGATCCTTGAGCAGCTCGAGCCCGCCGCCGTAGAACACACCGTCGGCTCCGTCGGCGTTGATGTTGGTATCGGCGAAGAATCCGAGCAGCACCGTGCCGAGCAGCCCCCCGACGAGGTGGACGGCGATCACGTCGAGGCTGTCGTCGAGTCGCAACATCCCCTTGATCTGAAGCGCCAGGTAGCACACGGCACCCGCTGCCAAGCCGATGATGATCGGAGACATCTCGCCGACGAAGCCGGCGCACGGTGTGATCGCCACGAGGCCGGCGACCGCACCCGAGCAGGCGCCGAGTGCGGTGGCGTGTCCTGCTTTGAGTTTCTCGACAACCAACCAGCCGAGCATCCCGGCCGCAGCGGCGAGGTGGGTGTTGACCAGTGCCTGGGCGGCGACGCCGTTGGCGGCCAGCGCCGATCCGGCATTGAACCCGATCCAGCCGAACCACAAGATGCCGGTGCCGAGCACCGTGAACGGCAGGTTGTGGGGCGGCATCGGCTCGGTGCCGTGCCCGCGGCGGTTCCCGATCACCGCCACCACGGCGAGCGAGGCGATGCCGGCGTTGATGTGGATCGCGGCGCCACCGGCGAAGTCGAGCGCCCCCATGTCGAAGATCCATCCACCTGTGTCCCACACCCAGTGGGCGACGGGGGAGTACACGAGCACCGACCAGATCGCGATGAACACTGCATAGCCACTGAACTTGAGCCGGTCGGCGGTGGCGCCGGTGATCAGCGCCGGGGTGATGACGGCGAACATCATCTGGAACGCGAAGAACGCCATTCCCCCGGATGGCAGCTGGGCGCTCCCGGCGATGTCGTAGGCGAACGCGAAGTCGAAGTTGCCGATCAGCGGCCCGTCCCCGCCGAACGCCAACGAGAACCCGATCACCGCCCAGATCACGCTGATCACGCCCATTGCGAAGATGTTCTGCATCAACATCCCGAGGATGTTCTTCGAGCGGACCATTCCCCCGTAGAAGAACGCCAGACCGGGCGTCATGAACAGTACGAGGGCTGCGGACGTCAGCAGCCAGGCGGTGTCTCCGGTATCCATATGGGCGGCGAACCTAGGTCTGATTTGTTTCCGAAATGTGAACGGACGGTGTGGAGCGTGTGATGTGCCGTCCGGCACGCCGGGCGGCGATGGGGAGGAATCGCGCGGATGTTCGGTTACGGTTCTTTTCGCTTCGGCTTCCGCCCGCACAGGGCGGAGCGCCGTTGGGTTCGCAGACGGGTCTGGTTCTTTCTGTCATCGTGAGCCATCGAACCCCCGAACCCCATCACACCAACTGCCGGCGATCGTCGCCGGTCGAGAAAGCCACATCATGTCAACCTCCTTCGCCCAACTGGGCGTCCCCTCGTTCATCTGCGACGCCTTGGCGCGTCGCGGCATCGAGGAACCTTTCGAGATCCAAGCCGCAACCATCGCCGACGGCCTCGCCGGCCGCGATGTGTGCGGACGTGCACCAACCGGCTCGGGCAAAACCCTCGCGTTCGGCATACCGCTCGTTGCCAACACGGCAGCGCTCGGCAAGTCGGCGCCACGGCGCCCGGTCGCGCTGGTGCTCGCCCCAACCCGAGAGCTCGCCGAGCAGATCACGACCGAGTTGCGCGGCTTCTCCGGCAGCGTGCGCGTCGACGCCGTGTACGGCGGCGTTGGCTACGGCCCGCAGCTGAGCGCTCTCAAGCGCGGCGTCGATGTGCTCGTCGCTTGCCCCGGCCGCCTCGAAGACCTGATCGAGCGTCGCGACGTCGATCTGCGCGATGTGCGCCAGGTGGTGCTCGACGAAGCCGATCGCATGGCCGACATGGGCTTCATGCCGTCGGTTCGACGCCTGCTCGACCAAACACCCTCCGATCGTCAGACGGTGCTGTTCTCCGCCACACTCGACGGCGACATCGCCAAGCTCACCCGCGACTATCAGCGTGACCCGGTGCGCCACGAGGTCGGCGAGGAAACCCCCGACATCCAGGCTGCCACGCACCGCTTCTGGAAGGTCGAACGGGCCGGCCGCAACCCGGTCGTGGCCGAGGTCGTCAACGCCGCCTGGCCATCGATCATCTTCTGTCGCACCCGGCACGGTGCCGACCGCCTGGCCAAGCAGCTCGGCAAGCTCGGTTTCCAAGCGGCACCGATCCACGGCGGCCGTAGCCAGAGCCAGCGCAACCGCGCCCTCGACGACTTCACCCGGGGCCGTGTGCACGCCCTGGTCGCCACCGACGTCGCCGCCCGCGGCATCCATGTCGACGGCGTCGCCTCGGTCATCCACTACGACCCGCCCGAGGACCACAAGGCATATGTGCACCGTTCGGGCCGCACCGCTCGCGCCGGCGCCGACGGCCTGGTCGTCTCGTTGATCACAGCCGAACAGCTGAAAGAGACGCGCAAGATGCAGCGCGTGATCGGCCTCGATCACCCGATCACCGAGCCGATCATGGGTCAGCTCCACGGCGACGTGCCCGAGGGCGCCCTTGCAGGTGACCGCACGCTCGTGCCGGCGGGTCCCCCACAGCGTGAGCCGCAAGAACGCAACCGGCCTTCGAACCGCTCGAACCGCTCGAACCGCAAGCACGGCAACAGTCGCAACTACAGCGACAGCGGCCGAGCAAATCGGGGTGCCAGCTCCCGTGGTGACGATCGCCGTGAGCGCTCCGAATCCGGCACCGGCGGCGAACGCCAGCAGCGCTCCGAATCAGGCCGCAATGGCGAACGCCAGGTTCGCTCTGGGGCGCGTTCGGTCTCGAAGGTCGGCAATCACAACGAGCGCCCGAGTGGTGGTTCCAACGGATCGACCCGCTCGGGCAAGCCGCAGTCGAACAATCGCAAGAGTCGTCGAGCACATCTCCAGCCCGGGGGCCGCTGATACCGCTACCGAGCAGGTTCGAACCGGCTCCAGCGGTGAATGCCGCGCTGTGCCTCGTCGTGGATCGCCCGGACGAGCTCGTAGGGCCGGCCGAAGCGCTCGTCGAAGGCGTTCGTGAGGTGTTGCTGGACCGTCGGATCGTCGACGGTGTTCCAGGCGTTGCTCGACCGCCACTCGATCACGATCGTGATCTCGCCGGGTCGCGTGTCGTTCAGCCAGACCTCCTTGGCGAGCAGCGGGATGTCGTCGCAGCCCGGAGTGGCCGCCTCGCCGAGCGTCCAGATCTCGTGGTCGACACGTAGGAACTCGTCGACGTCGGCGGGGTCGACCCGGAACACCAGGATCTCGACCGGGTATCGCCCATCGCGCTCGTACCGGTAGGTCGATGGATCGGGTGCCGCGACGTGGTGCATCACGTGGCTCAACCTAGAGCGTGAGCCGATAGGCGAACTGCGACCAATCGTCACGGGGGATTCGTGCGGAATCAAAAGGAGCGAAGCGACCTATCCGCTGAATCCCTTTCGTGTTTGGATTCCTGCGGATAGATCGTGCCTCGGCCGGTTTGGTGAGGAGGTGTCGTGAGCGCTCATGGGGTGTCGTGCCTTGGAGCACTGATCCATTAGGTCGCTGCTGGGACCTCCTCGGGCTCGAACACGCGCCGATGAGAGGAGAGCACAGATGATCTTCGTGGGAGATGATTGGGCCGAAGCCCATCACGACATCCATGTCATGAATGAACACGGTGAGCGGCTCGTTCATCGCCGATTGCCCGAGGGAAGCAATCAAGGTTCTTGCTCGCGCCCACCAGAACCTGATCTGGGCGCGAACCCGGCACACCAACCAGCTCCGAAATGCGTTGCGCGAGTACTACCCGGCTGCTCTCGACGCCGTTGGAGACCTCGATCATCACGACGCGATCGGTCTCTTGAAACGGGCCCCGACACCTCACATCGGCCGAACCTTGTCGATCGCTCAGATCCGATCTGCGCTACGCGCCAGCGGACGGAAAACGACACCTCGACCAGCGCGCCGGCGAGATACAAGCAGCGTTGCGAACCCCACAACTCGCGGCGCCCAGCCCGATCACGGCCGCGTTCGCAGCCACCACGACCGCCACGATCTCGTTGATCGAAACAATCAACACCCAGATCACTCAGCTCGAGACCGAGCTGGCTAACCATTTTGAGCAACACCCGGACGCCGACATCTACCTTTCCCTGCCAGGACTCGGTGTCATCCTCGGCGCCCGGGTGCTCGGCGAGTTCGGAGACGACCCCGAACGCTACGCCAACGCCAAGTCTCGCCGAAACTATGCCGGCACGTCACCCATCACGATCGCCTCAGGCACCAAACGCGCCGTTCTCGCCCGCCACATCCGCAACCGGCGCCTCTACGACGCCCTCGACCAAGCGGCATTCTGCTCACTCACCCGCAGCCCCGGATGCCGCAACTTCTACGACCAACGCCGAGCAGCCGGCGACCTTCACCATCAAGCCCTCCGAGCCCTCGCCAACCGCCTCGTCGGCAAGACCGGAACGGTCCCGGGCCACGTCGCTGTGACCCGGGACCTGCCCCTACCCCGCAGCTGCGAGGTGTGACGTGCCGATGTCGTCCCTACACGGCGTCGGCACCTTCCTCGCCGGTGCGGATACGAATCAACCGATCGACGTCGGTGACCCAGATCTTGCCGTCGCCGATCTTGCCGGTGGACGCTGCCTGGAGGATCGTGTCGACGACCGTGTCGACGTTGCCGTCATCGATGACGAGCTCGATGCTGACCTTGGGCACGAAGTCGATCTGGTACTCCGCGCCTCGGTAGGTCTCGGTGTGGCCACCCTGTCGACCGAAGCCACGAACTTCCGTGACGGTCATGCCGGCGATACCGGCTGCCTTGAGGGCGTCCTTGATGTCGTCGAGCTTGAACGGCTTGACGACTGCGGTGATGAGTTTCATGTTGTCTCTCTTTCGATTGCTGTCGCGTCGTTTGCTGGTGGTTGCCGTCGCTCAGACATGGGCCAGATCGCCGGAGTAACCGGGCAGGCCATGCTCGATCACGTCGAGGCCTTCGACTTCTTCTTCTGCGCTGACCCGAAGACCGATCGTCTTCTTGAGGCCGTAGAACACGGCACCGGCTGTGACGGCGACCCAGGCGGCGATGATCACGAGCATCACGAACTGCATGGCGAGCTGGTCGATGCCGCCGCCGTAGAACAGGCCGGCGTCCGGGACGTCCGAGGAAGGCGTCGTCGTACTTGGCGAACAGGCCGATCGACAGCACGCCCCAGGCGCCGACCACGCCGTGCACCGAGATGGCGCCGACCGGGTCGTCGATCTTGATCTTGTCGAAGAAGAACACCGAGAACACCACGAGCACGCCGCCGATGCCGCCGATCAGGAACGCGATCAGCGGGGTCGACGGTGCCGCAACCGGCAGTGATCGCGACCAGTCCGGCGAGCACGCCGTTGCCGATCATCGCCAGGTCGGGCTTGCCGGACTTGAACCAGATCGTCGCAGCTGACGCAAGGCCGCCGGCGACCGCCGCCAGCATCGTGTTGAGGGCGACCGTCATGACCGCACCGTCGGCGGCCAGTTCCGAGCCGGGGTTGAAGCCGAACCAGCCGAGCCACAGCACGAACACACCGAGGATCGCGAACGGGATGTTGTGCCCGGGGATCGCCCGCGGCTTGCCGTCGGCGCCGTACTTACCGATTCGAGGCCCGACCAGGATCGCTCCCATCAGGGCGGCAACACCACCGGTCATGTGCACGATGCCCGACCCGGCGAAGTCCGAGTAGACGGCATCACCGATGTTCATCTGGGCGATCAGGCCGCCGCCCCACGTCCAGTGCACGACGACCGGGTAGATGAAGGCCGTCATGAACACGCCGAAGATCATGTACGACGTGAACTTGGTCCGCTCGGCCATGGCTCCCGAGCAGATCGTCACGGCTGTGGCAGCGAAGACGGCCTGGAAGAAGAACGCCGTGGCGATGCTGAGGCCGCCCTCCGCCGGGATACCGAGATCCTCGCCGAGCAGGAAGAACTGGTCGGTGCCGATCAGCTTGCCGCTGCCGCCGAAGGCGAATGCCCAACCGACGGCGAAGAAGGCGGTGATGCCGATCAAGGCATCGGCGACGTTCTTGGCGAAGATGTTGACGACGTTCTTGGCGCGGGTCAGGCCCGCCTCGACGAGTGCGAAGCCGGCCTGCATGAAGAACACCAGACAGCCGGCGATGAACACCCAGATGTTGTCCAGGATCGCCTGTGTATCCGGGCCGTCTTGGGCAAAGACCGACGAAGGGGTGATCGCGATGATGGCTGCGACGCCGCCCAGGCCGGAGATGATTCGAAGCGCACGTTTACGCACGAGGTCCTCCTCAAAGGATTGGTAGGGGGTGTGGTAGGGGTTTGATGATTCGTTGCTGCGCCCGGCGAGGGCCTCGTTGCCAGCCGGGCTGCGCCGCACCGTACGAGCCCCTCGTTTCGTGCCTGTCTTGCCAATGTTTCGTGTGTGTGACCAGTGCGTGCGGTGGGAACCGCAACGGGTTCGGCGACGTCTGACCTGCATGCGTCTCGTCGATCGTTCACGATTCCGTCCCGGCCTCAGCGGCTGCCGTGTCGGGTCAGCTGCGGCGGTCGGCTTCGCCGTGGTGCTGCTCGGGTGTGGCGGTGGAGGCGACCCACAAGGTGACCTGTCCGTGAACCAGAGCGGTTCGATCGCCCCCGTTGCGGCACCATCAGTCGTCGACGCGGATCCGTATCGGATCCTCGCCGATCAAGATGGCGTCGGCGACGAGCCCTCGATCGTCGTGATCGAGGACGCCGCAGAATTCGATTCGTGGTGGGATGAACTGGGATTCCCTGGGCGACCGCCTGCGTTCCGACCCGACAGCGAGCTGATCGTCGGCTTCACGGCGACCTACCCGTCGGGGTGCCAGTACGGGTTCTCCGACCTTCGGATCCGAGCCGAGCAACGCAGCGTCGAAGCGCGCTACTACGGAAGCGAACCCTCGGACTCGTGTGCCGCCGACGAGAACCCGTTCACCGTCGTCGTGGCGATCGACCGAGCGGTGCTCGGGGCTGGAACGTGGGAGGCACGGATGTCAGTGGGTGGCCAGGTCGCCACGTTCGACGTCGGATGAGGCGGTCGCTGGTGCCTCCGAGCCGACGCTCAGACGACCAGCATCCAGCCGCGACGGCGCACGGTGCGAATCCGATCCGGACCGAGTTCACGACGGATTCCGACGATCAGCGAATCGCACCGACGGGTGCTGAGGTCGGCGAGGCCCGCTCGCCGGGCGATCTCGCCGCGACTCATCACCCGCCCGGCGTTGTCGCTCAACACGATGTACACGGCCCGCTCCTGAGGGGACAGATACTCGAGGGGGTGAGGATCCGGCGGCGCTTGATCGCGCTGCAGTGTCGGAGCGGGCCGTGTCACGGTGGACAGCGTGCCGGGCTTGCGTGACCGCAAGGTTCGTCCGGTGTAAACGGAGTGTGAACGAAGTCGTAGCGTCGGGACATGCACGTTGGACTGTCGGTCATCTTCCAGAACCCCGGGCGAGCCCGGCCCGACCACGAGGTCTACGCCGACGAACTGAGGTTGGCACGCCAAGCCGAGCCGCTCGGGTTCGACTCGATCTGGAGTGTCGAGCATCACTTCACCGACTACACGATGTGCCCCGACGTGCTGCAGTTCCTGACCTACATGGCCGGCTGCACCGAGCACATCCAACTCGGCTCGATGGTGTGTGTGCTGCCGTGGCACGACCCGGTTCGGGTTGCCGAGCAGATCAGCATGCTCGATGCCCTGTCGGGCGGACGCGTGATCTTCGGGATCGGCCGCGGCACGGGCCGGATCGAGTTCGACGGGTTTCGGGTCGAGATGCCCGAGGCCCGCTCGCGATTCGCCGAGTCGGCCGACATGATCCTGACGGGTCTCGAGCGGGGATGGGTGGAGTACGACGGCGAGTTCATTCGCCAACCCCGTGTCGACCTGCGGCCGCAGCCCCAGAAGTCGTTCCGGGGTCGCACGTACGCGGCCGCGATCTCGCCGGAGTCGGCCGAGATCATGGCGCGCATGGGGGTCGGGCTGCTGATCATTCCGCAGAAGCCGTGGAAGGCCCACCGCGAGGAGCTCGCCACATATCGCGGCATCTATCGCGACGCCAACGGCGAGGAGCCGCCGCCCCCGTTCTGCGCCGGTTGGACGTTCGTCGACGAGTCGGCCGACCGTGCCGAGGAGATGGCGCGCAAGTACATCGGTGGCTACTGGGACACTGTGGTGAAGCACTACGAGTTCGATCAGGACCACCTCAGCAAGACGCCGGGGTACGAGTTCCACGGCCAGATGTACGAACGCCTGACCGCACCCGGGGGCGCCGAGATGATGCTCGACTTCTTCCTCGGTCTGCAGGTGTGGGGCACCCCCGAGCAGGTGTACGACAAGATCGTCACGATCCAGGACAACACCTACAACGACGCCTACATGGCGGTCTGTTCCTACGCCGGGATGCCGTACGACGAGGCCGAGCGCAACATGCACCTGTTCGCCCGCGAGGTGCTGCCGGAACTGAAACGGCTGGCCCCGGCCTACGAACGGCTCGGCGTTCCAACCTGAACGGGCGCCGGCCGCGAACGTTTCGACCCTGGCGGTCGGTGTCGGTTTCTGAGATGATCGGGTCGTGAGGTTCCGTCGCCGGAGCGCTGTCGCCGGCGGGCCGGAGGTCGAGATCCTCGACCTGCCCGACCGGCATCGGGACTCGTATTTCGCCTGCCTCGAGGACTGGTCGTCGGAGATGGCGGAGGTGCGCGATCACAAGGCCTGCTGGTACGAATCAGCACCGCGATGGTGGGCTCGGCGTGAAACTGGCCATCGACGACCAGGATCGCCCGGTCGGCATGATCCAGTACGTCCCGATCGAGCAGTCGCCTGCCGAGGGGCAGGATCTCTACATGATCCTGTGTATCTGGGTCCACGGCTACGACAAGGGCGTCGGCGATCTGCAGGGCGCCGGGATCGGCGAACGGTTGCTGGCGGCAGCCGAAGAGGATGTGCGCCAGCGCGGAGCCCATGGGCTCGCTGCGTGGGGGATGTTCGTGCCCGTCTGGATGAAGGCGTCGTGGTTCAAACAACACGGCTACGTGACGGCCGATCGGCTCGGTGTACGTGAGCTCGTGTGGAAACCTTTCACCGACGACGCCGAGCCGCCGCGCTGGGTGCGGCCCCAGGCGTTGCCGGTCGGCCAGGCCGACACCGACGGGGTGCTGGCGTTTCACAACGGTTGGTGTCCGGCCGCCAATCTCGTGTTCGAGCGTGCGCGCCGGGCAGCGGACGAACTCGGTGTGAACTTCGAGGCGATCGACACCACCGATCGCGAGACCCAGCTGCGTTTCGGCCGCACCGATGAGGTGCTGGTCGGTGGTCGCGCGACTGCAACGAGGCGCACCGCCCGTCGTACCGCACGGTGCGGCGCAAGATCGATCGTCGTCGTGGCGGCCGGGCGCCAGCGCAGCGAGGCTGAGCGGTCCGACTTGACCCGCGGGTCAAGTCGCGGGGCAGAATAGATCCATGGACTTGACGTATCCCGCTGAGGCTGAAGAATTCCGGGTCGAGATTCGGACCTGGCTGGAAGCGAATCTGCCCGACGGGTGGTTCGACGACGGCTTCGAGATGGACGATGACGAGCGCAGGCAGTTCAACGCCGAGTGGCCCCACAAGCTGTTCGAGGGCGGTTGGATCTGCGCCACCTGGCCGACCGAATACGGCGGCAAGGGGCTCACCACGATGCAGGGCGTCGCCCTCGCCGAGGAGTTCGCCCGCGCCAAGGCGCCGATGCGTGGCGATTTCTTCGGAGACACGCTGGTCGGTCCGACGATCCTGCAGTGGGGAACCGAGCAACAGAAGAAGCAGTTCCTGCCCGGCATCCTGCAGGGCGAGACCAGCTGGTGCCAGGGCTTCTCCGAGCCGGACTCGGGCTCCGACCTCGCCAGCTTGAAGTGCTCCGCCGAACTCGACGGCGACGAGTGGGTCATCAACGGCCAGAAGGTGTGGACCACGCAGGGCCACCACGCCGACTACTGCTTCCTGCTGACCCGCACCGATCCCGACGTCAAGAAGCACGCCGGGATCACGTACCTGCTGGTGCCGATGAAGCAGCCCGGGGTCGAAGTGCGCGGCATCACCCAGCCTGACGGCACCGCTGAGTTCTGCGAGGTGTTCTTCGACAACGCCCGCTGCCCGAAGGAGAACGTCGTGGGCGGTGTCAACAACGGCTGGAAGGTCGCCAACTCGACGCTCGCCTTCGAGCGCGGCCAGTCGGCCACCACGGGCTACCGCCGCTTCGAGGAAGAGTTGCGCTTGATGCGTGAGACGGCGACCGCCAACGGTCGCATCCACGACGCCGACATCCGTCAGCGGTTGATGCAGTACTACATCAAGATCCAGATCCTGAAGATCAACGGGCTGCGCAATCTCACGTCGACCTTGAACAAGTCGAAAGACATGAGCACGGTCGCGCTCGGTGCCACGAACAAGCTGTTCTGGTCGGAGATGCATCAGGAGGCGATGGAGCTGGCACTCGACATCCGCGGCGCCGACTCGATGCTGATCGACACCGGCCCCGAGAGCGGGTCGTGGCCGGGCTCGGGGCGCGACCGGCGTCGCCAGGGCTACCCGGTCAGCCCCATGATGTCGTCGTTCTTCTTCTCGCGCTCCGAGACGATCTGGGGTGGCACCAGCCAGATCCAGCGAAACATCGTCGGCGAACGGGTGCTCGGCCTGCCCAAAGAGCCAAAGCCACCCTCGGGCGAATAAGCCACATCTGGCGTCAGGCACCAGATGTAACGCTCCAGATGTAACGCTCGATCAGTGGGGTTCTTCGTACGCTGCCACGAACAGTGTCACAGGTGTTCCATTCGGGTCGGTTTCGTCGACATCGGATTGGAACTCGGTGACCAGCTCGGTGACCCGTGCGATCAGTTCGCTGTGGCGGTCGGGGGACAGGCGAACCTCGGCGAGCGAGAGTGTCGACCGTTCGTGGTCGGGATCGACGTCGGTCATGCCACCGGACTCGATGAAGCGCTGGAACCCGAGGCGGGCGACATCGAACAGCGAGCACAGGGCGACAGCCAGTTCGCGTTGATCGGTGCTGTGCAGCAACTCGGAGTCGATGCTGAACGATCGTGCAACGACCTGGTAGCGCCGCTCGGTCACCGCAGCGACCTGGCGCGTGGCGACGACCCGGATCAACTCGAGGTCGGTCAGCCGATTCACGTGGTGGTACAAGCGCGTGTGATCGGCACGTCGAGCAGGGCCGCTAGTTCGGCGACCGTGAGCGGCTGGCGGAGTCGCCGCAGCACCAGGCCGCGGACGGGGTGGGTGACCTCGGAAATCAGGTCCAGGTCCTGGAGCATGTATCGGTCTGCCGGCTCACCACAATCGGGAACGGGAGTCCAGCCGTCGTCGCCAAGGTCCGTATTTTCAGGCACGCAAGGATCGTATCATTCAGGCGATCTAAATATCTATTCAAATGGGTTGAATTATCTGATTCAATCTGCTTGAATGAAGTCATGAACGAGATCACGGGGATTGCCATGCAAGCGATGCACGACGAGCGTTGGGTCCGAGAGCGTCAGGCGCGAACGCTGTTGCGCTCTCAAGGCCTTCGGCGATCCGGGCGGGTAACCCGACGCTGGTGGACCCGCCACGATGCCTGACGGGTTGTCCGGAACGACTGACGGGCGGGCGCCACTCGGTCGTCGATTCCTCACCGTCTGGGTCGGTCAAACGGTGTCGACGATCGGATCGACCCTGTCCGGTGTCGGCGTCGCGGTGTACGTGTTCGTCGAGACCGGAAGTGCGGCCTGGTTGGGCTTGCTGGGAGCGTTGGCATCCATGCCGTACCTGCTCACCGCGCCGCTGCTCACGCTGACCGACCGATTCCGCCGACGGTCGATGATGATCTGGGCCGACACGTTCGCAGTCGTCGGCCCAGCAGTCGCCCTGCTGCTCGCTCTCAGCGGTCGCCTCGAGATCTGGCATCTCGCCGTTGCCGGGTTCCTCGGTGGTGTCGGAAGCTCGTTCCAGTGGCCGGCGGCGCAGGCCGCGATCCCGGCGCTCGTCGAAGCAGAGGCACTCGGGCGGGCGAACGGTCTGAATCAGCTCGGTCCGGCGGCCGGCATCGTGTTGGGACCGGTGCTGGCCACGCCGCTCGTTGCGTGGTGGGGCATCGAAGCGGTGCTGATCGTCGATGTGATCACGTTTGCGATCGCCGTCGGTTCGACGCTGATGGTGAAGTTCGACGACGCCACCGATGATTCCACTGTGTCCGACGACGGCAGTTGGCGTGCACTGTGGCTATGGCTCAGAGGCGACGGGCGCCCGTTGATCGTGCTGCTCGCCGTCATGGCAGCTGTCAACTTCTTCTTGGCGTTCTTCAACGTGTCGCTTCTCGTCATGGCGACCGAACTCGGTGGTGTCGCCCGCGCCGGTCTCGTCCTGGGCGCCGGCGGTGCTGCCATGATCGTCGGCTCACTGGTCAGTGCCCGCCGAGGTGTGGGTGCCGACCGGATCGGCACGTTTGCGAGGGCCCTCGTGTTGGCGGGCGTCGGTTTCCTGGTTGCGTCGGCGTATCCGTCGTTCGTGTTGGTGATCGTCGGCGTCGTCATCGCGCTCGGCTCGTTTCCAGCGGTCAACGCTTCGGTGTCGACGGTGTACCACGAACGAGTGCCGGCCTCGATGCATGGCCGGATGTTCGGCCTTCGCACCTCGATCGGGCGCGCACTCGAACCGGTCGGCGCGATCGTGGCGGGTGTCATCGTGGCTCACGTGGCCGAACCTGGTCTCGCCGACGATGGTCGGCTGGCCGGTTCCGTCGGCGCGATTCTCGGAACTGGGGCGGGTCGTGGAGCGGCCCTGACGTTGGCCGTCGTCGGTCTGGTGCTGATCGGGATCGGCATCTGGCTCGCCGGGTCGACGACACGGCGGGATTTGGCTGGGGATGCGACCCACGCGGTTGGGTCTGAGCCCGACCCTGTCATGGCGTGCTGACCGCTGCCCGGCGGTGTGAACATCTCCGACGTTGTATGACATGTCGGGGCGGGCCGTCTATCGTCGGTCGCCAATGGACGAGCTGATCGCCGAATCGGGGGAACCACGACCACTGGCGGCGGCGCTGATGCAGCTGATCGACCGTATCGGCGAAGCCGAGTTGCGGTCCCGCCAGAAGGTCGCCGAACTCGACATCCTCACGATGGGGATCACGTTCACGGTCTACTCCGATGGGCAGAACATCGACCGTGCCTGGCCGTTCGACATCATCCCGCGCATGATCTCCGGCACCGAATGGGACGGCATCGCGGCCGGGTTGTCGCAACGGCTGCGGGCGATCAACATGTTCATCGACGATCTGTACAACGATCAACGGATCATCACCGACGGGGTGTTTCCGGCCGATCTGCTGGCTGCTTCGGTCAACTACCGCCCCCAGCTGCGCGGCGTCCACCCAAAACACGGCGTGTGGGCCCACATCTCCGGCACCGACCTGGTCCGCGACGACGATGGCAAGATGTATGTGCTCGAGGACAATCTGCGTGTCCCCTCCGGCGTCAGCTACGTGATCGAGAACCGCGGCGTCGCCAAGCGCGCCTTCGCCGAGCTGTTCGAGCGGCAACGGATCCGCCCGGTCGACGGCTACACCGACCAGCTCAACCGGTTGCTCACATCGCTCGCTCCCGATGGGGTGCACGATCCGCAGCTGGCGGTACTCACGCCGGGCATCTTCAACTCGGCCTATTTCGAGCACTCGTTCCTCGCCGAACGGATGGGTGCCGAACTGGTCGAGGGCGCCGACCTCGTGGTCGGCGACGATCAATGTGTGTACATGAAGACGATCGGCGGGCACGAGCGCGTCGACGTGATCTACCGCCGCATCGACGACCTGTTCCTCGATCCGGAGGCGTTCCGGCCCGACTCGACACTCGGAGTACCCGGGCTGATGCGGGCCTGGAAGGCCGGCAACGTCGGCCTCGCCAACGCGCCCGGAGCCGGGGTCGCCGACGACAAGGTCGTCTACGCCTGGGTGCCCGACATCATCCGCTACTACCTGGGCGAGGAACCGCAGATCGCCAACGTTCCGACCTATCGCACGATGTACGACGACGAGCGACGGTTCGTGATCGACAACATCGGTGACCTGGTGGTCAAGCCGGCCAACGAGAGCGGTGGGTACGGCATCCTGATCGGTGACCGGGCCACCAGGGACGAGCTCGATCAGGCCATCGCTGCGATCGAGGCCGACCCGCGCAACTGGGTCGCCCAGCCGATCCTGTCGCTGTCGACAGTGCCGACGCTCGTCGACCAGGGCATCGAGCCACGGCACGTCGATCTCCGCCCGTTCGTGCTCACCAGCGACGCCAGCTATGTCACGCCCGGCGGTCTGACCCGGGTCGCCCTCACGAAGGGGTCGCTGATCGTGAACTCCTCGCAGGGCGGCGGCAGCAAGGACACCTGGATCATCGACGGCATGTACGACGCGGGGCCGGGCTGATGGCGCAGCTGCTGGCGCGCACCGCCGATCGCCTGTACTGGGGTGCTCGCTACGTCGAGCGTGCCGAGGACACGGCGCGGATCGTGCGCGCCTACAACGAGCTGGTGGTCGACTATCCCAGCTGGGAGATGTTGCGCTGGGAGCCGCTGGCGGCGCTGACAGGATCGGATACGTCGATCGTTGTCCCGCCAAGTGATCCGTCCGGCGAAACCACGGTGCTGCGCTACCTGCTGGCCGACCGGACGAATGCGAGCAGCATCATCAGCACCGTCGGCATGGCGCGTGAGAACTTGCGCACGACTCGCGAGGTGATGCCCCGCGAGGCGTGGCAGGCGATCAACCAGCTCTCCCACTATGTCGACGCAAACGCGAGCGGTGCTGTCGAGCGGCAGCGGCGTGACCAGTTCTTGGTGCGTGTGGTGGAGGTCAGCCGCCGCCTCGACGGCATCCTCGAATCGACCATGACCAGGTCGAACGAGTTTCGGATGCTTCGCCTGGGGCGCCTCGTCGAGCGCGCCGACATGACCACTCGCGTGCTGGGCGTGGCCGCCGCGGGGATCCTGGAGGTCGACGCCGTCGACCAGCACGAACTCGTCCACGAACAGGTGCGCTGGATGAGCGTGTTGCGCTCGGTGTCCGCATTGCAGATGTACCAGCGGGCCGTTCGCGGTCCGATCGACGGGTTGGCCGTGGTGCGCTTCCTGTTGTCGTACGCGGCGTTCCCGCGGTCGGTCCAGGGCTGTCTCGACGATATTCGCGGTGTGCTGCTCGGCCTCCCCGACCCCGGTTCGGTGCTTGCCGTACTCGACGAGGCGCAGCTCTCCCTCAGCGCATCCGAGCCCGATGTGCACGCCGGTGTCGAACTCGATCGCGCGATGGAAGCGACGCAGGCGGCGATCGACCGGATCGACTCGGCGATTCGCGATCGTTATGTCGCCTCGGCACTCTGATGCAGTTCGCGGTTGGCACCGCTCTCCGAGTGGTGCGACGCTGTGGTGGTGGCCCCGATGATCACTGACACACAAGGGTCGCCCTTGCATGCGCCTGGCGAGTTGCTGACGCAGCTGCTCGACCCGAGCCAACTGGTGGCACGCCAGGCGCGAGCAGATCGGTTGTTGGCAGCAGAGGGCGCCGGCCATCTCGTGCACGACCTGCCGGTGCGCGCCGACGGCCGGCTGGCCACGATCGAGAGTCGGCCGTGGCGTGTCGATCCGATCCCCGTGGTGCTCGACGCGTCGACGTTCCGATGGCTGTCGCTCGCAGTGGCAGAACGTATGGAAGCGCTCGAACTGGTGCTGGCCGACCTGTACGGAGAGCGACGGCTCGTGCGCCGACGAATCGTGCCTGCCGATGTGCTGGCATCGACCGACCGGTACCGCATCAATGCCGTCGGATCGAAACCGGCGCGTTGGTTGACCACGTACGCCGTCGACCTCGTGCTCGATGCCGAGGGGGTCTGGTCGGTGGTGCAGGACCTCACCGATGCTCCACCGGGGCTGGGCTACTCGCTGCTCGACCGGTCGGTCATGACGCGCGTCGTTCCCGACGTCATGGGGCAGGTCGACATTGCGTCGGTCAGCCGATTCGCTGGGGCGTTGCGGCGGGCGCTGGCATCGGCTTCGGCAGCCGCGAGCCCGCGCATCGTGTTGTTCTCGGGCGGCCTCGACCACCCTTCCTACGTCGATCACTCGTTCCTCGCCGTACAACTCGGTGTCAACCTGGTCGAGGGCGCCGACCTGGTGGTGCGGCAGCGCAAGGTGTGGTTGCGCACGCTCGATGGGCTCGAGCCGGTCGACGTGTTGTACCGGCGGCTCGAGGACTCGACCGTCGATCCGCTCGAGATCGCAGCCCACGGTTCGGTCGGTGTGCCCGGGTTGCTGCAGGCGGTGCGATCGGGAGGCGTGACCTTGGCGAATGCCCACGGTGCCGGCGCGATCGAGGCCGAGCAGGTGCAGCCGTTGCTCGAGGCCGCGATTCAGCACCTGCGACCGATGGAACAGTTCCTGCCGCGTCTCGCCGATTTCGATCGGCCGCTCGTACAGCTGCCGTTGGCTCCGGGCTCGGTCGCCGCCAACGTCGATCAGGCCGGTGTGGTCCTGCGCTTGTTCGCCGTCAGCGACGGTGTCACGGTCTCTGTGATGCCGGGCGGTTCCGGCCGGGTGCTCGCCCCCGGCGATGATCCCCGGCACCCGAGCGCATGCACGGTCAAGGATGTCTGGGTGCTCGGGCAGACGGTCGCGCCGGCGATCGGCCCTCGATTGCCGCAGGTCGACTTCGGGCGCTCTGTGCCGACCCGCGCCGCAGACGCGTTGTACTGGACCAATCGCGCCGCTGAACGGGCGGAGGCGATGGCCCGCACGATGCGCGTGATCTCGTCGCGGCTCGAGCAGGACCCCGGCCTGGTGACGATGCACGGTGGGGCGTGGGCCGACAGGATGCGGCGCATCACGGCGATGATCCGCCGCGATTACTCGACCGTGCTGGGTGCCGATCTCTCGGTCGACATCGAGGTCTTGCACACCGAGCTCTCGCACGTCGGCGACGCCGTTGCCAGGGAGATCGGCTCGCTGCTGACCGAGGCCACCACGGTTCGTGAGTTCCTGTCCGTGACGACCGGGCGCGTGCTCTCACATCTGGCAGAGCTGAGGTCGGCATTGCAACGCCATCTCACGATGGTCGACGATCTCGATGCGATTCTCGCCGACTTCGCCGCCATCGCCGGATTGTGGCAGGAGAGCATCGTGCGAGGTCCGGCCTGGCGAATCGGCGACACGGGGCGACGGCTCGAACGATGCCTCGTGGTGCTCGACCTGATCGAGGGCACCCTCGATCCGGCGGTCGACGAGTCGTCGGAACGGTCGGAGGTCGACGCCGCAGCAGTCGAGGTGCTGCTGGCGGCCAACGACAGCCTGGTCGCCTACCGACGGCGGTACCGCAGCGATGTCGAGGTCGGGGCCGCGCTCGGCCTGTTGGTCAACGATGCGTCGAACCCGCGATCGCTGACCGCGTCGATCGATCGACTGGCGCAACATGCGGCCGATGGCGAACCGGCATTGGGGGATCAGTTCATCGAACAGGCGCGAGCGACGTTGGCGTTGCCTGTGGCGGAAATGGTGCCGGCGTTGCGGTCGATGATCATCCTTGCCGGTGATCGGGTCGTCGGCAGATGGTTCTCGACACCCGTCAACCCGATCGTGATGCGGCCGACGGAGGCGCAGCAATGAGCAGCCGCACCTACCGGGTCGTTCACCGCACCTCGTACCGGTACGGCGCCACGATGACCGACGGCTACTCGGTGGCCTGCCTGGTCCCGCGTCCGACCGAGTACCAGGTCGTCCACGAATCGGGCGTGGTGCTATGGCCGGTGGCGTCCGAGTGGGATTCGTACCTCGATGCGTTCGGCAACCTCGTCAACCAGTTCGGTCTGCACGAACCGCACACGGAAATGACCGTCGAGGCGATCAGCGTGGTCGAGGTCAGCCAGCGTGACGAACCCGTCGACGACACGCCGTGGGAACGGGTCGCCGAGCTGGTCGCCGCCGCCGAGGGTGACCTGGCGATCGAAGTCGGCTCGTTCCGGTCGGCATCGACGCTGGTCGATATCGGCGGGCTCGGGGTTTCGCTCGCCCCGATTGCTGCCGACGCGTTCCCGCCCGGACGTCCGATCGTCGATGCGGTGAGGGCGCTGTGCCTGCACATCTTCGAGGAGTTCGAGTTCGACCCGCATTTCTCGAACGTCGCCACCCCGCTCGACGATGTGTTGTCGGCTCGTCGCGGCGTGTGCCAGGACTTCGCTCACCTCGCCGTCGGCTGCTTGCGCTCGCTGGGGTTGGCCGCCCGCTACGTCAGCGGCTACATCGAGACGGTGCCGCCGCCGGGCGAGCAGCGCCTGATCGGTGCGGACGCCTCGCACGCCTGGTGTTCGGTGTGGACGCCGAACGCCGGCTGGGTCGATTTCGATCCGACCAACGGTCATCTGCCCGTCAACGAGCACGTCACCGTCGCCTGGGGCCGTGACTACGCCGACGTCACCCCGGTCCGCGGCGTGATGATCGGACCCGCCACAGCGCAAGACCTCTACGTCGAAGTCGACGTCGCCCGCCTCTAGCGACACCTGGTGTAACGCTTCGCGTCAGGCGTGTGACGGACGACCGTCGGGTGATCAGGAATCCGATCGTGGACGAGGGCGTTGCAGCGACGAGCATGTCCAATGTGATCGCACCGCCCACACAGAGCTCGAACCGGTTGATCACCGGCCCCTTCGTGTCGGTCACCCTGACGGCGTTCGTGTTCTTCTTCTACATCGGCATGGTGTTGGTCACGGTGCCGCGCTTCATCGAGGAGGAGCTCGGCTACGGCGAGTTCGGGATCGGCCTCGCCGTTGCATCGTTCGCGATCGCAGCGGTGTTCGCACGTCCGTTCCTGGGGCGCCTCACCGAGCGATTCGGTCGGCGGGCGATGATGATGGCGGGCGCGCTGATCGCCGCCGCCGCTGGTGCCGTGATGGGGTTGGCGACCGAGCTGTGGCACGTGCTCGCACTGCGGGCCGTGATGGGGCTTGGCGAGGCGGCGCTGTTCGTCGCTGCGGCAACGCTGATCGCCGATCTGTCGCCGCCGAACCGACGCGCTCGAAGCTGCCAGCTATTTCTCGGTCGCGGTCTACGGCGGGATCGGGATCGGTCCGTCACTGGGCGAGTGGGTACTCGGCGACGACCGGTACGGCTTGGCATTTCTCGTCGCTGGAGGTTTCGCCGCGTTGGCGGCCGTCACGGTGCTCGGCGTCCCGAGCCGGGTCGATCGTTCGTCGGCGCCGACGGCCGATGCCAAGCCGCCGCTGTTCCATCGCGCAGCGCTGTGGCCCGGCTGTGGTGCTGGCGTCGGGTATCGCAGCGATGTCGGTGTTCTCGGCCTTCATTCCCGAGCACGCTCGATCGGTCGGTTTGGCCGGGTCGGCGGGTCTGTTCATCGTGTACAGCGCGATCAGCCTGTCGTTGCGGCTGTTCGGCGCAACGATGCCCGAGCGATTCGGTGAGCAACGCATGGTCTCGATCGCGCTGGTCTCGTTGGCATCCGCGATGACGGTGATGGCGGCGTTCGCCGAACCGTGGGCGCTGTGGGTCGGGGCTGGGCTGATGGGTGTCGGCATGGCGTTCCTGTACCCGTCCCTGATGGCCAACGTGGTCAACCGGGTCGGGGACAACGAGCGCGCCAGCGCGCTCAGTTCGTTCACGATGTTCTTCGAGCTCGGCACGATCGTCGGTGGCGTCGCACTCGGCGCCGTGGGTGAGATCTTCACCAAGCGGGCGGGGTTCCTGGGCGGAGCGGTGATCGCTCTGCTCGGCCTCGTGGTGCTGTGGCGAACGGTTGTGGCCGCTCCGTACGTGGCCGAGTTACCGAGCGAGGGTCAGTCGTCGAAGAACTCTGCTTTCGCGAACCCGTGACGCTCGGCGACGATTGCTGAGGGGAACGCCTCGACGCGGCGGTTGAGCTGCTCGACGCGGGTGTTGTAGAAGCGCCTGGCGGCCGCGATGCGGTCCTCGGTGAGCGACAGCTGGCGTTGCAGCTCGAGGAAGTTGTGCTGGCTGTTCAACTGCGGGTAGCGCTCGCGCAGCGCCAACACCTGGGCGACCGCCTGCGTCAACGGAGGTTCGAGTCGGTTCGCTGCGGGAGCGGTGTGCGGGGCCGCCACCGCCAACTCGTTGCGGTGCGCCAGCTCGACCAGCAGTTCTCGTTCGTGGGTCGCAGCCGCCTGCACGGCGTCGACGAGTTGAGGGATCAGTTCGTGACGCCGCTGCAGCTCGGCGTCGACGTCGGCCCAACCGCCTTCGACGTCATTGCGAGCTCCCACCAAACGGGTGTGCGACACCCACCAGCTACCGGGAATCAGGAGGATCAGCACGACACCGATTGCGATCGCGTTCTGCATCTCCACTCCTCTACCGACCGTACAGTTCGGTCAGCACGGCGGGCAGTTGGTCACGGGCGGACTGCGCCCAGGCGAGCATGCCGGGAAGCTCTTCGACCTTCAGTTGTGAGCCGTGACACAGCATCCACGGACCCAGGAACTCGAACGTGATCGAGCCGTGCCCGCTGCTGGGCGACAGCATCCAACCGATCATGGTGGGGTCGAGCAGGGTGATCGCAAACCGATCGTCGGAGCAGCGCACTTGATAGTGCTCGTTGAACTGTGGTGACTCGACCTCGATGTCGCGCAGGCCGACAGCACGTTTCATCTTCGACCACCAGTTCTCGGTCGAGATCGTGAGATGTGGCGCCAGGAACGGCACCTCGATCAGCGCAGCCGTGAACTTGTACGTCGATGAGTTCTCCCCGGAACTCACGGTGTACTGATACTGGAACACGCTGTCCTGCTCGTCGGCCCGCCACATCTGGGCGTTGACCTTCTTGCTGCTGCCGGTGTCGAACAGGTTGAAATCGATCGCCGGCGGCTTCTTGGTGCTGACGTCGACGTGCAACCCGTTGGCGGCGGCGATCGCCCGCAGCTTGGCGCGCTGGTGCTCGCGGTACCGGTAGGCCGCGTAGGCGATCCCACCGGCGATCGCACCCAGCAGGACGATCGAGATCAAGCCCTCCATCAGGAATCCGCCTCGCCGCAACGCATCGCCGGTCACGCTAATCGGTGCAGCCGACCTGGTGATCGCTGCACCAGGATGACCGGCGACGGAGGGCACTACCCTCACCACCATGACGACAGATTCGAGCGATACCCCCGTCGACATCAAGCCCCGGTCGCGTGACGTCACCGACGGAATTCAGAAGGCAGCCGCCAGGGCGATGCTGCGGGCGGTCGGGCTGACCGAGGACGACTGGGTCAAGCCGCAGGTCGGGATCGCCTCGTCGTGGAACGAGATCACACCGTGCAACGCCTCGATCCGTCGCCTCACGGCGGCCGCCAAGGAGGGTGTCCGTGAGGCCGGGGGAGTGCCGCTCGAGTTCGGCACGATCACCGTCAGCGACGGCATCTCGATGGGCCACGAGGGCATGCGCGCCTCGTTGGTGAGCCGCGAGATCATCGCCGACTCGGTCGAGGCCGTGATGCACGGTGAGCGGCTCGACGGCCTGGTCGCCACCGGCGGCTGCGACAAGTCGATGCCCGGCATGATGATGGCGATCGCCCGTCTCGACCTGCCCGGTGTGTTCGTGTACAACGGATCGACCCACCCTGGCTATCTCAACGGAAAGGCGCTCGACATCACGTCGGTGTTCGAGGCGATCGGCGCCTGTGCAGCCGGCAATATCACCGAAGCCGAACTGTTCGCGATCGAGAAGAACGCATGCCCCGGCGAAGGTGCGTGCGGGGGGATGTTCACCGCAAACACGATGAGTTCGATCGGCGAGGCGCTCGGCCTGTCGCTGCCGGGCTCGGCGTCGCCACCCGCGGTCGACCGCCGTCGCGAAGACGACGCCCGCCGCGCCGGCGAGGCGGTCGTGAACATGCTCAAGTCGGGCCTGCGGCCGCACGACATCCTCACCAAGGGCGCGTTCGAGAACGCGATCGCCCTCGCCAACGCGCTCGGCGGCTCGACCAACGCCGTGCTGCACCTGTTGGCGATCGCCAACGAGGCCGGTGTCGAACTGGATCTCGACGACTTCAACAAGGTCGCCGGCCGGGTGCCGCACTTCGCCGACATGAAGCCGGGCGGCAAGTTCCACATGACCGATCTCGACCGGAT
Source organism: uncultured Acidimicrobiaceae bacterium (assembly GCA_963722635.1). Lineage (GTDB taxonomy): Bacteria > Actinomycetota > Acidimicrobiia > Acidimicrobiales > Ilumatobacteraceae > Ilumatobacter. The sequence goes on from CAVRNX010000049.1 coordinate 55,514, forward strand.
CGGTGGTGTGCCGGTCGTGCTCAAGCATCTGCTCGAAGCGGGCCTGCTGCACGGCGACGAGGTGACGGTCACGGGCAAGACGATGGCCGAGAACCTGGCCGAGATCGATCCGCCCGACCCCGACGGCACCGTCGTGTACCCGATCTCGACCCCGATCAACGCCGAGGGTGGCCTCAACATCCTGACCGGCACGCTCGCCCCCAACGGGTCGGTCGTCAAGGTTGCCGGCCTGTCGAAAGAGCAGCGTTCGTTCGAGGGCCCAGCCCGCGTGTTCGACGGCGAGGACGGCGCGATGGCTGCGGTGATGGGCGGCGAGATCAACCCGGGTGACGTGATCGTGATCCGCTACGAGGGCCCGAAGGGTGGCCCCGGAATCCGCGAGATGCTTGCCATCACCGGTGCCCTGAAGGGTGCCGGTCGAGGCGCCGACGTGGCGTTGATCACCGACGGCCGCTTCTCGGGTGGCACGTGGGGGTTCTGCATCGGTCACGTCGCGCCCGAGGCCGTCGACGGTGGCCCGATCGCCTTCGTGCGCGACGGCGACATCATCAAGATCGACGTGCCGACGTTCGCACTCGATCTACTCGTCGACGACGCCGAGCTGGCGGCTCGCCGTGAGGGCTGGGAGCCCAACGCCCCTCGTTACACCAGCGGTGTGCTGGCGAAGTACGCCAAGCTCGCCCAGGGCGCCGAAAAGGGTGCCATCACCAACATCGTGTGATCCTCGAAATCGTCTCCGACTCGATCGGGCGATGCACGTGCGTCACGTCCGTAGGGTGGAGTCGTATGGCCACCGCACCGCGCTCGGTACTCGCTTCGGCGATCGGTTGGGTGATCGTTGCGCTCGTCGTGATCTGGCTGTTCGGGATGGTGATCGGCTGGATCAGGTTCGTGGTGCGCTCGATCGTGTGGGTCGTGCTGATCGGCGTGCTGATCGGCGTCTACCTGTCGGTGAAGGAACCGCCCGACGCCTGAGCCGTCCGCCTCGAACGGACCTCGAGCGTGCGGAACACCAGGCGCCAGCCCACCAGACAAGCGCCGAGGAACAGCGTCGTCACCACCACGAACGAGGTCGCCGTACCGCGGTCGAACACGGAACGGCGCACGACCATGCCGACCAGCACGGTGAGCGGCCAGATCATGAGACCGGTCAGCACGGCGGCCGGCCGCTTCCAGGCCTTCACCGCCGCCCATCCGACGCCGAGGCCGATCAGGAACGGCAGTGCCGTCTTCATCACTTCGGCGAACGCCGAGCCCTCCTCGTGGTTGCGTCGCCCGATGGCCACGAACAGCACGATCACGAAGACGTCGATGCCAATGGCCAGTTCGAGGCGACGATCCGTCTGCATGCCCTCAGTCTGCCGCCGATTCAGCTCCGGGCACCTGCGGAGTCAGCGGCTGTGCGTCGATTCGGGACCGGCCGCCCGGGCCGTGACCGTTACAGGCGGTAGACGCGGCGTGCCGTCTCCGAGAACATCGCCGCCTTCTCGCCGGCGCTGTACTCGGCGGCGATCTTCTTGAACCCGTTCCACAGCACGGGGTACGACAGCGAGAACCGGTCGACGGGGAAGTTGCTCTCGAACATGCACCGCTCGGGACCGAAGCACTCGATGGTGTGGTGGTAGTAGCGGGCCTGGGCGCTCGACGAACTCGTCGGAGGTCGGCGGCTTGGGGTTCTCGTGCCAGCCGAACCCGTTGTCGGGCATCGCCAGCCCGCCGAGCTTGGCGACGATGTTGTCGGCTGTAGCGAGCTGGGCCACCCCGTCGGCCCACTCGTCGAAGATCTCGTCGCGCCGGCCGGTGTACATGCCGACGCCGAGCGGGGTGCCGAAGTGGTCGAGCACCATCATGCGTGGCGGGTACAGCGCGGGCGAGTTCGAGCATCTCGGCGTTCTGATGGTGATAGTGCCAGGTGTCGTAGGTGAGGCCGCGCCGGCCGAGCTCTCGGACGCCCTCGCGGAATGCTTCGTCGGCGAAACGACCGGGGGCGGCACGCCCGGGAATCGTCAGCACCTCCGGTTCGAGCGGACTCGAGAGGGCGTCACGGATGCCCTTGAACAGTGCTGCCGGCGGCCGCCTGATGTGCATCCAGCACCTCGCCGAGTCGGTCGCCGATGGCGAGGTCGGCATGGGCGACGATGCCGGCGATCGGCGCCGCACCTGGATGCCGTCGTGTGAGTTCCGCAGCCTGGGCGGTGACGAACTCGGTCTCGCCGACCGGCTTCATGTGGCGTGGGCCCGTCGGGGCGATAGCTCGCTCGGCACTCGATGAAGACCGTGGCGACGACGTTGTGGCCCGACCCGGTGTCGGCGGCGAGAGTGTCGATGTCGTACGGCAGTGCGCCGCCCGGCGGCCACAGATGGTGGTGGGGATCGACGATCGGCAGGTCGGGCTCGATGATCGGTTCGGTGACCTGATCGAGCCATTCGGAGGTGCCCGGTTGCATGACGGTGCTCAGCCTTCCGCCGCGAAGCCGCCGAGCGTGCCCTTGAAGAACAGCAGCGGAAACGGACCCTGGCCGTTGTGGTCGGCGTCGGCCTCGAGGGCGACCACGCGACCGAGCACGAAGTAGTGGTCGCCCATCTCGTACACCTGTTCCACGGTGCAATCGATCCAGGCGACGGCGCGGTCGATGATCGGCGAGCCGGTCGGTGCGGCGTGCCAGTTGATGTCGGTGTAGCGCTCGGCCTCGTTGCCGCTCTTGGCGAACATCCAGCACAGGTCGGCCTGATCACGGCTGAGCACATTGACACAGAACGAGCCGCTTTCGGCCATCGCCGCCCAGGTTGCGCTGTCCTTCATCGGGAGGAACCCCACCAACGGTGGATCGAGCGATACCGAGGTGAACGATCCGATCGTGAAACCGACCGGCTGGTCACCGTCCATCCCCGACACGATCGTGACACCGGTGGGGAAGTGCCCGAGCACCGTGCGGAACTCCTGGGCGTCGAATGCGTGGTCTGCGATCTCGCTCATCCCTCCTGACATTAGAGTGCCCGGACGTGGCAGACCCGACCAGCGCCAAACGCGAACTGCGGCGCGAGATGCGATCCATGCGTCGGGCGCTTCCCGACCAGGCCGAGCGGTCGCAGCGGTTGTGGTCGTTCGTGCGAGAGATCGAGGCGGTGCGTCAGGCACGGACGGTCATGGTGTTCGAGTCGATCGCAGGCGAACCGGTGACGGCACCGTTCATCGACTGGTGCCGCGCAGAGGGCAAGACGGTCGTGCTGCCGGAGGACGAACCGGCGCCCGACCCGCGAGTGGTCGACGTCGTGGTCGTGCCAGGGCTGGCGTTCACGGCGTCCGGTGAACGGCTCGGTCAGGGCGGCGGCTGGTACGACCGGTTCCTGCCGCGGGTTCGACCCGGCTGCGTCACGATCGGTGTGGGTTTCGAACCACAGCTCGTCGAAGCGGTTCCGGTCGAGCCGCACGATGTGCGTCTCGATGTGGTGATCACCGATGCGGGTATTGCCGAGCTCCTACACGTTGCTGATTGATCCAGAAACGGCGGGGCGGGGGCGACGATGTCCCGGTCGTGATCGCGCCGATCATCATCGCTCCGAGCCACTGAGCTCGATCTGAGTCTCTGCGTCGGAGCGGATACCGTGGCCCCGTGACCGGATCAACGGACTCGAACTGGGTACGAATCGCCGGATACGTCATCGTGGCGATGCTCACCGTGGCAGCCCGCCGTCGGGAACGTAGTCGGGCCGCGTCGGTCGACGGGGTGTGGCCGCCGTTCTGGTCGCTCACCGGCGGGTTCCTGATCGTGATGGCCTTCGGGCGAGCCGGCGACATCGGGGATCTCCTCGCCGACTTCGGCCGCGACGAGGCGGTGACCAGCGGTTGGTACGCCGCTCGCCGCCCGATTCAGGCAGCCGTGGTGGTCGTGCTCGGCCTGGGTTGGTTGGTTGTGGTCGGTCTTGCCTGTTGGCGAACGCCGGAGCGTCGACGCCGATACCTCCCGACGAGCCTGGCCGTCATCACCATCGCCGCTTTTGCGGCGATTCGTATCGTGTCGCTTCATCAGGTCGACACCGTCCTCCACCGAACCCACATCGGCAGCGTTCGTGTCGGCACGCTGACCGAACTCGGGCTGCTCCTCATCGCCGCGGTGGTGTCGTTCTGGATACCAGGGCACCGTGCCGCGTCGCCCGATTTGATCGTCGTTCGCGACCCGGCCGTCGTCGAGTTGTAGGGCCTTCGAGCAGCCGTGGCCTGGCGCCTGTGAGCCCCAGTACAGGCCGTTCCGGAGCTCGTGGCGGCGGCTACGGTGATGTCTTCGACTCGGTGCGGTCGTCACCGACGCCTGCCCTGCTCGGTGACGCGCTGCAGCCCCGAGATCGGTCCCGGGGCTGTCGCGACTGTCGTCTCGCGCGGCCGGTGGCTCAGCCGGCTTCGGAGTGGGTGACGGGTTGTTCGCCCATCCACTCGCGCAGGGTGTTCTTGAGCTTCGTCTGCTGGATGAAGAGGTCGTGCTCGGCCGGTGATTCGCCGGCGGCCTGCGGGGCCTTGAGGTAGAAGCTCAGCCACTCCTGTACGCCGCGCGCCCCGGCGCGGTGGGCGAGGTCCATGAACAGCGCCAGGTCGAGCACGATCGGCGCCGCCAGGATCGAGTCACGGCACAGGAAGTCGACCTTGATCTGCATCTCGTAGCCGAGCCAGCCGAAGATGTCGATCTTGTCCCAACCCTCCTTGTTGTCGCCGCGCGGCGGGTAGTAGTTGATGCGCACGACGTGGTCGATGTTGCCGTACAGGTCGGGGTACACCTCGGGCTGCAGGATGCCGCCGAGCACGCCCAGCTTCGACGCCTCTTTGGTCTTGAAGTTCTCCGGATCGTCGAGCACTTCGCCGTCGCGGTTGCCGAGGATGTTGGTCGAGTACCAGCCGCGCATGCCGAGCATGCGGGCCTTGAAGCCCGGCGCCAACATCGTCTTCATCAGCGTCTGGCCGGTCTTGAAGTCCTTGCCGGCGATCGGCACGCCACGGGTCTTCGACAGCTCGATCATGCAGTCGAGGTCGGTCGTGAGGTTGGGTGCACCGTTGGCGTACGGCACTTCGGACTGGAGCGCGGCGTAGCAGTAGATCTGGCTCGGCGAGATGTTGTCGTCGTTGTCCTTCAGACCTTGTTCGAAGGTGGCGACGCTGGCGTGCACGGCAGACGGCTCTTGGTAGGCCTCGGTCGAGCCGCACCACACCATCACGAGCCGGTCGCAGTCGTTCTCTTCCTTGAAGTTGGCGATGTCGGCGATCAGGGCCATCGCCTGGTCCCACTTGTTGGGGATGTCCTTGACTCGGACGCCGTCGAGACGCGATACCCAGCGCTGGTCGAACACGGCCTCCATCGGCACGATGCCTTCCATCTCGCCCGAGAGAGCGTCGAGGTCGTTGCCCTGCAGCACGCCGGCGGTCTTGGCGGCCTCCATCGCGTTGGGCGAGATGGGGTCCCAGCCGCCGAACACGATGTCGTCGAGCGAGGCGAGCGGCACGAACTCGCGGATCAGTGGGTTGCGGTCTTCTTCTTTGGTACCGAGCCGGATGTGGGCCATCTGCGAGACCGAACCGATCGGCGGGGAGATGCCCATGCGGGCGGCGATCACGCCGGCGATGAAGGTCGAGGCCACGGCGCCCATGCCGGGCGTCAACACGCCGAGCTTGCCGGTGGCGGGAGCGATCTGTCGTGCTGTCATGTTGCCCAAGATAAGCGAGAAATTGATGATTGTGCATGAACGTGAAGCAAGTCTGATCTATTGTGCATCGGGTGAGCCGTGCGTCATTGCCCGACATCTCGATCCGGCAGATGGAGTATCTGGTTGCCGTCGCCGACTCGCCGACCTGGGCGGCTGCCGCCGCCGACGTCGGGGTCAGCCCCTCCGCCTTGTCGCAGGGGCTGGCGGAGCTCGAACGCCGGATCGGGGTCGACCTCTTCGAACCCGACGGTCGGCGACGGTTGTTGCGGGCCTCGGCCCAGCCGGCGCTCGACCACGCCCGTCAGGTGGTTTCGTTGACGAGCGACTTGATGTCGTGGTCGACGCGACTTCGGACGGCGCGGACCGGCAAGGTTCGGTTGGGTCTGATCGACGTCGCCGCTGTGGTTCACTTCCCCGACGTGGTGCGGGCGTTCCGTGCCGAGCACTCCGGCGTCGAGTTGATGTTGTCGGTCGCGCCGTCGGCCACACTGCTCGACGGCCTGCGCAATGGCCAACTCGACTTGGTCGTGTGCGTGCAGCCACCCCTTCCAGTGGTCGGCATCGAGACGGAGCCGCTGATCGACGAACCTCTCGTCGTGATCGCTCCCGTGAGGTCACCATCGGCGAACCGGCAACATGGGGGCCCTGGCTGCTCTTCCCGAGCGAATCGCACACCCGGCAACTGATCGTCGAACGATTGCGGGAGCTCGGTGCTGCGATCCGGATCGGCGCCGAGAGCCACCAGCCCGATGTGCTCCTGCAGATGGTCGTCCTCGGCCTCGGGTGGACCGTGCTTCCGTTCGAGCCCACGCTCGGCCGGCACGATGTGATCGTGGGCCCGGAACTGGTCCGCCGGCAGCTCGTGATGGCGACGCGTGGCGGATCGGTTCACGATCCGGCCGTCGACACCCTGGCCGAGCGACTGCGGCGCGGTATCGCTCGTGCGGTGATGCCTTGATCTGGTGATGAGCCGGTCCGTGGCGCAGAGGCGAACGACCAGCGCTGGTCGCTCGCGTGCGTCAACGGCGGGCCCCGACGACGCTGATTCGGCCGACCGATACATTACCGACCAATGCATGGCCGATGTATCGTGAGGTTCGATGGACAACGGCGAGCGAGATATCGAGCTTCGATACGAACCTCATCGCGACGTTGTCGCCGAGTCGTCGGGTGAACGCGCGGTCGTCATGCACGCAGATGCCACCGAGATCAGCACGCTGAATCCGGTGGCGGCGATCATCTGGTCGTTGCTTCCTGCGACACGCCCGGCGATGCTCGACCACCTTGCCGGCCTGTTTCTCGATGTGGACCCGAACACGCTCACCGACGATCTCGATCGATTCCTGAGCGAGATGATCCAGCGCGGTCTGATCGTGTCCGTCGATGCTGACCGTTGAGGGGCTCTCGAAGATCTACGAACCGGCAACTGGACTGCTGCGCCTGATTGTTCGCACGGCTCAGGACGAGCCGGTCGAGGCATTGTCGTCGATCGATTTCGAGTTGCCTCGCGGGCACATCCTCGGACTGGTCGGGCCGAACGGAGCCGGCAAGTCGACGTTGTTGCGTATCTGTGCGACATTGCTCGAGCCGACATCCGGCCGGGTGCTCGTCGACGGACACGATGTCGTCGCACACCCTGAGCTGGCCAGACGCCGGTTGGGTGTGCTCCTGGCCGATGATCGTGCGCTGTACTGGCGTCTGACGGGTCGGGACAACCTGCGCTTCTTCGGCGTCATGGCGGGCCTGACCCGAAACGAGTCGAAGCGTCGGGCTGACGAGCTGCTCGAGCGATTTGGTCTGGCTTCGCGCGATCGGAGGGTGTTCGGCTACTCGTCGGGCATGCGGATACGACTCGGTCTCGCCCGGGCGCTGTTGCACCAACCCGAACTGCTCATCTTCGACGAGCCGACTCGCAGCTTGGATCCGATGGCGAGTGCCGATCTGCTCGACGATCTACGTGCCCTCGCTCGCGAGGGCACGGCCATCTTGCTCTCCAACCATCGACTCGACGAAGTCGAGACCGTGTGCGATTCCGTGCTCGTCCTGATCGAGGGCCGGCAGTTGATCTGGACCCCGATGGAGGAGCTCGGCGAACGTAGCTCCTCCGGGCACAGCATCCGCTCGCTGCTCGATCCCGATCGCGGCTCATCGCAAACAGGGTGGTCGTGATGGCCCGCACGATCATTGCGCGGATGGCCGCCATAGCGCGACGCGATGCCTTGATCCAGATCAGCTATCAGTTCCAGCTCTTCTCGTTCTTCACTGGGGCGTTGTCTGCGGCGTTTCTGGCGTACTACGTCGCCGGGCTGATCGACGGCGCCGAGCCGCTCTCGGCCTACTCGGGGTCGTACTTCGACTACGTCGTTGCGGGCATCGCCTTGACCTCGTACGCCGGATTCGGAGTGTCCACGTTCACCGGCCAGCTGATGACCGAGCAGTCGGCGGGCACTCTCGAGGTGCTGCTCAGCGGACCTTCTCGGCTCGGGGTGCTCCTGGCGGGCGGAATGACCTTGCCGCTGCTGCTCACGACCATGGAGGCAGTCCTGCTCGTCGGGATCGGGATCGGTTTCTTCGGCGCTGGATTGTCGGTGACTGGCGTTTTGGCGTCACTCCCGATCGTCATCGCGACCGTTGCGAGCTTCTGCGCGCTGGGATTCATGTCGGCTGGACTCACGTTGCTCGCCAAACGAGGCGACCCGATCAGCGGACCGTTGTTCCAGCTCACCCTCTTGATGTCGGGTGCTGTCTTTCCGATCGAGCTCTTTCCGGCGTGGCTCGAAGTGCTCTGCCGAGCGACGCCCGGCTACTACGGGGTTCGCGGGCTTCGCGAGGCTTTGCTACCGGCGGAGGCCTGGCGGCGACGGTCGACGAGCTGGCGGTGCTCGTCGGCTTTGCAGTCGGTGCTGATCCCGCTCGGTCTGTGGACGTTTGGCCGTGCCGTCTCCAAGGCGAAGGCCCTCGGTGTCCTGTCGTCGTATTGAGAACCCTGATTCGACGGCGGTCCTCAGCGCGGTCGGGCGAGTCGTGGATCATGTCCCGTCGGGGTTCCGCGCAGCATCCGTCCATATCCAAGTGAGCGCAGCGCGAACGTGATCGAGGCGGTGATCTGGCGAGGATGCGAGCCTGATCTGATACGCCGGGAGGCCTGCGATGGTGGCAAGGGTGGGGGAGGTGGAGCGCCACCCGGCGCCGGTTGTGTGCGTCGAACGTGGAGGCGACCACGGCATTCAGGGTGTCTGCGTGCTGAAGTCGGCAGACCGCCCATCGCCCTGATCGTGGTCGACCTCCACGACAGCGCGTATGGATGTCCACCCGGAGGCCATGTGGTCGGAGGATGGCGTCAACCGGCCCCGCCAGTCACCGACAGCGGGCTCCAACGGGATGGGGACAGCGTCGGAGATCAGCGGATCGAAACTCGGGCGTTTGGGGATGCCGTGGGCAGAGGCGACGCCGACGTGGCGTCGCACGATCGCAAGATCGTCGCCGTGCACGTCCCAGCTGCCGGCGAAGGCGGCCGCCACCAGGGTCGATTTCCCGCTACCGGTGGGTCCGAGCACGATCAGGCCATCGTCGCCGTTGCCGATGTGAGCGGCATGCATCATCACGTCGCCGCGCCAACCGAACCACGCGGCGAGCCCTTCGGCCAGCAGTTGGCGGGCGGAACGCCACGGATCGGGGTCGGCGGCGTCTGGTGCGCCGATCGTGATGTGATGCTGCGTCACCTCCGCGCCCCTACCGGATTCGTGCCAGACGATCGTGTGGTCCGGTTCGTCCCACCGTTCGACGGGACCGTCGATCGAGTCGCAGTCCCGCAGCGGTCGTGCGATCAGATCTGCGCCGATATCGACGCGCAACTTCTGCTGGTCACGACCAGCGTCGGTTCGCAGCGCCGTACCGAAGAACCAGTGGAGGTGTTGCCTCGCCTCGGTTGTCGCAGCCCCGATCTCGATGTTCGTGTCCGCGAATTCGAACGCAGCGACTGGCCCCACGGCCGGGAGTGTACGAGGCGACGGCGATGACTGGAGATCAGGCAACGATCGCCCGAATGCTCCGAGAACGCGCACGAGGCGAACTGTGGATCGCTGCGCGTGGCGACTCGATGCTCCCGCGCCTTCCTGGCGGTGTCCGGCTCCTCGTGCGGCCGTCTGATCGTTCGCCTCGGATCGGGGAAGTGTGGGTATTCGTCACGGTGTCCGGCGACGTGACCGCGCATCGCTTTCTCTGCTCCCGGAGGGGTCGGTTGGTGTTCTTCGGCGACAACGAACGTCGAACCGATCGACCCGTACACGCCGACGGGCTCGTTGGTCGGGTTGTCGAAGTCGACGAGGCCGGAGTTCGAAGAACGGTCGCCGATCGAGCGCTCCGGCCGGTCGTACGCATCACCGCTCGTGCAGCCGCCCGCCGCCTACGGCTGTTGCTCCCGAGCCGTCAGGGCGATGTCATGTGATGGATTGCTTTTGAACAACCTGGGGCGTAAAGTTGACCTTAGCGGAACCTACCGTAGGTGTCGTGCGATGGAAGCGGAGCGGCATAATGGCGGAGTCAACCAAGGTTGCGTATCAAGCGCCGGTCATCGAGTCGACGATCACCGTCGAGGCCCTGATGACATGGGGCCACAAGAACTGGGGTCGTCGTAGTCGGCAGCCGTCGCAATGGTGGAGGCAGCGTCGGAGGCAGCAGGAACTCCTAATCCACCGCTTGGGCGCTGCGACGTGCCCACCAATCCTGCGTTCGACGGTCACTCACCAACTCGTCTGACGCGCCTGGCTTTCTGAACTCAGGTGTTGGGTTGCGGCGCCTCATGGCTCCGATTTGCAGCACGGCTCCGGCGGCTGCGCGAAGCAACCGTTCGCCGGGCACACGGTCGGGCGCAGCCATCGCGACGTAGCACCAGCCATTCGGCAGCAGCGCATCATCGGGGATCGGCATCGGGTTGCTCGACACCGCAAAGCCGAGCAGGCCGGCCCCGGCCTGCTCGGCCGCGGCAGCAGCTGCAGCGACGAGATCCCACGAGTGCCGTTGCTCTCGGTAGGCCGGGTCGATCACGATGTGTGCCCAGCAGTGGAACATGGTGGTTGCGCTGTCGCGGGCTGCGACGCCGACGATTCGTGGCGGATCACCCGCTTCGGTCACTACGACGAGTTCGTCGATCGCTCGTCGGGCACGTCGGCGAAGGAGCCGGCGATTGGCGAAGCCGTGGGGCGAGTACCTCCACATCAAGTCCGTGATCGCCTCGATGTCGCGATGCTCGCCGCGTCGTGTGTTCGGTGGCGGCGGTCCCCACCGGAACCCCGGTCGCAGCATCGCAGCGCTGCCCGATATCTCGGCCTCCCAGCGGGTCAGGAGCGGGCGAAGTGGCCCCAGATCCTGGTCGAATCCGCTGAGATCGGTGATGCCGAGGCGATCGATCAGGCTGGCGATCGGTACCGCCGCAGCCTCGTCGAGGACGAGTGGATACCCGGTTCGGCCGCCGACAGTCCAACGGTAGGCAACCAGTGCAGCGGCCGGTCGACCATCAGGGTGCCGGATCACGTATGCAACGGCGCGACGCCCTCGCAGTCCCGCTGACATCGCGGCGCCGACGAGTGGCGTTGCTCGTGGCTCGTGTGGCTGGAGCAGCGTTTCGAGCCTGCGGGCATCCATCCACCGTTCGGCACTCAGTTCGTCGCCGCGTTCGACCCAGTCGAGGTATGTGCGGCGCGACGATGACACGTCGCCCGTCGGAGGTTGGCGTTGCCAATCCAGTTCACTATCGGCGCCGCTACGTCGACGACCGAGCAGGTGTGTTCGCAACGACTCGGTCGAGTGGTCGCCAAGCGCGACGAGCGTCGCGCGGCGTGAGGATCGCCCGCTCGACAGCACGACGCCGGAAGCGACCGAATCGGATGCGACGAATCTTCTGGTGGACCGATCGCCGAGTCGATTTGTCGCCAGCCACCCACGCCATGGCTCGAGTTCGCGCAACCCTTCCTCAGCGACATCGGTGCCCATGATCGACGCGCATCGCTGCAGCACCGCCGCGCAAAGTGCTGCTGATCCAGAGCGTCGGGCCCGTTCGACGAGTTGATCGCCGATCGGAACACCGCCGCTCACCATTCGGTGGATATCCAGAATCTGCCGGAGTCTGTGGGCGCCGTCGAGCCCGGCGTTGACGCAGAGATGAATCAGCGTGTCCACGTCATCGAGAGTCCCGAAGGTCTCCTCGTCGATTGTGACCGAAATCGCCCGATCGAGCATCTCGTCGATGGCGAACCGGATCGTCGCCCGATCCGCAGCCGTGGCGACGATGTCCCAGTGCAGGTCGACCTCGACACCGTCCCTTCTGAGTGGGATCTCGGCAACACCGAGGCGGGCGAAGCCGTGCCAGTTCGACAAT
>CAVRNX010000050.1:0-51731 GCA_963722635.1 uncultured Acidimicrobiaceae bacterium
GGGGTGGAGGGCCTTTGGCTCGATGGGTGGGGTCGGTGCGGTTGTTGCTGGGACCACGCCACCAGAGCGTTGCATCGGGGCGAATCCACGTGGTGGTTCGATCGGGCGTCATCTCGAGTTGCCATCCGCCTTCGTGAACGAGGTGGTGATGTGTTTCGCAGAGCGGGATCAAGTTGTTGAGCACGGTCTTGCCGCCCTGTGACCACCACTGGATGTGATGGATGCGGCAGTGGTCGAATCCGACCTCGCAGTGGGGGTGAGCACAGGTGCGATACATCGCCCGCAGTGCCCGGCGCTGGTGCCGGTTGGCGGTGCGCTGCTCGGCGCACAACTCGCGTACCGTGCCATCCGGATCGATCACGACGGCGGAGATGATCGCCTCGCAGCACAGCCGCTGCGCCGTGCCGACCGGCAGCGGAGTGCCGTCGGATAGCTCGCACAGCGTGTGGTCGTGGCGGCCGTGGCACAGCGACTCGTGGTCGACGTGGACGTTGATCTCGGGAATCCGCCGACCGGGGGCATCGGAGGACACGGCTGCGACGACCGCGTCGACCTGTAGTTGGGCGAACGGCACCTTGGCGTTGGCCGGATCCTGTCGGAGCCGCGCCAGTTGGGCATCGACGGCGGTGTGGAGGGCTGCGTCGCGGAGTGGGTCGAGCGACAGCAGGGTCATTTTCATGCCGGATGCCTTGTCGGTCCAGCGCTTCATCTTCGACTCGGCCCGCTGCCGGTCGAGCTCGGCTGCCTCTTGCTCGGGTGCATGCTGTGAGGTGATGCAGGCGATGCGTTCTTTCGTCGCCCGTTCGAACTGTGAGACGTAGTCGTTGCTGGCCGACGTCAGCAGGTCGGCCGCCTCGGCGCGCACGTCGGCCGCCACGTCGTCGGCGAGGTTGCGGGTCAACCGGGCCAGCACATCGAGGTGATCGCCGGACACGGCTCCGGCGGCGAGAGCATCCTCGAACCCCTCGAACTGCTCGCACACACGGTCACGGTCCTGGGTTGCCTTGGCCTCCTTGCCTGAGCGGCGCCCTTCGTCCATCAGTACCGCCGTCGGCGACTCGGACTGGCCCGCCTCGGCGAGTTGTCGCGACCGGCGGCTGAACCGGACGTCGGCGGTGTCGAGGAACCCACGCACCGCACGGCCATGCCGGATCAACACACCAAGCTGCTCACGATCGACCACGTCGGGGTCGGCAGCGAGCAATGCTTGCAGTGATTCGAGTACCCCGGTGCCGTGCACGTCGCCTCCCTTCGATGACCATCTTGCAGTTCGGTAGATGTCGGAATGGGAGTCTGACGACTCGATCTGGAGACCAGACTAGCAGCTCACAGCCCTGATGTCGAACGTGTGTTCGGTCAAGTTGCGTCAAGATTCGGCAAGCTCACGGCCACCCGACAGAGCGAGATCGAGATCGACGTCGAGCAAGGACTCCAGCACCACAATCCGACCCGATCGACCCGATCGAACCCATCGAACCATCGAACCCATCGAACCGATCGACCATGCTGACGGCCCGATCAGGCCGTTCAACTACCGCTGCCGTAGCGGCGCGTGATGATCTCGTAGAGATGATCGTTGGGATCGGCGAAGTACACCCCGCGACCACCATCGCGATGATTGATCTCGCCGAGTTTCGAGCGCGACGGATCGGCCCAATAGTCGATGCCGACAACGACGATGCGGCCGAGGATCGCCGTGAACTCGTCCTCGCTGACGAGGAACGCGAAGTGTTGTGAATCGAAGTCCTCGTCGGTGCTGATGTAGTCGAGCGACACGCCGTTGTCGACTTCCACCACGTGGAACGGCCCGAATCGTGTTGCCGGTGGCAGGTCGAACAGATCGGTCAGGAACGTCGAGGCAGCCTCCTGGTCCTTGACGTACACGATCGTGTGATCGAGCTCGATCGGCATGCCGTCAACCGTAGGTCGCCGAAGCCTGGCGGCGGAACGTCGACTCGCTCCCCTTGAGCCCAAGCTGGCACCTGGGGTAACGGAGGACACCGTTGGCCGACATGATCCGGGTCACTCGGGATTGCCGTCGAAGTCGGCGTTCGGCAGTCGCCACGTGTGGTCGGGATCGTACGGGTTCCCGGCGAACAGCACGTCCGGCGGGTGGATCGACTCGACGGCTGGATAGGAGATCGGGCTCTGATGCAGATCACCGTCGGCGTCGAGGAAGAGATGCCAGCCGTACAACCCGACACCACGCGCACCGATCTCCAACGTGAACGTCTGGACACGGGCTCGCAACCGACCGTCGGCGTGCTGTTCGAACATCACCTCGTACGCCCGGTGCCGGCGATCGTCGAGATCGCGGGCGGCGATGTACCCGGTGGCGGCTCCGATCGCCAGCGAGAGCAACCCGGCAGCCACCGGGGATTCAGGACTCGCCACCGCTGATCCATCGGTCGTCACGGACATATCGACCGGCGTCAGGCCCGGAGCGGTGGCCGAGAACTGTGCCCGCGACCCGGCTCGCAGGTGGATCCCCGTGAGCTGTCCGGCATCGACACTGGCCCCGATGTCGAGCCCGGTCGCCACGGCGATACCGGTCACGATCTTCGACCACTGGGTCGGCGCCGATTCGATCCGCTCGACGCCGGTCCGGTACCCGATCAGATCCCAACCGGGGTCGCCACCACCGAGTGATCCGACGCTCGGCGTCGACCCACCCGGATCGGCGTCGGCGGTGTAGTGGTGCTCACGGTCGACCTCCAGGTGCGGCACCACGATCGGATACAGCCGGTCGTCCGGGCCACGTATCGCGCCGCCACCGCTGTAGTACCGGCCGGTTCCGAACCCCTCACAACCGGGCGGAATCATGGCACCGCGCCAGTCGGCGACACCGATCGTCACGAACGAACTGGCCAGGTCGAACACGCCGAGGTCGAGCGCAGTCGCCCCGTCGGAGTCGGTCAAGCTGACCCACAAGGCACGCTCGCTGTGCCGCGTGAGCAGCCGCTGCCCGGTGTCGAGCAGGCGCGACCACACCCAGCGGTCGGCGGCCTCGACGTCGTCGACCGTGCCGAGGATGACCCGGTTCACCAAGGCCAGCTCACGGTGCACCTCGGACAGCAACCCGGCCGCACGGGTGTGCTGTTGGGCTGCGCTGAGGAGCGATTCGACGTCGGCCCCCAGACCACCAGCCGCCGCACTGACCTCGGCGCACGCTGCGGCGAGCGCTCGCGCCCGTTCCGGATCGAGTGCGAGCGCCTCACCACCCATGATCGGCCCAGTTTGCCGGTCGCCGGGGAAACGGCGGCTTGGGATCGTGCGAGCGTCGGTAGCTGCGCACCGCGGCCGCATACCGCTCGCACACAGCCGCGCGTCGTCGGGCCTCCTCGATCTGACGTTGCAGCTCGGCGACGATCTCGGTGACGTTCGCCGAGCTGACGGCGAGCGTCGTGTCGACGGTTCGCTCGAGCCGCCCTCCGGCCCCGTCGAACGGTGAGGGGTGTATCGAGGCTGCGATCGGCCGCAGCAGGGCCAGCACCTGATCGCGAGCGATCTCGAGTCGGGTCGCAATCGATCGGTACTCCCGGGCTGTCGGCACGAACAGGAACCTACGGATCGCGGCGCCCTCCGGGAATGGGCATCACTCCCCGCCCGACTTGCAGCGGACCAGAGCTTGCGTGGCATGCTCACGTCAGTTCTGACATCACTGCTGGAGGCCCAACATGACCACTGACCAACTGCTCGACCGTCGCAAGTTCTACATCGACGGCGCCTGGGTCGATCCGGCCGCGCCGAACGACTTCCACGTCATCGACCCGTCGACCGAGCAGGCGTGTGCGGTCATCTCACTGGGCGGCGAGGCCGATACCGATGCCGCCGTCGCCGCTGCCAAGGCGGCGTTCCCCGACGTGGGCCGAGACGCCGGTCGCCGAGCGGATCGCCCTGCTCGAGAAGCTGCTCGAGATCTACCAGGCCCGCTACGCCGAGATGGCACAGGCGATCTCGCTCGAGATGGGCGCCCCGATCTCACTGTCACAAACGGCGCAGGCCGGTTCGGGCATGATGCACATCACGTCGTTCATCGAGACCCTCAAGGCGTTCGAGTTCGACCGTCCGCTCGGCGATCACGCCCCGGGCGACCGGATCCTGTACGAGCCGGTCGGCGTGTGCGCCCTGATCACGCCCTGGAACTGGCCGATGAACCAGGTCACGCTCAAGGTCGTCCCGGCGCTCGGTGTCGGCTGCACGATGGTGCTCAAGCCGTCCGAGGTCGCGCCGCTCTCGTCGGCGCTGTTCGCCGACATGATCCACGAGGCCGGCTTCCCGGCGGGCGTGTTCAACATGGTCAACGGCGACGGCGCCGGCGTCGGCACCCAGCTGTCGGGTCACGCCGACGTCGACATGGTGTCGTTCACCGGCTCGACCCGCGCCGGCATGGCGATCACCAAGAACGCCGCCGACTCCGTCAAGCGGGTCGCACTCGAACTGGGCGGCAAGGGCGCCAACATCATCTTCGACGACGCCGACGAGAAGGCCGTGGCGCGCGGTGTGCGGCAGTGCTTCATGAACAGCGGCCAGTCGTGCAACGCCCCGACCCGCATGCTGGTACAGAGCTCGATCTACGAGAACGCCCTCGAGGCCGCCGCCAAGATCGCCGAGCAGACCACGGTCGACATCGCCGCCAACGAGGGTCGCCACATCGGCCCCGTCGTCAGCGAGGTGCAGTGGAACAAGATCCAGGGCCTGATCGCCACCGGCGAGAACGAGGGGGCGCGCCTGCTGGCGGGCGGCACCGGACGACCGGAGGGCCACGACACCGGGTACTTCGTGCGTCCCACGATCTTCGCCGACGTCACCCCCGACATGACGATCGCCAAGGAGGAGATCTTCGGTCCGGTGCTGTCGATCCTGCCGTTCGACACGGAGGAGGAGGCGGTGGCGATCGCCAACGACACGGCCTACGGACTCACCAACTACGTGCAGACCACCGACCCCGAGCGGGCGCAGCGGGTCGCTCGCCGACTGCGCTCGGGCATGGTCGAGATGAACGGTCAGATGCGGGGCGCCGGCGCACCGTTCGGCGGCTACGGCCAGTCGGGCAACGGCCGCGAAGGCGGCACGTGGGGTCTCGAGGAGTTCCTCGAGGTCAAGTCGGTCAGCGGCTGGAATCCACCCGAGGGCTGACCTACGGCCCGGGATCCGGGATCCGGCGGTGGTGCTGAACCGACGCAGAGGCGCTTCACGTCCACCGGTGGTTCCGAAACGCCTCAAAGTCGTCGGTGTTCCAGCGGCAGCCGGCCGGCAAGGACAAGGAGACCGTTCGAGGTTGGTCGGCGTCAGAGATCGACGATGTCGACGAACGACTCGGCGATCGCGTCGCGGAAATCACCGGGCGAATCGATCGCCACCGGATCGATGAACAAGCCGATGCTGAAGGTGCCGTTGTAGGACATCCCTGTCGCGTTGCAGGCGGTTCCGGCGACGGGGCCCATCGACAACACGTCGAGTACTTCGGCACCGGAGACGTACAGCGGGAACCACGCGCCGCGCAGGTTCGAGGTGGCGAAGTCCATCCGCGAGGCCCGAGCACGGGCGGCTCGGGTGACGACAGACGTCGGCAGCAGATTGACGACACCCGAGAGTGCACCGAGACCGCCACCGCCCGTCATCCCCTCGCGCTTGGCGGTGAGTCGTTCGCTGATATCGGCGACGCGATCGGCCAACGGCATCGGCGCACCGGGCACCTGCACGGGCACCGGTGTGAACGAGTTGCCGCCGATCGCATCGTCGGTGCGGGTGCTCAACACGAAGCTGGTGTTGAAGGCCTCGACCTCGACGTCACGGTCGCCGTGGTAGCGCACCGCACCCTCGACCATGCCGGCCAGGAACAGGTCGTTGATGGTGGCGTCGACGCGCTTCGATGCGGCCTTGAGATCGTCGAGGGAGACACGAACGGCCTCGAAATGGCGATGTCGCGACCGATTCGCCCACAACGGCGATCCACCAGGCAGCTCGTCGCCGGTACCGAGCGCAGCTCCGACCGTCGACTTGGCGGCGTGCACGACGCCCTCGAGGCTGCTGGCGACACGGTTGGGATCACCGGGCCATGTTTTGATCTCGTCGGCGAAACGGCGCGCCATACCCATCTGACGGCGGGCGATGTGCGCCATCGTGCCGACCGTCGACTCGAACAGGTTCTCGGCGAGATCGCCGCCGATCTGACGCGGGGCGTGGGATCCGACCGCCTCGGCGATCACGGCGTCGAGATCGACGGCAGCCGGCGGCGGATCGTCGCGGGAGAGTTGCTGGTACAGCTCGGCCATCCGCATCTGGCCGATGCCGTCGGCAACGGCATGGTGCAGGATCGAGTAGATCGCCGACTTGCCGCTACGCAGCCCCTCGATCATCACGTAGCGCCACAGCGGCCGGGTTCGGTCGAACGGCTCCTGATACAGCTTGGCCGCCATGTCGAACAGCTGGCGTTCGGAGCCCGGCTTGGGCAGACGAACGAAACGCACGTGGTAGTCGAGGTCGAACTCGGCGTCCGGAACCCAGACCGGTGTGGCGAGCCGGCCGATACCCGGCACGACACGTTCGAACAGGCGCGGCATCGCGGCGGTGGCAGCCTGCATCGTCTGCATGAAGTGGTCGCGGTCGACCGGCCGATCGAGGATCGTGATCGCGGCGCCGCTCGGATTCAGCCAGGGGTCCTTCTCGATGTTCCACATCAGGGCCTCGGAGTCGCTCATCCGATGCTCGAACCTCAGCTCACGCTCTTGGGTTGCCATCACCATCTCGTTTCCAGGGGTCTGCCCCGATCATGTCGCGCCCACCAGCATGCCGCAAGGCCCGCCAGTTCCCAGTTGGTGACCGGAGTGTGCGGGGAGTTGGGCACAACGTCCAGGGTGGCGACATTTCACAGAATCTGGGCCAAGCGTTCACCAATTCGCGCCCGGCCCTCAACATTGTCTTGCGCATGATGTACTGGTGGTTCGAGTCGAACCGCCAGTCAGGAGATTCTAATGCGCCATCAAGCTCGCCTTCGTATCGCAGCCATCACCATGGCTCTGCTCGCTCCGGCCGCCATCGCAGCGACTGCAACCGCCGACGGTCCCGACGGTCCCGACGCAGGCGAGGCCGCCCCCACGGTTCGGTTCGCGACGTTCAACGCCTCGCTCAACCGGTTCAATAGCGGCGACCTCGCCGCCGAGCTGGCAACACCCGGGAGCGCACAGCCGGACACCATCGCCGAGATCATCCAACGCGCTCGACCGGACGTGCTGCTGATCAACGAGTTCGACTACGACCCAGCTGCACTCGACAGCTTCCGGGCGAACTACCTCGAGGTAGCGCACGGCGACGCCGACCCGATCTCCTACCCGTACACATTCATCGCACCTTCGAATACCGGCGTGTTCTCGGGCTTCGACTACGACAACAGCGGCGCCGCCGGCGACTTCGTGCCCAACGACTCGTACGGGTTCGGCTTCTTCGAGGGTCAGTTCGGCATGGCCGTGCTGTCGATGTACCCGATCGATCACGACGCGATCCGCACCTTCCAGCTGTTCAAGTGGAAGGACATGCCAGGGGCGTTGTTGCCCGACGACCTCGATACGCCCGAACCAGGCGACTGGTACACGCCCGGCGACGAGCTCGATTCGTTCCGCCTGTCGTCGAAGAGCCACTGGGACGTCCCGATCCAGATCGAGGACGCCACGGTGCACTTCCTGGTCAGCCACCCCACGCCACCGGTGTTCGATGGTCCCGAGGACCGCAACGGCACCCGCAACCACGATGAGATCCGCTTCTGGGCCGACTATGTCGGGCCCGGCCGCAACGTCGGGAGCTACATCTACGACGACGACGGCAACTACGGCGGGCTCAAGCCCGGCTCGATGTTCGTGATCGCCGGCGACCAGAACTCGGATCCCGCTCGACGGCGACAGCATCCCCGGGTCGGCCCAACTGCTGCTCGACCATCCGCTCGTCAACACCAAGGTCACCCCGTCAAGCCTCGGAGCGGTCGAGCAGTCGGCGCTTGCAGGGCGGCGCGAATATGCTCCACCTCAGCGACCCGGCATTCGACACCGCCGACTTCAGCGACTTCGCTCCGGGCAACCTGCGCGCCGACTACGTGCTGCCGCGCAAGAACCTGCGGATCACCGACGCCGAGGTGTTCTGGCCCGAATCCGACGACCCGCTGTTCGCGCTCGTGGGGACGTTCCCGTTCCCGAGCTCGGACCACCGCCTGGTCTGGGTCGACGTCACCAACGACGACTTCGGCTGAGCCACAGCGGCACGGCAACGAGTTGGGAGTCGTGCCTGGAGCGCTGAGCCGACCGGCCGATCCGCTGTTGCCCCTGGCACAACTCGCAACCGACCTGGCAGGCTGCTTCGATGCCGGAGCAGATCCACGTCGAGGTGTTCGAGCGGTGTCGGGCAGCGTTGCCGGGGTGGCATGAACTGAGCGTCGAGGATTTCGAGTTCGACGACCCGAAGGGGTTCTCGTCGTTCACGATGGGGATCCGGGCCAGGCCGGGCGTCGCAGCTGACCCGCCGGCCGTGCTGTACCGCCATCTGGACGGCAAGGAGAACGCAATCCTCGACTTCGCGACCGAGCGGCCGACGTTCCTGCTGCTCGGCGAGCACCGACATCGCCGCCGAGTGTCACCACTACGACGACACCTGCCGGATCGAGGAGTTCTATCGTGGGACGCACGCTGACCGCCGACGACGTGTTCGATGCCGGAGATCCAGCGCGGGATCGCCGACGAGCTGTTCCGGTTCCATCAGCTGGCGCCCGACGACCTGCCCGGAGCGCACGTTCTTCGAGCTGCTGCACGAGCAATGGGGAACGATGGCGCAGATCGGTGCTGGGCGAGCACCGATCGGAGTTTCCCGCCCGACGAGCAGGCGCTGTGCGACGACCTGACCGAGATCTACAGCGACGACACGATCGCCAAGGTGCTGCGGTGCCTGCCCGACCGGCCACCGGTGTTCTGTCACAACGACACCTACCACGGCAACGTGATGCTGCTCGACGACGGCACGATCAAGCTGCTCGACTTCGAGTTCTCGTGCCGCAACCACATCGCCTTCGACTTCGCCAACCTGTTCGCCGAGACGGTGATGCGAACACGGATTCGCCGAGCCGCCCCACTTCGACATCGCCGAGCCCGACGTTCACCGACGACGATCTGGCTCGCTTCATCGGGTTCTATCTCGACAACGCCGAGTTCGCCGACGGACGCCGCCCGGCACGCCGAGCTGACGGCGCTGGTCGCCGAGACCCGCCGGGCGCTCATGCTGTCGGACTACATGTACGCGATGGCGGCGCTTGCCGCTGGCGCTCGAACCGATCCAGAAGATCCGCTTCATCCCGTACGCCCACCAGCGCTTCCACAAGTTCCTGCGAGCCTGGGACGCCGAGTTCGGCCACCGATCGCGCCGGTGCGGACGCGTCAAGCCTCGGTGGTGAAGAACTCGGTCATCAGGTCGAGTGTCGCGCCGGGCTGCTCGAGGTGCGCGAAATGACCGCACTCGGACACGACGTGCACGACCGCCGCCGGATATGAGTCGATCACGGCATCGTGGTCGGGGATCGGCACGAGCGGGTCGTCGTCGCCGAGGATGACCTGAACAGGGCAGGCGGTGAACGGATCGGCCTCCCAGTCCGGCAGCCCACGCGCCATTCGCAGGAAGTCGACCCCGTCGGCGGTCCTCGATCGAAGGATCGCCCGGCTGATGACGCGGGCGTCCAGCGCCGACGGGTCGTGCACGAACCCACGCAGCGCGGTCCGCACGATCGCCAGCTCGGTACCTCGTCAGGAAGCGCGGCAGCCGCGGCCGACCGAGCGCCGTGATTCGAGCCAATCCCTTCATCGCCAGCAACGCCCGGCCGTTGCGGTCGAGTGTGTCGCCCGAACGCAACCGCCGCACCGTACCCGGCAACGGTGAGTTCAAGATCACCGCGCTGGATATCAGCTCGGCGTGGGTGCGCAGGATCAGACCGGTCAGGATGCCGCCCATCGAGTGACCCACGAGTCGCCACGGTGGGGGGGTCAGCTCGGTCAGCCACTCGACGAGTCGACTGACCGATTCTTCAGGGACGTCGACGTCGGTCGACAAGAGTTCAGGCGCCATCGTGGGCGCCAACACCGGCCCGAACGGGGCGAGCGACGACAGAATCGGGCCGTAGATCGCACCGCTGTTGCCGACGCCGTGCAACAGCATCAGCGGCTCGGGTGAGTACAGATCGCCCGCCAGTGACTCGGCCACGGTTTTGTGCACCTTGTACACCGGCGAGTCGTCGGTCGGGTGTGTCTCGCGCACCATCTCCGACGACCATTCGGGCCGAAGCACTGCGCCGTATCGATAATCAGTCATCGCCGCCTCCGGGCCCAACCGTAGCGATCTCCTTCAAGGACGACAGGTACTGAGGACCATCACAAGGCGAGCAGACCGACACGGCATCTCGACCATGAGCGGACGTGCTGCCACTGTGTGTGACCAATCTGACAAATATTTCACTATTTGTAACAAAGTTATGACCAAGGTCCCTAGGCGAAGGGCACCAATCGGGCGAAGCGTGGAAAACAACAAGCCACTGGAAGGCGGACACCATGTCCTCGGCTCGTACTCGACCACGCTTCCTGACCGTCCTCGTCACGGTCGGCCTGATCGCCGGATTTGTTCTCTCGGCACCAGCGCCCACCAGGGTCCTTGCCGACCCTCCGGTTCCCACGATCGCGGTCCACTACGACAACGCTCTCCCAGGGGAGTTCTACGGGCGGGTGGCGACACACGACTGGCCCGTCGGAATCAGCCTGACGCTCACCGTCGAGCGATGGAACGAGTCGCTCGAACCCCCGGCCTTCGAACAGGCCTACACGGAGCTTGCCGACTCCGGACCCGAGTACCCATTCCTACAAGGCCATGACGGGACTGATCCGTTCTTCGTCGAGCGCGGTGACCGCGTCACCGTGACCGACGGCACCACCACCAAGGTGCACGATGTCTACAGCCTGTTGCTCGAAGCCATCGACCATGACGAAGAAATCGTGTCCGGCAGCTCTGATTCTCCGGATTCGGTCTGTGTGGACTTGTGGAGCCTCCCAGGTCCCCCACGGCAATGCGCCGATCCTGTGGGCGGAGCGTGGCTGGTTGACTTCCCGAACACGTCCGACTACGACATCACCCCGTACAGCGACCTTGCTGCGTGGCAGTACGACATCGATGGTGACGCCACCACGATGAACAACCATCTGCTGCGCGAACCCGAGCCGCCTGATCCGGGCCTCCGCGCACAGCTGATGTCGTCCGGACTCGGGGTCGATGTCGAAGGCTGGAACTGGGCGTGGGACGAAACGAGCGGCGTCAAGGTCGAGCTGTTTGCACCGAGCGGCTCCGTGCCGATTGCGACGGCGGATGGGTTCCCCAGCCCGCTGGAGCACGGCCACCACTTCTGGGTCGCTTTCGACACGACGTTCGGTCCCAACTATCGAATCGTGGCAACGGGCTACGACTCCGACATCACCCGCGAGGTGATCGTGAGGGACATCCGTATCTCCCACACCGACCGACTGGCACGGCACCGTCACCGGCACCGCGGCCAGCGCCGACCCCGTCAACGTCACTGCCAACACCGCCGAGAGCGAGGGCATCAGTCGTCTCGCGACCCCGACCGACGTGAACCTCGATGGTGTGTTCGAGTGGGAGGTCGACTTCAAGACAGCGGCGGGTACCGGCGAGTCCGGCGACCCGCTCGAGTTCCCGATCGACGTGCTCACCGGCAACGCCGAGCTCGGATCGACAGGGGCCAAGTTCTCGACCCCGCACATCCGGGTCCACACCTCGGGCCAACAGTGGTCGGCAAACGTCGACTGGTTGGATCATTTGGATCCGGACGTGTACCTGGCGGTCGACAACGGCGCGCAGCACTTCGAGCACCGACGTTGTGAGCCCATGGATCAACGAGCTGGGCAATGGCTCGGAGAACTTCGACCTCAACAGCATCGACGGACTGATGGACGCGTTCGGGGATGGCGCCGGCTGGACGGTCAGTGTGGTCGCCGACGACGATGACAACACAGTGCTCGCCAGCGTCGAACTACCGTTGCTCACGCTCGACTCGGTCAATACCACGACCGGCGAGATCACCGGACAGGCGGGCCCCCTGCCACTGGTCATCGACGTCAACACCAGTGGCTTCGACCGCTGGGACGGCACCCGGTTCGAGGTCACGTCTTCGCCGTGGACGTGGCCCTCCGACGTCGCCGAGCGCAACATCACCGCGATGTGGAACTCCATGGCCGGGGAGCGGCCACGACCTTCAGCTGAACTACGCCTGGCCGTCGTTCACGTACTCGCGCAACTACGACGAGACGATGGGCACCTTCAGCCACAACCTGAACTCGTTCGGCGGGGCCCCGCTCGGTGTCCGTGGTCAGTTCCCCATGGGCACCGTGACGATCACCGTCGACGATCCGAGCAACGTGTACGACCGGGTGCCCACTGACTTCCCCGTCAGCGAGAACTACGACTCCACCGGCTTCGAGCTCGACCTGTTCGACTCACTGGAACATCCCGGCCGACGCGGTCGGCCCGGGCTGGACCTTCACCGCCACCACCGACATCGGCGGTGTGCCAATGTCGAAGACCCTGGTCATCGACCAGGTCACCGTCGACCTGGTCGACAACGAGACCGGCACCGCTTCCGGCACGTGCACACCCGACGAACAGGAGTGGATCGTCCAGGTCGAACACGACGGATGGGGCGAGAACCTCTACCCCGATTGCCTGCCTGACGGCACTGGACAGTCAACTTCGACAACAGCCAACCGGTCAGCCACGTCCAGGCGAGCTACCAGGACGGCGACCTCGACGTCAACACCGCTGGCTTCTACCCCATCGTCGACACCGGCGAGGATCCGTGGATCGCCGCCATCGTGCGGTCGGGCACCGTCCAGTTCCAGGGGGACTGGTCGGGCGACCCGATGACCATCACGATCGACGGCGTCAGCCAGGGCATCTACAACTACGAGGACTGCGTCTCGGGATGCGACTGGCTGCCGGTGAACCTGAACTCGGAGATCAGCGTCACCGATGGCACGACCACCAAGGACCTGACGGTCACCAACCTGTCGCTGCTCGGCGTGGATCCTGTGGCGAGCACCATCGACGGCACGTCCAGCGCCGGCCGCGACGTCGAGGTGTGGGGGCACGGATCGCCGCTCATCGTTCCGGACGACGGAACGGGCACGTGGACTGCCGACTTCAGGCCTCATGGCACGCCCTTCGGCGATCACAGCGCAGGGCGAATGGCGAGCCAAACCGACGACGAGGGCGACGCAGACGTGGGCTGTTCTGGAGCACGCCGCGCATCTCCGTTGGGCCCGACGGAGGGGTCGTCGGCCAGGGCGGATGGTACGAGGGCGACACGGTCGTCGTCGACGATCTACAACCCGAGCGACGACTACGTCACCACGCTCGAGGCCACGGCGGGAAGTCGCTACATCGGTCCCGATGACTCCTGGGGCATCGACGTTGTCGGCGAGTTCGGCGTGGGCTACACGGTGATCGCCAGCGACCGCCAGACCACCCGCGAGCACGAGGTGCGGCCGCTCACGATCGACACGATCGACACCGAGTTCGACACGGTCAGCGGTACGACGACGCTGCAGGCCGGCGACTTCCTGCACGTGCGAGCCGACGACTGCTCGCGCGACATCGTGCCGGTGACGGACGGCACCTACACCGCCGACTTCTCGGTGCCGGGGGCGCTAGATCACACGCAGGAGACGTGCGTCCTCGGTCAGGGGAGTTCTGGCAATGTCCTGCATCACGACGATGACGGCGACTTCACGATCCTTTGGTGGAACGTCCCCGAGCCTCCGTGGTTCAGCGTCCAGGCCCCGCACCAGGTGTGGGGCAATGGCGAGGGATGGCCCGACGGCGCAACCGTCGACATCGTCGTCACCGACGCCGACGAACAACACGCTGCACACAACCCAGGCCACCGTCGCGCAATGGGGCGAGAACCCGTGGACCGCGGCTTCAACGTGAACCTCGACGGCCAGTTCGACATCATGCCCGGTCACATCGTGACCGTGACGGTCGACACCGACGACGACGGCAACCCCGAGATCCAGCAAGGTTCTCGAGGTCGTCGACCTCACGATCGACAACGTCGACGCCGACAACGGCATCATCGACGGCCACGCGCCCCCGGACACCTGGGTATCCGTCAACGGCGGCAACCAGGACGACCAAGCGAACCGCACCGCCGACTCGGCCCCCGCCGCGGCGGGCAACGCCGGCTATCTGGTCGGTCGACCTGTCCGACCCCGGCGCGATTCGCTACACCCAGTACAGCGGCTACGACACGATCCACAGCCCGGCCTACGACAACGACGACGCCCTCTGGGCGATCGACGTCGCCGTACCGGAGATCTTCCGGATCGTCCCCGACGACCCGACGACCAGCACGAGCTGGACGTTCGCTGCCGGCTCAGGGCCGGACGAGTTGCTCAGCCCCCAGGGGCTGGGTATCGACGAGAACGACTTCATCTACGTCGGCGACTCCGGGAATCACCGCATCGTCAAGTTCGAGTTCGACGAGGCGACCGGCTCGCTGAACCAGCGTCGGCGACCGTGGCCCGCACCCGTCGAGGTGCCCGGCGCCGGCGACCCGAAGCAGATCGCCAGCGACGGCAACGGCCAGCTCTTCACGACCTGGGCCACCGGCGGCTACGTGATCGTGTTCGACACCGACGGCAACTACATCCGTCACTGGGGTGGCGGCGGCGAACTCGACGACCCGCACGGCATCGCCGTCGGCAACAACGGCTGGGTCTACATCGCCGAGACCGGCGGAGACCTCGTCAAGGTCTACGACCAAGACGGCAACCACCAGTTCGAATGGGGCGGCACCGGCATCGGCAACGACCAGCTCAACCGTCCCGAACGGCTGTGGGCCGACGACTGGGACCGGATCTTCGTGGCCGACACCGACAACGACCGGGTCGAGGTGTTCGACCAGGACGGCAACTACCTCCACACGATCGGGCAGGGCTACGGCAGCGACCTCGAACAGATGAACAACCCCAACGGGGTGGCCGTCAGCCACGACGGCTTCGTCTACGTCACCGACCGCGACAACAACCGCATCCAGCGCTGGTTCGACCCTCCTGGCCAGAACGGTTCGATCGGCCTGCCCATGCAGCCCGGCACCGGAGGCGCCGCCGAGATCTACGACGACGATGGCGACTCCAACCACGTCGGCTGGTGCTACGAGTGCGGCGACCCTGGCGGTGGCGGCGGCCTTCAGGTCATCGCCGACGGCCTCGAAGGCCCGCACCAGCTCGCGTTCGGCTACGGCGGTTTGTTCGTGACCGACGAGTTGGGCGGCACGATCTGGAAGATCGCGCCCGATGGGACGATCAGCGAGTTCGTGACCGGGCTCACCGGCCCGTCCGGTATCGCGTTCAGCCCCGACGGTGTGCTGCACGTCTCCGATGACGACCACCGCGTCGTCAGCTACGACACAGACGGCACGGAACATCTCGTGCTCGACCCCGCAGCCATGCCCGACGACGCAGCGCCCCTTGAGAACCCGAACGCTATTGCGTTCGACGCCGCAGGCAACCTGTTCATCGCCAACGCCGACGACGGCACCATCAGCAAGCTCGATGCCGACGGCGTCACGTTCACGCGAATGTTCGCCACCGGTTTCGCCCTGCCGCAGGGGCTCGTCGTCGACGACTCCGGCAACCTGTGGGTCGCCGACCAATTCGGAAACATCACCGAGCTCGATCCCGACTCCGGGATCCCCACCGGGTCGGTGCTCGCCACCGGCAACAACAATGATGGCGGCCTCGCCTTCCGCTCCGACGAGCAGGCGTTCTACATGCCGTCGCTCGGGGACGACGGCATCGTGCTGCGCGTCGTGGAGGAACCCTTCACGGTCGAGGACTGCCTCGGTGGCATGCAGTATCCGATCGGCGTAGCCATCGGCCTCGACGGCTGGATCTACGTCGCCGACTACGCCGCCGGCCAAGTCCTCCGCTCCGAAGGCTGCGGAGGAGGAGGCGACCCAGGCGGCTCACCGTATGAGCTGTACGCCGATGGCATCGCAGGGCCGTACCACCATGCCTGGGACGATGCCGGCAACCTGTTCGTCGCCGACGAGAACGGCAACATGGTCTGGAGGATCGACCGGAACACCGGCGAGCGCACCCAGTTCGGCCCCGAGATCTTCGGGGCCTCGGGTGTGGCGTTCGACTCGAACGGCATCCTCCACGTGTCGGACGACGAGGGCCGCATCGTCGCCCTCGACGAGTCCGGAACCCTGACCGAAGTCGTGACCGGTCTGTCCAACCCGAATGCAATTGCGTTCGACCCGGACGACAATCTGTACATCGCTACCGCCGGCTCCGGCGAGCTGCTCCGGCTGCCGAGTGGCGGCACGATCGAGCCGATCGCCGGCGGCTTCGACACACCGCAAGGCGTCGTCGTCGACCCCGACCCCGACTTCGTCTGGGTCGGCGGCATGAACGGGACGATCAGCAGGGTGTGGGTCGGCGCGACGGTCCCCGGTCTCGACACCGGCGACGTCGTCGATGTCATCGACACCGGCCACGGCAACGACGGCGGCCTCACCTACCGCGCCGACGAGCAGGCGTTCTATGCGCCCTCACCCAACACCGGCGGCGTGATCCGCGTCCCGAACGACGGGAGCGGCGACGTCGAGGAGTGCCTACAGGGCATCGCGTACCCACGCGGTGTGAGCATCGGTCCCGACGGCTGGATCTATGTTTCGGACTTCGAACGCGGCGAGATCGTCCGCGCCGAAGGCTGTGGTGACCCCGGCGGTGGACCGGAGCCGTTCAACTTCTTCAACGAGGGTGACGTGCTCATCTCGTCGACCGACGGACGGCTGCTGGTGTACCACGATGCCGACAACATCTCCGAGTACGGACTGCCGTTCGGCGGCAACTTCGACATCCAGTACATGGACTCGAACACATTGCTCATCGCTGCCCAAGACCAGGGTGTGATGGCACTCGACCTCGCGTCCGGCGACATCTGGCCGCTCGCGCAACAACCCGACCTCCAGGCGATCGCCGTGTCGATCCAGCGTGACCGGCAGCGGATGTTCATCTCCGACGAGGACTCCGGTGTGTGGATCTACGAGTGGATCAACGACGACTGGTGGGACAGCGACAACGCAACATTGACGCTGCTCATCGACGAAGTGCCTGACCCGGACAACCTCGGCGAGACGCTCCCGCGTCGGCCGACGCGCTCGTCGCCGACTGGAAGGCGCCGAGCGACGAACCCGACGACGAGCCGCTATTGGAGTACGGCTGGGTGTACTTCGCCAACGCGGGCACCCCGATCTACTGGTTCGACCCCGACGCCCCCGATCCGGAGGCCACCGTCGACGTCTTCGCCGACAACCCCGAGGGCCGGCCGTTCAACGGCATGGCCATCAACAACTACCAAGACCTCACCGTCGCCGCCGGCGACCGGGTGATGATCTTCGGTGGCTACGGCGATCTGATCATGGACATCCCGATGCCCGGCGCGCGACAGCGTCGAGGACGTTGCAGTCCTTCCGCCGAGCCCCGACGCGGGGTTCCCCGAGAGCGACATGTACGTCATCGACTCCGGCTACGTCGATACCGATGGTTCGGGCCCAGTGCCCGGCGAGTTCGGTATCGACCCGGCGCTCTACTTCATCGACGACGGCCGCGTCGGCACCATCGGGTATCTCGAGATCCCCGAAGTCGACGTGCTCCACCGAGGCGAGCCGTTCGGCGACACCGTCGACCTGCTCGTCGCTCAGCAGCCGCCCGACGGCAGCGGCAACAACGGCCCGTTCACCTTCTTCGACGAGGGCGACCTGCTGATCTCCGCGACGGGCGGGACGTTGTATGCGTGGGACACCGAGTCCGACACGCTGATCGGCGACTACCAGCTCCCGTTCGGCGGGACGTGGGACATCCAGTACCGCGACTCCGGTCATCTCCTGATCGCCAACTCGGGTGACGGACGGATCATGGAACTCGATCTCGCGACCGGCGACGTGTATCCGTTGCTCGATGAGGGGCCGCCGTTCTTCCCGATCGGCATCGCCTACGACGCCGAAACCGACACGCTGTTCATCGCCGAGTCGGACGATCCAGGCGGCGTGTTCAGTTACGACCTCGGCACCGGTGTACTCACACAACTGAGCACCCAGTCCGCAGATGGCATCGCGATCGGTCCCGACGGATACGTGTACTACGCCGGTCTGGCGAAGATGCTGCCCGACGGCAGCGATCAACAGGGCGTCGCCGACCTGAGCGGCTACTCAGCGAACGGGTTCGTCTTCACGCCCGAGGGCACGATCATCATGACGTCGACGTTCCCGGCCGCGGTGCTCGAGATCGACCCGCGCGTCGATCCTGCAGTAGTGACGCCGCTGTACGAGGACACCGGCATGCGGAGCCCCGAGGACGTCGCACTCGCTCCCGACTACGCAACCTCGGGCGACATCTACGTCATCGACTCCGGCTTCGTCGACCCCGACGGAGAGGGCGGTGCCGAGGGCGAGTTCGGAGCCGACTCAGCGCTCTACGTGCTGAACCGGGACACCAGACTCCTGACCGAGTACGAACGCAACGGAACGTTCGGCGACAGCGTCGACCTGCTGATCGCCCAGCAGCCGCCGGCCGATCCCTCTGGCGAGCCCAGGCTCCAAGCCTTCCTCACCGAGGATCGCATCAGCGGCGAGTGGTTCACCCCCAACGCCGAGGTGCTCGTCACCCTGTACGACTTCGATGGAGGCCAGCCGCTCAACGAGCCCGACGAGCCGTACGGAACCAACGGCGAGGGACACTTCGAGGGCGACGTTCACCTGGAGCAGGGACTCCAGCCCGGAATGGTGCTGGAAGTTCGTGATGTTCAACTCGGGGTCACCCTGTGGCTCGAACTGGCCGACATCCGGTTCGATTCGTTCGATCCCGACACGAACATGGTCGCCGGGTACGTGCTCGATCCGCCCTCTGACGACATCTTCGTACAACTTGCGAACCAGGACTACGGGCCGATTGTCGACGAGTTCGGCAACCCCATCAGGGTCCACGTCGACGGCACTGGGTGGGATCTCGATCTCGGTGAAGCCGGCTATTACCCCAGTGGGCTGACCGATGCACGAGTCGAGGTCTACGACGCCGACGGCAACGGTGAGACGCTCGCCCGGCTGCCGCAGGTGCAGGTGATCGTTCCACACACCGTCCAGTCGTCGGATTTCGACAACGACTCGACGGTCGACGTCCAGCTGATCGACATCACGCCCGAGGGTCCGGTGACGGTGGTGATCCCCGACGTCGAGGTCAACGAACGAGGTGAGTTCGGCGTGCCCACCGAAGAGTACGGCGTCGATCTCGATCCAGGCGACGTAGTCATAGTTACAGGGAACGACACCGGTGTCATGAAGCGCCACGAGGTGTTCGAGCTGACGATCGGCGAGGTCGACTACGAGAACGACACGATCAGTGGCACGGCCGCGCCGAACGTCTGGGTCAATGTCGGTGGTGAGTTCGGCGACGAGACGGTCTGGAGCGGCGATGGCAACTGGACCGTGACAGTTGAGGAAGGCATCGAGGAGGGCATGATGTTCGGTGTTCGGATCGGCGACCCGGACCTCGATTTCACGGTCGTCGAACCACTGCCACCACCGCGCGATCATCGCCGACCCATTCCGCGAGATCATCCGCGTCGAGGGCTTCCCGATTGGACACGAGCTCGAGCTGACGGTTGCGGACGACACCGGCACGGTCATCGGTCCGCTGTACGGCACCGTCGACGGGCCGGCGATCGGGTGGTTCTTGATCGCCGACGGCTTGTTCATCGAGCCCGGCCAGCTGGTGACCGTACGCGACCTCGCTCTCGTTGACCCGGATCCGACGCGTGAACTGGTGATCGCCGGTATCGGCGTGAGCCTGGTTGACGACAACACCGAAACCATCTTCGGGAGCGTCGACCCCGGCGCGGGCATCCACGTGCAGGTCGGCACCGAGACCGGCTTCGGTGAGCGGTTCATCGAGACCGATCCGGATGGGAGCGGTGAGTGGGTCGCGGCGTTCGGCCCGCCCGAGTTCGATGGAGTCGACATCGACAAGACCATGCAGTGGTACCTGCGCCTGGCCGTGCCGGACGGGGACGGCGACGAGACCGTGTTCGAGCCACCGAATGCAACCCCGGGGTTGTTCGTCGAGCCGAACCAGGACGTCGTCTCGGCCGAGGGTTCAGGTCTGGGCGACGTCACGATTCGCGTCTTCGACGACGAGGAACTCGTGTACGAGTCGTCCGTGACGCCGGACCACCCGGGATCTCCGGCCGGAGCCTTCGCGGGCTTCGAATTCGACGGATTCGTGCTGGCTGGACAGGACGTCTACACCTACAACAGCTTCATCGACCTCTCCGGCCAAGTCGACCTGGTCCCCGGCATGATCGCGCTGGCGAGCGACGTGCTGTGGGAGATGGAAATGAGCGTCAGCGAGTTCTCGGTCGGAAGTATCGACAGTGAGACCAACACAGTCAGCGGATTCAACCCGCTCCCCGACGCGCCCCTTGGCCCGGGGTTGGTGGGAACGTTCGTCTCTGGACCAACGGCGTTCGGGTTCGACCTCCCCAACGACGACAACTGGAGCCTCACCCTGACCGAGATCGCCGATGGCGAGCCCGGTGGTGTCTACGACATCACCGGGACGGAGACCGGCCTCAGCTTCGGCTCACCGACCGAAGATCAGCCGTATGACACCTACACCGCAAGGCTGTGGGGGCCGCCCGACATCACGTCGCTGGTGGTACCGGTCGAGCCGGTCGAGGTCGATGCCGAGGTGCTGCTGAAGGCGACGTTCACCGACGTCGAGTTACCCGATGACAGCCACACCGCCGTCATCGACTGGGGCGACGGAACGATCACGACCGTGGAGAACGCGCCGGTCGTAATTGAAGAGCGGTACACCTACACCGAACCCGGCATCTACACGGTCACGCTGACCGTGATTGACGCCATCGGCTTGCACGACTTCGAAGCACACCAGTTCGTGGTCGTGTACGACCCGAACGGTGGGTTCGTGACCGGTGGCGGCTGGATCGACTCGCCTCCCGGGGCATACACGGCAGATCCCGAGCTCACCGGGAAGGCCAACTTCGGTTTCGTCGCCAAGTACAAGAAGGGCAAGAGCACTCCCGACGGCAACACCAACTTCCAGTTCCAGGCCGCGGGTCTGCACTTCCAGTCGACCTCCTACGACTGGCTCGTGGTCACCGGCGGTGACCACGCCAAGTTCAAGGGCGAAGGCACCATCAACGGCGTCGGCGACTACGGGTTCATGGTGACCGCTGTGGACGACCCCGACGGAGATACGTTCCGGATCAAGATCTGGGACGGTGAGAGCGGGTTGGTCGTCTACGACAACAAGTCAGACGTCGCAGACGACGGATACGACGCCACGTTGTTGGGCGGCGGCTCGATCGTGGTCCACGACGGTAAGTAGCTCGCTGGCTTGCTCCCGGCCGAGGCGGATCGGCCGGGACCCAGGCGCTCCGACACGCACGATTCACCCACCGTTACCCCAAGCGGTGATCTCCGGGGTGATCTGCACCGCCTGCATCTGGCTGGTCTCGATCCGCCCCCACATCCGCAGTCTGTAGGCCTCGCCGCCCGGTCGATGCGGGCCGAGCGGTCGATGCGGGGTGGGCGACGGCTCGGTACGGTTCCGGGTATGTCGACTCGCAGTCACGTGACCACCCGAACCATCGCCACGCTGGCTGCATTCGTGATCGTCGCCGGTTGCAGTGGAGGCGATTCGGTTCGCAGCACCGACGCCACGGTGACCGGGTCGTCGGTTCCGGAGTCGACCGCCCCGGCCACGTCCGAGCCGGCCTCGACCACGACCACGACCACCGTGGCGGAGACCACGACGACCGTCGCCGCCGGCACCACGACCGAGGCCCCGACCACCACGGCAGCGGCGACCACAACTGCGGCCGCCACCACCACGACCGAACCGCCGCTCACGGCAGCCGATCTGATACTTGCCGCCAACGGCATCTTGCCGTTCACGTTCGGTGCCGGCGACGCCGGCGTGATTGCGGGGCTGACCGTCGCGCTCGGGTCACCGAACCTCGACCGCGCCCAGACCTACCCGATCATCGACGGCGGTGGGTTCCTCGACGCCACCGAGGAAGAGGGATACACCCAGCCGATCGGCCGCACCGTGTGTTTCACCAACGACGTGTGCGCCCAGTTCGGGGGCGCCACCACCGACACACTGACGTTCACGGGCTGGGACCTCACCAGCGACGCTGCGCCTCGGCTGTTCACGGCCGACGGCATCTCGGCCGGATCTGTCTGGAGTGACTTCCCCGATGCGATCACCATCGACGACGGCGGTTGCTTCAGCATCGGGTACGGAGACACGGCCGGCGTCGAGCTGACCTTGCTCAGTGCCGGCGACCCGTTCGTGCTGTTCGACGCCGACGGCAACTACGTCGCCGGGATGCCCGACCCCGCCGACGTCAGCGTGCTGGCCATGGCCGCCGGCGACCTGCCGTACTTCCTGTTCGACGACTGCTGACAACGACCACGTCGTGCCTGGAGCGTGAGCCGATCGGCGAACTGCGACCACGTCGTGTCGGACACAACGTGGTCAGGGGATCAGTAGCACCTTGCCGCTGGTGGCTCGACCTTCGAGCGCCCGGTGCGCCTCGGCGGCGTCGCGCAGCGCGTAGCGGGCACCGATCCGTACATCGAGATCGCCCGAGGCGACCCAACCGAACAGGTCGTCGGCGCGGCTCTGCATCTCCGAATGTGTGCGCAGGTAGTGGAACAACGTGGGACGGGTGAGGAACAGCGAACCGTTGGCCGACAGTTCGAGCGGCGAGATCGGATCGACCGGCCCCGAGGCGTTGCCGAAGGTCACCATCATGCCGCGCTGCCGCAACAACGTCAGGCTCTGGGCGAACACCGACTTGCCGACGCCGTCGAAGACGACGTCGAGCGGCCGCTCGCCGGCCAGGTCGACCATTGCCTCGGCGAAGTCGACGTCGCGGTAGAGGATCGTGTGATCGGCTCCGGCGGCGGCCGCCAGTTCGGCCTTCTCCGGGGTGCCGACGGTGGCGAACACCTCGGCACCGCGCAGCTTGGCGATCTGGATCAGCAGCAGCCCGACGCCCCCTGCCCCGGCGTGGATCAGGCAACGATCACCGGGGCCGAGCGGGTACGTGCTGGTGGCCAGGAAGTGAGCCGTCATGCCTTGCAGCGGCAGCGCGGCAGCGACCTCGAGGTCGATGTCGTCGGGCACCTTGACGACGTTGTCGGCGCGCAGTGACAACGAGCCGGCGTACGAACCAGGGTTGGTCGCCCATGCGACCTGATCGCCGACGCCAATCGTCGTCACACCGGGACCGACCGCGGTCACCGTGCCGGCGCCTTCGAGGCCGGGCACGAACGGCAGCTCAACGGGGTACAACCCGGTTCGATGGTACGTGTCGATGTAGTTCAGGCCGGCTGCGGCGACGTCGACCACGATCTCGCCGAGACCGGCCGTCGGGTCGGGCAACTCGGTCCACGCCAGTACTTCCGGCCCGCCCTGCTGATCGATCTGGATCGCCCACATACTTGCGAGACTACGACGGCGAGTCGGGGGCGTGATAACCCGCCGTCGAGGGCGACCAGCAGCGCATGTCCCCTGGGTGACAACTCGTAGCCGGGGCTGTGGCTGATCGTGAGACCGAGCGTCTTCAGCTTGCGGACGTTGTCCTTGAACGGCGCCGTCTCCCATCCGATCGACGCCGCCAGATCCGGCGCCCGCACGTGGGGTTGTTCGGCGATCATCGACAGGAACTGCCGGGTCCACGCGCCCCGGCTGCTGCCACGGTCGAACCGGTCGAGTCGTTGCTCGATCTCGGCCAGCTCCTGCGCACCGAGATCGCCTCGCTGGCGCAACGCAATTCGCGGGTCGGGCCCACCCAACCCGAGTCGCACCCGCAGGAACGCGCCGTCGGGTTTGGCGACGAGTGATGCCACGACCGCCTCGACGGAATCGAACCCTGCCCGTCGGGCATCAGCAGGTGTGATCTCGTCGAGCTCGATCTCCTCGACCGAAGCGATGTCGAGCACACCGATCGCGGTGCGCAGCGTGCCGCCGGTCTTCACCGTCGGCCGCTTCTGCCGGCGGAACTGCGTGTCGACCGCTCCCGTGGCGATCTGGTCGAGCACCACCTGTTTGATCAACATCGTCGCAGGCCCTCAGACCCGTCAGTCGCCGTAACTGAAACCGAGCCCGGCTCGGGCGTCGGCGTTGATGCCGTACTGCGGGATCGGGTAGCGCAGTCCGTTGCGCGACAGCGCCTCGAGCCCTTCGATCACTTTCGGTAGGAAGGATGGCGGGATCGCCATCAGCAACTCGTCCTCCATCACGCCGCCGTATCGGCGCTCGGCGAAGCACGGGATCGACAGGCTCGGTTCGCCCGTGGCGAGTGCTCGCCCCCACGAGTCGGCGCACGACGACTCGCCGACGCAGCCCCACTCGAGCTTCTTGTAGCCGGTCCACTGCAACCCGTTGATGAACAGGATCATCTGGGCCGGTGTCGCGTAGATCAGGCAGATGTCGGGTGGATCGAGACGGCCGACGGCCAGCGGCGAGACCGCCAGTGCCTCGTGCTCCCCGAATGCAGGCAGATCCATCGCCGCCTGGTGGGCAGCGGCGTCCTCCGGAGTGGAATACCACACCCCCGAGTAGCGAACGCCGGTCAGCCACTCCTCGTCACGCGGGTGCAGCCCGACCACCGCCGCGCATTGGTCGCCGACCAGGTCGTCCTTGGTGATCCCGACGGTCCAACCGTTGCGGCTCGCCTGGCCGACGATCTGATCGGTCGTGTGGATCGCTCGCGGTCGGCGGATCTTCGGCACCGCTTCCATCTCGGCAACGGTGGCGAACCGCTTCATCCCGATCGGGGTGGTGCGCAGCCGCAGCAACCGGTTCAGGTCATCGACGATCCGAACCCAGTCGATGTGCCCCTCGACATTGACAGCTGTCCCCACATCGCTCATCCCACAACCGTAGGAGTTGTGGGTCGACTTGTCAGAGGCGGTCGGCGGGGTAATCGGCGTACGACGCCTTGAACACACCCGAGTGCAGCAGCACCGTCGCCACGTGGGCGCCGGTCGCCGCCGCCGAGACCTTGGTCTCGACCCAGTGCGACTCGACCCGCCGGCTCTGGCCGACGGCCAGCACCTCACGTTCGAGCACGTACTGCTCGCCGACGAACAACGGCCCGTCGACGACGCGCACCTCGAGGTCGATGAACAACCCGACCGCCGGACCTCTGACGGCGAGCGCGCTGCCGACCTTGTGCGAGAGCACGCTGAACATCTCGAACGGCACGATCGGGCGACCCCACGGGGTGTCGTCGGTGTCGTACCACGGCGACGGCTCGGTGATCGCGGCGAGCTTGCTACGCAACGAGAACGGGTACAACATGCCGTTGTCGGTGTCCATGTCGATCGACACCGGCCCCGAGCCGCTGCTGCGCTGACCGACCTGCACCTGGTCGATGATGAACAGGTCGCCGGGGTCACGGGCCTGCATCTTCGCCAGGCGTTCGCCGAGCTCGGTCGTGGCGGTCGGATCGACGCTGACCGTGCCGGTCAGGACCGGCGTCCCGTCGGTTTTGACGGCGTCGATCCGAGCGATCCCGGGATCGTCACCGCGCGTCAGCGACGCCGTCACGGACTCACCCTCGACGACCATCGTCTGGAAGTGGGCGCTGATACAGCCGGTCTCGAACCAGCGTTGCCCCCACAGCGAATGGGCGAGCGGGTCGAACTGACTGAAGTGGGTCGGCCCCTCGATCGGCGCGCCGGCCAACCCGAGGTCCTCGGCGACGTCGCCGTCGTGCACGCTGGCGTGGCCGTCGTAGGCCTGATCGGCGAGCATCTGCTTCGGTTCACGGGCCGGGCCCGAGATCGTGTCGCCGTCGGCCGTGATCGCAGTGTCGAACGCCATCGCCGCATCGTACGAGTTGTCCAGGAGGTCAGGGCAGGTCGATGATCACGGCGATCGTCTCTCGGATCTGCGACAACGCGAGCGGTCCGACATTGCCGAGTGTGTCCGCCACCCGCGCCGGCGACACGGCGCGGAGATGTTGGCACTGCACAGCGGAGGACCGTTCGAGTCCGTTCGCCCGATCCGGCTCGATCACGATCTCGGAATGAAAGCCCCGGAGTGTGGACGTCAGCGGGACCACCTGGATGACGGTCGGTCCGGCGTCGAGAACGCGTTGAGCGGTGATGACGACAGCGGGGTGGAGGTAGCCGGCCTCGCGACCTTCGGGGCGTCCGAGGTCCAGACTGACGATGTCACCCGAGGTCTGCATCGAGCCAGGCGGTCTCGTCGTCTCGCTGATCGGTGTGGAGTTGATGCCCGATGCGTTCTTGGCGTAGGGCCCGCACGGCGAGCGCAACGGTGTTGCCGACCGTCGTGTCGAACTCGGCTGCCAGGCGCTTCAACTCGTCGTGTGTCGCAGTGTCGATTCGAACGCTCGTACTCTGCATGCAAATCAGCATACATCTCTCGTCCGGCTGCGCTCCGAGATTCGGCAACGTCACCCTTGGGCCGTGCCGTCCGAAGAGTCACGCTCCTGGCACAACTCCCGAGCTGGACTCGCCGGTCCCGTAGGTTCGGCGTGGGTGAGCAACGAAACCGGCACTGACTGGCAGCTACTCGTCGACGGTGTCGACTTCGGGGAGGGTCCGCGCTGGCACGACGGCACGCTCTGGTACTCGGACTTCTACCAACGCTCGATCTACCGCGTCACCGCCGACGGCCAACGCACGGCGGTCTTCAGCGGGCTCGACGATCGACCGTCCGGCATGGGATGGCTACCCGATGGCACGCTCGTGGTCGTGTTCATGACGACCCGCCGGATCATCCGCGACAACGGCGACGGCACGCTCGTCGAACACGCCGACCTGTCCGACATCGCCGCCTGGCACTGCAACGACATGGTCGTCGACGCTCACGGCAACATCTACGTCGGCAACTTCGGATTCGACCTCGAATCGAGTGCCGAGTTCCAACCCGCCGACCTGGCGTTGGTGCGCCCCGACGGCAGCACCGAGGTCGCCGCCACCGGGCTCGCCTTCCCGAACGGTTCGGTGATCACGCCCGACGGCAGCACCCTGATCGTCGGGCAGACCTTCGGTGGCGACTACGTCGCATTCACGATCAACGACGACGGCACGCTCACCGACCGACGCCAATGGGCCGAGATCGACGGTACGGCCCCCGACGGCTGCACGCTCGACGCAGCCGGTGGGATCTGGTTCTCCGATGCACTCGGCTCACAAGTGGTGCGGGTCGAGGAGGGCGGCAACGTGACGGCCCGTGTCGCGACACCGCAGCCGACGTTTGCGTGTGTGCTCGGCGGCGCCGACGGCCGCACCTTGCACGTGCTTGTGCGCGCCCGGTTCACACCCCGACGAGGTGGCCGGAAAGGGCGGGGGTGCGATCTACACGATGCGCGTCGAGCACCCACACGCCGGTCGACCGTAGGCCGGCCGGCAGCGCAGGCGGTCAGCGCTTGCCCGACGTTCGTGGCCCGCGCCCGGCGAGCGCCTGCAGCACCAAGAGCAGCAACACCGCACCGATCGCGGCGACACCGATACTGCGCAGCGAGAACTCGTCGACACCGTCTGCATCGATCGTGGCCATCAGCCATCCGCCGATGATCGCCCCGAGCACCCCGACCACCATCGTGTAGATACAGCCCGAGCGATCGTCCTTGACGATCCATCGGGCCAGCAGACCGGCCAACAATCCGACGGCGATCCAGCTGAGCAGGTTCATGCACCCACGGTATCGGCCACCGCATCGCCCGTCGGCGGCCGATGGAACTCGACCGCGAAGCACACCGGTCCGACGACCTCGACATGGTGGCGTGCACCGGGCGGGAGCACCTGGGTGTCGCCGGCCGCCACCAAGTGGGGCCGATCGGGGTCGTCCTCGAACACGACGACGATCGAACCCGACCTCACCACGACCCTGCCCCACACGCCGTCGGCAACTCGATGCGCTGAGAGCAGCCCGGCAGGCACGGTGTGTTCGTCGAAGTCGGCCGTGACCCTCACGAACTCGCAGTCTCGGGGCAGAACAGGCGACGTCATGCCACCGACGGTACGTCGGCCGGAACCGATCGGCAGACATCAGCGCGCACCCCCTCGTCATGATGGGCACAGATCGCCGGCATGACCGGCCGCAAGTCCGCCCGAACGGCGACGACGAGATGGAGAACGAGATGTTGGTGTTGGTGGCAACGAGGCACATGCAAGGCCGCGATGGCGACTACTGCCACGCCGTCGAGGGCGAACTGGTCACGCCGATCACGATCGAGTGCTGCCTTCCCGACACGTGTGGATGTGGGCGTGGGTTTCCCGGGCTCGTCAGCGCACGCCCCACGACAACCGCCATGGTGGTCGACCGAGCCGCCATCACACCGTCGCTGCTGCGTCAGTCGGTGATCGACTCGCTCGAACGCGGCGGATGGAAGGCCGGGCTCGACCCCGACGAGTTCGACGACCTGATCGGCGACCACCTCGAGGCGATCACACGCATCACGAGGGCGTTCGGCGAAGGTGCCGTCATTCGCCGTGACGGCCCCGCTTTCTGGGCAGACATCGAACGTTCCGCAGCCTGATCCCGCTCGACGCCCGACGTCACGGTGTGACGTCACGTTTTGACGATCGGTGCTCCGGGTGGGCAACCTTCCTGGTAAGCGAACTGGAGAAGGACATGACGGATCTGCATTGGTGGTCGGCGACCGACCTCGCAGCAGCGATCCGCGGCCGAGAGATCTCGGCGTCCGAGGCGCTCGAGCACTTCGTCGCCCGGATCGAGGCACTCGATGGCCCGATCAACTCGGTCGTGCACTGGGACCTCGAGCGTGCCAGGAACGCCGCCCGAGCCGCCGACGCGTCGGTCGCCGGCGGTGACCACCTGGGGCCGTTGCACGGCGTGCCGATCAGCATCAAGGACTCGTTCCAGACCGAGGGCTGCATCACCACCAGCGGCTCGCCCGACCTGGCCGAGCACGTGCCCACCCACGACGCATGGCCGGTCGCTCGGCTGCGTCAAGCAGGCGCGATCCCCTTCGCCAAGACCAACCTGCCGATCTTCGCCGGCGACATCCAGAGCTTCAACGACGTCTACGGCACCACCAACAACCCGCACGACATCACCCGCACGCCCGGCGGCTCGTCGGGTGGCTCGTCGGCGGCGCTGGCGATGGGTTTCACGCCCATCGAGCTGGGCTCCGACATCGGCGGGTCGATCCGGGTACCGGCCCACTACTCGGGTGTGATGGGTCACAAGCCGAGCTACGGCATCGTGCCCGCACACGGCCAGATCCCCGGCATGCCCGGCACGCTCAGCCAGGCCGATCTCGCCGTGTGCGGCCCGATGGCTCGCTGTGTCGACGATCTCGAACTCGAACTCGATGTGCTCGCCGGCCCAGATCGCTGGAACCACCCGGCCTGGCGGCTCGACCTACCAGCGCCGCCGCGCACTCGAACTCTCCGAGCTACGGATCGCGGCATGGCTCGACGACGACGACTGCCCCGTCGATGCATCGACGCGCCGCGTGCTGGGCGATGTCGTGGGGGCGATCGGGTCGCAAGGCGGCACCGTCGACATCACGGCCCGGCCAAGTTTCACATTGGAGAAGGTCGACACGGTCTTCAAGCGTCTGCTGATGGCGGCCCTGTCGGGCGAGTACTCCTACGGCGCGATCGAGCAGCTCGCCGTCGACGAGGATCCGTCGCCGATCGGTGGCTTCCGTACGCGGTGCGGCCATGCGCCATCGCGAGTGGTTGGCGCACAACGAGCGCCGGCTCCAGATCCGCGAGCGGTGGCGCGAGTTCTTCGAGCGGTACGACGTGATGTTGATGCCGGTCCAGCCGCGCGCCGCGATCCCCCACGATCATTCCCAGCCGCAATGGGATCGCACCGTGGAGATCGATGGCGTCGACCGCCCGTATCTCGATCTCTTCGGTTGGACGGGCCCGGCGGGCGCCGGCCTGCTTCCGGCAACGGTGGTGCCTGCGGGCATGGGCGACGACGGCCTGCCGATCGGTGTGCAGATCGTGGGCCCCTACCTACACGACCGCACCACGTTGCAGGTGGCT
Organism: uncultured Acidimicrobiaceae bacterium; assembly: GCA_963722635.1. Lineage (GTDB taxonomy): Bacteria > Actinomycetota > Acidimicrobiia > Acidimicrobiales > Ilumatobacteraceae > Ilumatobacter. The sequence continues at coordinate 30,197 of CAVRNX010000050.1, forward strand.
CGACTGATCTCTGAGTTGCGCGGCGGCTGCCCGAGGCCGGCACTCGCCGGCTGAGGGTTGAACGTCGTCAGCCCGAATAGGCCGCCAACACAGCCCGGGCGTTCGCCAGCTCGTCGGCATTGGCGCCCATCACGACAGCCGTGAATTCGGTGGCGCCTGACGCGTCGATCCGGGCCAGCCCGTCGGCGACCTGTTGTTCGCTGCCGATCAGGGCGATCGACTCGATCCCTTGCACGCCTTCGATGTCGAGCATCGCCCGGTACGAGGGCAGCACGGCGTAGTCCTTGAAGGCCGTCGCCACGAAGTTCTTGGCCGGCACCACGTCGTCGGTGACCCACACCGGCAGGCTGCAAACGACACCCGGAGACGGCCGCCCCGCCTTGTCGGCGGCCTCCGACATGACCGGCAGGATCTGACGCTCGATCGTGGTCGGGCCGACGCACCACAGGATCGTGCCATCGGTACGGCGACCGGCCAGCCGCAGCATCTGCTCACCGAGCGCCGCCAACATCACCTTGGGCGGGTCGTGGGTCGGCCGACCGCCGCTGCCCATGAAGCTCCACACGTCGCCTTGATGGCTGACCTTGCCCTCGGTCAACAGCGGCTGCAACACGTCGAGGTAATCGAGCATGTGGCGCAGGGGCCGCTCCCACTCCATCCGCAGCATGCCCTCCACGACGGGGCGGTGCGAGAGTCCGATCCCGAGCGTGAACCGGCCACCACATGCCGCTTGCGCGGTCAGCGCCTGGGCAGCGAGGGCGTGCGGGTGGCGCTCCCACGTGGGCACGACCGCAGTGCCGAGCTCGATCGTCGATGTGCGCGTGCCGGCCAGCCCGAGCACAGCCGTTGCATCGATCAACGCTGTTTGTGCCAGCCAATAACTGCTGAACCCCTCGCTCTCGGTCGTCTGGACGTCGGCGATGATCTGCTCGAGGTCGGGCCTCACCAACTTGTCGGAGCCATTGATCCCAATCCGCATGACTCCACCGTACGTCGCGCGCTGTCACCGACGGAAGGTCGGCCAGAATGAAGCGATGGTGCGTTTGTTCATCGCTGCCTGGCCGAGCGCCGATGTCATCGAGCGTCTCGCCGAACTGCGGCGCCCGATCGAGACCGGCGTGCGGTGGGTTCCCGCCGAGAATTGGCACATCACCCTGCGCTTCATCGGCGACACCGACCTCGACGACATCGCATCCAGATTGAACAGGGCCGTGCTTCCACGCGCCGTGGCACGGCTCGGCCCTGCCGTCGGTCGCCTCGGTGGTCGCCAGTTGGTGATTCCTGCCGAGGGGGTCGACGCCCTCGCCGAGGCCGTTTGCGCCGCGACTGCCGGCATCGGCCACGTCGACCGGCACCGATTCCGTGGACACCTCACGATCGCTCGCCTCGAGCCGGGCGCCAGATCGTCGATCGAAGCAACCACGCTGCAGGCGCAGTTCGAGATCGCCGAGGTCGCCGTCGTCACCAGCGAGCTGCTCCCGACCGGGGCGGTGTACACCACCGTCGCCACGTTCCCGACTGCCTGACCGAGGCACCCTCAGCCATGGCGCTGCACGAAGTCGATCACGGCAGAGTTGAAGGCATCGTTCTTGTCGCCGGCGACCATGTGACCAGCGCCGGCCACGTCGACCACCTCGGCGTGCGGAACCAGTTCCTGAAGTTCGCGCACGCTCTCATCGCTGACGATGTCGCTCATCCGTCCCCGAACGAGCATCGTCGGGATCGTGATCCGGCTCGCAGCAGCGCACAGCCGCTCGTGGTTGACGAGCCCCTCCTGGCCGTCGACACCCTCACGGTTCGTGATGAAGCGAGGGTCCCAATGCCAGTACCAACGGCCGTCTCCTCGCTGGCGGAGGTTCTTTCTGAGGCCCGACAGGTCGCTCGGGCGAGGTCGGTGCGGCACGAACGCTGCGATCAGGTCGGCAGCTTCGTCGAGCGTGTCGAACCCGTCGAACCCGGAACGCATGAAGTCGGCGATCTTGTTGCGGCCCTCCTCCTCGACGCGCGGGGCGACGTCGACGAGCACCAGCGAGGACGCCACCGGGGTCACCGTCTCGCCGACGGCGATGATCGACGACAGCCCGCCCAGCGAGGCGCCGACCAGAGCCGGCGGTCGCCCGAGGTGGTCGACGATGGCATGCACATCACCGGCGAATCGGCTGAGGCCGTACACGCCGTCGGGCGACCAGTCGGAGTGACCGTGCCCGCGCAGATCGACGGCGAGCGCGTACCGACCGGCAGCGGCGAACGCCATGGCGGCACTGCCCCAGGCGTGCCGGGTTTGCCCGCCGCCGTGCAGCAGCACGACCGGCAGGCCGTGCTCGTCACCGTAGGCGTCGGCGACGAGATCGACGCCGTCAGCGCGCAGGGTCAGTATCCGGGACTCCACCTCTGGTGGCATCCATGCATGTTGCCCGCTGACTTCGCTCGACTCGCAGTCGAGTCACCCGCCCCGGCCCGTCTCAGCGGCGGTGGACACTGACGGCGTAGTCGCCGCCGGGGCGCCAGGGCTCGGCATCCCAGGTGGCGAACCGTGCCTCGCTCGTCAGCCCGGCCGCGCGACAGTCGCCGTCGTAGCGGTCGAGGTCGTAGCCGCGCCCGAACTCGAAACCGGCGATCAATGCCCCGCCGGGTGCGAGGTGGCGGGCCATGTTGGCGATCACTGCCGGCTCGGTGCCGGGCTGCACGAAGATCATCACGTTGCCGGGCATCGCGACCACGTCGAACTGCCGATCGAGCTCGACACTCAGCAGATTCGCCTCGACCCAGGTCAGGTCGGGCGCCTTGGCCCGCGCCTGATCGAGCATCGGGCGGTCGAGGTCGACGCCGGTGACATCGATGCCACGCTGCGCCAACTCGATCGCCACGCGCCCGGTGCCGCATCCGGCATCGAGCACGCTGGTCGGGCCGAACCGGCAGATCAGGTCGGCCTCACCGTGGATCGAGATCCCGGCCGCTGACATCTGCTTCCAGCGGTGGTCGTAGTCGGCGCCGCGTTGCACGCCGGGATCGGCGCCCCAGCGTGACCCCGACTCGTCCATCGGCTCGATTACAGGTAGTCGGGGATGACGGCGGCGACGTCTTCGGGTGTGGTGATCGGCGCGAACCGACGGACGATGTTGCCCTGCTTGTCGACGAGGAACTTCTCGAAGTTCCAGGTGATCGCCGGCGTGTCGCCCTCACCCGGCTGGGCCGCCTTCAGCATCGAGTAGAGCGGTGCCTCGCCATCACCGTTGACCTCGATCTTGGCGAACATCGGAAAATCGACGTTGAACTTGGACGTGACGAACTCGAGGATCTCGGCCTCGGTGCCGGGCTCCTGCTTGGCGAACTGGTTACACGGAAACCCGAGTACCTGCACACCTTCGAACTGGTGGTGAAGCGTACGCAGACCTGCGTACTGAGGGGTGAGGCCTCAAGCGCTTGCGACGTTGACGATCAGCAGCACCTGGTCGCGGAACTGGTCGAAGCTGACCTGATCGCCGGTGATGCTCGTCATTTCGAGCTCGTAGATCGATGACATGCCGCAAGACCCTACAACTGAACGGGGCCATCTGGCGACGGTGCGCCAAGATGGTGGCATGAGAACAGGTCCGACAGCGGCACGCAGAGTGATCGGCATCGTCGGCGCACCAGGGGCCGGCAAATCGACACTGGCCGCCCGACTCGCCGCCGAGCACCCCGACACCCACGTCGTGGTGCCGATGGATGGTTTCCATCTGGCCCAGAGCGAACTACACCGACTCGGCCGGTCGCATCGCAAGGGTGCACCGGACACCTTCGACGTGGACGGCTACGTCGCCGTGTTGTCACGGCTCCGCGACCAACCCGACCGAACGGTGTACGTCCCCCGTTTCGATCGACGGCTCGAACAACCGATCGCCAATGCAATCGCCGTCGAACCGCAACACACCACGGTCATCACCGAGGGCAACTACCTGCTCCACAGCGAGGGCGGCTGGGAACGTGTGCGCCCGCTGCTCGACGAGTGCTGGTACATCGACAGCGACGACACGGTGCGCGTCGCACGGCTGATCGCCCGCCACATCGAGCACGGCCGTACCGAACACGAGGCGGTGGCATGGGTCGACGCCGTCGACGAGCCGAACGCCCGTCTGATCCGAGCGACCAGGCCGTTCGCCGACACGATCGTGGCGCCCGACGACGACCGGCTGATGCTCCCGTCACGGCCCGACTGACACACCCCCTGCCGGCGACACGGCGCGGTACGGTCTCGACACGTGAACCTGATCGAGCTGCAAGACGTCATCCAACGCACCTACGGTGAACGTGATCGCGACCGCGGGGTCGCCTCGACGGTCGCCTGGCTGGCCGAGGAGCTGGGCGAGCTGGCCCAAGCCGTTCGCAAGGGAACACCGGCCGAGATCGAGCACGAGTTCAGCGATGTGTTGGCCTGGGTGGCATCGCTCGCCAATCAGGTCGATGTCGACCTGACGACCGCTGTCGATCGCTTCCGGGACGGCTGCCCGAAGTGCGCCGCGCTGCCCTGCAAGTGTTGACCAGGCGAGTGCGCCACATCACCCGCCAGTGGCATGATCAGCCCATGCAAACCCGCACAGGCCACCGTTGATGGCCGACGAGAATTCGATCCTCAGGTACTTCCTGGCGCGACGGTTCGCACAGCCCTGGAAACCGGGCCCTCGGAAGCACCCCAAGATGCCATCGACACCGTGGCGACTTGCCGCAGTCGCATGTACCGCGATCGGCGCTGCGCTGTTCTGGTTGCTGTTCCGTGGCGGCGACTCCGGAGCGCTGCCCCTGCGGATCGGCGCCGGCGGTGTCGTCGGGTTGGTGGTCGGCATGTATCTCGTCGAGACGGTGTGGGAACGCGCGCCGCCGTGGGGATCGGGCCGATCCACCGGCATCACCGATCGGGCGTCGTCGATAGATCTCGAGTTCGAAGGCAGGTGGCGGTGAGCGACCGGCAGTGCCGGGTCAGGTGATGACCTTGACGGTGTCGCCGATGTCGAGCCACGACCAGATCAGTTCTGCGTGCTCGGGCAACACACGGATGCAGCCGGACGAATCACCGAACAACTGCTGGGTGCCGACGCTGTCGAGCGGCTGCACGAACTCGCCGTTGGGGTACTTCGGGATGCTGTGGAATGCGATCCTGGCGCCTTGGTACTTGCCGTACGTGAAGGCGACGAAGTGCGTCATCGTCGAGTACTCGCCCGTGAGGTTCGACGAGGCGTTGAGATCCTTGGCATACACCTCGTAGGTACCGGGGTCGGGCTGCGAGATCGCCGAGGTGATCGGCATCAGCTCGGTGATCTCGCCCTGCTCGCACAACCACGAGCGCTGGTTGAACCGGTCGACCACGGCCGATCGCCCCGACTCGGGGCAGGTGTCGGGATCGGGCGGCAACACATCTGGGCCGACCCACGATCCGAGCTGGGTCGCCGTTTGCGGACCGACCGTGCCATCGATGACGAGACCGTTGGCAGCCTGGAACGTTCGCACGGCGTCGTCGGTCGCCTCGTCGAACACCTCGTCGGGCGCCACCTCGCTCAGCGCGCCGGCGGCGATCAGCTGCGACTCGAGGCAGGCGACCTCCGGATCGGTGTCACCGAGTTCGAGTCGAAGCGACAGCGTGCAATCGGGGTCGATCACGGCGACGGGCTCGAGACCCTGATCCGCCCGCACCTCGTCGGCGAGCACGCCGGACGACACCTCGTCATCGATCAGGCCGGCCGGATCGGCGACGGCGACCGGGGCGGCAGCCGCGACCTCGACTCCGGCGGCCGATTCGTCGCCGCCGTCGGCCTGCAGCAAGTGGGCGCCCCCGGCCAGGCCCACGACGCCGATCAGCGCGGCGGCGAGAAGGTGGTACGAGCGGGACATGACCGAGTCATCCTACCGATCTCGGGGCGAGCCGTTCCGACGCGACTCAGGCGAGGAACAGCTCGGCGATCTGGATCGTGTTGAGTGCAGCACCCTTGCGAAGGTTGTCATTGCTGACGAACAGCGCCAGCCCGCGACCGTCGGGAACACCGGGGTCGCGTCGGATTCGGCCCACGTACGACGGGTCCTGACCGGCTGCCTCGAGCGGCGTCGGGATCGTCGCTCACGACCACGCCCGGCGCCGTTGCCAACACCTCGTAGGCACGCTCGACCGAGATCGGGTTGGCGAACTCGGCGTTGAGCGACAGCGAGTGACCCGTGAAGACCGGCACACGCACGCAGGTTCCCGACACCAGCAGTTCGGGGATGTCGAGGATCTTGCGGCTCTCGTTGCGGAGCTTCTGTTCCTCGTCGGTCTCGAACTCGCCGTCGTCGACGATCGATCCGGCGATCGGCACCACGTTGAACGCGATCGGCCTGACGAACTTCTCGGGTGTCGGAAACTCGACCGCCGACCCGTCGTGGGTCAGTTCGGCAGCCCGATCGACGACCTGGCGGGCCTGCTTGTCGAGCTCGTCGACGCCGGCCAGACCGCCGCCCGAAACGGCTTGATAGGTGGACGCGATCAGGCGCGTCAGACCGGCCTCGTCGTGCAACGGCTTGAGCACCGGCATGGCGGCCATCGTGGTGCAGTTCGGGTTGGCGATGATCCCCTTGGGTGTCTGACGGATCAGATGACCGTTGACCTCGCTGACGATCAGCGGGACCTCGGGATCCATCCGGAACGCCGACGAGTTGTCGATCACGACGGCGCCACCGGCGACGAACTTGGCGGCGTAGGCGCGCGAGCCGGTGGCACCGGCCGAGAACAGCGCGATGTCGAGCCCCGACACGTCGGCGGTCTCGGTGTCCTCGACCACCACCTCGGTGCCCTTCCACGGCAGCGTCGTGCCGGCCGATCGGGACGACGCGAAATAGCGGATCTCGTCGACCGGGAAGTTCCGCTCGTCGAGCAGCCGGCGCATCACGCCACCGACTTGACCAGTTGCTCCAACCACACCTACTCGCATGGGCAGCCAGGCTAACGGTGAAGTGGCACCGTCAACGGACGAGTTGCGGGTCGAGACGTGCAGCCGGCACGACTCACCACTCAGGTGACGGTGGCGATCAGCCACCAGTGGTGGCGGTTGACACCCTCGAACGTGCGCATCGACGCATCGAACGCATGCAGCTTGGTCTTCGGGTTGGTCCAGACCTCGATATCGGTGATCTGCGGCGCCAGTGGACCGACGACCTCGTCGGGGTGCAGCCGCGATGCCTGCCAGGCGAGCCTGGTGACGAAACGCTTGCGTGACAACCAGTCGCCGACCTTGGGCACCCGGTACAGACTGCGCACGACCGCACCGGCCGGGATCACGATCGGATCGGTCACGGAAGGGCCGCGGAAGTTGAGCACGATCTTGCCGCCAGGGCGAACGACACGCACCGATTCGGATGCCAGTTCGAGCGCGTCGTCCTCGTTGCAGTGCTGCAGCGTGATGTAGCTGAAGGCGACATCGGCCGAGTTGGGAGGCAGGTCGAGCGTGCGCCCGTCGGCCACCTCGAGCGTGCGCAGCCGTTCGGCGCTTACCGAAACGACCCACGGTTTCGTAGCAGCGCTCGAGAAAGCCCTGATCGAGGTCGCAGGCGATGACGGATCCGTACTCACGCGTGAAGGCACACGTCATGCGTCCGATCCCGGCGCCGATCTCGACCAGCGTGCGCTGCCGGTTGGCCGGGTCGCTGAGCCCGAACGTCTCGCAGGTACGCCGGGACCTCGTCGTCGCCGGTCGCCACGAACTCGGCCAGAGTGAGGTCGTCGCCGGTGGCGTTGTTGAACACCCAGCCCGGTCGCGGCGGACCACATCGTCGCCGCTCGCCATCTTCTCGGAGACGCGACCGGCCGCCTTCCACGGGATCAGCTGGCTCCGACGTCGCATCACTCGAATTGTGCCAGAACGCAGGGATCTTTGCTCGCCATGTCGCCAACGTTTTGGACCATTGTTATCGCGACGAAGCCGATCGGCTCCGGAGCGTCACTTCCGTTCGGGTAGCGGGGCCGAGTACGTCTCACCGGAATCGAGCCCGAACGCGGTGTGCAGGGCGCGGGCCGCACGCTCCATGTCGCCGGCGGGGAGGATGATCGAGATCCGGATCGTCGACGTGGAGATCATCTGGATGTTGACGTTCTCGTCGGCGAGCACCCGGAACATCTTGGCGGCGATACCCGGCGACGACTTCATGCCGGCCCCGACCAGCGACACCTTGGCGATGTCGTTGTCGTGGGTGACACCGGTGGCGCCGATCTCCTCGGCGACACGCTGGACGATCGACTCGGCCTGCGCCATGTCGGCCATCGGCATCGTGAAGCTGATGTCGGTGGTGCCTTCGGTCGAGGTGTTCTGCACGATCATGTCGACGTTGACATTGGCGTCGGCGAGCGGCTCGAACAGCGCGGCCGAGATGCCGGGCCGGTCGGGCACACCGAGCACGGTGACCTTGGCCTCGGTCATGTCGGTGACGACACCGGAGATGATCGGATCTTCCATCGCTGGCTCCTCGTTGCTGACCCACGTGCCCTGCTCCCAGGTGAAGGCGGAACGGACGTGGAGTGGAACGTCATGATTGCGGGCGAACTCGACCGAGCGCAGCGCGAGCACCTTCGAGCCGGCACCGGCCATCTCGAGCATCTCGTCGAAGTGGACCTTGGCGAGCTTGCGGGCCTGGGGCACGATCCGCGGGTCGGCGGTGAACACGCCGGTCACGTCGGTGTAGATCTCGCAGGCGTCGGCGTTCATCGCCTGGGCGAGCGCCGATGCGGTGAGGTCGGAGGCACCGCGACCCATCGTGGTGATCTCCTTGTCGGTGCTGACGCCCTGGAAACCGGCGATCACGCACACCTTGCCCTCGGCCAGCGACTGGCGCACACGGTCACCCTTGACCTCGACGATCTTGGCCTTGCGGTGCGACGTGTCGGTGATGATGCCGACCTGGCTGCCGGTGTAGCTGATCGCTTCGATGCCTCGATCGGCGAGCGCCATCGTCATCAGTGCCGCGGTCTGGCGTTCGCCGGTGGTGAGCAACATGTCCATCTCGCGACCCGGTTGGGTCTTCGACACCGACTCGGCGAGCGCGATCAGGTTGTCGGTGGCCTTGCCCATCGCCGACACGACGACGATCACGTCGTGGCCGCGCTTCTTGGTGATCGCGATGTTGTCGGCGACCGCCTTGATGCGGTCGGGGTCGGCGACGGAGGTGCCGCCGTACTTCTGGACGATCAGTGCCACGGGTAGAGGAGCCTACGAGCGCCGCATCGACGGACACGACCTCGGTTTCCGAACGGGCACCAGTTACCGGAGTCTCCAGGCAGCTGAGGTGACACCGCGTGTGCCGGCCTTGTCGCTCAGCTCGGACTGGGTGATCGAGACGACTTCGAACTCGAGCAGCGATGCCCCGGTCGCCACCGGGTGCTGCGGCTTGGCGTCGCCCTTGCCGTCGTCGTCGTGGGTGTCGCGGTGTTGATGCTGGAACGCCTGACCGCTGCGCCAGTTCTGGAACGCCTCTTCGGACTCCCAACGGGTGACGACGAAGTAGCGATCGTCACCGGCGACCGGGCGCAGCAGCATGAACTCCTCGAACCCGGGTTGCTGGTCGACCGCACCGGCACGAGCAGCAAACCGCCGCTCCAGTTCTGGCCCGGAGCCCTCCGGCACTTCGATGGCATTGATCTTCACGACGGACATGCCCCCATCGTGCCAGCTCGCCTGATCGCTCACGCTCCGGACAGTCGAACCAATTCTGGAGCAGTTGTTCCAACGCAGATGACAAGTCGGAGTGCTTCTGCCAGAATGTGCCGATGAGCGTGACGGACGTACCTGCCGGGAGTGTGGCCCCCCACATCATCACCGAACTGCCGGGCCCGAACGCCCGCGTGGTGATCGAGCAGGACGAGCGCGTCTGCAGCCCGTCGCTGACGCGTGTCTACCCACTCGTCGTGCAACGCGGCGACGGCACCGTGATCGAGGACGTCGACGGCAACCGGTTCCTCGACTTCAACGCCGGGATCGCCGTCACCGCCGCCGGCCACTCCCACCCGACCGTCAACGCCGCCATCCACGCCCAGGTCGATGCCTGCCTGCACTATTGCTCGAGCGACTTCTACCACCCCGTCCACGCAGAGCTGTGCGAACGACTCGCGGCAAGCGTGCCCGACGGCATGGGCCCGGCCCGGGTGTTCCTCGCCAACTCCGGCACCGAGGCAGTCGAGGGTGCGCTCAAGCTGGCACGCCATCACACCAAGCGACCCAACGTGATCGCGTTCTACGGCGCCTTCCACGGACGCTCGTTGGGCAGCCTGTCGCTCACCTCGTCGAAGGCCAAGTACCGCAGCGGGTTCGGGATCGTCACGCCCGGCAGCTATCACGCGCCGTTTGCGTTCGATGGCGAACTGACCGGCGCCGACTACATCGAGCAGGTGTTGTTCCGGCGCATGACCGAGCCGGGCGACGTCGCCGCCATCTTCGTCGAACCGATCCAGGGCGAAGGCGGCTACATCGTGCCGCCCAGCGGCTGGTTGCAGGCGCTGCGCGATCTCTGTGACCGACACGGCATCTTGCTGGTGATGGACGAGGTGCAGGCCGGTATCGGCCGAACCGGCACGATGTGGGCATGCCAGCACGACGGCGTCGTGCCCGACATCATCACGGCCGGCAAGGGCCTGGCGAGCGGCATGCCCCTGGCGGCATTGATCGCCAAAGACGAGATCATGCAGTGGGCACCCGGCAAGCACGGCTCGACGTTCGGCGGCAATCCGGTCGCCTGCGCCGCAGCGCTCGCCACGCTCGACCTGGTCGAAGATCAGCTGGCAGCCAACGCCACGGCGCGCGGCGATCAGCTGCTCGCCGGATTGCGCGACCTGCAACAGCACCAGCCGCTGATCACCGACGTGCGCGGTCGCGGGCTGATGATCGGATTCGACCTCACCGATCACGAGACGGCGTACGCGGTCGAGCAGGCGTGCTTCGAGCGTGGGCTGCTCGTGCTCACCTGCGGGTATCGCGGCATCCGTCTCGCTCCACCGCTGGTCGTCACCGCCGACCAGGCCGCTACGGCGCTGGCGATCGTCGCCGACGCCTGCCAGGCCGTCGCCGACGGCACACGCACCTGACCCGATCGTCAGGACGAGGCACGACACAACCAAGGATGAATCGCATGAACGGATTGCCGACCGACGCCGAACTCGCTGTTCGCGCCACCCAACTGCTGGCCGGGTGCGGCGCCACCCTGACGGATGGCGACCAACGCGCACGCACCCCGATCACCGGGGGTTCGCTCGGCGCCGCCGGCGCCGCCGGCAACGTCGACGACGCCGTCGAACGAGCGACTGCGGCTTTCGCCGTGTGGCGCGACACGCCGGCACCCGTTCGCGGCAACGTGGTCCGGCGCCTCGGCGAGCTGCTCCGAGAACACAAGTCCGAGCTCGGCGAACTCGTGTCGATCGAGGCCGGCAAGATCCGTTCGGAAGGCCTGGGCGAGGTGCAGGAGATGATCGACATCTGCGACTTCGCGGTCGGACTGTCGCGCCAGTTGCACGGTCTGACGATCGCCTCCGAACGTCCCGGTCACCGCCTGCTCGAGACATGGCAGCCGATCGGACCGGTCGGCGTGATCAGCGCCTTCAACTTCCCCGTCGCGGTGTGGTCGTGGAACACCACGCTGGCGATCGTCGCCGGCGACCCGGTGATCTGGAAGCCGAGCGACAAGACACCGCTCACCGCGCTCGCCTGCGCTGCGCTGTTCGAGCGGGCGGTCCGTGAGTCCGATGCGCCCGAGCACCTGATGCAGGTCGTGTTGGGCGGAGGCGACGTCGGCGCCGCCCTCGCCGCCCACGACGGGGTGCCGGTCCTGTCGGCCACCGGGTCGACGGCGATGGGCCGCAAGGTCGCTCCTGTCGTCGCCGCTCGTTTCGGCCGTGCGATCCTCGAACTCGGTGGCAACAACGCTGCCATCGTCGCCCCGTCGGCCGACCTCGACCTGACGCTGCGCGGGATCGTGTTCTCGGCGGCGGGCACGGCCGGTCAGCGCTGCACCACGCTGCGCCGTCTGATCGTGCACCGCTCGGTCCATGACGAGTTGGTCGAACGGATCGGTCGTGCCTACGAGTCGCTGCCGATCGGCAACCCGCTCGCCGACGGCACATTGGTCGGACCGCTGATCGATGGGCCTTCGTTCGACCGTATGCAGGCGTCGCTCGCAGCCGCCACAGCAGACGGCGGCAACCGTGTTGCGGGTGGCGAGCGGGCGCTTGCCGACGAGGCACCCGACGCCTTCTACGCTCGACCGGCGATCGTCGCGATGCCCGGCCAGACCGACGTGGTCAAGACGGAGACGTTTGCTCCGATCCTGTACGCGATGGCCTACGACGACCTCGACGAAGCGATCGCCCTCCACAACGGTGTGCCGCAGGGCCTGGCGTCGTCGATCTTCACGACCGACCTGCGCGAGTCCGAGCGGTTCATCAGCGCATCCGGCAGCGACTGCGGCATCGCCAACGTCAACATCGGCCCCTCGGGCGCCGAGATCGGTGGGGCCTTCGGAGGCGAGAAGGAAACCGGCGGTGGTCGTGAGTCGGGGTCCGACGCCTGGAAGGGCTACATGCGGCGCCAGACCAACACGATCAACTACAGCCGCCAGCTCCCACTCGCCCAGGGCGTCAGCTTCGACATCGACTGAGTTGCGAGTTGTGAATGGGGGCTACCGTCGATCGAATGCGGATCCCACGAGCGCCCGCCTCGTGTCTGCGGATCCCTCTCCGATTGGCACTCGTCGCCCTGATGCTGACGTCGCTCGTTGTCGTCACGACGCCCGACGGGATCGCGATCGCGGCCGACGGAAGCCGGCTCGTGTCGAGCACGGTGTACCGGGTCGACCCCGCCGGGCCGGCGATACATGTCGCCGCCACCTACGAGATGACCGCCATCACACCCGACAAGGACTTGGGCGGAGGCAGAGTCGAGTTCTACTTCTTCACGGGGGTCGTGTTACCGATCGCCACCAACGCGACCTCGCTGGCCGTTCGGGTCAACGGTTCCGACGCTGACTTCACGCTGATCACCGAGGACGACTTCGTTCTGCTGGAGGTCGACTTCCTGTCGGATCTCCGGTACCAGCAGACCAATACGATCGAGGTCACCTACAGCCTGCTCGGCGACAGCCCACGTTCCGACAGCTTCACGCGGGTCAACATCGCCTACGTGTCGTTCCTGGCCGTCGCGTTCGGCGACGCCGGACTCGCCGATGTCGTGATCGAGATTCCCGAAGGATGGAACGTCGAACACCGTGGGAGCCCGCTCGAGACCACCACCGCCAACGGAGTGAGCACCCTGTCGGCAACCGCGATCGAATCACCTGACGACTTCTTCGTCGCCTTCACCGCCCGCGACGACGAACAGCTGACCAGACGACAGACCGTGGTGGGCGCCGCCAAGTTCGACATCCTCGCCTGGCCGAACGACGATGCGTGGGCCGAGTTCACGGGCGAGCGGGTCGCCACCGGGGTGCCGATCTTGGAAGAGCTGATCGGGGCACCGTGGCCGAACACCGACACGACGACCATCATCGAAACCTCGACGCCCTATCTCGACGGCTACGGCGGCTACTACTTCACGCAGCGGAATCTGATCGAGGTGGCCGAAGACCTCGAGAGCCAGCTGATCCTGCACGAGCTGGCCCACGCCTGGCTCAACGGGAGCAGGGTCACCGATCGATGGCTGAGCGAAGGTCTCGCCGAGGAGGTCGCGGCACGAGCCGTCGAGCGCATCGGTGAGCCCCTTCCCCAGCCCGAGTTCGAACGGCTCGACGAGTTCGAGATCGAGCCGTTTCCACTCACGGAGTGGAATCCACAACCTGACGACGGCTTCGACGGCACCGAGACGTACGGGTACGTCAACTCGTTCTCGGTGATTCGCCGGCTGGTCGACGAGATCGGCAGCGATCGTCTGGCCGATGTGCTGGAAGCGGTGATCGCACGTCGACGCGCCTACCCCGACGAGAACGGCGAGACACCGACCGGAGCGCTCACCGGATGGCAGCAGTTTCTCGATCTGTCCGAACAGATCGGCGAAGCCCGAGGGCTCGAGCAGATCTACCGCGAACTCGTCGTGACCGATGCACAAGCCGAGCTGCTCGACCGGCGAGCGGAGGTGCTGATCGCCTACGCAGCACTCACCGAGCGTGGCGGCTCGTGGACACCGCCCGAGGCGGTACGCCGGCCGATGGCCGGGTGGCAGTTCGACGATGCCAGCGCGGCGCTCTCCGATGCGAATCAGGTTCTCGATACCCGTGATCAGCTGATCGACGTGATCGGGCCGCTCGGGCTGACCACGACACCGGCGATCGAAACGGCCTACCAGAACGAGGCACGAGAACTCGATCGGATCGCCGCCCAGCTCGACGATCACCTCCAGGCCGCGATCGATCTGGTGGGGTACCGCATGGAGCTGGAAGCCCTGCTCGCCGAACTCGGGCTCGAGACCCCCGGGCTGGACCAGAATGCCTACGACGAGGCGCCGGTCGAACTCGCCTCGGTCACCGCCGACCTGGTCGCCGATGCGACCCGGCTGCGGTCGACAACGACCGAGTTGACGGCCGCCCTGGCGACGTTCGACGGTTCGGTGCCCGCACTCGACCGGCGTGCGTTCATCACCGATCGCAAATCGGCACTGGCGACCCTCGCCGATCAGCTCGTCGCCGCCGAATCCGTGGCAGCCGCATACGACGCACACGATCGCGCCGACTCCTTCCTGGCGCGGATCGGGGGCATCGGTGGCGACAGCACGTCGGATCTGATCGAGGCCCGGTCGGCCCTTGCCGAGGGAGACCTCGAACGGGCATCCGCTGCCAGCGATCGAGTGATCAGGAGGATCGACGAGCTCGAAGCCGCCGGCAGGACCCGCCTCGTCATCACCGGCTCGGTACTCGCTGCCGTGCTGCTGCTCGTCGTGGCCCGGGTCGTCGCCCGGCGGCGCCGTGCCGGAGCATCCGACACGATCGCAGACCCCGAGACCGACGTGGACACCGGTGACCGCGTACCCGGATGCCGGCGCGGCAGCGCCGGGCGACGACCGAACCGGCGAGACCGACGAGACCGACGCGGACGGCGCCGGCGCGGTCATGACGCCGCACGAGTAGCCCGACAGTGCGCCGGTTCGGCGCCCGCCGGGCCGGTGTACTGTCTGCGCATGGAGTCACTCGACTGCTCTGCGTTCGGGCGGTCGTCACACGACGGCGCAGCCTGCACCATCGACGGGGAGTTCCACGACACCCGGCACGCCGGAAGGGTCGACGCCTGATCCGGCTCCCCGTCCAGCCCCCGGTGAAGCCGATGTTGGCCAAGCTGGCGCGCACGATCCCGACTGACGAGGGCCTGCTGTACGAGCCGAAGTGGGACGGCTTTCGTTGCATCGTGTTCCGTGACGGCGACGAGATCGAGCTCACCAGCCGCAACCAGAAACCGTTCAACCGGTACTTCCCCGAGCTGCTGCCGGCGTTGCTCGACGCGCTCCCCGATCGATGCGTCGTCGACGGTGAGATCGTCGTCGCCCACGCCGAAGGCAAAGGGCTCGACTTCGACGCGCTCCAGCAACGCATCCATCCCGCCGAGTCGCGGGTGCGCATGCTCTCCGGTCAGACGCCGGCTTCGTTCGTTGCGTTCGATCTGTTGGCGCTCGACGACGAGGATCTCACCGCGACCGCGTTCGTTCGACGGCGGACGTTGCTCGAGCAGTGGCTGGCACCGAATGACACCGTGCATCTGACACCGGCCACGACCGATCCCGTGATCGCCGAGCGATGGTTCACCCGCTTCGAAGGCGCCGGGCTGGATGGCGTGATGGCCAAACGACTCGACGGCGTCTACACCCCCGACAAGCGCAGCCTGATCAAGGTCAAGCACCAGCGCACCGCCGAGTCCGCGGTCGCCGGATTCCGGATCCACAAGGACGGTGAGGGCGTCGGCTCGCTGCTGCTCGGTCTGTACGACGACGAAGGCCGGCTCCATCACGTCGGGGTGTGCGCAGCGTTCACGGCCAAGTTCCGGCGTGAGCTGATCGATGAGCTGGGCCCGCTCACCACGGATGCGCTCGGCGGTCATCCATGGCGCGAGTGGGCCGAAGCCCAGGCGCACAGCGATCAGCGCATGCCGGGTGGGTTCTCACGTTGGAACGTGAACAAGGACCTCTCGTTCGTTCCGCTTCGGGTCGAACGCGTGGTCGAGGTGACGTTCGGCCAGCTCGAGAGCGGAAGGTTCCGGCATGGCGTGAAGTTTCAGAGGTGGCGGCCGGACCGCACGCCCGAGTCGTGCCGTTACGAGCAACTCGACGTCGCCGAACCGGTTCGATTCGACGAGTTGCTGGCCGAACCGGGCTGACGCCGCTCGCCGAGCGCTCGCCGCTCGCCGACGCCGCCGACCGACTGTCGACCGGGTCGGCGAGCCGGGTCAGCCGGCGGGGTCGGTCGAGTTCGAGGCGGGCGGATCCGTCGGTGGAACGGTGCCGAACGGGGCGGTGGTGGTGACCTGATCGATCAGCTCGACCTGGACCGGAGCACCGGTGACACTCGGCGGAATCGTGACGAAGTCGCCGTTGACATCGGTGACGGCGAACGTATAGGTGGCGTTCTCCACGACACCCGTCGTCGTCGATGCCGAGAGTTCCAGCGTCCACGTGCCCGGCACCGTGAACGGCAGCCCGTTGGCGGTCTCGAGGATCGCCGTGCCGGCGGTGGTCAACGGAATCGTCTGCTGCACGATGAACGCATCCGAGCCGATCGGCGGTACGAATCGCACCACGAGGTTGGTGATGCCGTCGGCCGGTGCCTCGACCTCGACCTTGAGGCCGTTCAGCCCGACCCGACCCGGCCCGATCAACACCCTGGCCTCGAGGCCGGCGGCCTGATCGTTGAAGGTCAACGCCGGCAGGTAGGTCTCGCCGGCGTACGGATCGACCCGGGCCGGCGTGAGCGTGAGCATCCAACCACTGAATGCCAAGGCGACGACACCGAGTGCGGCCTCGGCTCCGAAGGCACGGCGAAAGCGATCGGCGAGCGGGACGGTCATCTCATGAGCGCGTTCGAGCCGCATGGTGACCTGTTGGCGAACGGCGACCGCGACGGCCAACATCGCCGCCACGGCGATCACCTTGAGCAACAGCACCCGACCGTGGCTGCTGCTGAACAGCTCGCCACCGTCGAGTCGGATCACCTGGATCACGCCGCTGATCGCCGCTACCAGCATCGCCGGCACGGACACGCGGCTGAACGCTCGGGTGGCGTGCACGAGGTCCTCTTCGCCGGGGCCGGCCAGCACGACACGGGCAACCAGCGCCGCCCCACCGAACCACACGGCGACGGCGAGCACATGCACGACGCCGATCACGAAGCCGATCGGTGCCGCCGGACCGTCGACACGGCTGAGGGCCACGGTGATCAGGGCCGCACCGGGGATGCCCCAGGCCACCATCGCGCTCTGGGGATCGATGATCCGTTCGGGACGCATCGCCACCCAGCCGCTGGCAGCCACGAACACCAACCGCAGCAGCGCGCCGCGACCGGACCAACCGGCGTCTTTGAGGTCGAGCCATTTCAACGGACTGAGCGCCTCGCCGAACGAGGTGGCCGCCGAATCGGCGGTGAACGCGATCATGTACAGCACGGTGCCGAGCAGCGCCACGAACCACACGGCCCGCAGGAACCGCACCGTCACCACGTACTCGGGACCCTCCGGCCATCCGATGCTGATCAGCGTCAGCGACCCGAACACGACGAGGATGCCGAGCGTCGACAACATCCGTCCGAGCCACAGCGCTCCACCGGTGCTGCCCGGGTTCTGTTCGGCCGGGTCGGCGCCTGTCGCGGTGGGAACAGCCGGGACCTGGATGAACGGGCTGGTCGTGGCGGTGGCAGTACCGGCAGCCGCCGGTGGCGGATCCGAGGACACGTTGAACGATGCCGTGCCCTGCGTGATCGTTTCGCCGAGGCCATCTTTGAGGAACCACGAGGTGAAGCAGTTGCCACGCGGGACCGGCGTGTTGACGGCGACCGTGACGAACAGCCCGTCGAGGTCGATCTCGGGCAGACCGGTGTCCTGGATCTCGTTGTTGCAGGCCAGGCTGAGGGTGAGCGCGTCGTCGTTGGCCAACTCCTGGTTGAACGACAGGGTGATCACCGTCGGCGACACGTCGAGCGACGCGCCATCGGCGGGTTCGATCGATTGCAGCGAGTTCGAGTCCTGCGCTGATACACCGCTCGGCACCAACGCAGCGGCGAGCGCGACGAGCAACCCGAGCCCCCAGATGCGGTGCCGGGCGACGCCGGGCGCGGCGGCGCCGACGCACGCGATGGCACGCGCGAGGCGGTCACCGGGGTCGTCGAGGTGATCGACGAATGTGTCGATGCGGCACCACGCTGACAAGAACCAGCGCAGGAGGGAACAAAGGTTCGCACGCCCACAGCGACCACGGTAGCCAGGTCACACACCCAAATATCGACATCACTTCGCAACGACGCTGCAACACGCCCGTCTCGGAACGTTCCCGTCGGCCCGCTCGAGCCCAGTCCGTGGGGTGCGCAGCCGATGGGTAGGCTCGGCGACGATGGCTACACAGTCGCTCTATCGCCGCTACCGACCTCGCCGGTTCAGCGAGCTCAAGGGTCAGGATCACGTGGTACGGGCGCTGCGCGACGCCGTCGCTTCGGGGCGCGAGGGCCAGGCGTACCTCTTCTCCGGGCCGCGCGGCACCGGCAAGACCACCTCGGCGCGGATTCTCGCCAAGGTGCTCAACTGCGAGAACGTCGTCGAGGGCGAGCCGTGCTGCGAGTGCGAGTCGTGCCTGTCGGTCGAGCGTGGCACCAGCTATGACGTGCACGAGCTCGACGCCGCGTCGAACAACGGAGTCGACTCGATCCGCGATCTCGTCGAAAAGGCGTCGCTCGGCACCCCGGGTCGACACAGGGTGTACATCCTCGACGAGGTGCACATGCTGTCGAAGGCGGCCGAGGCCGCCCTGCTGAAGACACTCGAAGAGCCGCCACCTCATGTGGTGTTCGTGCTCGCCACCACCGATCCTCAAAAGATGAGCGACACGATCCGGTCGCGCACCCAGCATCTGCAGTTCCATCTGTTGCCGAGCGACACGATGGCCGCGCACGCCAGATGGGTCGCCGAGGACGCCGGGCTCGACCTGTCGGCCCAGGCCCTCGAAGCCGCCCTCATCCAGGGCGGTGGCTCGGCTCGCGACACGCTGTCGGCGCTCGAGCTGATCGCCTCGACGGGCGGCGACATGAGCGATGTCATCGACCTCGACGAGTTCCTCGCTGCGCTCACCGATCGCGACCCCGGACGAGTGCTCACGGCGATGGGGCATGCGGTCAACCTCGGCCGCGATCCGCGCACGATCACCGAAGACATCGTGCGGCATCTTCGCAACGCCTTCCTGTCGCTGATGGCGCCCGAGCTGGTGGTGTTGCCCGCCGACCGCCTCGACGCCGTCGCCGCTCAGGCGCAGCAGCTCGGGGCGGCCGGCTTGGTGCGGGCGATCGAGCGGCTCGGTTCGGCGCTGGTCGACATGCGCCACGCCCCCGATCCGCGGATCCTGGTCGAGGTCGCCCTCGTGCAGCTCACCCACGACGAGTCGGGCACCGATGTCGATTCGATGATGGTCCGCATCGAGCGGCTCGAACAGGTCGTGAAGCAGTTGCGGGCGGCCGGTCCGACGGCCGAGCAGGCCTCCGGATCGGGGTCAGCCCTCAAGGACTCCACCGGGCGGATCGTGCTGGGTGGAGCGGCCCGGCGTCCGACACGCGCCGCCCAGCCGCCTGCCGACCAAACACCCGCCGCCCAGCCGCCTGCCGACCAGACTGCCGCTCGACCGGCTGCTCGACCGGCCGATCAACACTGCGGACGCGACCGGCTGCTCGACCGGCCGACCAAACTGCCGATCGAACGACGGCTCCCCAGGCTGCGGCGGCGGCACCACCTGTCGCAGCCGAGGATCCGCCGGGCGACGGCATCGCCGCCGCCCACCGAATCGGCGGCCGCCGCGCCCGCTGCCGAGCCGGCACCCGTCACGGCGCCCAGCTTGTCGGTCGCCGACGCCTGGGAGCAGACGGTCAAGTCGCAGGTCAAGCCGCTCGTGCGGGCCCTCTACTCGGCCGGGTCGTTCCTCGGCCATACCGGCGACACGTGGCAGTTCGGTGTTCCCAACGAGGCCCACGGCGCCAAGTGCAATGAACACCGGGCGGCCGTCGAGGCGGCGCTGTCGCAGGCGGTCGGCGCCGACGTCACACTCGAGTTCGTCGTCGGCCCACGTTCGCACCACGACTCGCACCGACGACTCGCACGACGACTCGCATCGTGATCCGTCGCCGGCTCCGGTCACGCCCAATCCCACCGCACCCGTCGCGGCAACGGCCGATCCGGCGCCCGGGCCACAGGCCGCGGCGGCGCCCTCCGATCGGCCCGAGCCGACACAACCGGTGCCGGTCGCGCACCAGCCTCGAGCGCGACGAGGAGATCGATCTCAGCGAGCTGACCGACGCCCCGCCCGAGTCGGTCAAGACACCGATCGATCGCTTGGCCGAGGCGTTCCCCGGTTCCGAGCTGATCAACGACGACTGAGCGTCGGTACGCCATGGTCAGCGCATACACACCTCCCGTCCAGGCCTTGATCGACGAGCTCGGACGCCTCCCCGGCATCGGACCGAAGTCGGCCCAGCGGATCGCATTCCACCTCCTGAAGGTGCCGGCCGACGATGCCAACCGGCTCGCCCATGCGATCCGCGAGGCGAAGGACAAGGTTCGGTTCTGCGAGCGATGCTTCAACGTCAGCGAGTCCGAACTGTGCGGCTACTGCACGGACGATCGACGTGACTCGTCGATCATCTGTGTCGTCGAGGAATCGCGCGACATCGTGTCGATCGAGAAGACCGGCGAGTTCCGCGGCCGCTACCACGTGCTCTTGGGCGCGATGAGCCCGCTCGAGGGCGTCGGCCCCGAACAGCTCAAGATCCGCGAGCTGCTGACGCGGCTCGGCCCCGAGGGGGTCGAGGAAGTGATCGTCTGTACCAACCCCAATACCGAGGGCGAGGTCACGGCGATGTATCTGGCGCGCACGCTCAAGCCGCTCGGACTGAAGGTGACCCGGATCGCCTCGGGTCTCCCGGTCGGCGGTGACCTCGAGTACGCCGACGAACTCACCCTCGGCCGCGCCCTGGAAGGCCGCCGCCCGATCGACTAACAGTTACCCCAGGTTCCAGGGGACGGGGTATCGACGAACCACCGGCGGTCGCGTCGAGGCCACGCTAGGCACGGGGCGGCGCTGGCGGGGCGCGAACGAGGCGTCATCCTGGCCGAGTCGGTTAGCGGGCGGACGGAAGCCGGCTCGGATCGAATGACGCCTCGTTCTACGACTGCTGTACTCATGCGGAGAACATCTCGCCGTATATGACGGTTACGTTACGTATGTGACGGAACGATGTCAAGTCAACATCGGCTCAATGACGTGTGAAATCGAGCTGTGGGGATCAGAGTGTGCGCAAGATCACCGCATCGCCCTGACCGCCACCGCCGCACAGTGCG
>CAVRNX010000051.1:0-68709 GCA_963722635.1 uncultured Acidimicrobiaceae bacterium
GCCCAACCCTGACGCTCCCTGTTCTGGTCTGGTTTTGGCCTGTCTGAGCAGGCCAAAACCAGACCAGAACGGGGTATCTACAGGTCGTCGGGCGGGCGCTTGTGCATCAGGGCGTCACGGACGGCTCGGCACACGAGAACACCGTGCTGGTTGAAGGCGCGGTGCTCGAACGTGACGACACCTTGCGTCGGCCGTGACTTGGATTCGCGGGCCGCCTTGACCTCGGTCTCGACCCGCAGCGTGTCACCGTGGAACAGCGGGGCCGGGAACACGACCTCGCTGAACCCGAGGTTGGCGACGGTGGTGCCGAGCGTGGTCTCGTGCACGCTGATCCCGATCACCATCGCGATCGTGAGCATCGAGTTGACGATCGGCTTGCCGAACTCGGTCTCGTTCTCGGCGTAGTCGAAGTCGAGATGCAGCCACGCCGGGTTCATCGTCATCGACGTGAACATCACATTGTCCGACTCGGTGATCGTGCGCCGAATGGCGTGTGGGATCACACGGCCGACCGTGAGTTCCTCGTACCACTTGCCGGTGTAGGCACGCTGCATGTCAATCGCCCTTCGGTCGCTGTCCTGCCCAGATCGTGGCACGACGAACCGACACCCGGCGAAGCCGGTACAGGTCGTCCCGGGCAGCGCTTGCTCGTACCCTCCCCTGTATCCCATGAAGCACGACCTCCGCTCGCCGGTTCCCCCGCTGTCGCCCACTGCCCTACCGCGTTGGCTGTGGCAGCTGACCAAGGACGTCTGGAACGAGTATCAGAAGGACAACGCCGGAGATCTGGCGGCTTCGATCACGTTCTGGACGATCCTGTCGATTCCAGCAGCCGCTCTGGCACTGGTGAGTGCACTCAGTTCGCTCGAGGCGATCGCCGGAACGTCAGTCTCGAATGACGTCGAACGGGAGATCCAGCAGTTCGTCGCCGACACACTGGTCGACTCGGAGACGTTGTCGGCGGCGATCTCCGAGCTGTTCAGCGGGTCGAACGCCGGTGTCATCACGATCGCCGCCTTCACCGCGTTGTTCACGCTGTCGCGGGCGTTCGCCGGGCTGATCAGGGCGATGGACATCGCCTACGAGGTGGACGAGGGGCGTTCCTGGTGGGAGCTGCGACTGGTAGCGATCGGGCTCGGGCTCGGCACGATCGTCGTCGCCGCCGGATCGGCGACCGTGCTCGCAGTGCTGCCATCGCTCCCTCTCAGCATCGTGACCCAATGGCTCACGGTCCCCGCCGTGTTCGCCGGGATCGTGGTCTGGTGCGCCACGTTGTTCCATATCGGGCCGAATCACCGCACACCATGGCGCTTTGATGTGCCTGGGGCCGTCGTCACTGCCCTCGGATGGATCATCGCCAGCCAACTGTTCGCCCTGTACGTGCGCTTCGCCGGCACGGCCAACGAGGTACAGACCGGCGTCGGAGCGATCCTGCTGGCACTCAGCCTGGTCTACGTGCTCAGCCTGGTGCTGGTGATCGGAGCGGAGGTCAACGACCTGATCGCACGTCGCGCCGATGTCGTGCAGCAACCCGAGTCGATCCGCTCCAGGGCGCGGGCCTGGCGTTCGGAACGCGACGACTCCTCGCAGTAGGGCGGATTCAGCGGTTCTTCTTGCGGGCCGCTCGCTGGGCCTTGCGATTGGGGCGGCCCGGCCCCTGCGCCGGGCGGCCGCCGGACGTGCGGCCGCCGGCCGTGCGGCCCTTCACCGTGGCGGGGGCCTTCTTCTGGTAGCGCTCCTCACGGAACCACAGATTGCAGGCCCACTTCTCACCGTCGATCACGGGCATCCCGCCGTGCAGCGCGTCGACATGGCGTTCGCTGCCGCCGACGTAGAGATCGTGGAAGATCACCATCCGGCCCGGGATCGCCTCGACCTCGAGATCGAGGTTCGGGAACGTGGTGCCGCCTCCCTCCGTGACCTCGTTGAGATACATCAGCGCCGTGACGGCCCGATTGCCCCCGATCGCGATCTTCTCGCGACCCTTGCCCGTGTTGATGTCCCAAGCGTCATAGTGCGGGCGGTACTCCTGCGTCTCGCCGTAGTGAATCACCTGTAGCGACTCGGAGTGGTTTGCCGGCACGCCGATCAGGTCACTGACCCGCTTGACGAGACCACGCACGATCGGGGTCTGGTCGTGTTTGACCCATGCCACACTGCCGGTTCGCTTCTCGCTGAGCGCGTTGGCACCGACCCGGCTGACCTTGGCCTCGCTCATGCGGCGGGCAGCGATCGCCATGATGTGCTCGCGTTCGACCTCGGTCACGAAGTCGTCGATGACCCACACCAGTGGATCGCTCGCCACCTGCTCACCGATCTCGTATCCGGTCTTCAACGTCAGCGACATGCGAGCATTGTCGCACGCGTCGCCGTGTCGGGGAAGTTGACCTCCGGACGCCGTGTACGGTCCGAACATGGACAGAGCTGCTCTGAACGACCTCGCCGATCGCCTCTTCGATTCCTTGGTGGCACATGACCTCGACACGGTCGAGGAGATGATGGCGCCCGACGCGGTGATCGTGCAGAACGGCAATCGGATGCCGTTCGCCGAGGCCAGGGTGATGATCGAGGGGCTCGTAGGAGTCCTCGGCGATCACCGCTACGAGGACGTGCGTCGAGTGATCGGCGACGACGCCGTCGTCGAGGAGCACCAGGTCCGCTCGACCACCCCTGGCGGACACGAGATCGACCTGGCCGCGTGTGTCGTGGTTCGTGTCGATGGCAACGGCAAGATCACGTCGCTGGACGAATACGTCGACACCACCTCAGTCGCGAATTTCGGGTTGATGTTCCAGCCGCACCGGCTGTGTCGCTCTGCGCCAGCCGCTTCGGTGGGTGCACAATCGCCTTGAAACTGTGCCGTGCTACGGGGCACGAGGGGATTCACGTTCTCGAGCACCTGAACCCCGATATCTGACCCCGATATCTGCCGAATCGTTTCAGTTCGGCGGCGAATCTGCCGATAACAACAGGTGCAGCAAGCGGTCGCGACGTTGGAGAGACCAACCGACGAACCGTCAGCCTCACCTGTGCAACCCGAGGAGCAGCCGACCTGGGCGGCCCGGCCCGTCGTTGCGCTCGTACTTCGTTGCGCCATCTTCCTTGCACCGATCGTGGCCTCGGTGCTCGCATCGTTCGTGGTCGCCCGCAACTGGCACCGCCCGTCCGGGCTGTTGCCGTCGCTCGGTTGGCTGGCCGTTCTGATCGCCGCCGGCGTGGCGGCGATGATCGCTGTGGATCGAATCGCCCGTCGTTTGTTGCCGCTCACGGCATTGCTGCGGATGACCCTCATCTTTCCCGATCAAGCTCCCAGCCGGTTCAACATCGCCTTGCGGACCGGCACGACGAAGCAGCTCGAGCGCCGCCTGAAGCACGTCAGCGAGCACGGACTCGGCGAGACCGAGGCCGAGGCCGCCGAGATGTTGCTGCACCTCGCCGCCGCGCTGCGTGAGCATGACCGATTCACGCGGGCCATGGGGAACGCGTCCGCGCCTATACCGCTCTGATCGGCGAGGAACTCGACCTCGACCCTGGCGAGATCTCGAAGCTGCAATGGGTGGGCCTGATCCACGACATCGGCAAGTTGGCGGTCCCCGAGGAAGTCCTCAACAAGACGGGGCGCCTCACCGCTGAGGAGTACGACCTGGTCAAGACGCACCCGGCCGAGGGCATGGCCATGATCGGGCCATTGACCGGGTGGCTCGGCGAGTGGACAGCGGCGGTCGGTGACCACCACGAACGATGGGATGGCGCCGGGTATCCGGCCGGTTTGGCGGGCAACGACATCTCTCTCGCCGGTCGCA
This sequence comes from uncultured Acidimicrobiaceae bacterium, assembly GCA_963722635.1. Classification (GTDB taxonomy): domain Bacteria; phylum Actinomycetota; class Acidimicrobiia; order Acidimicrobiales; family Ilumatobacteraceae; genus Ilumatobacter. Next base: position 3,804 of record CAVRNX010000051.1, read on the forward strand.
TCGTCGCCGTTGCCGACACCTTCGACGTGATCACGGCGACACGATCGTACAAGCCTTCGCAATCGCCACAGTGGGCCCGTACCGAACTGGCGAACAATGCCGGCAGCCAGTTCGATCCCGAGGTCGTTCGCGCGTTCCTGAACATCTCGCTCGGCAAGCTCCGCGGCGTGATGTGGCCACTGTCATGGATTGCCCACGTCCCCTTCCTGGCTTCGACGGCGACGGCCCCTTCGGCCGGCCGTGCCGCTCGGCCAGCTGGGCTGAGTCGGGAGTTGTCCCGGGCACAAATCCCACTCCTGCGGGGCAGGTTCAAAGTGACAAGCTCGGTCCATGACACGTTCGATCGCTACCGGGACCGAACATCTACTCGCACACGTCGAGGGCAACGTCGGGGTGATCACGTTCAACCGACCCGAGCGCCGCAACGCCTTGTCGAACGAGATGTATGCAGGATTCGACCTGGCCCTCGCGGCGATGACCCTCGATGCGGATGCTCGCGTCGTGATGGTGACCGGTGCCGGCGGTGCGTTCTGCGCCGGCGGTGACGTGAAGAGCATGAACGAGTCACATCGCACTGGCGCGGCCCGGCCCGGACGCTCGACCAACCACGACGACAGCGTCGCTCAGCTTCGTCGGTCACAGCGGGCGGTGTCGTTGGCACTGCATCAGTTCCCGAAGCCGGTGGTGGCTGCGATTCCCGGTGCTGCGGCGGGCGCCGGCCTGTCGATCAGCGTTGGCGGCCGACATCCGGCTCGCTGCCGAGCGGGCGCTGTTCGTCACGGCCTTTGCCGGCGTCGGCGCTTCCGGCGATTTCGGAGGCTCGTGGTTCCTGACTCAGCTGGTGGGTACGGCCAAGGCGAAGGAGCTGTACTGGACTTCGCCTCGCTTGTCCGCCGCGCAGGCGAGCGATCTCGGGATGGTCAATCAGGTGCTGCCCGACGAGGGATTCGAGGCGGCCGCTCTGGCATGGTGTCAGGCCCTGGCCGAGCGGGCACCGATCGCCACGCGCTTGATGAAGGAGAATCTCAACCGGGCGATCACGTGCGATCTCGCGACCGCACTCGACGCCGAGGCCGCCAACATGGTGCGTGCGATGTCGACCGCTGATCATCGCGAGGCGGCGGCCGCCTTCGTCGAGAAGCGCGCCCCGGTCTTCCGCGGCGAATAGCCACCGGCCGGCGATCAGTCGCTGACCAGTTGGAACGTGCAACCACAGATCTCCGTCTCGCCGGCTCGAGTCGGGTCGGACACACGCAACACAAATCCGCCGACGCCCTCGCCGCGTTCACCGGCGGGTACGAATCGGATCTCGCCCTGATCGAGCACGATCGTGTCGTCGACCACCTCGCGACCGAGCACCTCGCCCCACCGCGCTGCCATCGTCGCAGGATCGTCCGCCTCGATCACGACCGCCAGCACTTCGGTGACGACCTCGCCCTTCACGTGCTGACGCCAGACCGGGCCCGCCCACGGCCACTCACCCCACGTGTCGGCCTGGTCGAGCGACAGGATCGCCCCGCCGACATCTGCCGGATGGAGGTGGAGTCCGACGATCCCCTCCCCCGCTGCCTCGTACACGATCCGTGCGCCGACCTGCTCGAGGCGGGGGCGCACCGGGTCGAGGTCGTCGACCTCGAGGATCACCATGTAGCCGCCGTCTCCACCACGCTTGTCGAGCAGCCGGCCGGCAGTCGTACCGTCGCGGGTCGGCGACACGATCTCGAGCAACTTGTCACCGATCGGGTACAACGCGTTCCGGAGGCCGAAGTACCCACCCCCGGATCGCGGTAACACAGCTCGACGCCGAGCTCGGATTCGACCCGTCGTTCGGCCGCATCGAGGTCGGCGGCAACCATCACGATCTGCCGGAGACGCATTTGCATCCCTTGATTCTGACCAGCATCGCATGCATCGGCCGAGCCGGACCGCTGCGTCAGGCGGCGGCAACCGTTGAGCGAGAACCGTTGCGAGAGATCGACATGCCGATTCCGACGACCAGACTGATCGCCAGTCCGGCCAGCAGTCCGATCACGAGCATCGGAACGGAAGATGAGTCCGAACTGGAGGGCGGTGCATCGGCAGCCGGGGCACCGCCGATGCCGTTGCTGCAGCGCCGAGATCCCCGATGCTCCGATCGGGATCGCTTCGTCAGCGGGCACGACCGTGATCGAACCGATCATCGCCGGGTGCAGGATGCACGTGTAGCGGAACGTGCCGAGTTCGTCGAACGTGAACGTGAACGTGTCGCCGGGCTCGAGCATGCCCGAATCGAACGAGCCGTCGTCAGCGCTCACCGTGTGGGGCAGCACACCTTCGAACACCCAACGCACCGTGTCACCCTGGTGCACCACCAGGTCGGGCGGTTCGAAGCCTGCATCCGTCACCGTAACCGTCGGCGTGCTGTCGGTATCGCCGGACTCGTCAGCAGCGACGACCACGACGACCGCCGCGCAGTATGGGGATGCAGATCGCAGCTGTACGGATAGATGCCCGGTTTCGTGAACGTCTGCTCGAACCGGCTGCCCGGGTTCATGAACTTCTCGCTGGCGAACGAACCATCCTGGGCAATCACGTTGTGTGCGACATCGTCGTTGTTGATCCAGGTGACCGATCGACCGGCGGTGACCGTCGTGACAGCAGGGAAGACGTCACCCTCGATCGACACGATGACTTGCTCAGTCAAGGCAGCACCGTTGCTGCCGCGTGCATCAGCGATGGCGTCTCCGCTGCCGAGTCGTTCACCATCCGCAGCCGATGCTGCCCCGCCCGCCCCGCCGCCCGAGTCCACCGGGGCGTCGAGCACCTCGACGATCCCGGTCATGCCGGGGTGCAGCGTGCACCGGTATCCGACCTCACCCGGCGCGGTCGAACGTTCGGGTGAAGGTGTCGCCGGGCATCATGATGCCGCTGTCGAACGAGCCGTCGTCGGCCGTCACCGTGTGGGGTACCGAGTCGGTGTTCGTCCAGGTCACCGAACCACCCGTTCCGATCGAGACCGAGCTCGGCTGGAACTGGTTGCCACCCATCCCGACCGACGCCGATCCGGGAGCGACCGACACCGACGAAACCGTCGAGCCGGTACTTCCCGTGCTGCCAGGGCTCCCGCCGGCGCTGCCGCCGGCGCTGCTGGCGCTGCTGATTGTCGCTGCCACCGGCCGTGCGGACCGGTGGCCGGGACGAACCGGGCGTGGTCACGACGATCGTCGCCGTCATGGATGGATGGACCTCACAGAAATAGGTGTACGTGCCGGCGGTGTCGAACGTGCGCGACCACTGATCGCCTCTCATCATGATGCCGCTGTCGAACGATCTGTCCGATGCCGTAACCGTGTGCGGAACGGCGTCCTGGTTGACCCAGCTGATGGTGCCTCCAACGGCGATCGTGATCGTCTGCGGCGAGAACTGGTTGCCAACGATGTCGACCGAACCCGTTGTCGGCAGCGCTGCGGTGCTGCCAGAGGTCGTCGTCCTGGCGGTCGTGCCGTCGCCCGCCGCCGAGGTCGTCGTCAGCGGCGTCGTCGGCGTCGTCGGCGTCGTCGCCGCCGTGGGTGCCGGGGGTTGCGTGGTGGCAGGTGCGGTCGCAGCCGGGCGCGACCACCACCACTCGGGCGGTCATCTCAGGGTGCAACTCGCAGAAGTAGTCGAACGTGCCCACGCCGTTGAAGGTCTGGGAGAACCGCTCACCTCGACGCAGAATGCCGCTGTTGAACAGCCCATCGGTTGCCGTCGCCGTGTGGGGAACAGCGTCCAGGTTGGTCCACGTCACCGTGCCGCCGGCGGCGATGGTGATGGTTTGTGGTGAGAACTGATTGCCGGTGATCGCCACCGAGGCGGTCGTGGGTGCAGTTGATCCCCCACCGCTGCCGGGTGCGGTGGGCGAGGGCGGCGTGGTCGCCGGCGGCGCCGTGGTGGTCGGTGCGGCCGTGGTGGGTGGCGGGGCGCGGGGGGTGGCGGGGTCGTGCCGCCTCCCCCGCCGCCAGTCGATGCGGACACGACGACGCTGCCGGTCATGTCCGGGTGCAGCTCACAGAAGTACGCGAACGTGCCCCCGTTCGGGAACGTGCGACTCCACGTCGCGCCGGCAGCCATGATCCCGCTGTCGAAGGAGCGATCGTTGGCCGTAACGGTGTGGGCCCGGTCGTCGTTGTTCGTCCAGGTCACGGTGCCACCAGGGGCGACGGTGATACTCGACGGGACGTAGACGCTGTCTCCGATCGAGACGGACACCGACATCGGTGCCGCCGTGGTCGGCGGAGTTGGCGAGGTCGGGTCGGTCGTGGTCGTCACCGAATCGCTGACCGTGATCTGACCGAAGTAATTCGAGTCATCCGTGTTGCGTTCATCGCGATACCGATACGTGCCGGTCGTCTGCAGCGTCACCGCGAAGCTCTGACCGGTTTCGAGGTTGCCGGAATCGAACTCCGTAGGTGCCGAGGTCGTGCGGACACGGTGGCGTTCGGCGTCGTCGTTCACGAATGTCACCGTGGTGTTGCGAGGCACGGTGATCGATGCCGGGTCGAGCCCATTCGTGATGTGAACCGTCACGGCCGCCGCCTCGACGGAACTCGTACCTGCCAGGGCGGCGAAGCTCAGCACCAACGCGCTGAGCAGGGCCGCGATCGTGCGAAGGCGCGCGCGGATCGTCATTTCAAACTCCGTTTCGGGGGATCGTTCTCACTGACCCGAGACACGCCGAAGTGGCGAGCCAGGTTGGGTCGATCGAAGAAACTCCGAATACCGACGCGCCGGCCAGACACGGCGATCGGCTCGAATCGGCCGACGACCCCGTGCAGGGGCCTGCCGCGCCATGATGGAACAGTGACAACGACACGACACAGGACCGACTCGCCTGTCGCCGTGGACCTGCGAGGAGTGGCCGTGGTGAGGGGCGGCAAGACGGTGCTCGACGACGTCACCCTCGCGTTGCCGACCGGACGGGTGATCGGCATCATCGGGCCGAGCGGTTGTGGCAAGTCGACGATGATGCGAGCGATCGTGGGTGTGCAGGCGCGCGTGTCGGGCACGATCGAGGTGCTCGGTGAACCGGCCGGCGTTGCATCGCGGCGGGGCGCTGTGGGGTACCTCACCCAGGACCCGTCCGTCTACGACGAGCTGTCGATTCGGGAGAACCTCGTCTATTTCGGCCGGTTGCTCGGTGTGCTGTCGAGCCGCATCGACAGCCTGCTCGAGTCGGTACATCTGACCGACTACCAACACCAGCGTGTGGATGACCTGTCCGGCGGCCAACGGGCCCGGCGTGTCGCTGGCGATCGCGCTGCTGAACGAGCCGCCGCTGCTGGTGCTCGACGAACCCACGGTCGGCCTCGACCCGGTCCTGCGGCACGAGCTGTGGGCCCAGTTCGCAGAACTGGCTGCGCACGGCGCCACGCTCCTGGTGTCCAGCCACGTGATGGACGAGGCCGACCGCTGCGATTGGCTGATCCTGCTCCGCGACGGACGGGTTCTGGCCGACGGGTCGCCGGGCGATCTGAGGCGACGAACCGGTGCAACGACGGTGGAAGAGGCGTTCCTCCTGCTCGTGTCGGATGGGAGCGGATCGTGACGTGGCGCACGATCACGGCGACCGCAGCACGGGTGCTGCGGGAGCTGCGACGCGACCACCGCACGCTCGCCCTGCTGCTTGGCGTGCCGAGCATGCTGCTGATCCTGGTGCGCTACTCGTTCGACGCCCGCCCACTCGTGTTCCAGCGGATCGGCCTCCCACTGATCGGCGTGTTCCCGCTCGTGTCGATGTTTCTCGTCGCCTCGATCGCGATGCTGCGCGAACGACGCTCGGGCACCCTCGAACGACTGATGGCGCTGCCGGTCACCAAACTCGGGCTGCTGCTCGGATACGCGTCTGCGTTTGCCGTCGTGGCGTGTGTGCAGGCCACACTCACGCTGGCGATCGGTGTCGGGGCGCTCGGCCTCGAGGTGACCGGACCATTGTGGTTGGCGATCGTCGTAGCGATCGCCAACGCCTTGCTCGGGATGTCGATGGGGCTCGCACTGAGCGCGTTCGCCAAGACCGAGTTCCAGGCGATCCAGTTCATGCCGGCATTCGTGCTGCCACAGTTCCTGTTGTGTGGGCTGATCGCCGAGCGCTCGGCGATGGCTCGCCCACTCGAACTCTTCTCCCATCTGCTGCCACTCACGTATGCCTACGACGCGCTGCGCACCGTCGCTGATCGGCCGGGCGTCGTAGGCGGGGCGATCACCGACCTCGCCATCAGTGTCGGCATGACGATGCTTGCCCTGACATGTGGTGCGGCGACGCTCCGACGCCGCACGCCGTGATCGAGCTTCCATGCGTCGTCGACCCATGCGAGACTGGGCCGATCGAGACGGTGCGCATCGACCAATGGCTGCACGCAGTGCGAATCAGCAAGACCCGATCGGACGCGGCTGCGCAGTGTCGGGGTGGCCACGTCAGGGTCAACGGCAAGGCTGCCAAGCCGTCGAGCCCGGTCAAGGTCGGCGATCATGTCGAAGCTCTCGTCAACCAACGACAACGAGTCGCCGACGTGACCCGGGTCATCACGAAACGTGTCGGGGCGGCGGTTGCCGCAGAGTGCTTCGTCGACCACAGCCCTCCACCACCCGAACGCGACGACGTGCGCCCGCTGTTCGGCGTACGTGACCGGGGCGCCGGTCGCCCCACGAAACGCGATCGACGCAAGATCGATCGGCTTCGAGGACGTCGTTCGTGATGCCGGTCGGCAGCGGCTACTAGGGCTGCTAGCGCCTGCGCAGGTCGCAGGCGGAAATCGCGTCGCGTCGAGATGTCACCAGTGCGAGCCACTCGGGATAGCCGCTGGAGAGGCCGAAGAACGGACCGAAGTGCTCGGGTGGGACGCCGTCGGCCACCAGCGCATCGATCGACGCGACGAGCGCTGACGATCGACCATCGACCGGGCCGAAGGCGGCGAACGCGAACGTCCACGCTGTGATGTCGTTCACGGTGACGGCGGCGATCTCGACGTCGCAACCCGCCCCGGTCATCGCCCGGTCGTCGGCCGAGATCATGATCTCGCTACCGTCGACCGAGAACCTGCGCTTGACGACGGTCTTGCACACGTCCGCCCAGGGAGCGCTGAGACTGGGCACGATCAGACACTCAGCCGGGCTCCAGCGACGCCACACCTCGAGCCGACCGGCCAACCCGGGACCCAAATCGATCCGTTCACCGATCGAGCGTCTGACCTTGAGTTCGAGTTTGTGTCCGAATCGGCGTTTCACGCCGGTGTCGAAGCGATCGTCCAGCAGATAGGTGTCGCAACGCTCTTCGACGAAACCTGCGGAGTGATCGTGTGTGAACCACGCATCGATCGCAGCAGGGAGCTGACCTTCGGCGAACCACCGCAGTTCTGTGGTGTCGGTGATCGTGACCACCTCGGGGAACCGATCCGTTTCGGGATCGATATCGGTGAGGTCGGGGGCGGTGTCGAGGATGCTCACGGTGCTGCCCAACTCGAGGCATCGATCACGCAGCGGCGTAGCGGCGGCGCGATCGTGCCCATAGCGACACTCGATCCGCATTCGGCGGTTTGACACATATCACTCATTGTGGTGCACCGACCGCATCGGGAACAGGGGCAAACGTCCCGGTTTCGAGCTTCGGACCCTGGGAGGCGACCGCTTCCTCATACGGCTGCAGTCTGACCGATTGCTCGCCGACTCGTCGTGTCGGAGGTACGGTCGGTGTCAGATTGACTTAGGATCAACTCCAGTCCGTATTCATCGATGAACGAGGGTCACATGCACGTAATGGTCGCTACCGACGGCAGTCTCGATGCCAAGAAGGCAGCGACGTTCGCTGCCAACCTCACTGGTGACGGCGGGCGCGTCACCGTGTTGACCGTCGTCGAGGTGCCGCGCCAGATGCTCGACGACATGCGCCGCGCCTCGGCTGATGCAGACGCAACCGGCCCCGTCGACGTCGACCCCGAATATCGTCGTACCCAGGCCGGAGATGGCCCGGTCACGCACTGGGTCGGCGACGACGCGATCGTGGCCAGGTACGTGAACCGAGCAGGCGCCGAGCGCACCGCCGACCTGGTCGCCGAACTCGAAGCGGCCGGCGTCGACCACACGGTGCTGGCGATCGAGGGCGAGAGCGCGGCACGATCGTTGCTCGACGCAGCCGAGACACAGCAGCCGGACATCCTGTGCCTCGGCACCCGCGGGATCGGCCTGTTCGAAGGCCTGCTCGGCTCGGTGTCCACCAAGGTCGTCAGACTCGCCACGTGTTCGGTGCTGCTTGTCCGCTGACCCGACGCCCCGGACGCCAACCGGGTCACGAGGTCGAGCAGAGCAAATGGGTGGCCATCACCCAGGCCAACCCTGATCACTCGGCCTGGTACATCGAACGCTTCCGGGCGATGCGGGCGGCCGGCGACGACCTCGCCGGCGAGGCACGCTTCGTCGATGCCCTGGCGCCGCGCGCGGCGCGAATCCTCGATGCCGGCTGCGGACCTGGCCGCGTCGGCTCCGCCCTCGCAGCGCTCGGTCACGAGGTCGTCGGTGTCGACGTCGACCCCGAGCTGATCGCCGCTGCCGAACAGGATCATCCCGGCCCCGTGTGGTTGGTCGGCGACCTCGCCGAGCTCGACCTGGCCCCGGCCGGCATCACCGAAGGCTTCGACGTGATCCTGTGCGTCGGCAACGTGCTCCCCTTCCTGGCACCGAGCACGCGCCGATCCGTACTCGCCAGGCTGCGGGCCCATCTCCGGGCGGGTGGCCGGGTCGTGTGCGGATTCGGATCCGGACGCGACTACGAGTTCGACGAATTCTTCGCCGACGCAGCCGCTGTCGGCTTGGTGCACGAGCTGAGTCTGGCAACGTGGGATCTCCGGCCGTTCACCGACGACGCCGATTTCCTCGTGGCGATCCTCAGCGCCTGATCCCACGTGGCACGATCGTCCGGCAGATCGGGCAAGATGGTGCGATGTGGTGGTTGGCGCACGGCGAGCACGAGGTGCCGACCGACCTCGAGTGGCTGTCGTCACGCGAACTCGGCCATCTCGACTCGATCCGCTTCACGAAGCGCCGCAACGAGTATCTCACCAGGCGATGGACGGCGAAGCAGGCGATCGCCACCGTCCTCGAACTCGAACGCTCCCCGTCCGCGCTGAAGCGGATCGAGGTGCGCCATCACACCAGCGGTGCTCCGTACGCGACGATCGACGGGGCGAGGGCCGATCTCGACGTGTCGCTCAGCGATCGCGCCGGCTGGGCGGTCTGTCTGGTCGGTCCACCCGGGAGCGCCGCATCGGGAACGCTCGGCATCGACCTCGAGATCGTCGAGCCGCGATCGGACGGGTTCGTCGGCGACTTCTTCACGTCGGCCGAGCAGGCGTTCGTCGGCGGCCTGCACCCGCCCGATCGACGCGACGAGGTGATCAATCTGATCTGGTCGGCCAAGGAAGCGGCGTTGAAGGTTCAGCAGGTGGGCCTTCGAGCCGACACCCGTACCGTCGCGGTCGAGATCGAGCCCGATCGACGCCCGGACGGTTGGGCGGCGATGACCGTGACCGGCACCAACGGTCGAATGCCCGGATGGTGGCGGCGCGATGGTGTGTTCCTGCTCACGATCGCCTTCGCAGCGCCGTCTGATCCGCCACACTGGCTGGCGACCGGCAGCGACCTCGCCACCGCCGAGCCGATCCACTCGTGGATCGACCGCCCTGTCTGCTGACGACTCGTACCCGACCGTTCAGACGTGCCGGGCGATACCGCGTTCGAGCGCATCCACGACGTACGGACGCAGGTCGCAAGCGGCGATGATGCGGTCGACAGACCCGACCCTCAGCGCACGCTCGATGGTGTGGATGCCGTCGAACTCGTCGGCGACCTCACCGAGCTTCTCCGACCGCACCTGTTCGGTGGCCTTCGCCAGGAAGGTACGCAGCCGGGCGGCATCGGTGCCACTTGCTGCTGCTGCCGCTTCGCGTGCGGCGCGTACCCGAGAATCCTGCTCGGTGCGCTGCTTGACCTCGCGGGCGAACACCGTCGCCGCCGCCGGTGCTCCGCCGATCACCGATGCGTACGATCCCTCGACCGCGGCGATCTCCATCCCCGAGTTGAGCGCCTTCGAGAAGACGACGAATGCGCCGCCGTGATAGCGGGAGACGACGACGAACACGATCGGACCGTCGAAGTTGGTGACCGCACGCCCGATCTCGGCACCGAACTCGAGCTGACGGCGGCGCATCGACTCGGGTGATCCGTCGAAGCCCGACAGGTTGGCGAGCACCACCAGCGGACGGTTGCCGCTGGCGGCGTTGACGGCCCGGGCCGTCTTGCGCGACGAGTGCGGGAACAACGTTCCCGATGTCCAGGCTGGTGGACCGTCGGCGGGCACGAAACCCTGACGGCCGACCGTGTGCGACTCGATCCCCAGCAGACTCACCGGGATGCCGCCGACCGTCGTGTCCCACACGATCGAGGTGTCGCCGTCGCGCAAGTGCTTCCACCGTTCGAGCGGTACCGAATCCGAATCGGCGACGGCACCCATGATCGAACGCATGTCGAACGGCTGCTTACGTTCGGGGTTCAGCTCGGCGGAGAACACGTCGCCGACGGTCTGGAAGGGACAGTTCGCCAAGGTCGCGTGGGGGCTGACGCGTACATCGCGATCGACCGGATCGCTGGTCGGCCGACGCCTCGGGAACCGTTCACCCGGCACCACGTAGGTGAGCTCGTAGTGCTGCAACAGCAGCGAACACGCGTCGGCGAACGTCGGTGCCCAGTACTGTGCCTGCCCGTTCGGACCCATCACACGGTGGTAGCCGCCGATCCCGAAGTTGTCCTCGGCGCTGACCGCACCCGAGAAGTCGAGTGCCTGCTTGCCGGTCAGCACCATCGCCGACGTCGGGGTCATCACCAGGATGCCCTTGGTGTGGGTGAGCATCGTGGCCTCGGCGTTCCAGTACGGCTGCCCACCGACGTTGATGCCGGTGACCACGATGTTCACCTCGCCACCGGCCTGGGTGAACTCGATCAGGCGGCGCAGGGTGAGGGCGATCCAGTCCATGTTCTCGGTGCCCGAGTCCATCGCGATCAGTGCCCCGCTCGACACCGCGAACCATTCGACGGGCAACCGGTGTTCGAGTGCGTAGGCCAGTGCGGCGTTGACACGGCGGCACTCGGGTTCGGCGAGGTTGCCGAGGCCCTGGGTCGGATCGGACAGCAGCGCGACGCGCTGCATGCCCTCGGGCACGACCTCGGTGTGGTTGGTGATCAGCCCGACCACGATGTGTGCGCTGTTGTTGCCGGGCTCGCGGTGGACCGGAACGAGCTGGTCGTTGGCATCGAGATCGAGCTCGACGAACGAGTCGGCGGGCAGGCCGTGGCGCGGCTCGCGCTGGGTGAACAGTCTGACGATCTCGAAGGGATACGGCGAGCCGAACCGAGCGGCGGTCAGCACCTTCTGCTGGTAGGCACCGAGCGGCCGGACCGGTTGATCGCCGGCGTGTTCCTCGCGCACCAGGATGCCGTGCCCGACATCTTCGATGTGGAGCACCGAGTCGCGCAGCGTCGTCGGGTCATGTGGGTCGGGGATGCGGACCTTCAGCACCACCTTCTCGAGCCCGGCTCGCGCTGCCAGCGGTGCGAACCGGCGGGCGAGCGAATTGGTCTCGTCGATCGGCAGTGTCCAAGGTGTCTGGACGTCGATCACCAGGCGGTTCGCCAGCGGCCGATCGCGCACGGCGTAACGCGCCAGCTCGGAACGCATCGCAGCCAGCGCCAACAGCCCGGTGCGTTCGAGCCGCGGGTAGGTCGTGTCGCCGGTCTCGGGATCGTGCAGCCTGGGCGAGCTCGCGGACCTCGGCCAGCGCGAACAGGCGGTGATCCTTGGGGTTCGACCGGGCGACCCCGTCGAAGAGGTAGACGTCCTCGGGCGACGGTCGCCGTTCGAGGTGGAAGTTCGACAGCCGCCAGACCTCCAGACGTTCGCCCAGCATCGGGTGCAGGTTGCGGTACAGCGGCTGCTCGTCGAACGTGCCGTCGGCGAGCCCCACGAAGGTCACGTTCTGGGCGCGGAAACGATCTTCCGCCGGGCCGGTGGCGCTGTTGATCGTGACGTCGACACGTTTGACCGTGCGCTCGAAGTTGCAGGCGGACAGCAGATCCGCCACCTCCGCCGACATCTCCTCGATCGCCGGGCGATCACCGTCGCGCCAGGTGACCACGTCGATCACGACATCGTCGTCGGTACCGAGTTCGGCAAGCAACGGGGCGACCGAGGTCGACCACTCGGGCAGCTCATCGAGCGGCAGGAAACCGGCGACGACATGCACGGCGTCGCCATCGCTGCCGGAGTCGACCGTGGCGACGACGAACCGACCGGCCCGCGAGTAGGTGATCTCGCCGATCTCGCGGGTGCGGTAGAACCGACGGAGGTAGACCTCCAGCACCAGCTCACGCAGCGCAAGCGACGCACCATCGTCCACCGGCCCCCACGAGTCGAGCAGGAGCGACCGCATCGGCTGCGGGCACCACACCAGACGCTCGACTCGCTCGCCGCGATCGACACTGTCGGGCTCGGCGGCCAGATACGACAGGTGATCAGCCATCTCGGCGTCCAACTCGGCAGTGATCGCATCCATCGGAGGCTCGTCGAAGTAGTGGAAGCGCACGTCGCGTGCGAGGTCGGCAACCGGCTGCTGACGGCCCTGGGCGGCGGCGGCGAGGCGGTCGAGTCGAGCCCGCATCTCGCCGGCCGCGAGCGCCGCCAACGCATCGCGCGCAGCCAGGCGGCGCTCGAGGATCGCCAACACGACGGGGCTCAGCTCGCTCAGTCTCGAGAACGACCGGAACAGCCACATCAACGCCGCCTCCAACTCGGAGGTGTGCTGGAGCCCTCGAACGCCGAATCGGTCGAGCGCTCGCTCGAGGCGCGCCCGGTACGCCGCAGGAAGTCCGGCTCGGTCGGCATCGAGCCACTGCAGGAACGACACCAGGTACTCCTGGGTGTTCTCGTTGCTCGGCGCCAGGTCGTCGTGCTCGGTCTCGGTCTGGGGGCGATAGAGCGCGCCCAACTCGGCGTAGATGTCGAGCAGCCCGGCTTCGCACGCCAACAGATCGGGATCGGCGGGGTCGGCGATCTCCGCCAACCGTCGCTGCTGCGTCAGCAACTTGCGCAGCTCGCTGGCCGCCAGGTCGTAGCCCAGCAGGTAGTTCCCGAGCGGCCCATAGACACGGTGACAGGCCTTCTGCGTGAAATCGACCGTGCGCTCGAGCCCGGCCAGGTCGACACGCACGCCGTCCGGCTGGGCGGCCGCCGGCGCCTGTGGCCGCAAACGCAGCAGTGACGCCCCACGCTCGACCTGGGAGTTGGGGGTGACCGAGACCGCCAGCACCTCGCCGGCGAACGGCGCCCCGACCGTGGTCTCCATCTTCATCGACTCGAGCACCACGACCGGTTGCCCGGCCTCGACCACATCGCCGGGTTCGACGAGCGTGCTCACGACCAGCGCCGGCCACCCGGCCCGCACGAGGACCCCGTCCTCACGATCGAGGACGTGCGATGCGTGGCCGAGCTGGACCCGGAATCCGTAGTCGGTCGGCGACACGACCAGCCGGCGGCGCCGTCCGGCGCACGTGATGCGGCGGTCGTACTCGTCGAGCACATCGACGGTGACATCGGCAACCGTCGAGCCGGAGCGGATCGAATAGCTGCGAGGACCCACGCAGTCGACGTCGAGCCGATACGTCACGCCGAAGTAGGCAAGCTCGATGCCCGTGCCGATCTCGTCGGGCTGCTGGGGTCGACCACGCTCGGCCGATGCGTAGAACGCGGCCTGAGCATCACGGCGATCGTGCTCGTAGGCCTCGACGGCGGCCGCCAACAGCACGACCGGGTCGGGCTCGGGTGGTGGGCGCTCGGCGATCATCCGGTCGAGCCAGGCACTGTCGACCTCGCCGCGCACGAACTGCTCGTGATCGAGCACGCTCAGCAGGAAGGACAGGTTGGTGGTGCCCCCCTCGATCACCACCGCGGTGCGCTCGAGGGCGCGCCGGATGCGAACGAGGGCGATCGACCGATCGGGGCCCCACGCGGTGATGATCGCCAGCAGGTGGTCCGACTCGTCGACACGGTCACCGACACGACGATTGGCATCGATCCGCACCCCGGTCCCGACCGGGAACGACAACAGCGCGACTCGTCCCGGAGTGATGACGAAGTCGGAATCGGGGTCCTCGGCCCGGAGGCGGACTTCCATCGCGACCCCTTCGCCGTCGGGCTCGTCGCCGCCCAAGGGCTCGCCTCGATGGATACGCAACCGCCAACCGATGATGCTGGCGCCGGTGCGTTCTTCGGTCGTGGCGTGGTCGGGAGGGGCGACGCAGTCGACGGCGGTGAGGGCGAAGTCGGTGCCGTCGTGCACGAACGTCACCATCCCGGCGCCGCGATAGCCGATCTCTCGCGCCAGTTCGGTTGCAGCTGAGCGGATGCGACCGCCCAACTCCTCGGAGATCGCTGCGCACGGGGCCTCGGCAACCAGCGAATGATGGGCCCGCCGCACGCTGACATCACGTCCGCCCAGGGTCCAGACGGTGCCGTGATCGTCGGCCAGGATGTCGACCTCGACACGCCGCAGCGAGCGACCGTCCCTGAGCTGCGCCAGGTCGCCGACGGCAGGAAGTTGGCGGCTGTCGGACAGCCGGCGAACGGTTGCCGAATCGGGACCGACCACGGCGACACCGCCGGCCTCGCAGGCGGCGATCAGATCGGCTCGCTCGTCGGCCGGCCAATCGCCGAGCCACAGCGTGTCGATCTGTGCCTGCTGGAGGCACTCCACGACGTGTTCGATCGATCGTGGATCGGTATCCTCGCACAGCCGCCGCACCTCGTCGGCCTCGCGACTGAACCACGGTTGCGGGTCGAGGTCGTCGTGCAACAGCACGGTCGTGATCGCGTCCGCATCGTCGTCGTCGAGCCCGCGCACGGCGTGCAGAACACGCACCGCCGTCTCGCCCGAGTCGATCAGGCCGAGCCGCTGAATGATCCGGCTCATGGTCGGAACGCTGCGTGCAGGTCGGCGGCCACGTCGTCGGCGATCGGCGCCGGGAGGGCGATCGTCTCGTAGCCGTCGAGACGAACGATCACATCACCGTTGGCGTCGACCACGACACAATCGAACACGCCCGATGTGGTCTCCCGAGCGATCGCGTGGAGCGGCCCGGTCGCCTGGGCAGGATCCATGAACGTGGCGGCGCTGGCGACCTTGGTCGGCAGCGCCAACCGGTCTTCGAGCCCGGCTTGCCACAGACCGGCGGTCTGGAAGCACAACTCGACGAGGCGTGGTGCCGTGGTGAGCGCCAGATCGGCCGGCACGTGGTTGTCGGGGAGCGGGTCGGCCAGCCTGGCAACCGACACATCGCCGCCCCGCCACGCCGAGGACACGACCTGATAGGCGGGCCCGTGGAAGTAGAACGAGTACACCTGATCGGCGTTGAGGGTCGCGCCGCTCGGTTCGCCTGGCAGGTCGGTCTGCTCGGCGGCCGGGGGCTCGGCACCGAGCCTGACCCGGCCGGTGAAGTGAACCGTGCGCTGTGGAGCGTCGTGACCGGGCAACATCCGCTCGGCGCTGAGCTCACAGTGGGCGACCAACCGATCGCCGTCCGGACTCAGCACGGCCTGCACGGTGATCGTTCGTGGCTCGTCGCGGTAGAACTTCAGTGGCGCTGCGAACGTGACGTCTTCGACCGCCAACACGTGCAGCTCCGGTGCCAGCAGGCGTGCGGCCTCGGCGAATGCCTCCATACCCATCACGCCGGGCAGCACGGGAACCCCATCGATGCGGTGGTCGTTCAGGAACGGTTGCTGATTCGGATCGAGCGTGGTGTGCGTCACCACGCCGTCGTGCACGCTGACCGTGGCACCGTCGATCATCGGACCGTGCTCGGTGTCGTCTCCGACCAGGGTCGCCAGATCCACGCCGCCCCGATCGTCGTACTCCCCTGCCATCATGCCGAGTACGCCGGCCACGATCACCTCACCGGTGAATGCGCTCGAGGTGAGCTCGCGACGGATCCAGGCCACGCCGGCCTCGGGCGGCAGCATCTGCACGCCGGCCATCTCCATGATCTTGGGAATCGACCCGCGGGTCGCCATACCGATCCCACCCCACGCCGTCCAGTCGAACGCCAGACCCCGTGTTTCGGGACGGGTCCGCCGGAAGCTGCTGGTGATCTTGCACAGCAGGTCGTTGGCGGCCGAGTAGTCGGTCTGGCCCTGGTTGCCGAAGCGGCCGGCGACCGACGAGAACACGACGGTCGCCCCGATCGGCATGTCCTGGGCGGCATGGAACACGTTGAACCATCCGTCGCTCTTCACGTCGAAGACGAGGTTGTACTCGCGAGGCTCTTTCTCGGGCAGGTTGCGGCTGATCTCGAGCCCGGCGGCGTGCAGCAGCACGTCGATCCGACCGCTTCGATCGCGCACCTCGGCCATCGCAACGGCGACGGCCTCGGCGTCGGTCAGATCGACCGAGTGATAGTGCACCGTGCCGCCTGCTGCCTCGACGGACTGCACCGCGGTCAGCGCCGCGTTGAGCCGCTCGAAGCGGCTCAGCTCGCGCTCGATCGCGACCGGTGTCGGGTGATCGCCGGCGGCCTTCATGCGCTCGGCGATCGTGACCTTGAGACCGTTCTTGTCGTTACGGAACGCCTCGAGATCGGGATCGTTGCGATCCGGAGTGGGTGTCAGGTCGAGCAGGTGGAACGTGCCACCCGATGCGGCCGCCAGGTCGGCGGTGATCGCCGAGACGATGCTGCCGGCCGCACCCGTGACGACGAACACCGAATCGTGGTCGAGCACCATCCCGTCACCGGTGGACGAATCGCCGTCGTCGCCTCGCGCCGGGAACGGCGCCTCGACGAAGGCGACCCCGAAGCGGCGGTCGTCGACACGGCCGATCTCGACACATCCGGGATCGAACAGCGTCTCCTCGATCAGCTGATCGGCGATCGCCTTGGTCTTGCGGCTTGGCGCCAGATCGACCGCCTTCACGAGCGCGTCCGGCCGCTCCTTCTTGTACGACTTGGTGAACCCCACGACCGGCCCGCCGAGCGGGTTCGTCGCTCCTCCGGCGTCATAGCCGTGGTAGCCGCCGAGTCGGGTCGCCGACACGAGGAACGGACTGGCGTCGTAGAGATGGCGCATGGTGGCGTAGAGCGCCTTGACACGCCGCCGCAGCGCCTCGCGCCACGTGGCGAGCTCGTAGTCGGCCAGATCGCCGTCGTCGTCGAGCGCCGGCAGCCAGTAGACACCGCTGATCGGGGCCTCCTGCTGCCAGCCATCGAGTTGGGCGAGCAGGTCGTCGGTGGCAATCCCGGCCGACAGCACGAGCGGGGTTGCACCCGCTTTACCGAGCTGTTTCACCAATGCGTCGCCGACACCGCCCTCGTCGAGCATCACGACCACACTGGCGCCCTCGAGGTCGACGCCAGTGGGCAGGCAGTGCTGCAGGTCCGGGCGCAGCGACGCGGTTGGCACCCTGCGGGGCATGGCGTCGACAGCATCGAAGTCACCGTGCACCACCGCGGGCGCATCGATCGCAGCCTCCGGGGCGGCAACTGCGGACCCCGTATCGGCTGCCGCTCCGCTGGGGGCGGCGCCCATTCCGGCGCGCTCGCGGACCCAGCCGGCGACGTGCCGCAACGTCGGGAAATCACGCAACTGCAGATTGTCGTCACGCTCGAGGTCGTACTGCCCGCGCACCGCCGCGAACACCTCGGCCTGCTTGACCGTGTCGACACCCAGATCGGCTTCCAGATCGAGATCGGGTTCGAGCAGATCAGCCGGATACCCCGTCATCTCAGCAACCACCCGCGTCACCGCGTCGAGCACCTCGTCGACCACCCCTGCCGAAGCAGGAGCAGCCGCGCCACCGGCGGCTGGCGTATCGGGCACCGTCGCGGTGGCTACCTGAGCTGCGGCGGTTGGTGCGGCGCCCATTCCGGCACGATCGCGGACCCAGTCGGCGACGTGCCGCAACGTCGGGAAATCACGCAACTGCAGGTTGTCGTCGCGCTCCAGGTCGTACTGGTTGCGTACGGCTGCGAACACCTCGGCCTGCTTGACCGTGTCGACACCCAAGTCGGCCTCGAGATCCAGATCCGGTTCGAGCAGATCAGCCGGATACCCCGTCATCTCCGCCACGACCACCGTCACCGCGTCGAGCACCTCGTCGACCACCCCTGCCGAAGCGGGAGCGGCGGCGGGGGCAGCGAAAGCAGCACCTGCCACGGCCGACTCGGTCGCGACAGCGGCCGGGGCGGCCCCCATGCCACCGCGATCACGGACCCAACTGGCGACGTGCCGCAACGTCGGGAAATCACGCAGCTGCAGATTGTCGTCACGCTCCAGGTCGTACTGGCTGCGAACCGCCGCGAACACCTCGGCCTGCTTGACCGTGTCGACACCCAAGTCGGCCTCGAGATCCAGATCCGGTTCGAGCAGATCAGCCGGATACCCCGTCATCTCCGCCACGACCGCCGTCACCTGCGCCAACACATCGTCGACGACCGCCGCAGCAGCTGTCGCTGCAACCGGAGCAGCCGGGGCAGCCGACATCGCGCCGGCACCGGCCACGGGAGCGGCCGCCATGCCACCACGATCGCGAACCCAACTGGCGACATGCCGCAACGTCGGGAAATCACGCAGCTGCAGATTGTCGTCACGCTCCAGGTCGTAGTGGCTGCGAACCGCCGCGAACACCTCGGCCTGCTTGACCGTGTCGACACCCAAGTCGGCCTCGAGATCGAGATCCGGTTCGAGCAGATCAGCCGGATACCCCGTCATCTCCGCCACGACCGCCGTCACCTGCGCCAACACATCGTCGACGACCGCCGCAGCAGCCGTCGCTGCAACCGGAGCAGCCGGGGCAGCCGACATCGCGCCGGCACCGGCCACCGGAGCGGCCGCCATGCCACCACGATCGCGAACCCAACTGGCGACATGCCGCAACGTCGGGAAATCACGCAACTGCAGATTGTCGTCACGCTCCAGGTCGTAATGGCTGCGAACCGCCGCGAACACCTCGGCCTGCTTGACCGTGTCGACACCCAGATCGGCTTCCAGATCGAGATCCGGATCCAACAGATCCGACGGGTACCCCGTCATCTCCGCCACGATCGCCGTCACCGCATCGAGCACATCGTCGACCACAACCGCAGGAACGGGCGCCGCCGCAACCGGGGCAGCCGACATCGCGCCGGCACCGGCCACCGGAGCGGCCGCCATGCCACCACGATCGCGAACCCAACTGGCGACATGCCGCAACGTCGGGAAATCACGCAACTGCAGATTGTCGTCACGCTCCAGGTCGTAATGGCTGCGAACCGCCGCGAACACCTCGGCCTGCTTGACCGTGTCGACACCCAGATCCGCTTCCAGATCGAGATCCGGATCCAACAGATCCGACGGGTACCCCGTCATCTCCGCCACGATCGCCGTCACCGCATCGAGCACATCGTCGACCACAACCGCAGGAACAGGCACCGCCGCAACCGGGGCCACCGGGGCCACGGGGCAACCGGGGCGGCAACGCTGCAGACGCCAGCGGCACGACGGGATCGGGTGCCCGGGCCGCGATCGGCGCGGGCTGGGCCGCAGCCGTCAGTTGCCCGGCGTAGGGCACGGGCACGGCGGAGTCGTGGCGCGAACTGGTGGGTACGCCGACATCGACGATCCGCAGGCGGCGGTGATCGACCTCGAGCCGGGCGCCGTCGTGGCCCCCGAGCGCGTCGAGCCAACGCTGCCACGCGGCGGCGTCGACGATCCGGTACGAGTACCCGAGCTGGTCGGGAGCGCGATGCTGCCCGTCAGCCACCGGCGTCCAACGCAGCAGTGCCATCGCGACCTGCGAACCGAACCCGGCCGCCAATCGCAACGCGTACCGAACGGGGTAGGCACCGCCACTCGACAAGTTCAGATCGCCGAGTTCGGGGTCGGGTTCGCGGTAGTTCGGAACCGGAGGCACGAGACCCGTCTCGAGCGCCTTGACGGCGACGACGTCCTCGATCCCGGCACCCATCGCATGTCCGGTGAACCCCTTCGTGTTGGTGATCACGACGCGATCGGCGTCGTCGCCGAAGACGCGTCGGAGGGCATTGATCTCGGCCGCGGCAGAACCGCCACGCGCCGGCGTGTAGGTCTCGTGCGACACGAACATCGCCTCGGCGGCGATCGCCGACCGGTTGACACCGTGCGACTCGGCCTGCTGGACGACAGCCTCCATCACGGCGCCGATGTGCTCGACGTCGAGGCGCGTTCCGTGGAACGCGGAGTTGGCGCTGATCGCGCCGAGCACCTCGCAGATCGGCTGCAGCCCACGTTCGCGAGAGGCCGCAGCGGACTCGACCACGAACGCCGCAGCGCCCATCCCGAGGATCATCCCGTGTCGACGACGGTCGAACGGGGTCGCCGCGTCCTCGACGTGCTCGTCGGTGGCGGCGGCGCCGCTGGCAAGGAATCCGCTGGCGATCCACGGCATCAACGAGTCGCCCGAGGCATCGTCGGCGGACACCACGACCACCCGCCGGCAGCGTCCGGCGCGGATCCAGTCCTCTGCCAGCGACAGTGCCTGGGTGGTGGAGGCACAGGCCGCGTTGACCTGCGTGTTGGGGCCGCGGGCGCCGATCATCTCGGCGAACTGCGAATGCCCCATCGACAGCACGCGGAACAGGAACCGACGATCGAAGTTGTACGGATTGGCCTCGATCTCAGCCCGGATTCCGGCGATCAGACCGTCGATCTCGGCGGCCGATGCTGCGTCACCGTCGATGCGGGCGCGCACGCCCTCCAGCGCCAGCAGATGCTCGCGTCGCGCTCGATCGGCGGTGTACGCCTCGATGTCCTCGGCGAACCGGTTGTAGCCGGGGAACGCGCTGGCGAAGATCACGCCGGTGTCGTCGCGCAACGCGTCGGGCAGGCCCCACCGGTCGGGCAACTGGGTGCCCAGCGTGGTGGTCTTGTAGCGCATCGCCAGCGGGATGCCGGCATCGCGCAATGCATCGAAGCCGGAACCGATCGCCAGGCGCGTCGTGGCGTCGAGCGCCTCGTCGCGTGCGCTCTCGACGGCGAACTGCTCGACCACGTCGAGCGGAGCGTGTCGCCCGGCGAGCTTGATCACCTCGGCAGGGTCGTCGATCGTCTCGAAGCTCGCTCCGCCCGACTCGCTCTTGACGAGGCGGGTGATGTGCATGTCTGCCATCCGCGCCCGAGCAGCCGCAGGGATGCTGGTGATGAACTGCTGGCCGGCAAGGATGCGGGCGACGTTGGCATCGTCGAAGACCTGCTCGACGCCCGGAAGGCCGAGCGCGGCGCCGGTGATCACCACCGGTTCGCCGTCGAGCTGCCGCTCGCCGCTGGGCGTGGTGTCGGCGGACACCGTCGGGGTGGGCGGGGCAGCCGCAGGCGCGGCACCATAGATCTGGAGGCCCTGCTCGATCACGCCGGCGAACAGCTGACCGAGTTGCATGATGCGATCATCCGGTGCACCGGCAGCGGCAGCAGCAGCGGGGACGGCCTGCACAATGGCTGGAACCGCGGGCGCCGCAGCGACAACGGGTTCGGGCTCGTCGAAGCCGACTCCGGCAGCCCACAATCCGCACAGCGCCTGATTGATCGAGGTCGCATCGCCCAGCTTGGGATGGTTGGTGAACAACGCCAACACGTCATCGTGCTCGCCGAGCACGTCTTCCACGAAGCCGTGCAGGGCCCGCTTGGGGCCGACCTCGACGAACACGCGGGCACCGGCGTCGTAGAGCGTGTTGAGCCCCTTCACGAACTGCACCGGCGACGCCACCTGCTTGCCCAAGAAGGTCGAGCATCGTCTCGGTCGTGGCGTTCGACGGATAGAACTCGCCGGTGACGTTGGCGACCAGCGGGATCTGCGGCGGACGTACGTCGAGACGGTCGCAGGCTGGCGACCAGCGGCACCGAGGCGGGCGCCACGATCGAGGTGTGGAAGGCGTGGCTGACCGGGATCCGGATCGCCTGCATACCTGCGGCGGTGAAGGCGTCGATCGCGGCCATGACAGCGGGCGTGGCTCCGCCCACCACGGCCTGGTTGTTGGAGTTGATGTTGGCGATCACGGCGTAGCCGGGGGTCGCCTCGACGATCCGCTCGATCTCGGTCAGCGGCCCGAACACGGCCGCCATCGCGCCGTTGTCCTCCATCGACAGGCTGGCCATCTCGTGACCGCGGGCGCTGACGGCCTCCAACGCGGCGTCGAAGGTCAGCGAACCGGCCGCGATCAGCGCGCCGTACTCGCCCAGGCTGTGGCCCATCACCATGTCGGGGCGCATGCCGTAGGCGGCCAACAGGCGACCGATACTGGAGTCGGTGGCGAGCACCGCCGGCTGGGTGATCTCGGTCTGCAACAGCTCCTGTTCGAGCTGCGTCACCGCCTGCGGGTCGTCGCCGTCGATGAAGATGTACGAGCTGAGCGGCCGGCCGAGCAGCGGGGTCATCACCTCGTCGGCCTCACGGAACGTGTCGGCCACGATCGGCTCGGTCGCCCGCAGCCCCTGCAGCATGTTGACGTACTGCGAGCCCTGGCCGGTGTAGAGAAAGGCAACCTTCGGAGCAGGCCCGCGGCCGACGAAGACACCCTGCTGGCGGATCATGCGGTACACCGCGGGGTTGCCGCCGGTGAGCGCTTTGACGGCTTTGTCGAGCTTGCTCGCCAGGTCGGCTGCGTCGGCGAAGTCGACGGCCAGCCGCACGGCGGCCTTGCCGACCGCCGGGTCGGGCCGGGCGGGCGCCGGCGCTCGGCCGGCGCGCGCCTCGTCGAGCGCCCGGTTCACCTGGGCCAGCAGATCGGCGTCGTCACGCCCACCCAGCACCAACGCGCCACGCGGCGGGGGCTTGGTGGGATCGGCGACGACGTCGGTCGGGGCGGCGGAAGGTGCAGCCGAACTCGGCAGCGACGCCGTGGCGAACACGCGGGGCGGGGGCTTGTGGCGGCCCGGCACGTGCTCTTCGAGCACGACGTGGAAGTTCGTGCCGCCGAATCCGAACGCGCTCACGCCTGCCCTGCGGATCCCGTTCGGCGGAGTTGGCCATTGGCGCAGTTCGGTGTTGACCGCGAACGGAACGCGGTCCCAGTCGACGTTGGGGTTCGGGTCATTGAAGTTGAGGCTGGGCGTCAGCACCTTCTCGTGCAGACTGCGCACCATCTTGAACATGCCGGCGGCGCCGGCAGCAGCCTTGAGATGACCGATGTTCGACTTCACGGAACCCAGCGCGATGCCGCGGACCGGCGCACCGGCAGCCCCGAACACCTCGGTCAAGCTCTCGAGTTCGGTGGCGTCGCCGACCCGGGTCGAGGTGCCGTGGGCTTCGACCGCGGTGACGGTGCCGGGATCCTCTCCGGCGATCTTCCAGGCGCGCTCGACGGCGAGCTGTCTGACCGATCGGGTTCGGGGCCGTGATGCCCTTGCCCTTGCCGTCGCTCGAGCCGGCGATACCGAGGATGACGGCGTAGATCTTGTCGCCGTCGCGTTCGGCATCCTCGAGCCGCTTGAGCACGAACAGCGCCGCACCCTCGCCCATCACGAAACCGTCGGCGCCGGCATCGAACGGGCGCGTACCGGTGGCCGAGAGGGCGCCGATCTTGCAGAACTTGACGAACGCGGCGACACCCATGTTGTGATCGATGCCACCGGTGATGGCGGCGTCGAAGCGATGGCTGACGAGACCATCCACGGCAACGCTCATCGCCGCGAGACCCGATGCACAGGCGGCATCGGTGGTGAAGTTGGGGCCCCGGAAGTTGAACAGGTTGGCGATCCGGCCGGCCATCACGTTGGCGAGCTCGCCCGGCATCGTGTCCTCGTTGATCTCGCTGTAGTGGGCGAGGAAATGCGACCGGGTCTCGTCGAGGATGTGCTCACGCTGGTCGGCGGGAAGCGCAGCGAACGACTCGGCTCCCTTCAGTTCGCGCAACACCCTGGGCAGGTCGATCCGCAGGTTGGTCTCGTAGTGCTTCTCGCCGCCGATCGCGTTGCCGATCACGACCGCCACGTTGTTGGGGTCGACCTTCCAGTCGGGCCAGCCCGCATCCAGCAGCGCCGAACGAGCGGCGCTGATCGCCCACCGCTGGCCGTCGTCCATCTGGTCGGCCACCTTCGGCGGAATCGGGAGCTTCCAACGAATCGGATCCCAGGGGTAATCGCTCACCCAACCACCGATCGTCGAGTAGGTCTTGTCGGGTTCATCGTGATCGGGCGAGTAGTACATCGCCGGATCCCAACGCGCCGGTGGAACCTCGGTGATCGAATAGCGACCACCGGTGATGTTCGCCCAGAAGGCGTCGCTGTCGGGTGCTTCGGGCATGATCGCCGCGACACCGACCACGGCGATCGGTGAACTCGGGGTGGGGAAATTGTCAGACATCGTTGGGGGCTCCTGAGGGAAAGCGAGATCGAGGGTGTATCAGCGGCCGTACAGGACGTCGGCGACGGCGTCCATGTCGGCGAGCAGTCCGGCTTGCGAGTTGCGGATCGCGTCGTGCGGAATCGTGGCCAACAGAGGCGCCACATCGGCGCTGTCGGCCGTGACGGACCCGGCCACCCAGCGGACACCTTCCTGGCCGACCTTCTGGGCGGCTTCGCGTGCGAAGACCCGGCTCATCGCGGCGAGCGCCGCGCCGTCGAAGCGGTCGGGGCTCTTTTCGTGGCGGTTGCCGTCGAGTGCATCGGCGGCGCGCCGAGCGAACACCTCTGCGCACTCGGCATAGGTGATCAGTTCGCCGAGCCGGAACAGCACGTGCTGATTGCGGGTCAAGCGGGCGACACGACACGATTCGAGCACTGCCGCCAGGGCCTGCGACGCCAGCGCGGCGTGGTCGGCGCCGACGGTCGGATGCGTGCGGTGGAGCGCCATCGAGGCGGCCGCCCGATCCTGGTAGTAGGCGCCGCCCGACTTCAGGTGCTGCTGCCAGCGATCGCGGCCGATCGTCATCTCCATGATCTCGCTGGTGCCCTCGTAGATCGTGGTGATCCGGACGTCGCGCTTGATCTTCTCGACGACGTACTCGCGCGTGTAGCCGTAACCGCCAAGCGCCTGGATTGCTGCGTCGGCGGCGGCGTTGCCGACCTCGGTCGCCATCAGCTTGGCGATCGCACCCTCGGTGTTCATCGCACCGTCGCCACCGAGCCCGCGATCGATCTGATCGGAGGTGTGCTCGATGTAGCTGCGAGCGGCTTCGAGGCGAACCGCGTGAGGCACGATCAGCTTGTGGGTGAAACCTTGCTTCTCGGCCAGCGGAGCGCCGCCCTGCTTGCGCTCGAGCGAGTAGTCGATGGCGCGGTCGAGCGCTTCCCAGCCGCCCCCGAGACCGAACGCGGCGACCATCACGCGGGTGTACCCGAACACCTGCTGGGCCTGGATCAGACCCTTGCCCTCTTCCTCACCGATCAGGTGGTCGGCGGGCACCTCGACGTCGTCGAGGAACAGCGCCGCGGTGTTCGACAACCTCAGACCGTGCTTGTCCTCCGGGTGGGCGGCCGCCAGCCCAGGTGTGTCTTTCGGGACGACGAACCACGAGGGGCCGTCGGGCGTGCGAGCCAGCACCGTGACGACATCGGCGATCGACCCGTTCGAGATCCACTGCTTGCGGCCGTTGATCCGGTATCCGGTGACGACACCGTCGTCTTCGATGCGGACCGCCGTGGTCTTCATCGCACCCAGATCGCTGCCGGCGTCGGGCTCGGTGGCGCCGTAGGCGAACACGAGCCCCTGCTCGGCGATCGCGCCCAGCCAGCGCAACTTCTGCTCCTCGGTGCCCCCGAACAGGAGCGGGTCGCTGCCGAGGAAGGTGGCGAAGACAGCGGTGGCGAGGCCGATGTCGTGGCGGGCCATCACCTCGCACACACGGTACGAGTCGTAGGCCCCACCGTCCATCCCTCCATAGGCCTCGGGAACGAAGATCAGTTGCACACCGAGCTGGTTGGGGTCGCTCATCGCCCGCACGATGTCCTCGGGACACTCGTCGTCGCGGTCGAGATCGAGCTGGCGCTGCGGGGTCAGCTCGTGGCCGACGAAATCGCCGAGCGCGTCGAGCATCATCATCAACGTGTCGGTGTCGAGCCCCGCTCCCCCCACATGGCCAGTCGTCATCGTCGCTGCATCGGTCATCCCAGATTCCCCTTCGTCACTCGTACTGCTGACACCGTAAACGGTGACACCGCAAAGTTCCATGGGCTTAGGTCATCTCGGTAGCCGCCATCGGACCCGGTCGAGCCATGGCCCCCGGTGGGCACAGTGCGCTTGTCAGCGTGCGTGAATCAGCTCGTGCAGCGTGCCCGGTCGGGTGGGACCTGCCGGAGTCGTCGCCAGGAAGTCACCGAGCACCTCGAGGAATCGCTCGGGCGCCTCGGCGTGTGGGAAGTGGCCGACGTCGTCGAGGATCTCGAGCCGGCTGCCGGGGATCTCCTCATGGGCGGCGTGGGCGTGGCTGACCGGAATGATGTCGTCGCGGTCGCCCCAGACGATCAATGTCGGAAGGTGCGACGCCAGGTACAGCCGGTCCATGGCGTTGACGGTTTGGCCGCCCGGCTCGATCACCCCGCGAATCGTGCGCACGAATGCCTTGCGGTCCTCGGCGCCGGCCAGCGAAGCGTACGAACGCCACATCTCGGCGAGGCGCGGCGCCCGGAAACCGACCCGCCCCAACGCCCTACCGAACTCGTTGCCACCATCGGCGACGACGCGCGGGAAGATCAGCGGCATCAGATGCTCGGCGCCCGGCAAGGTGACCAGGCGCAGCAACCAGCTGACTTCACGCCCCAACCCGCCGCTGCCGACCAGCACCAGACGATCGCACAACTCGGGGTGCTGGTAGGCGAGCTGCATCGCAACCCCGCCACCGAACGAATGACCGACGATCGTTGCACTCGGAACATCGAGTACCGCCAGCAGGTCGCGCAGACCGCTGGCGAACGCCCCCAGGGAGTAGTCGCCCATCGGTTTGGCCGACTCGCCGTGCCCCAACAGATCCGGGGCGAGCGCATCGTGGGTCCCGGCGAGTGCTGGTTGTATCGCGCGCCAGGTGTTCGAGCTGCCCGCCAGGCCGTGGATCAGCAGGACCGTCTCACCTGCGCCGCCTCGTCGGTACCTGACGTCGTGCCCGTGGATCACGACATGCGACAACTCGAACTCTTCCATGGCCCGATCATCGTCGATCCGGCCCGCCCGCTCCTAGGGGCGAACGGCTTCACTCGACTCGACGCGATACTCAGGCTTCGAGCACGCTCTTGACCCGGGCGAGCGTCTGATTGATGCCCTTGATCATCCCCGCATTGCGGCGGGCGAGAGTGGCGTAGACGAACTTCTGCCACCCCACATAGGGCTCGTGGCTGAACGATTCGGTCACCCTGGTTGCTCCGTCCTGGTCGGCGAACTCGTAGCGCCACGTGGTGTGGCCCTCGGCGACGAACTCGAACGCCGCGTTCGGGGTGTACTCGGTGACCTTCGACGTCGTGGTCCAACGCTTGAGCGGGATCGGGCCGAGCTTGACCTCGTTGTCCCCCTCGAACTCGGCACCGAGAGCCGGGCCGGCCGCCGGAGCAACCCATCGCCCGGCCATGCACTCGGGACTCCATTCACCCATCCGGGTGACATCGGAGACGGCCCCGAAGACGTTCGCCACAGGTCGGTTGATCACGATGCTGGCAGATCCCTCGCTCATCGACACGTTCTAGCCGATTTCGCAGACCTGTGGTGGAGGCATCGGAGTATGTTCTGGCGATGCCCTCACCCCAGACCCCGATCGCATCCGGTTTCGGTATGCGCACCGAGCCGGCCGAGATCCTCGACGGCGTCGACCTGACCGGCAAGCGCGTGGTGATCACCGGTGGCTACTCGGGCCTCGGGCTCGAGACGACGCGAGCGCTGGCGGGCGTCGGCGCCACGATTGTCGCCCCGGCACGTCGCCCCACGCACGCCGCCCAGGTGTTCGCCGACGAAGGGCTCGACGGCTCGGTCACCGTCGGCACGCTCGACCTGGCCGACCTCGACAGCGTGGCGGCGTTCGCCCGAACCCAGCTCGACGACGGCGCATCGATCGACATCATGATCGACAACGCGGCCATCATGGCCTGCCCCGAGACCCGCATCGGCGACGGCTGGGAGGCCCAGTTCGCCACCAACCATCTCGGTCACTATGCACTCGTCAACCGGCTGTGGCCTCTGATCGCCGCAGACGGTGGTGGACGCGTCGTGTCACTGTCGTCGACCGGCCACAAGCGCTCGCCGATCCGTTGGGACGACATCCACTTCACCGAGGACTACGAGAAGTGGACCGCCTACGGCCAGGCCAAGACAGCCAACTCGTTGTTCGCCGTGCAACTCGACACGCTGGGCGAGCCGCACGGCGTACGCGCCTTCGCCGTGCACCCCGGCGGGATCATGACGCCACTCCAGCGCTATCTCCCCCAGGAGGAGATGATCGCGATGGGTTGGATCGATACCGACGGCAACGTCAACGAGTTGTTCAAGACCCCCGCCCAGGGCGCCACGACCACGTTGTGGTGTGCGACGTCGAGCCAACTCGACGGGATCGGCGGGGTGTACTGCGAGGACTGCGACGTCGCTGCGGAAACCGATCCGGAGAGCTCGTTCGCCCGATTCATGGGCGTCGATGCCCACGCCATCGATCCAGGCGAGGCCGAGCGGCTGTGGGCACTGTCGGCTCAGCTGACCGGTGTCGACGCCTTCGCCTGAGCGCACATGGCCGGTCGACTCACCGAGCGACCTGATCACTGAAGTCGGCGACGAAGATGCCCAGCGCGATCGCCACGAACAGACCGGCGATCAGCCAGAACCGGATGATGACCCGAGTCTCCGGCCATCCGACGAGCTCGAAGTGATGGTGGACCGGCGACAGCCGGAACAGCCGACGGCGGCGCCCCGTCGCCCGGAACACGCCCATCTGTAGCGCAACGGAACCGATCTCCAACACGTTCAGTCCACAGATCAATGGCAACAGCAGGTGAGTGTTGGTGGTGAGCGCCAACACAGCCAGCGCCGTGCCGATCGCCAACGCCCCGACGTCGCCCATGAAGATCAACGCAGGCGCAGCGTTCATCCACAGGAAACCGACGCACGCCCCGCCGAACGCCGCCGAGAAGACGGCCAGGTCGTAGGGGTTGACGATCGCCCCGTACACCTCTGGCGTTCGGAACCCGGCGTAGGCGATGCCCGTGAATGCGATGAACCCGAACAGCGCTGCGCCGCTCGCCAAGCCGTCGAGTCCGTCGGTCACGTTGACCGCATTGGCGGTGCAGAAGATGATCAAGCCGGCCCAGATGACCCATCCGACCGAGCCGAGCTCCCACCCGGGGAAGTCCGCCCTGGTCAGCGAGACGCGGGTGTCGATCTCGGTGAAGACCACCAACGCGCCGGCGATCGAGAACGACGCCACCAGCGTGATGACACCCTTCAGTTTCCAGAACAACCCCCGGTTCTGGCGGGCGCGGATCTTCATGATGTCGTCGACCGATCCGATCGTCGCCATCACGATCACGCCACCGAAGGCGATCAGGGCCTGGTTCGAGAACACCACGCCCTCGCGCAGATGACTGATGCAGATATCCCAGCGCGGCCGCCCCCAGGATGGCGATCCCGCCCATCGTGGGGGTGCCGGCCTTGTGCTGGTGCTCGGGGGCGACCAGGTTGTCGGCGTTGCGTTGCAGGATCGGCTGACTGCGGCCACGGGCGCGGAGCGCGTGGGCCAGCCAGTAGCTCCCCGCCAGCGAGACACCGGCCGCGATCACAGCACTCAGGAAGAGCGGGAACACGGGTCAGCCCGTGCCAGCCGAGACGAGCTGGGTGGACCGTGCCACAACCCGCCGGGCGGATCGTGGCGGCGAACACTTCACGATGGCCAATCTGTTGCAGATCGCCGCTCGGTGACAGGGCACAAAGTCACGGCCCCTACATGCCGCCCGACTCAATCCGATGCAGCGACGTCCTCGTCGCGCAGGCGTACGTCTCCGACGTGATCGGGGAACTTGCCCTGTATGTCGGCATAGAAGGCACGGAAGGCGTCCATGTCGGCACCGAGATCGGACGAGGGCCAGATCACCGGCCCGAACCCTCCGACCTTGTTGGCGTAGTCGAGGTAGCCACACACGATCGGCACATCGGCTGCTTTGGCGATCCGGTAGAAGCCGGACTTCCAATGATCGGTGTCGCCACGTGTCGCTTCCGGTGGGATCACGATCACCAATGACTCGGCGTTGGCGAACTCCTCGACCAAGGAATCGACCATGCCCGAGCGCTCGCCACGCGGGACCGGGACGCCACCGAGGGCTCGCATGACCTTGCCCATCCAGCCCTTGAAGAGCGTGTCCTTGCCCAGCCACGACAACCGCACGCCGAGAACAGAACGAGATCGCCAACAGGTACAGCAGGTCCCAGTTGCTGGTATGCGGTGCAGCGATCATCACGTACTTCGGCTCGGTGGGCGGCGAACCCCCGACCCGCCATCGGCTGATGCGGAGCACGGCGCGCCCGATGCCTCTTCTGATCACCAGACCACCCTGGCACACATCGAGACACCGAGCCCTACCGAGCCCTACCGAGCCCCGATCGGCTCCGACTCGAGCCGACGTCGGACGGTTCCGAACGTTGCGCATGGCGCAGAAACCGGTCACCGACCGAACCACCGACTACGACATCGTCGACGACGGCGACGTCACCGATCCGTACTCGGTGTTTCGCGCGGCTGTTGCCGGTCTGCGACCGCCATTCACGCTCCTCTGTTCGACCGGGCCCGAGTTCAGCCGGGCGTGCGCAAGCCGATCGTCGCGAGCTCGTGCCGGCTCCCGAACCAGGCGTATGCCACCACGGCGATCGTCGCCCCGGCCACGGTGTCGAGCACGTAGTGATTGGCAGTGGTCACCACGGCGAGCCCGACGAGCAGGGCAGGGATCAGCGCCACCGCCTGCTTTCGACCCGACTCGAAGGTGGCTGCCAGGGCGAGACAGGCCAGCAGCGTCCATCCGATGTGGAAGCTCGGAAACGAGGCGTATTGGTTGGTCCAGCTGAGTGGGTAGTCGAGATAGTGCCGGCGGGCGGCGTCACTGACCGTGCCCTCGTAGCCCGGCATGAAGCGCGGTGGGGAGGCGGGGAACACCCAGAACAGCAGCAGTCCGACCAGCCCGGATGCCATCAGGGAGTTGCGGAGCTGGACGAATCGGAGGCGGCTGCGATGGAACAGCACGATCAGCACCGTGATCAACAGCGGCCAGTGCAGCCACACGTAGCTCAGGTTGCCCAGCGTGCGCAGCAGGTCACTCTTCAACACCAGGTCCTGGGCGCTGTGCTCGATGTCGAGACCGAGCGCGGCTTCGACATCGAGGATCCGTCGGGCGTTGCGAGTCGACTCGGCAGCCTCGCCCTCGACGAGCAACCGGCCACCGAAGTACACCGTGCCGGCCGCCAGCGCGATGGCGAGCTGACGGTACGCCTCCCGGAGACCTGCGACGGTTGCTGTCGTGGGTTCGGGGTGCATCGTTTCGTCGTGCGTGGGTGCTGGGTCGACACTGATACCACGAGTATGCGCTGCGGCGGTGGCGCAGAGCGAGGGTATTGCGCCACGATGTCGGCATGGAACTGATCGCCCATCGTGCCGGCAACGAAGCGCATCTGATCGCGCCCGCCATGGTGGTCGCCGACACGATCGAACTGGACGTGCATCTGTTCCGGCGCCGACTGGAGGTTCGCCATGCGAAGGTGCTGTGGCCGTTCGCCGTCTTCTGGGAGAAATGGGAGCTGTTGCCCGATACCCCGACGGCCACCGCTGGCAGACATCCTCGGCGAAGCCCCTGACGACGCACACCTGTGGTTCGACCTGAAAGGCTTCACGCCGAGGTTGTCGAAGCGCCTGCTCGGCGAGGTCGGGACACGCAGGCCGATGACGGCGTCGTGTCGATCATGGTGGGCGTTGCGCCCGGTCCGGAGCGTCTCGGGCGTGCGCACGTTTCGGTCGGTCGGCAACGCCTGGCAACTCTGGTTGGTGCAGCGGATGCGCTTCACCGGCGACGAGGACGGGATCGTGATGCACGAGCGGTTCGCAACCGCCGGCACCCTGGCCCGCCTCCGACAGCTCACGCCGAACATCATCGTGTGGGCCGTCGATGATCTCGAGCGAGCCCTGGAACTCCACCATCTCGGGGTCTCGGGCCTCATCGCCGACGATCTCGCTCTGCTCGCCGAGGTACGCCGGCGCGTGTGTGAACCGGGGCCGCAACAGCCTGGTCCCTGACTTTTCGTCTGCCGCGACCGCGCCGCCTCGAAAAGGCCGTACTATGTGTCGCAAGGTTGGTGGTCGAGTCACCCCCGGGGCACAACGTGCTCCGGTCGGCAGCCGATCGAACCGATGATCGTCACGACAGCGATCTCGATCCGAACGACTCCCCCAACACCACGTGCCGAAAACGATCACCATCCCCAATCTTCGTGACGTCATTCGTCATGCCCTCCCGAACATCGTCGAGGGCAAGATCATCCCGCTGCTGCTGTTCGTGGGATTTCTCGAGCTGGCCGGCACGATGTGGGCACTGCTGATTGCACTGGCCTGGTCGGTGGCCACGGTCACGTACCGCAAGGCCACGAAGCGGCGGGTCCCCGGGTTGATCGTGCTCAGCACGGTTGCGTTGTTGGCGCGCACGATCGCCGCCATCGCGACGGGCTCGATGGTGATCTACTTCCTGCAGCCGACCGTTTCGACCGTGCTCGTCGGGTTGGCGTTCATGATCTCGGTGCCGCTCGGCAATCCGCTCGCCCAGAAGCTCGCCTACGACCTGTTTCCATTCGACGACGCCACCAAGTCGCACCCGCTCGTGCGCCAGTTCTTCGTCAGGCTGTCGGCGATCTGGGCGGTGACGAGCATGGTCAACGCCTCGATCACGGTGTGGCTGCTGCTGACCCAATCGGTCACCACCTTCGTGCTCGTGAAGTCGGTGCTGGGCCCGATCACGGCGGTCGTCACGATCGGAGCAGCGTCGATCTGGTTCCGTCTCACGCTCCGCCGCACCGGCACATCGCTGGCCTGGTCGCCCTCCACCCGGCTCGCACCGCAGCCCGCCTGATCGTCGAGCGGCCTCGGCGACCCGAGCCGTTCTGGTCCGGATCCAGCCACCAGGAGCAGGCCGAACCCAGACCAGAACCGGAACACCGGCACGCGGCCGACCCGACAGCGAGCAGAAACATGCGACGATTCTGGGATGCGACGCCATCTGCTGCTCGTACGCCACGCCAAGTCCGCGTGGAACGACCCAGCTCTCGCCGATCACGACCGGCCGTTGGCGCCGCGAGGACGAAAGGCCGTCCGGCGTCTCAGCGAGCACCTCGTCCACGCCGCCCACCGCCCTGAGATCGTGGTGTGCTCGTCGTCCCGGCGGACCGTGGACACGCTCGAGGGGATCAGCGCCGCCCTCCCGACACGGGTGCGGGTCGAGATCGACGATGTGGTCTACGCGGCAGACTCCGAGACCCTCCTGGCACGGTTGCGCAGCCTCGACAGCGACCTTCGTTGCGCCATGCTGATCGGCCACAACCCTGGCATCCAGGACCTGGCGCTCCGGCTTGCCGGCGCCGGCGATGCCGACATGCTCGCCCAGGTGGCGACCAAGTTCCCGACCGGTGCCGCCGTGACCCTCTCGTTCGACGGTGCCTGGCACGAGCTCGGCGCCGGTACAGCACGCCTCGACGACCTCTTCATGCCGCGCCCACCAAGGCAGTGACGTTGCCCGACGTGCTCGGCGGAGCGGTCAGCCGACCCCGCCGCCCAGCACGTCGTCGATGAAGGCGGTCACGTCGGCCAGGACCTCGGCCGAGTTGGTCTCGTTGAACACCTCGTGACGAGCGCCGGAGTACTCGTGCTTGCGGAACGTCTCGCCGCGCAACGACTCGATCCCCACCCTGGTTCCCTCGATCGGAACGAGCTGATCTTCGGCGCCGTGTACCCACAGCATCGGTAGTGCGTCGAGCGAGCCGCCTTCAGTGATCGCCTGGATCGTGTTGACCATCGCCTGCACGGTCGGGCGTTTGAACGGTCCGTGCCACACCAGATCATCGGCGGCGTAGGCGGCACCGACGGCCGGGTCCCGCGACAGGATCTCAGGGTCGAGCGGCACGTCGGGCATCTCGTCGAGGGCGAGCAGTTGGCCCAGCAGACCGAAGTCCCCGACAGCCGGCCCCGACAGCACCACGGCTCGCAGTTGGTCAGCGTGCACCTGGGCGTACCGAGCGGCGATCATGCCACCCATCGAGTGGCCGATCATCACGACCGGAACGCCCGGCCACTGCTGCGTCGCGACCGCCACCACATGCTCGACATCGGCGACCACCACATCGAAATCGGCGATCAACACCCGCTCGCCGCCACTCTTGCCGTGTCCGAGATGATCGAGCCCGTACACCACGGCCCCGTTGGCGATCAGCGCCGCCGCGACGTGGTCGTACCGACCGATGTGTTCGCCGTAGCCGTGTACCAGCACGGCGACGTAGCGCGGGGTCGCCGAATCGTCACGCCAGGTTCGGGCGACGATCTGATCCTGTCGACCGTCGAAGCTCCATTCCGTGAGGTTGATCATGTCCAGCTCCCTCGCTGTCGGTATCTGCACTCAGATCTTGCCACGCAGGGTCGCCGCTCAACCTGCCCGGGCGGCCGCGAGGATCGAGACGGCGGCGTCGGCCAGAACCTGGCAGCCGAGCACGATGTCGGCGTCGGTGCTGTCCTCCGCGAAGTCGTGGCTGATGCCGCCGATACTCGGGATGAACAGCATGCCGCACGGCAGGTGATGCGACACCACCATCGGGTCGTGGCCGGCAGCGCTCGGCATCTCGACCCACCCTCCCGGAATCCGCGCTCCGCAGCGACTGCGAGGTGGCGGCGCAAACCCGGCTCCATCTCGGTCGGAACGATCGGATCGCGTTGTCGCACCGCTGACACGGCGACCGGCCCCTCACTCGTCATCGCCTCGGCCATCTCGACGATCGCCGCCTCCATCGCCACGAGCACCGAGTCGTCCGGGTCGCGGAACTGGATACTCAGCCATGCCGTGCCCGGCGATGATGCTCTCGCCGCCCGGCACGAGACCGGCGTTGCCGATCGTCCACACGCTCGTCGGCCCGGCGAAGTCGGCCAGTCGTTTGCGAATCCGCACGGCGAACTCGAACATCGCCGCGCCGGCGTCCTTGCGGCGGTGCATCGGTGTGGTGCCGGCGTGGTTCTGCTCACCGGTGAACGTGACCCGCATGCTGCGGATGCCGACGATCGATGTCACGACGCCGATCTGGAGCCCCTTCTCCTCCAGGTGCGGACCCTGCTCGATGTGCGCCTCGAGGTACCCCACGTGCCGGGCACGATCGAGATGCACCGTCGGAGTTCCGCTCAGACCGACCCGGTCGAGCGCAACCTCAACTGTCTCACCGTCTGCGTTGGCGTGCTGCAGCTCGGTGTCGGTCAGTTCGCCGACGAACGAGGTGCTGCCGAGGCAGTTCGTGTAGGTGCCCTCTTCGTCCGACCACGCCACCGTGTCGATCGCAAGACCACTGGTGGTGGCGTCCTCGCCGAGCGCACGCGCGACCTCGATCGCGTACATCACGCCCATCGCTCCATCGAGCCATCCGCCGCGTGGTTGAGTGTCGGAGTGCGACCCGATGATCAGCGCCGGGCCCGGATTCGGCGAGCGACCGAACACGTTGCCGACGCCGTCGATCACGGCCTCGAGCCCGGCCTCGGCCATCTGATCGCGCAGCCACCGGCGAGCCGCCATGTCTTCGTCGGAGAACGTTTGCCGGACCACACCGGTTCCGGAAGCACCGAAGGTACGCAGTGTCCGTAGGTCGTTCAACAACCGTGCACCGTCGATCTCCACCATGACCGAACCCTACGTCGCGGCCTGGGCGGCGATCCCACCGCCCGATCGTCTGCGGCGACCAGGGCAGCAGGGCCGCGCCGAGTTCTGCGGCGTGCTTGGCGAGCGACGAGACACCGATCCCCCGGTACCCCCAGCCCGCCAGGTGCAGCCCCGGCAATTCGGCCGTGATCGTATCGAGCCGATCGATCCAGGCGAGGTGGCCGACGTCGTATTGGGGAATGCCACCCGGGTGCCGGACGACCCGCGTCCACGACGGCTGGGGAACCACCCCGAGCACACGACCGGTCTCGGCGACGGCCAACTCGACGAGTTGCTCGTCGGACAGGGCCATCACCGACGGATCGGCGGCACCGCCGTAGATCGCCTTGAGTAGACGGTGGCGATCGGGGCGCGCGGCCGGGTGCGTACGAGGACTCGAACAGCAGACCGAGGGCGCGCACGTCGGTGTGCGGCCCGATCAGCGCACCGAACCCGGTCGGGAGGGGCAGGTCGGCCGAGCGCCCTCCGAGCCCGATCACGGCGACGGGGGCGGATCGCGCTTCTCCCAACGCCGCATTCAGCGGCTCGGGCACCACGCCGGCGGCAGCCGCCGGGGCGAGCGCCACGATGACGGCCGGGGCACGCTCGTCGGACGGGCCGCTGACGATCCAGCCGTCGCCGTCGGGTCGGATCGCGTCGACCGGCCAGTTCGGGCGGAAACGGTCGCCGAGCGAGGCGGCAAGTTCGGCGGCGAGACCGGCCATACCGTTCGGGGCAACGTGCACCTTCGGGCGCGGCGCCCCTTTCGGGCGTGCACGCATTCTGGCGATCCCACCGCGCACCAGGCTGCCGGCCGCATCCTCCAACTCGACGAACGCCGGGAACGCCGCACGCGCCGACAGCCGATCCGGATCGCCGGCGAACACCCCGTGCGCCATCAGCGTGGCTCCGAGCAGGCCCATCTCCGGACCGAACCGGCGCTCGAAGAAGCTGCGCAGCGACTCATCAGCCTGCTCGGCAGGCGGCCGAACCCACGGCTCGCGGAGCATTCGCAACTTGCCCCTGGGTGACACGACCCCCGTCGCCAGTGCAGCGGGCCCGCCGAGTTCGAACAATGTGCCTCGGTCGTACACGTAGCGCGTGTGCGACGCCTCGGTTGCCGGGACCAGACCGGCCCCGGCTGACTCGAGAATCGGTGTCAGTTGCGGATGTGGCTGCAGGAACGAACCGGCGGCCGGTTCGAGCAGGTAGCCGTCCTCGCGGATCGTGGCCGCCACTCCCCCGGCGCTGGGCCCGGCCTCGAGCACCAGGGGGCGGCCTCCCGCGTCGCACGACTTCACAGGCCGCCAGCAGCCCACCCAGCCCACCGCCGATGACGATCACATCGGTGTCGGCGTTCACAGGTATTCCTCCACGATGTCGGCCAGCATCGGCCCCACCACAGGGTCGACATCGAAGCACCGGCTGCGATGGAACGCCGGAGATTCCGGCCCGCTCGGCGTGTTCTCTGAGTTGGATGTCGAGTTCGTGGAGCGTCTCCACGTGCTCTGACACGAACGCGATCGGCACCACTCCGAGCCACGTCCGCCCGTCGGCCGGGGCGCCGGCCACCACGTCTCGAACGTCGGGTTCGACCCACTTCACCGGACCGGCCTTGGACTGGTAGGCGACCACGTGCTCGATCGGGTGTTGCAGCCGCTCGGTCACGCCCGCCACCGTGGCGGCGATCTCCTCGAGGTACGGATCACCACGATCGACGATTGCCTGCGGCAAGCCGTGGGCCGAGAACACCAGCAGACTGTGATCGACCTGGTCGTCGGGTAACTCGGCCAGCATCTCGTCCACGAGTCGAGCCTGGGCATCGAGGTAGCTCGGATGGTCGCACCACGACCTGATCACGCTCAACTCGAGGCCAGGTGCCCGATCGCCCAACACCCGCCGTAGTTCGGCCTCGGACGAGCCGGTCGTCGATCGCGAGTACTGCGGAAACAACGGCAACAGCAGCACCTGTTCGACGTCGGCCGCCAGCAGTGCATCGACCGCTGCAGCGGTGTCGGGTTGGCTGTACCGGTGGGCGACGGCGACGGTGACGTCGTGACCGCGAGCCACGAGCTCAGTACTCAGTGCGTCGGCCTGCTGCTGGGTGCCGGCGATGATCGGAGAACCACCACCGATCGCGGCGTAGTGCGAGCGAACCTTGGGGGCCCGCAGCCGGGCGACCAGGCGGCTGATCACCGAGCGAGTTCTGGGCCCGCCGGGCAGCGGCACCAACAGCGGGTCCTCGAAGATCGCACGGATGAACGGCTCGACGTCGTCGAGGCGCTGTGGCCCACCGAGTTGGGCGACGACGATTCCGGTGCGTGTCATGTCACACCGTCCGCGAGAAGACCTGCTCACCACGGGGCGCTCCGCTGCGAGCGTCGAACACCATCGCAACGTTCCGAATGAACGGACGACCCATCGGTGTTGCGTCGATGTCGGAACCCGACATCTGCACCAGGCCGGCGTCGACCAACCCGCCAGGCGCTTGCAGCTGGGTCAGTTCAGCAGCGAAGTGCTCGGCCACATCGATACCGAATCGGTCGGTGACCTCACTGGCTCGCAACCGGCCGTTGCACATCAACTCGGTGATCACGAAGCGCCGCAGCCGATCCTCGGCATCGAGGGCGATCCCGCGCTCGGTCGGGAGTTCACCACCGTCGACTGCGTCGTAGTACGAGGCGAGGCGGCGGTGGTTGGCGGCATATGCGCCGGCGATGTCGCTGATCGCCGACGTGCCGAGCCCGACGATCTCGGTGCCACGTTTGGTGGTGTATCCCATGAAGTTCCGCGACAGCGTTCGGTCGGTGTAGGCGACGGCGAGTTCGTCGTCGGGGAGGGCGAAGTGATCCATCCCGATCTGGTGGTAGCCGGCCTCGGTGAGGCGCGAGATCGCCAGCGACAGCAATGCGAACTTCGTGTCGCGATCGGGCAACAGGGCTTCGTCGATCCGTTTCTGGTGGGGGCGCATCCACGGCACGAGGGCGAACGAATAGACCGCCAGACGGTCCGGTCTCAGCTGCAACACCAGATCGAGCGACGTCGAGAACGACTGCTCGTCCTGGCCGGGCAAGCCGTAGATCAGATCGATGTTGACCGACTCGTAACCGAGACGTCGGGCGCTCTCGTGCAAGCTGGCGGTCTGCTCCCAGGTCTGGTGCCGACCGATCAGCTCCTGCACCTGTTCGTCGGTGTCCTGGACCCCCATCGAGACCCGGTTGAAGCCCAGCTCTCGCAGGGTGGCGAGGTGTTCCTCGGTGGTCACCCTCGGATCGACTTCGAGCGCAATCTCCGCGTTCGGGGCCAACTCGAACTCGGACAACAACTGGCGATGCAGGTCTGCCAGGGCCGCTGGCGAGTAGTAGGTCGGGGTGCCACCGCCCCAGTGGTACTGCTGGAGTACTCGCCGCTCGCCCAGCCTGGTCGACGTCGCCCACGCTTCGGCAACGATCCGGTCGAGATAAGCGTCGGCCACGCTCTGCTTGCCGGTGACGACCACGTGGCAGGCGCAGAACGAGCACCGGCTCTCGCAGAACGGCAAGTGCACGTACAGCGAGAGCGGATCGTCGACCCGGGCCGCCGCGTCGGCCAGGCGATCGGCGTAGTCGCCGGGTCCGAACCCGTCGTGGAAGTCGACTGCCGTCGGATACGAGGTGTAGCGCGGCCCCGGTCGGTCGTACTCGGCCAACAGCTCGGCCGTGACGCCGGACGTGTCAGGCCGGATCGGTACCATGCGACTCATCAGTGCGACCCTACGGTCGGGGCCGTGCCGACGACAGGGGTCTTTCGACCCCAATTCGGGATGATTGGCAGCGACCGGTCGTCACTCGACAGGCTCGAATCTGGCCTGGAAGAACCGCAGCGATTCGGGTTCGTAGGTGAACCGCAGGCCTGGAATCTCGGTCCGCCGCTCGTACACCGAGATCACCGACTCGGCGGTCACGTCCATGTGCGACTGGGTGTAGACACGACGCGGGATCGTCAGCCTGACCAACTCCAGCTCGGGATAGTGATGGTCGCCGGTCTGCTTGTCCCGTCCTGCCGACACCACCCCGCGCTCCATCGCCCTCACTCCGGCGTCCTCGTAGATCGCTGCGGCAAGCGCCTGTGCTCGCAGTTGGTCCGGTGGCAGGTGATCGCAGATCATCGACGCGTCGAGGAACACCCCATGCCCTCCGATCGGCTCGACGATCGGCACCCCCGCGTCCTGCAGTCGCCCGCCGAGATACTCGACCTGCCCGACCCGGGTACGGACGTGGTCGTCGGTGAACACCATTTCGCGGATGCCGCGTGCGAGCGCCTCCATGTCGCGACCCGACATGCCGCCGTAGGTGTGCAGGCCCTCGAAGGCGACCAGCAGCGACCGCGCCTGACGGGCGATCTCCGGGTCGCGGAACGCCAGAAAACCACCGATGTTGACGAGGTTGTCCTTCTTGGACGACACGGTTGCCCCGTCCGAGTACGAACAGATCTCGAGCAGGATCTCGCGGATCGACCG
The DNA here is from genome assembly GCA_963722635.1 of uncultured Acidimicrobiaceae bacterium. Lineage (GTDB taxonomy): Bacteria > Actinomycetota > Acidimicrobiia > Acidimicrobiales > Ilumatobacteraceae > Ilumatobacter. The sequence continues at coordinate 44,234 of CAVRNX010000051.1, forward strand.
ATCGCCGTAACCCTGCTCGCGCTGCTGAATGAAGTACGCGTTCTCGAGCGCCCGCGTGGCGTCGAGCATCACCAGGATGTCGTGCTTGCCACAGAACTCGTAGACGTCGCGCAGGTTCGCCATCGAAACCGGCTGGCCCCCGGCCATGTTGACGTTCGTCTCGAACGACACGTACGGGATCCGGTCGGCGCCGAACTCGTCGACCGCAGCCGCCAGCTTGTCGAGGTCGATGTTGCCCTTGAACGGATCGGTCGAGTGCGGCTCGATGAGCCTCATCGACGATCACATCGACGAACCGGCCACCGGCGTACTCCTGATGGAATTTGGTCGTCGTGAAGTACATGTTGCCCGGCACCACGTCGCCCGGCTCGATCAACACCTGGCTCAGGATGTGTTCCGCGCCGCGACCTTGGTGGGTGGGCACCAACTCGGGGTAGCCGTACACGTCGGTCACCGCCTCGCACAGGTGGTAGAACGAGCGCGACCCGGCGTACGCCTCGTCGCCCACCATCAGCCCGGCCCACTGATCGTCGCGACATCGCCGACGTGCCGGAGTCGGTCAACAGATCGATGTACACGTCATCCGAGCGCAGCAGGAACGTGTTGTAGCCGGCCTCACGGATCGCGGTCGTGCGCTGCTCGTGGCTGAGCATCCGGATCGGCTCGACCACCTTGATCTTCCAGGGCTCGGCCCAACTGTGGCGCGAACGGTGACATCGGTGACCTCCTCGTGAGCACCCAGTCGTCGGGGCCTCCTGCCCAACTTACGGCCGCCACCCAGGCGGGCCGTAGAGGCCAAAGCCCCACCGGCAACAGCATCCATGACCTCGTGCCTCTCTGCCCGCCCCGTCGCCGTCGCTGGCGGTCCGGTGTGGGGCAAACCACTATGTGCCGTCGAGGTCTTGTTCTGAGATCGTTGCCGACCGAACACCATCGATCTCGATGGTGATCGTGTCACCGTCGTCGGCTGTGAGGCAGGCCTCGTCGACCGCGTCGTCGTTGAAGCTGAACTCGCTCTGGGAGTTTGGGTAGATGCAAGTGAATCGGCCGGGGTGCTCGTCGAATCCGTCGATGGTGAAGCTGGCGACGAGGCAGTCGTCGCCGTACCGGCACGGCTTCATCTCGCCTGTGATCTGCACCTGCGGGCCGGCGACGGCCGTGGTGGTCGTCGATCGTCGGGTGGTCGGTGGGGCCGGGGGAACTGTGGTTGTCGGCGGTCTCGTATTGGGCGTGGTGGCTTTGTCCGAGTCGGTCGGCGCTGATGTACCGGTGACGCTGAGTTGTTCGGAGGGATCGTTGCCCGCGCCAGCGAGCCAACGCCACATGACCAACGTCATCGACGCGATGATCACGAGCGCCACGAGGCCCCACCAGTTCACCGTCCATTGTGACGAGTTGCGCTCCGGGGACACCGACGACCGACTACCTGCATCGCCTGCCACGATCTTCAACAGTACCGTTCCGTAGTTGGCAGGGAGGTCGACCACTGACAGGCAGCCGGCGGAGAAGCGCTCGACTAGTCCAGTTCGAGGACGAGCCGCAGCGCATCTTCGAGTGCGATCAGCTCATCGCGTGTCAAGCGTCCCACGAACTCACCGAGTCGTTCAGGCGCGACCGTGGAGGTCTGTTCAAGCAGTACTCGGGCTTCCTCATCACCGACGATGATCGAAGGTCGGAAGATCCGTTGGGGCGAGGAGCGCGAGGTCGGCGCAACGAGCACCGTCGACAGCATCAGGTCATCGGATTGAACGATGACGGCGTAGCGCTCGCCTCGTTGCTCGTGTCCACGAGTTGAGCGCGCCGCTCGAAGTCGGTGGATGTCACCACGCACGAAGTTCGTCCATCTCCTCACGCACTCGGTGGCTCTCAGCGCGGTCGTCTTCATCGTTCATGAGTTCGAGTGACTCGGTCCGCATCTGCTCGCGGCGGCGAAGCCGGACCGCATCAACGAGCGCCTGGCGAATCGCATCTGACGTTGTCGATCCGTCAGCGGTGAGCTCGGCGAGTGCTCGCTCTGACCGCTCGTCGGTCCTGAAATTGAGAACAGCCATACCGCGATTGTACGACAGAACGTAAGACATGGCAACGACATCGCGTCGTATGTTCGAGCGCTGTTGCCTCCGGTCGCCGAGATCACATCCGGACGCGCTCGCCACCCGAGTCGTACATCGGCCGCAGCGAAGCCCGGGCCGGAACCAGCTCACCCGCCACCTGGATCTCGTACGAGCCGTCTGCGGACGTAGGCCGGCGTGACGCCGTCTTCGTGGTCGATGTAGCCGAACCCCATCGCCCCGCCCAGGGTGTGACCGTAGTTGCCCGAGCGCAGGTAGCCCGCTCGTTCACCGTCGCGGAAGATCGGTTCTTCCCCGTACAGCAGCGGCTCGGGGTCGTCGAGCAGGAACTGCACGAGCCGTCGTTTGGGCGGGCCCGCCTGTTTGTCTGCCAGCAGGGCGTCGCGCCCGACGAATCCGCCCGGCTTGTCGAAGTCGACGGCGAAGCCGAGTCCTGCTTCGAGTGGCGAGTCGGTGTTCTCCATGTCGAGCCCGTAGTCCTTGCGACCGGCCTCGGTGCGAGTGCTTTCCAGGGTCGCCATGCCGGCGTGTACGAGACCGAACGCGTCGCCCTCTCGTACCACTGCGTCGTACACGCCGAGCGCGAACTCGCTCGGCACGTACAGCTCCCAACCGAGTTCGCCGACGAAACTCATCCGCAACGCCCAACCGAGGGCGTACTCGAGGTCGATCTGTTGGGCGGTGTAGTACGGGAACGCTTCGTTCGAGAGGTCGGCGTCGGTGATCTGCGACAGCAGGTCGCGCGCCTTCGGGCCTTGCACGCTGATCATCGTCAGTGCGGACGTCGCGTCGGTGACCCACATTCTTCGGTCGTCGGCCTGAATCGCCCGTCGCAGCATCGTCTCGACCCGCCGGTGGAAACCTTCGGCGACGACCACCATGAACCGGTGCTCGGCGAGCCGCGTCACCGTGAGGTCGGCGAGCACCTTGCCCGCCCGGCTCATCCACTGGGTGTAGACGCACGCGCCCGGCTCGACGGCGACGTCGTTGCCACCCAACTGATTGAGGATCCGTTCGGCATCGGGGCCCTCGACCATGACGTTCGACATCGACGACATGTCGTACAGCGCCACGTCGTTGCGGGTGGCGTGGTGCTCGGCCTCGTGGTGCTCCCACCACGCCGGCCGCCGATATGTGTGAACATGCGGGATCTCGACGCCTGAAGGGCCGAACCACTCGGTGTTCTCCCACCCCGAGGACTCACCGAAGTGGGCACCAGCGACAGCCAATCGGTCGTGCAGCACCGAACGTCGGGCGTTGCGAGCGAGGGCCGGCTGCGAGTGCGGCCACGACCCCGTCGAGTGCAGTCTGCCCAGCAGTTCGGTGATGCGGGTCTCGCGGAACCGCCTGGTCGTCTGGAACGGGTGGACGCGGGCGATGTCGACCTCGGTCACGTCGACCTGCGGATCGCCGTCGACCATCCAGTGCGCCATGATCTTGCCGGCGCCACCGCCGAGCAGGATGCCGAGCGAGTTGAAGCCGGCGGCGACCCAGAAGTTCTCGACTTCCGGCGATGGACCCATCAACGAGCCGTTGTCGGCGGTGAAGCTCTCCGGTCCAGTGAAGAACTTGCGGATGCCCACCTCCTGCAGGATCGGGAGGGGCTGCGACGCCAGCTCGACGAAGGGCGCCAGCCGGTCGTAGTCGGTGTCGATCTCACCGAAGCTGAAGTCATCGGGCACGCGGTCGAGGCTCCACCCGGCTCCGAGCGGCTCGAACAGCCCGAGCATCAGCCCGCCGGTCTCCTCGCGGTAGTAGGCGAAACGATCGGGGTCCTCGAGGATCGGCATGTCGCGTGTCATGCCGGGGATCTGATCGGTGATCAGATAGGCGTGCTCGGCGGCCTGGAGTGGCACGGCCACGCCGGCCATGGCCCCGATCTGGCGTGCCCACATGCCACCGCAGTTGACGACGTGCTCGCACGCGATCTCGCCCTGCGTGGTCTGCACGGCGCTGACACGGCCGTGGTGCAGCGTGAATCCGGTGACGCTCGTGTCCTGGATGATGTGAGCCCCACCCATCCGTGCGCCCTTGGCGAGCGACATGGCACAGTTGGCGGGGTCGGCCTTGCCCTCGTTGGCCGTATAGAAGCCGGCGATCATGCCGCTGACGTCGAGCATCGGCCACATCGCCTGCACCTCGGCGGGAGAGATCTCTTCGCGTTCGATGCCGACGCACCTCAAGAAGTCGGCTTCGCGTCGAAGCTTGTCGATCCGGTCGGCGGTTGCGCCCGTCTGGATGTAGCCGACGGGGCTGAAACCGGTCGACAGCTCGGTTTCCTGTTCGAGCCGCTCGTACAACTCGCGGGTGTACCTGGCCATCCACGCCGATGTCTCGGTGGTCATCCCGCCCGACACGATCAGGCCTGCTGCATGCCACGTGGTTCCCGACGTGAGCTTGCTCTGCTCGATCAGTACCACGTCGTTCCAGCCGAGCTTGGTCAGGTGGTAGGCGACGCTCGACCCGATCACGCCACCGCCGACGATCACGACCTGGGCCCGGTCGGGCAGTTGCTTGATCCGGCTGGTCTGGTTCAACGGTCGCTCCTCGGTTGCTGACGCAGAGTCGTGCCCAGTTTGCTCGCCCGAACCGGCTGCACGCGCATCCCCGCTCGCGCGTGATCTAGATTCGGTCGGGGCCGCCGGAACGAAGGAGCATCATGGAACTCGGAGCATTCTCGGTCAGCCTCGCCGTCGAGGACATGGCCGCATCACGTGCCTTCTACGAGAAACTCGGGTTGGCGATGATTGCCGGCGACGGCGAGGGCTGGACGATCATGGCAAACGACGACACGGTGATCGGGTTGTTCTGCGGCATGTTCGAATCGAACATCCTCACGTTCAACCCTGGGTGGGAGGGCCTCGGCCGGCCGGCCGACGAGTTCACCGACATTCGAGTCCTGCGTGAGCGGCTCGCGGCGGCCGGCATCGAGTGTGACAACAGCACCACGAGCGACACACCGCACGGGCCCGCGATGTTCACGATCACGGACCCCGACGGCAACCAGATCCTGTTCGACCAGCACGTGTGAGCAGCCCCCTGAGCGTGCGCCGATTGGAGAGCTGCGACGAACTGCCGACCGGGATTCGTGCGCAGTAGGCAGCGCAAAGACCGATGTGCTGAGTCCCGTTGCCCGTAGCAGGTCAGGCCGTGGCAGAGTCACAGGCATATGACCGAGAACCAGCAGCGAGTGCTCTGCATCCCCCATGGCGGCGGGCCGATGCCGGTGATGGGCGATCCGTCCCACGCCGCATTGGTCGAGTTCCTGCAGGGGACGCAAGATGCGATAGGGCGGCCCAGGGCGATCGTCGTAGTCAGCGCACATTGGGAGTGCGGCGAGCCGACGATCACGTCGGGTGCGACACCTGGATTGATCTACGACTACGGCGGCTTTCCCGAGGAGACGTACCGACTCAGGTACCCGGCTCCGGGCGCGCCGGACGTGGCGAGCACGATCGCCGGGTTGCTGTCCGACGCCGGGTTCGAGCCGCAGCTCGACCCGAACCGCGGGTTCGACCACGGGATGTTCGTCCCGCTGCTGCTGATGTACCCCGACGCATCGATTCCCGTCGTCCAGCTGTCGCTGCTGAGCAGCCTCGACCCGGCAGCCCACATCGCGATGGGGGCGGCGATCGCCCCACTCGCCGCCGACGACGTGTTGATTCTCGGATCAGGGTTCACGTTCCACAACATGAACGCGTTCGGGCTGACAGATCCAGCCGCCGCAGATCCGCAGAACGAGGCGTTCGAGAACTGGCTCGGCGAAACGCTCACCGATGCCGAGCTCTCCGAGGCTGCACGGGCACGACGACTCGTCGATTGGGCAGACGCTCCCGGCGCCCGCTGGTGTCATCCCCGTGAAGAACACCTGCTCCCGATGCACGTGTGTTGGGGAGCCGGAGCCGGCCCCGCCCTCCAGGTCTTCGACGACCTCGTGCTCGGCAAGCGAGCCAGCGGCTACGCCTGGTAGCTCAGCGCCGAGCCGGTGGCGTCTGACCCGTGGAATCGGCCGTCGCAACAGCCTCGCGGTTCGTGGTAGCCATGTCGACACAGCGACGCGGCCGGTGGGCCGCAAGGGAGACCGATCATGAGCAAGGTATCGATGGTGGGCACGATTACGTGCCAGGACGGCAAGGCCGACGAAATGGCCGAAGTACTCGCGACGATGGTCGAGGCCGCCCGCCAAGAACCCGGGGTCGAGATCTACTCGTATCACCGGGGCGAAGGCGACAGCTTCTCGTTCTTCGCCCTGATGACCGATCAAGCTGCGATGCAGAGCCACGGCCAGAGCGAGGCGATGCGGGCTGCGATGGAGGGGTTCATGCCACTGATGGCGGCGCCACCACAGATGTCCGCCTTCACCCCGATCGCCGCCATCGGCTTCGAGGTCTGACACCGCCGAGTACCCGCCATCAGGAGCGGGCTAGCGCAGCGTCTGTAACCGGAATTCGAGGCTGGCAGGGCCCTTCGGTGGGCTGTTGTGTCGACCGAACACGCCGTACGGCAGGATCGACCGGTTGAACTCAGCAAGGCGTTGAGCGAGTTCACGGTTGCGCTTCGAGAACCAACGGAACACGAACGGGATCGTGACGACGAAGACCACCAGCGTGGCGATCCAGAGGTCTTCGCCACGAGACCATCCGATCTCGTCGTAGGCCGCCCGGACGTCATGCAGGTACCTCTCATACACGGGTTCGGGCACACCCTGCTGGAGCAGCGCAGGCGGCAGGCCCGACGTGGTGTCGATCGGCAGTGAAAGGTTGTGGAGGATCTTCCCGGTCATCATGGCGCCGCCAAGCTATCGGCGCGATCGGGGAACATGAGTGAGTGGACGGAATCCGGGGACGAAGAGCCCGGACGGCAGCGAGCCACGGCCAACGGCGGCGTCGGATCGCTCCCTGCAACGTCATCGTATGGTGATGCGATGTCGGGACGAGGGTGTCCACGTTCGGCGACATCGGGGCCGGCGACCGCCGGCCTGGCCACGTACAGCTGTGGCAGCCGGTGAGCGGTTGATCAGCACGGCAGGCAGCTCGACACAACTTCAACCATGTTCGACAAGGGGAACCAATCATGAGCGAGGCAACGACGGAAACAATCTCCTGGCCGGCGGGCGAGTTCCGCACGCCCGAGCAGGAACAGGCGGAGAACGGCGCCGATGTTCCGTCGGCTGATGAGCTCTCGATCGAGGAGATCAACCCGCTCAACGCCCATCTCTTCAACGAACATCGCTGGCACGATCATTTCGAGCGGTTGCGCCACGAGGATCCCGTCCATTTCAACGAGCTGGAAACCGCGGGGCGCTACTGGTCGGTGACGAAGTACGACGACATCAAGTCGGTCGAGATGGACTGGAAGACGTTCTCGTCGGCGGACGGCATCACGCTCGGCCTTCGGATCACCCCCGAACTCCGCGAGAGCGGCGGACGGATCATCTCGTTCATCGCGATGGATCCGCCCGAGCACCGCGAGCAGCGCCGGGCGGTGACGCCCGCAGTACAGCCCGGAAATCTGCACAACCTGGAACCGCTGATTCGTGAGCGCACGATCCAGGTGCTGGAGTCGCTTCCCGAGGGCGAGACGTTCGACTGGGTCGACACCGTTTCGATCGAGCTGACCACGATGATGCTGGCGACGCTGTTCGACTTCCCGTTCGAAGACCGCCGCAAGCTGACCCGCTGGTCGGACGTCGTCTTCGCGATCCCGCAGCCCGGTGGACTGGTCGAAACACAAGCCGAGAAACGCGACGAGTTCATCGAGTGCGTGGAGTACTTCTCGAGGCTCTGGGAGGAGCGCCGCGAGAACCCCGGCCACGACCTGGTGTCGATGCTCGTACACGGCGAGGCCACCAAGGACATCCCCGTCGCCGCACACCTGGGCAACCTCCTGCTGCTGATCGTCGGCGGCAACGACACCACCCGCAACACCATGTCGGGAAGCGTCTATGGGCTCAACAAGTTCCCCGAGCAGTACGACAAGCTGATCGCCGACCCCGAGCTGATTCCGAACATGGTGTCGGAGATCATCCGCTGGCAGACACCGCTGGCCTACATGAGGCGCACGGCAACCCAGGACGTCGAGCTCGGCGGGAAGCAGATCAAGAAGGACGACCAGGTGCTGATGTGGTACGTCTCGGCCAATCGCGACGAGGACGTCTTCGAGAACGCCGACGAGATCGACATCGAACGCCACAACGCCGACCAACACCTGTCGTTCGGCTTCGGCATCCACCGCTGCATGGGCAGCCGTCTGGCCGAGCTGCAGCTGCGCGTGCTGTGGGAGGAGATCCTGCAGCGCTTCGAGCGGATCGAAGTGCAAGGCGAGCCCACCCGTCCCCTCTCGTCCTTCGTGAACGGCTACACCTACCTACCGGTCAAGGTCACCCGCAAGTAGGTCACGGGAGATCACCGCCCTCGGTGACATCCCCAGCAAGGCCTCGGCCTCACGTCAGCGCCCTCAAGTGGATCGAACGAGCTACCGAAAAGGTCAGTAGAGCCACCTCGACGAGTTGACAATCGCCCGAGGCGACCCGGAATGGTCGTAACCAACAGAGGTTTCGGTCAGCTAGCGAGGGACCACCACATGGAGTCGGCCAACAAGGCCTCACGGTTTGCATGGATGCGTAGGGCTGGTCGTCGTTCGTTCGGTGTCACGGGCTGGCTGCTCTTGCTTGCCTTGGTCCCATTGTCCGGAGCCGCGTGGTTCGCGTTGAACGAGCTCGAGGCCGTTGCAGCTGATCGCGATCAGGCGGCAAGGGTTTCTGGCTCTACCAACGATCTCGTCAAGCTCATCGAATTGCAGACTCGTCTGCTCGAGGAACGTACGTGGTCCACGGCGGTTGTGGCAGTGGAAGCTTTCGGCTTGGACGCCTCGATCGCAACGACCATGATCGGAGTCGATCTCGACGCCGAGACGCGCTCTGCCCAGGGGGACGTCGACAGACTCTTGACCGAGATCGGGTGGCCTGAACTCGAAGTGGCCGTTCTCGATCTGCGAAACGACGAGGACGCGGATGCCGTCGTACTGAACGACGGGTATGAAGACCTCGCCGATCTCGTCGAGACGCGTGGCGCCGAATGGTCTGACAGCTTGCTGGCGGCGGCCTCCGACATCGAGAACGGGTCACAGCTGGTGGTGGCGATCGGCATTCTCGAGGCGTCGGCGCAAGCTCGGCAGCTGAACTCGCTACAGATGACGAGCTACTTCGGTGCGCAGTTCGGCGACATCGTCATGGCCCCTGAAGCGTTGCAGTCACTCATCGAGCAGCGTGGCGCGTACAGGTCCGCGATGGACGAGCTCGAACGAAACACCGGAGCCGACAGCGAGACGAGCAAGGCACTCGTCGATCTCGAGAGCTCGTCTGAGGTGATCGCGTTCCGTGAGGCCGTGGACCGTGCTCCTCGCTGCACCGCCGGTGGTCACCACGAGCGACGGCGGTTTGGATATCGCCCAGATCTTGTCTCAACTCGACACCGCCGCTGCGACGTTCCAGACCACCAACCTGTCGACCGCCCAGCATGTTGCACTCGTCGACGCCGCGGCTGCGGACGTGCAGGCGACCAGCCGGGCGCTCGAAGACTCAGCGGCCCAAGCAAGCCGAGACGCCCAGCTTCGCATCGCAATCGTGGCGGCGATCTCGCTGTTGTTCGCCCTGGGCCTCGCACGCGCGATCGGACGGCCATTGCGTCAGCTCGCCAGCGGCGCTCAACAAATGCGAGATGGCAATCGCTCATCAGCACTGAAACCGTCCGGCCCGAAGGAAATCCGGCAGGCGATGCTCGCCCTCAACGAGGCCGAAGCGCACATCGATCTGGCGGAACGTCAGGCGAGCGCGTTGGCGCTCGGCGAGCTCGAGAGCCCGGCTTTGATGGAGACGACGCCCGGGTCGCTGGGCCGATCCTTGCACGACGCCGTCATCACCCTCACCGCCTCGCTCAACGCCAGCGAAGAGTACAAGATCTTGCTGGCCCACGAGGCAACTCATGACGCCCTGACGGGTATCGCCAATCGGAAGGCGTCGCTGGTCGAGCTACATCGCGGACTCGAACGGGCCCGTCGTTCGCGGCACGATGCTGGCAATCATGTTCCTCGATCTGGATGGATTCAAGGATGTCAACGACGGGCACGGTCACCCGGCCGGCGACAAAGTGCTCCGCGTCGTGAGCGAACGCTTGAGCGCCACGGTCCGGTCTGGCGACTTTGTCGGTCGACTCGGCGGTGACGAGTTCATGATCGTGGCCGAACCGGTCGATGGACCAACGGGGGCGCTGCTGCTCGCCGAACGTGTGACGCAGGAGATCAACGAACCGATCCGGGTCGGGTCCACCACGGTGCGAGTCAGCGCATCGATCGGCATTGCGCTCGCCGACGACACCACGAGGCTCACGGCTGACGAGTTGCTGCACGACGCCGATCTCGCGGTGTACAAGGCGAAGGAGCTGGGCGGGATGAGGATCCAACTCTGTGACGAGACGTTGCACGCTGAGCTCCTTCATCGCACGGGAGTCGAACGCGATCTCCATCGAGCGCTGGCGAACGACGAGCTGGTCCTCTTCTATCAGCCGATCGTCGATACGCACCACCATCTGGTCTCGCTCGAAGCGCTGGTCCGTTGGCCACAGCCGGACGGCACCATGGATATTCCCCGATGCGTTCATACCGATCGCCGAACGAAGTGACCTGATACTCGAGCTCGACAACTGGGTCATTGCTCACGCCGTCGACCAGATTGCCCGGTGGGCCGATCACGAACTGTTCGCGAACATACCAGTCCACATCAATGTGTCGGGGCGCCATTTCTCGGTCGAGAGCTTCGTTGCCGACATCATCGGGCCGATCCGTGACGCCGGGGTGGACCCGTCCCTGGTCGTGCTCGAGGTCACCGAAAGTGCCGTGCTCCGCGACATTCACGATGCCGCTCGAAGCCTCGGGCTGTTGCGTGACCTCGGAGTACGCGTCGCCATCGATGACTTCGGTACCGGATACACGTCGCTCGAACACCTGCGGATACTGCCCGTCGACATCCTCAAGATCGATCGATCGTTCACCGCCGACGAGAGTGCCATCTCACTCGTGAGACTCATCATCGAGACCGGGCATCTGCTCGACTTGCGGATCACCGCCGAGGGCGTCGAAACGATCGAGCAAGCCGACCGTCTCACCGAACTCGGCAGCGACGAACTCCAGGGATATCTCTTCGCTCGTCCCGTGCCCGCATCAGACCTGACCCTGGACGGAATCCTGCCGGCGCTCGACCGCTCGACCCACCAAGGCGTCAACGACGCCTGAGGAAACGGGCTTGCCGGTACGCCTCTCAAACGCTCGCATGGACGATGGGTTGCTCTTCGTGTCCGACTGCGCTGTGTCAGCTGGTTCGGGGGCTCAGTAGAGCCGCTGCTGCTCGTCATTGACGATGATCTGCTGCATCTCATCGACGGAGATGTCGAGCTCGCCGTGCATCGACCATCGTCTCGGCCAGGAGCACATCGTCGGAGGCCGGATCCGAGGTCACGTTCGCGCCGGACCACAGATCGGACCGGATGATGCACTTCGCACAATGGAAATACGCCGTCGTCAACTCGACCACGAGCGCCAGCTCCGGCACCCGGCCTTTGACGGCCATCGACTCTCGCAGCTCGATGTCGCGGACGATCGTCGCCTTCCCTCGAACTCTCAACGTGTTCTTCGTCCCAGGGATCAGGAAGATCAACCCCACAGAGGGATGCTGCACCACATTCACGAACGTGTCCGCTCGATGATTGCCAGGACGGTCCGGAATCGCCAGCGTCCGGTCATCGAGAACCTGCACGAAGCCCGGGGGATCGCCCTTCGGCGAGATGTCGATCGAGCCATTGCCATCGCTCGACGCGATCAGCACGAATGGCGAGCGAGCGATGAAATCCCGGCAGTACTCGTCGAACGCGCTGACCTCCTTCGCTGTCACCAGGTCGCTCGGCGGACGCGATCACTTCTCGGAGTTCGTCCAAGGTCGTGACAGTGTCCTCGAAGTGCATCCGCTCGACCCTACGGCATCGAGCTGGTCGCGAACGCCGGAACCGGGGCCCGGCATGCGTGCGTGGCAAGCCCCGTTCGAGTCGGCTCATGGGTTCGCGAGAACGCCAGGGTCCCAGGTGCCAGCGAGACGTATTGCCGGGCTGGTGAGAACCGCTGAACCCCCGCTCAGCGGATGGCAGGCAACCACACCGAGCCATGACCAGCCATTGTCGGTAATCTCTCCTCCGTTATGCCTGAAGAAGAGACAGAGTCCGTCGAGGACCTCGAGACCAAGATCGAAGACCTCGAAGAGGAACTCAAGGAGAAGGCGGCCCATCCGCTCGAGCTGTTCTTCGACCTTGTCTTTGTATTCGCGATCACTCAGGTCGTTTCGCTGATCGTCCACGATCTCACGCTCGCCGGGATTCTCCGAGGCGCGCTACTGCTGGCGCTGATGTGGTGGGCATGGACGAACTGGACGTGGACGACCAACGTCGTCGATCTCGAGCCACGCGTCATCCGGGTGGCAGTTCTCGTGTCGATGCTGGGCGTGTTCGGTATGGCGTTCGCCGTACCGACGGCATTCGAAGGAGACGGCGAATGGCTCGCGTTCGGCTACCTCCTGGTGCGGATCGTCGCAGCCGTCGTGTTCGTGCTCGGAACCAGGCACGACCCTGACGAGCTCAGAGCGGTTGTGTCGTACCTCCCGATCTCGCTCGGAGCCACCGCGATCGTCGTCGTCGGCGGGTTGGTCGGAGGCGAGGCGCTCCAGTGGATCTGGCTGGCGGCGTTCAGTGTGGAACTGATCGCGGCGGTCTCCGCCGGCCAGGTCGACTGGAAGATCGACGCCGGCCACTTCGCCGAGCGGCACGGGCTGATCCTGATCATCGCCCTTGGCGAGGGCATCATCGCCGTGGGGATCGCGCTCGAAGGCGTCGAGATCGACACATCGCTGGCACTCCTGCTGGCGGTCGGTCTGGCCGGAGTATGCGCCATGTGGTGGGCCTATTTCGATCGTCTGCAAGGGGTCATGGAGTCAGCCCTTCGACTCGCCGACGTTCGCGAGACCGGCCACCTCGCCCGCGATGTGTACTCACTGCTGCACTACCCCATGATCGCCGGCATCGTCTTCTACGCCGTGTCGCTCGAAGAGGCGTTCCTGCACCCAGACGACCGGATGGAGCGGGTCGTGGGCGCGCTGTTCGTCGCCGCAATCGGCCTGTACATGCTCGCTCAGGCCGTCGCGGCGTGGCGCTGTTGGCGCACGTACCTCTACGAGCGCGTGATCGGTGTCTTGACGATCGCCCTGCTGGTAGCCCTCTGGGACGGTGCAGCCAAAGACGTCGTCCTCGTATCCACCATCATTCTCATCGCCGGCCTGAGCGCCGAGTATTGGCGATTTCGGTCCAGAATCAGGGGCGACGTCCCCGACCCCGAGATCACTGCCGTCTAGCGGCTCGTCGAACAGCTCTCGAACCCTGAGCGCCCTACTGCGAGCGTTGCGGAACGATGGAGAGCACTGCGACATCGAGGGCCTCGATCGCGAGGCTGACGATTTGATCATCCGACAACGGGTCGGCCGTCACGGATGACGGGAACGTCGCGGCGAGGGCCTTCAGCCGGTCGCCTTGAGCACCGAACACCTCTCCACTCGAGGGCGAACTCTCGATCGCTCGAAGCAACTTCGCCGCCGTTTCAGCCTGACCGACATCAGCCAAGAGCTCGACGGTGTTGCGCAGCGCGACCCATTGGTGTTGCCAATTGCCCCGAAGGTGCCACTCGTTGATGAGGTCGCTGAGGATTTGGGCTGCTTCGGAATAGCGCTCGAGCTGCATGTTCGCCGTCGCCAGCGACACCCGGCTGACCCCGTTGACGAGCGCCAGACCCCAGTCCTGGCTGATCCTGACCGCTTCGTCGAGCATGACCCTGGCTCGTTCAGGTTCGGTGGCCTGGCACGCTTCGGCGAGGGCGTAGAGGGCCCAGGCGCGCTGGGGCAGCAGCGTGTGGCGATCCGCCAGCTCCAGCATTTTGGTGGCGTGGTCGAGCGCTCGTTGGTGATCACCCCTTTGGTAGCCGTACGTGAGGCTGAGAATCAGTCGAATCTGGATCTCATCGAGCAAGTCGTGCGACTGATTCGCGAGACGGTCCTCTGTCTCCTCGAGCGAAAGTCGACCCTCGTAGAACTCGCTGTTCGTGAAGAACGCCGTTGCGTCGTACGGAAGCTCTTGCGAGCGCGCCAACTCGGTGAGCTGCGTCAAGTACCGCTCACGGTGAACGTCATCGCCGTTCTCTCGCGCCACCTCGGCTGCGATGGACAGGGCAACCGGAAAGAGCGGCGACGTCGACGCCGACTCGCGTTCGAGTGCCGCCTCGAGCCAACTGCCCATCTCATAACTGCGCCCCATCTGGTAGTACCAGAAGCCGAACACAGCTGGGATCTCGAGGTACAGCTCGGGATTGTCGGTGATGAGGCCCCAGTTGTATGCGGCGCGGAAGTTGGCAAGTTCGAGCTCGACCGTTCGGACCGCCTCGATGTCCGCCGCGCGTATCCCTGCGGCGGTTCGTTCCACGAGGGCCCGGTAGTACCTGGCATGGGCTTCTCTCGCGACTGCCGTGTCATCGTTCGCATCGAGCTGCAGTTGGCCGTACTGTCGCAGCGACTCGAGCATCATGAACCGGGTTCGACCGACTTCGTCGATCTCGACGTTGACCATCGACGCGGCTGCAAGATGCTCCATCACGTCCAACACGAGACCACCCGTGGCCGCGCCAGAGGATTCGGGCCGAGCACACACCGCCTCCACGGCGTCGAGTGTGCAACCGTTCCAGAACACACTGAACCGTCTGAAGACCTCACGCTCGAACTCATCGAGCAACTCGTGCGACCAGTCGATCGTTGCGTGCAGCGTGGCGTGACGGGGATCTGACGCAGTGCGATCGGAGAGCACGTCGAGTTGCCCGTCGAGTCGTGCGATCAATCCGTCGACCCCCATCACTGCGCACCGAGCCGCCGCCAACTCGAGCGCCAGCGGTAATCCTTCGAGTCGGCTGGCGAGGCGCTCCAAGGCGTCGATCGAAGCCTGCGAGGAATCGGACGCGATTCCGCCCAGAGCCATGCGGTGCTGCAGGAGTTCGACAGCGGGGCCCGGCACGGATCCTTCGCCATCGGAGTGCCGCACGGCCAACGGAGGGACACGAACGATCTGCTCGCCCCTGACCCCCAGCGGTTCCCGTGATGTCACGAGCAGGCTGATGGATGGGCACGATGCCACGACAGCGGCCGCGAAGTCCCTGGTGCTTCCGAGCACGTGCTCGGCGTTGTCGAGCACCAACAGGCTCTCCCTGGTGGAGAGCGCGGCCATCAACGACTCGGACAGCGAACGACCGCCGTCGGCTTGGATCGACAGCGTCGACGCGACCGTTGAGTGGATGTCGGCGCCGGCAGCGAGCGGGGCCAGAGTGACCAACCACGCTCCGTGCTTGGCCGCTTGTTCATCGAACTCGGATGCCGCAGCCAACGCGAGCCGGGTCTTGCCGACTCCACCGGTCCCCGCAAGGGTGACCAGCCGACGGCCCTGCATCGCCGTGACCACCGACTCGAGCACGGTGGAGCGCCCGAACATCGGCTCCAGATCGAGCGGCAGATTCCCCGCCGCTGCAGCCAGCGACGTGCGAAGAGCAGGGAACTCGGCAGCGCCTCCCTCATACTCCACTTGAAAGATCTGCTCCGATCGAGCGAGGCCCTTCAACTGGTGCCGCCCGAGATCCACGCATGGGTCTTCGATCAGGCTCTGGGCGGTCTCGGACACGAGGATCTGCCCGCCGTGGCCTGCGTCGACCAGTCGAGCAACCCGATTCAACGTCGGGCCGAGATAATCGGACTCGCCGTGGCGCTGTGCAACGCCGGTGTGGATGCCCATCCGCACGGCGACCCGGCCGGTTGCCTCCGGCCAGTTGTGGGCGGCAAGCGACTCTTGCGCATCGACCGCTGCGCCAACTGCGGAGTTGGCGGCATCGAATACCGCACACACCGCGTCGCCGACGGTCTTGAACACTTTCCCACCGCGCGCCTCGACGGCGCCGGTGATGATCCCATCGTGCATCGGCACGACCTCACCCATCGCCTCGGGATGGTGCTCCCACAGCGTCGTACTGCCGACGATGTCCGTGAACAGGAAGGTAAGGGTCCCCCCTGACAAAGCCATGAAGCGACCAGAGTACTCACCGATCCGCAGGTCCGAGACGGTTCGCCCCGAATGCGAGGGCTGACCGGGGAAACGTTGTCAGAATCACGACGAGTGGACCTACGGGACGGCTTTCACACCCCAACGCGCTTGCACGCCTCGCCTGGTTCCGCGGACGGGCCGGCGAGATGACCGCGCCGCGTTGATCCGGGCGACCGCCATGTCGTCGGCGACATCGGACGACGGACGCTGGACCATCTACCCCCGCTCCGAGATCCTCGTGTCATTGCCGGAGCTTCGACGACCACGACTCGCGCAACTGAACATCTGGAATCAATCGGTGATGGCACCAGCTGACTCGGCCGGTCTCAGAGGTTGGCGGCTCGACAGTCGTGAGAGGCGGCCCACACGCGATCGCCCGCTACTTCGCAGACAACCTCCCGAACGCGACCCACCGCTTCGAGCCCAACTACGCGACCTTCGGCTTCATCGACGAGATGGACCAGTCGATCGCGACGATCAACCCACCAGCGAGATAGCGGACCGGCTCGGAGACATCCCGCTGGGTGACGACAGGCGCCGAGAGGTCTACTGTTGGGTAGGGGCACGGAACGGGGGTGAAGTCATGGCGAGATTGAGAGACGATGCATTCCGCATCTTCATCAGTCACAAGCACGAGGATCACGAACTGGCCTCGACGGTCAAGAAGGAGCTGGAGAACCTGATTCCCAGCGCCGACCGGCCGATCGAGTGCTTCGTGTCTGGCCAGGACATCGTGGCGGCGACCGACTGGGACCACAAGATCAAGAGCCAGATGGCGAACAGCCACATGCTGTTGTTGCTGTTCACCAACTCGAGCCACAAATGGGACTGGTGCCTCTATGAGACCGGGCTCTTCGCTCGTTTCGGGGTGACGGACATTCACGCAATCGTCTGCATGTACGAAGACGCAGGAAGTCCGCCCGGTCCGCTCGGGGCGGTCCAGGGCGTGCCAATGACGCACAATCAGCTCGTCAAGTTCTTTGACAACCTCTGTCACCAGACCCACGAGATGTCTGATGATTGGCGCCGCGGGGCGTTGGCCAGCCGGACCGTCGGGCGGACCCGCCTCGAGGCCGCCGCCAAGTCGGTTCTCGCGGCCTTCGAACAAACGCTGGCGGGTGTGGCCGGGATCTATCATCCGTGCCATCGCGTCGTTCTCGATATTGGTACCGCAACGGAAACCACCGATCGGATTCCCGACGATGCAAAGGTCCTCGTCGGCGACGCGTTCACGACGTCGTACACCATGGGTCTGTTCGGCTACGGCTCTCCACGCCGCGACCGATCGTGGCTCGACATGTTGACCCACACGGGCGCGGAGAAGGCCGAGTGGCGAACTCAGCTCGACGCTGCTTACGCCAAAGCGCTGCGCCGCGAGCTGTTCACCCCGGTCGCGGCCCGCTTCGTCGCCTGGGACGACCGCACACGAGAACCAAAAGCCGAATACAAGCCGATCCTCTACGAAATCGAGCGACGGACGTATGACCACAAGCCGGTCGGCATCACCTTGATTTTCGACCGCGTCGATACATAACACCCCGACCAGCACCACCTCTGCCGAGCGATGAACAACCAGACGCCAACCAGTTCACCTCCCGAGAAGTAACCACCCCGAAGCCAAACCGGCGGCCGGATCCAGCGTCGAACAGCCTGAACATCAACGCCCCGGTGGCCGACAGTCCGATTTCCGAGTGAGGGGCGAAGCGGGCCCGACTGGTCCGGCAGTTCGGAAGAGCGCCTCGGTGCCTGAAGTCGACGCTCTCCATAGCAGTGCCGTTCTCGGACAGGTCGTCAATCCGGCCGGGCGTCCGACGTGAGTCGCAGGTCCGCCTACGTAGTTCGTCCGATGGTTCGGCCTGAGAAGGTGTCGGTGTGCTTGACGGGTTCGAAGCCGACGTCGAGGTAGAGATGACTCGATGCCGGGTTGCCCGGTTCGAAGACGATCTTGATCCGCTCCGCGCCGGCCCCGACAAGCCGGTCGATGCCGGTCGTGAGGATGTGTCGGGCAAGCCCTCGTCGCTGATGATCGTCTTCGGTGCGCATGGGTTCGACGACACCGACGGATGTCTCAGGGTCGTACCAGCACAGACCGCGTGCGACGGGGTTGTCGTCGCTGTCAAGAATAAATAGGTCGAGGTCGGTTCGATAGAGCGGTGTTTGCAGGAGACGTTCCTCGACGTCAGGTCCATGCCGATCGGTCATATGATGCGGGCGATCCATCGTGTCGAGGCGACTGACCAGCCGATAGCCGTCGTGGAGTGGGCTGATTTGTGGTCGAGCGTCTACAGCCAGCCAGGACTCGACTGCGGCCCCTTCTTCAGCGGCGGCGAAACCATGGCTGGCCAGGACTGCACGCATCACGTCATCGGTGCGGTCGACCTCGAGTTGGACGTCCGTAAACCCGGATTCATTGGCGTAAGCCAGCCCTCGCCCGACGACCTGCGCAACCCATTCGGGGGCGGCGTCGGGCATGACAATCGGGTCGAAAGATATCCATTCGCGCCAATCGGTCAGAATCACTGCTGCCTCCGGGCGCCCTGTGTCGTCGAACCAGAAGAGCTGGGCGAGTTCGTCGGTAGGACGCAGGGCTTCTCCCCACCACCACAGCATTTCGGCGGCTTCGTACAACCCTTTCGTGGGGTGAGCGTTTCGGCCTCGCTGCAGGAGCGTCGTCACGGCCTCCAAGTACTGAATCCCGACCCGATGCTCTTCTCGCATTGTTCGCACTTGCCAAACCTACGGCGTCGAGATCGCCTTCGCTGGCTCAGTTATCCACGCTTGTCGCTGTGAACGTGGACGCACTCTCCGCCGTTCCGAAGCTGCCCCCCAGATCGACAACGACGTTGACCTGCCAGGAGATCGCGTCGGGGTCGGACGCGTCGAGGTCCTGGGCGGTGTAGAAGGCTGTCGAGCCGTTCGCAATGTCGCTGCACAGCAGGGCGGGGCCCAGGCAATCGGTGACCGTCTGTGTGCCCGTCCCGGTGGTCAGGTCGAAACTGCCCGTCGTGAAGATGTGGCCGACACCGAGGGCGTTGTCGACCTCCTGGTCGAGCGCGAACCTCACCAGGTCACCGTCCAGCACGGCGTCGCCGGTGTAGGTGTAGTCGGAGTTTGCGATGTCGCTCTCTCGCCCGACCAGCGATCCGCCGCCGCTGATGGCGTGGGTTCGGTCCGCGAGGCCACTGAACGGGAGCTCGTCGACCATCACGTCGAGGTTGTACCAGCGCTTGACGGCGTACTCCTGGGCATTGTCGCGGTAGAACACGAGGGCCGGCATCGGGCTGACGAAGTCGTTCCACGGCGTGGAGAACCCGGCCACCGTAACCTCGGCCGGCTGGTGGACGGGCACGTCCAGCGTCTCGGCGTCGTAGTAGAAGAGGTCGCAGATGGCGTTGAGGTGACAGACGATGTCGCCGGCCTCGATCCAATCCAACGCCAGCTCGTGGTCGGTCACTCCCGCCGTGTCGAACGAGGCCTCGAACATGATCGCAGCCGAGGACAACCGGGTGCTCACCTCGCCGCCGGCGAGACCGTGGC
Source organism: uncultured Acidimicrobiaceae bacterium (assembly GCA_963722635.1). GTDB lineage: Bacteria > Actinomycetota > Acidimicrobiia > Acidimicrobiales > Ilumatobacteraceae > Ilumatobacter. The sequence goes on from CAVRNX010000051.1 coordinate 64,062, forward strand.
GGACCTCGCTCGGGAGGTTGATGATGCTGACGGGATCGAAGGCCGCCTCTTCGGTCATCAGGTCGATGATCATGAGGTGCGGCGGGCGCCCGCTGCCGTCGTCGACGTACACGCTCCACTCCGCCCGCGTCCCCTCGCTGGCCCCGTCGATCTCGAAGACCGACAGCGTCAGGTAGAAACCCTCATCAGCTCCATCGAAGAGCGTCGTCTCAGCGAGGCTGTGGCCGAGAGGCAGGTCGAGTACAGCCGCCAGCCCACCAGGATCGGTGATCTCGAAGTTGAAGTAGGTGGCCGGCATCTCGTTGGCGACGCTGATTCCCACGAACGCGTCGGCGTCGCCCAGGAAGAGCTGTTCGACGGCGGTCCGCATGAGACCCGTCTGGTGCCCGTTGGTCGTGAAACCGATCAGCTCGGCCAACCACTCGGGCGTGATGTCGAGGTACTCCGAGTCCAGGTTCGCCATCGGCGAGGCGACGTACTCGAGGTTGTTCACGTAGTACACGGCGTCCTTGACGTCGGGTTTCAGGTACTGCGCCCAGCGCGAACTGTCGGTGAACATGAGCTGTGTCGTGTCGACGAAGTAGGCGTCATGGTTGAACGTGGTGGCGTTGTACAAGACGCGGTCGTACACGCCATGGGCCCAGTAGATGTAGTCGTTCCCGATCGCCATCTCCCGGGTGAAGCGCGCCGCTTCGGCCTCGTCGGGGTCGGGCGCCGGGAAGGTCGACTCGAACACGGGAATATCGCGGTCCCCCTCGAAGCGTCGCACGCTCGACACCACCACATCGTCGACGAGCGTGTGAGAGAGCGGCTCGGCCGGTGTCACCAGGTTGACCGGGTCGGCCGACACCGCCTCTGCCAGCGCCTCGATGATCATGAACCGAGGACGCCGTCCAGCATCGGGATCCGCGCCCTCTGGCGGATGAACGAAGACGTCCCACTCCGCCCGCGCTCCACTCACGATCGAACCGCCGCCCGAGTTGTAGAGATTGAGGGCGAGGAAGTACTCCCCCTCGGGATCGTCGGTCTCCAAGAACCGGGTGCGGGCCAAGGTGAACCCGAAGGGGAGCTCGTTTGCCTCGAAGGCCTCGATGGCGGCCTGGTCCCGGAACTCCCAGCGAATGAAGACCGAGCCCGGTGACGCCGGCGTGTCTTCGTCCTGCTCGCTCTTGACGAGGAGGTCGAGCCACGCCGCAGTGCTTCGGTCGGCAACACCCTCTGCGTAGTCGTGGGCCTCCATGCCGACGAACAGCTTCTTGAAGACGTTGCGTGACGCGACCACATCGTCATGCGATGCGTCGAGCGGACTGGGAGGGATGGTCAGCACGACCTGGCCGAGACCGTCAGCGATCGGGTCGGCCAGGGTGAGTGGCTGTTCGAGCGGATCGTCGCCCTGTGTCGAGGGCTGGTTGAGGGCGTTGTAGGCCTCGACGAACTCCGAAGCGTTCGCCGTGTGGAAAGCCATCTCTCCCGCGATATCCCCGTCGACGACGTCGAGCGCACCGCTCATCACGGCAGCGCCCCTGAGCGACCGGACGGGAGTCACCTCGTCGTCGAACAGGGCCGGCAGGCCGTAGACGAAACTGAGGTGGAACTCGGGCGCCAACGCATCGAGGAAGGGGACGATCGCGCTCGCATCTGCCGGGCTCGCCCCGTCGGCGGTGTCCACGACCGACTCCACGGCCGACATCGTGCCGATGACCAACACACCACCCGGAAGCAGCGTGAGGTGGTTACCACTGGCGTCCAGATACAGCGCCCGTGATTGTGGCCCGTAGGTTCCATCCGGCGTGGGCATGGGCCCGGCCACTACCTCGTCGATGGTCTCGCCCTGCAGCCTGGCCAACAGGAACAGGCCGTCCGCGGCATCGGTCGTCTGGGCCAGCAGCGCGCTCGTCATCACGCCGGGCACCTCGACGGATCCGGCGAGCGCTCCGACGGCACCGAACAGCTCGTCGAGCGCCGGGTCGGTGCCTTCGCCGTTCAACAGGGCGGCGAAGTCTGCAGACGACCCGCCGGACAGCAACGCCCCGACATCGACCGCGACAACCCCCCGCGTGTCTGCCGGCAGTAGCCCCATGAGCGTCGCAATGTTCTCGGCGTGGCCGGTCTCAGCGCCCACGCCATCGTCGGTCGCCCCTGCCGTCGTGTCGGCTGGACCGCCCGCGGTCACGTCATCGTCGGTCGCGTCTGGTGTCGTGTTGGCTGGGCCGTCCTCGGTCACGTCATCGTCGGTCGCGGCACCGGAGCAACCGAACAGGAGGAGACAGGACAGGGAGATCGTCACAGCACGCCGAGCGCACTTCGAGATGACGACACGTTCCCGCATGCCCCACTCTGCCAAATTGCGCGTCGAGGATCCGATTTCGACACGATGCAACAACGCTGCCGCTCGCGAGGTCTCTGCGCAGACGAACCATGCATCCGGTCCGGATGGTTGTTGCGCGACGAGCCCATGCAGATCAGCAGAATTATTCGGCCAGTCAATTCCGACGTGTACGGTACTTGGATGAGCACTCGCTCGAGCCAGCCGACCGTGGATCGTCCACTCGATGGCGGTGAGGCGAGACCTCGGCCGATCTGGAGGGAACTGGCTGGAATCCCCGAGTCGATGTTGAGCGGTCCGGGATTGGTGTTCGCCGCTGCGTTGGCGCCTCAGGGCTCCGCTCGCCCGGTGTTGGTGCTGCCCGGCTTCACGTCCGGCGACGCCGGCACGATCCCGCTGCGAGCGTTCCTGCGGGCGCTCGGCCATCGGCCATCGGGTTGGGGGCTCGGCATGAACGTCGGTGTCGCCGATCACATCGTGGTCGGCCTCGATCGCGTGTTGCGCGAGCTCGCTCATCGTCACGGTACGACGATCGACATCGTCGGGTGGAGCGCCGGCGGATTGCTGGCCCGCTTGTTGGCGCAGAATCGCAGCGAGTTCGTGGGCCAGGTGATCAGCCTCGGTTCACCGGTTCGACTTCGCGTCGACGACCACAATCTCGGCGCCCTCCCGGGCCTGGTGGGCAAGTTGTTCGTGCCGTTCGCACCCCACATCAGCACCGATTCGGTGCCGGTTCCGTCGACGACGATCTGGACCGCCGATGACGGAGTGGTATCCGGTTTGCATTGCAGGCAGCCGATCGGGCCCAAGGCGGAGGCGATCCAGGTGCGGGGCACGCACGTCGGCCTCGGTAGCAACCCAGCCGTCATGTACGCCGTCGCCGATCGCCTGGCACAGACCGGTCCGTGGAAACCGTTCGATCCGCCCCGGCGGCTGCGATGGATGTACGGAGACCTCGACAGCGACGAGACACCATGAAGCAACTCAACCACGATGAGGCAGCGCTGATCGCTGCCGAGTCGATCACGAACCTCGGTCACTATTCGATCTATCTCGAGCTCGACACCCGAACCAAGAAGCAGCGACCGCTGACGTTTCAGCGGCTGCGTGAGCTGCTCGACGAGAACATCCATCTGGCGCCGCCGCTGCGGCGTCGTGTTCGTCATGTTCCGTTGGCATTCGACGAACCGTGGTGGATCGAGGACCCGCATTTCGACCTCGACTACCACGTACGCCACGTCGCTGTGCCGGGTGCCGAGGATCCGGATGCCCTCGAAGGGCTGCTGGCGCGCCTCCACGAGCGGGCGCTCGACCCCAATCGGCCATTGTGGGAGCTGTACCTGATCGACATCCCCGGTGGCAGGCGCGGCCTGTTCATCAAGGTTCACGTCGTGCTGACCGATGCGCTCGGCCCATATGGCCCGCTCGCCCCACTGCTACCCGATCTGTGCGGGGCCGCCGGCGCCGAGCCCGAGCCATGGCGCCCCGACATGGTGCCATCGGATCAGGAGTTGATCATCAAGGCCGGCTGGGCGACGTTGCGCAGCCCTGCACGCTCGCTGCTGCGCTCGCTCGAGATCGCCCAACAACTGCCCCTGGTCGGGCGATTCGCGTTCATGGTGTCGAACATGACGTACGCACCTCGCCATCCCGTCGAGGGGGCGCGACGCGATCACGCGGTGCCACGAACCTCGTTCAATCGGCCGCTCGGTGCGCATCGGCGGGTGGCTCGTTGTGTACTGCCGGTGGACGATCTCAAGCGCGTGCGTCGACAACTGGACGTCACGTTCCACGATGTCGTGCTGGGCGGTGGTCAGCGGGGCGTTGCGGCACTGGTTGATCGTCAACGACGAGCTCACGCCCGAGCCGCTGATCGTCCTGACCCCGCTCGTGCTCGATGTCGCAACCGGTCGTCCAGGCGCGGCACTCGTGCCGATTGCGACCGAACGACACGACCCGGTTGAGCGCGTCGAAGAGATCCACATCGTGCTGAGCGAGATCTCCGAGCAGCTGTCACCATGCCCGGTCGACGAGATTCGTCATGTCGACGGCATCCCGATCGCACTCGCCGGCGCTGCGTCGCAGCTGCTCGTGACCTCCACTGCCAACATGCGGTTCCTGCCGCCGTTCAACGTGTACGTCGTGAACATCCCGGGCGGTGATCTCACTGAGATCGACGGGTATCCGATCGTTGCCAAGCACGCTCTGTGTCCGATCATCGACGGCATCGGCTTGTCGATCTCCGCTGTCTCGCTCGGCGACGAGCTGCATGTCACGTTGGTATCCGACCGCGACCTGGTTCCCGACCTGGATGTGATCGCC
>CAVRNX010000052.1:0-32420 GCA_963722635.1 uncultured Acidimicrobiaceae bacterium
AATTTGGCGACCGTCCCTGCCTGGGCCCCGATCGGGCAATATGCAGGGTGGTATCGCGCCCACATCGACGGCGACGTGCCCGATGTGCTCCTGCATCCGTCGCCTCTCGTCGAGACCCTCGCCCACCACCGCGACCGGTGGGGGCACATCGAGTACTACGACGAGTTCTTCCCGTTTCTCACGTTCGATGAGTTCGACGCCGACGCCTGGACGGGCCTCGCCCGCGATGCCGGCATGACCTATGCCGTGATGACCGCCAAGCAGCATGACGGAATGTGCTGGTGGGACGCCCCCAACACCGATCGCACCGTGTTGCACGACGGTCCGGCACGGAACGTACTCGGTGAGTTCGCCACCGCCTGCGAGCGCGCCGACCTGGTGTTCGGCACCCACTATTCGCTGCTCGACTGGAGCGACAGCCGCTACCCCTCGACTCGGTACGTCGACGAAGTCGTTCACCCCCAGGTGCTCGACCTGGTGAGGCGCTACGGGTCTCGGATGCTGTGGGGTGACGGTCACTGGGGCGCCGGTGGCAGCCATTGGCGCAGCGATGAGTTGATCGCAGCGGCGCGGTCGATCGACCCCGACCTGGTGGTCAACGATCGGTGGTGGTCGGAACAGCCCGACGTGCGCTCGTTCGAGTACCAACTACCTCACGGCATCCTCACCGAGCCTTGGGAGTTGCGCCGTGGGCTGGGGTCGAGCTTCGGTCACAACCGTGCCGAGGGCCCCGAGCACCTGCTGTCGGCGCCCCAGATCGTCGCCTTGCTGACCGAGGTGGTCGCCAAGGGCGGCCACTTGCTGCTGAGCGTCGGGCCCGACGCCTCGGGTCGAATCCCAGAACCACACGGCGAGCGGCTGCGAGCTGCCGGCGGCTGGGTACGTCGCCACCGCGATCTGCTCGATCGCAGCGCACCGTGGACCACCTGGGGCGACGACGACTGCCGCTATCTGATGCTCGACGGCACCTTGCATGCGATCGACGTGAGCGGCCGCGGCAAGTTCAAGGCGCTGAGGAGGGCAGTCGGTCATGTGACGGCACTCGAGTCGAGCGAGGGCAACCCGGTTGCGTTCGAGCAACACGACACCGAGCTCCGGTTGGTCCGTCCCCCACGCAAGCCGCAACGGTTGCCGATCGTGTACCGGATCACGATCGACGAGCCGCCCCCGGCGCCGATCGAGCTGTTTCCCGAGGAGCCGCCCACCCGACTCATGCTGGCCGACGTGCTGGCCAACGCTGCACACGGCACGATCGTGCAGCTCGGCGACGCCACCTACATCGGTCCGGGCGCGCATCCCGGACGGGGTCACACTGCGAGGGCTGGGACCGCATCGCACCTCCATCGACGGGCTCGAGAGCGAGGCCGTCACGCTCGGAGTCGGTGCCCGGCTCGAACACTGCTCGCTCGTCGGCGGGGGCAAACGGATTGCCTGGTTGCCCAAGATCGTTGTCCGCGCTGCCGGCGAAGGCGCCAGCCTGCTCGGTTGCCACGTCGATGGACACATCCAGATCGCTGCGAACGATGTGCGGGTCGTGTCGTGCACGGCCACCGGCGTCGTCGTGGCCGAGGCCGACCGAGCCGATATCTGCAGGTCGACGTTGCACGGGATGCAATGGGATTGTGCAATCGACATCACCGGTGGTTCGGGTCACATCGTGGAAAGCTGCGAGTTCGCCGACATGCTCACCGCGATCCGACTCGACCGGGACGGTCGGCGCCTTCGTGCACGGCAATCGAGTGACCGCTCGATGGTGGGGTGTGCACCTGGTCGACACGGACGGCACGACCGTGATCGGCAACTCGTTCGAGCACACGATGCGGGCCGTCGACATCGACGGTGGAACACTGGCCGAGGTCACCGGCAACGCAGCGGTCGCCGGGCGACAGCGGGTGCGTCGTGCAGCGTGGGGCGTCCGGCTGTGAGATCGCCGGGAAACCATTGGGAGCGATGCCGGATCGGGCCGTTGGCTTGGGACGCCGGAGACTTCCGGCACCACGACAACAGCCTGTCTCGACCCCGGCGAGCCGGACAACGTCGTCACGATCGGGCCGTGACGGACGGTCGCTTCGTAGAGTCACCGCATGGCGCAGATCACGATCGACGATGCCTGGCTCGCACCGACCTGGTTCATCGAGAGCAACGCCGCTGAGGTCGCCACGTTCGCAAGCGAGCACCTCGGTGACGCCGACGGACCGGTCGAGCAGGCGATCGCCCTGTTCTACGCCGTCCGCGACCGGATCCGCTACGACCCGTACGGCATCTCCTACGACCCAAATGCGTTTCGGGCCGGCGCGATTGCGGTCGCTCCCGCCAACTGGTGCGTACCCAAGTCAGTGCTGTTGACGGCCTCCGCCCGCTCGATCGGCATCCCGGCACGACTCGGGTTCGCCGATGTGCGCAATCACCTCACCAGCGAGAAGCTGTCGGCGTCGATGGGGACGGACCTGTTCATCTGGCACGGATACGCAGAACTGCTGCTGCCGGATCCAGCGGGTGGTCCTGACGACGTTCGCTGGTTCAAGCTCAGCACGGCCTTCAACATCGAGCTGTGCGACCGGTTCGGTGTGAAGCCGCTCGAGTTCGACGGCACCGCTGACGCACTGATGCACCCCTTCGATCAGTCGGGCAATCGTCACATGGAGTACACGAACCAGCGCGGCAGCTTCGACGACCTCCCGCTCGACGAGATGCTGCACGACTTCGCCGAGATGTACGGCACCAAGTTCGGTGACAGCACGGCTGCTGGAAACGCCGAAGCCGCCGGCGACGACGCCTTTGCCTGACCGGCTGCGTTACACCAGCTGACACCTGTGTAACGGTCAGCTCGAGGTGGTGGCCGACAGCTGCTTGTTGTGGCGGTGACGGTCTTGCGGATCGAGGTGCACCTTGCGCAGCCGGACGTGCTTCGGCGTGACCTCGATGCATTCGTCGGTGGCGATGAACTCGAGCGCATGCTCGAGCGACAGCACCCGGTGCGGCGTCAACTTGATCGGTGTCGTCGGACGACGACGCACGCACGTTGGTGAGCTTCTTCTCGCGGCAGACGTTGACGTCCATGTCGCCGGCGCGTGAGTTCTCGCCGACGATCATGCCCATGTACACGTCGGTACCGGGGCCGACCATCATCGTGCATCGCTCCTGCAGGTTGGCCATGGCGTAGGTGGTGGTGGGACCGGTGCGGTCGGCCACGATCGAACCTCGATCGCGGGCACGGATGTCGCCGAACCACGGCTCGTAACCGTCGAAGATGTGGCTGATCACGCCGGTGCCGCGGGTTTCGGTGAGGAACTCGGTGCGGAACCCGATCAGGCCACGCGCGGGCACGAGGTACTCGAGCCGGACCCAACCGAGCCCGTGGTTGATCATGTTCTCCATCCGGCCCTTGCGAGCGGCGAGCAGCTGCGTGACGACTCCGAGGTGCTCTTCCGGGACATCGATCGTGACCCGCTCGACCGGTTCGTGACGCTTGCCGTCGATCTCTTTGGTCACGACCTCGGGCTTGCCGACGTTGAGCTCGAAGCCCTCGCGACGCATCGTTTCGACGAGCACGGCGAGTTGCAGCTCACCGCGGGCCTGGACTTCCCAGGAGTCGGGACGCTCGGTCGGGTTGACGCGGATGCTGACGTTGCCGACCAGCTCGGCGTCGAGACGGTTCTTGACGAGGCGGGCGGTCAGCTTCTTGCCGTCCCGCCCGGCGAGGGGTGAGGTGTTGATGCCGATCGTCATCGCCAGTGCAGGTTCGTCGACGGTGATGACGGGCAGGGCGACGGGGTTCTCTGCATCGGCCAGTGTCTCGCCGATGGTGATCTCGGAGATGCCCGCGACGGCGACGAGATCGCCCGCCCATGCGGAGTCGACCGGCACACGGGTGAGCTGCTCGGTGAGGAACAACTCCACGACCTTGGTGCGCTCGATCGTGCCGTCGGTCGCGGCACCATGCAACCTGCTTGCCCTTCTCGATCTTGCCCTCGATCACGCGGCACAGCGCCAGGCGACCGAGATAGGCGTTGGCGTCGAGGTTGGTGACCCATGCCTGGAGCGGAGCATTCGGCGTGTAGGCGGGGCACGGGATCGTCTCGAGGATCACGTCGCACAACGGCCCCAACGTGTCAGGGCGCTCGGCGGCATCGAGGTCGAGTGTCGCCCAGCCGTCGCGGCCCGAGCAGTACACGATCGGGAAGTCGAGCTGATCGTCGCTGGCGTCGAGATCCATGAACAGCTCGTACGCCTCGTCGACGACCTCGGCGATGCGGGCGTCGGGCCGGTCGATCTTGTTGATCACCAGGATCACGGGCATGTCGTAGGCGAGCGCCTTGCGCAGCACGAAACGGGTCTGCGGCATCGGGCCCTCGGCGGCGTCGACCAGCAGCACGATGCCGTCGACCATCGTCAGGGCGCGCTCGACTTCGCCACCGAAGTCGGCGTGGCCGGGCGTGTCGACGATGTTGAGCGTGACGCCATCCCAGCGGACCGAGGTGTTCTTGGCGAGGATCGTGATGCCCTTCTCACGCTCGAGATCGTTCGAGTCCATGACACGTTCTTCGTGGAACTCGTTGGCGCGAAAGGCGCCCGCCTGTTGCAGCAACGAGTCGACGAGCGTCGTCTTGCCGTGGTCGACGTGGGCGACGATCGCAAGGTTGCGGATGTCGTCGCGGCGCGCCGGCCCGTGTACGAGCTTCGTGAGGAGGGGGTTCTCGGACATAGCCCGACCACGCTATCGGCGATTGCTCACCGATCTGCCGGGGCCGAGCGCCGTGGTCAGCGGCGTTTGTCGCCCCAGGTGTTCCAGTGCGTCACTGCCGCGGCGGGCTTGCGGGGGGCGACCCCGAAGTTGCCAGACGGGTAGCCGACCGGAATCAATGCAGCTACCTCGAAACGGTCGGCGGGAACACCGAGCGCGTCCAGGGCCTCGTCGCCGTAGACCCTGATCACCGTGGTCAGCGCCGTGCCCAGTCCCAGCGACCGTGCCGCCACACAGAAGTTCTGCACGGACGGGTACACCGAGGCATCGAGGCGACCGATGTCCATTGGACCCTGCTCATCGCGAGGCTGCCACGGGATCTTGGCCTGCAGTACCAGCACGATCACCGGAACATCCTGCAGCGTGTCGGCCAGATGCCGACTTGCGTCGCGTGTGCGTTCCCACGAGCGGCGCGCCGTGTCGTCACGGAACTCGCGCGGGGCGTCGAGCGTCGCCTCGTAACGATCGAACGACTTCAGGTACCAGCGGGCGACCTCGGCCTTGCGTTCCGGATCTGTGAACACGAAGTACTGCTGCGGCTGGACGTTGCCGCCGGACGGGGCCTGCTGGGCGGCCCTGAGGCAAGTTTCGATGTCGGTATCGCTGACCGGTTGGTCGGTGAACCGGCGTATCGCCCGAGTGGTCATGATCGTCTCGATGGCGTCCATGCCAGCACCGTATCCAGTCGGGGGCGACCGCTCCGCTCCGGAGGACGGCTTCGATCCGATCACCGTCGGCGTCGTACATTCACAGCATGCGTGTGTCGGTCGTTCTCGGTCAATGGCTCGATCGACCGCTCGCCGCCGATCTCGAGATCGCTGTATTGGCCGATCAGCTGGGGTACCGCGAGTTGTGGGTTCCGGAGATGGCGAAAGCCGACTCCCCCGCCCTTGCAACGCTGATCGCCGAACGCACCGAACAGATCGAGCTCACGCTCGGTCCGCTGCCAGTCACCGTGCGTTCATCGGTGCAGATCGCGATCGCCCTCCAGACCGTCGCCCTGACCGGCCGACGGACGAACGTCGCGCTCGGCACGTCGAGTTCGCTGGTCGCCCGCTGGCACGAGCGCTCGCGAAGTGGTGCTGCCGATCGGCTCGCCACCACGCGACGCGAGGTCGCCGCACTGCTCGATGGCGATCGGGTCAACGGGTTCAGGTTGTCGCAACCGCCCGAGCAACGTCCGTCGATCACCGTGGCAGCGTTCGGTCCCCGCGTCGTCGCCGCTGCAACGGGCGCCGACCGGATGGTGTTGAACATGGTCACCATCGACACCGCCAGCCGACTGGCGGCACAGCACCCCAATACAGCCGTCTGGCTGTGTGCCGCGATCGATCCCTCCGACGAGGAACGGGCTTGGCTCTCGCGAGGGTTCGTCGGCTACCTCGCCGCCCCCGGGTACGGCGAGATGTTCGTCGAGGCAGGGTTCGGTGAACTGGTCGAGTACGCCCGTAGCAGGCCTGGCCCGAAGGAGATCTTCGCTCGTCTCCCCGACGACTTGATCGACCAGGTCGCGCTTGGTCGGCAGCGAGTCGGAGGTGCGGACCCGGATCGCCGGCTACGTGGCGGCCGGCGTCGCCGAGATCTGCTTGGTGCCGCCGGCCCCCGACCTCCCGAGCAGTCACAGGACATTGGAGTTGCTGGCTCCGAAGACCGGTTAGATCATGGAGGCGTCGAAATCGGCGCCGAGCAGGAACTTGCCGAGCGTCTCGTTCAACTTCGGAGCGACCATGATGTGCTGCGTCACCACGTGGGCGTCGCGCAGGCAACGCCCGAGCACGCTCGTCTCGTAGACCGCCGAGCCACCTGCCAGGGTCCAGGCTGCATCGACGGCAGCGATGCACTCGGTCGCGGCGTGAGCGGCGGCGAGTCGCATGGCAACCCGCTGCTCGACCGCGACCTGGCCACCGTCGACGGCGGACTCCCAGGCCTGACCGACCTCGTCGCGGAACAGCGAGCGAGCGGCCCGCCAGCGCGTCTCCGCTCTGGCGAATTCGGCCTGGGCGAATCCGCTCTGCGACAAGGTGCGCGAGGAGAACTGTGGCTTCTTGGCCGACGCCAGGTCGACCAACTCGTCGAGTGCCCGCCTGGCGACACCGAGCCCGGTGGCTGCGATGCCGAGCGCCAGCAATGTGAAGTTCGGGAAGTGCGCCAACGGCTCGTCGACGAATACCTGCGAGACACCTGGCTGCACCGTGAACGCCTTGGGAACGAAGACATCGGTCACGGCGATATCCAGCGAACCGGTGCCCCGCATGCCGACGCTGTGCCAAGTGTCGATCAACTCGATGTCGGACTTCGGGAAGAAGCACACCCGCTGGGTGCCGTCGTCACACATCGCCCCACCCACGATCCACTCGCAGTGCTGGGTACCGCTCCCCCACTGCCAACGCCCCGTGACCCGATAGCCGTCTCCCTCTTGCACGCCGCGCCCGTTGGGGGCGAAGACACCGCCCGTGGCGGTGTTCGGCGATGCAAAGACGGTGCGGGCGACGTCGGGCTCGAGAAACGCAGCCATCGATGACGTCGTCGACGCGATGCCTGCGCACCACCCCGCAGCGCCGTCGCCGGAGGCCACCTGCATCACTGCGTCGACGAGATCGACGGGGCCGGTGCCCGGCCCACCGTACGCACCGGGCAGGCACAACGTGAACAGCCCAGCCTCGGCCAGCGCAGCCACCGTGACATCTGGAAGCCGCCGCAGTGTCTCGGCCTCGTCGGCATGGTCTCTGGCGATCTGGGTCGCCTTCGTCAGGAGCATTGTCGCAACTTCGGCCATGAGTGGATCGTAGGCAGCCGGGGAGTCCGGCGAAGGATCTGGCCCGGCGGCTGATCTGGGTCTATCGTCACAGGTATGAGGTTCGGCTTCGTGATTCCATGGGCCGACGCCGACGAGGTCGGAGAACTCGCCGCTGTCGCCGAAGAGTGTGGCTGGGACGGGATCTTCGTGTGGGAGCCGGTGTGGGGCGTCGACGCCTGGATCAGCCTCGGGTTGGCAGCCGTGCGGACGTCCAAGATCCGGCTCGGCACGATGCTGACCCCGCCTTCCCGTCGCCGACCCGCCGAACTCGCCAGCCAGGTCGCCACCGTCGACCGGCTCAGCGACGGACGCGTCACCTTGTCGGTCGGACTCGGCGCAGTCGATACCGGGATGGACGCGTTCGGCGAGGAGTGCGACAAGCGCACGAGGGCCGAGTTGATGGACGAGTGCCTCGAGATCGTGTGCGGCCTGTGGCAGGGCCAACCGTTCGAGTACTCGGGCAAGCACTACAACATCCAGCCGACCGAGTTCCCGACGATCGGTCACACGGTGCAGACGCCGCGTGTACCGATCTGGTGTGTCGGCGTGATCGGACGTGACAAGTCGATGCAACGCGCCCTCGGGTGGGATGGTCTGATCCCGCAGGTGATCGACGACGGCGTCGCCCGCCAGGCCAACCTGGATGAGCTCGCCGCGATCACCGACCAGCTGCCCGGCGACGGCTACGACGTGATCGTCGAGGGCGCATGGGCCGAGCACTCCCCCGCAGCCTGGGCGGCGGCCGGAGCCACCTGGTGGCTGGAGACACAATGGGACGCGGTCGGTCAGGTTCGACCAGGCCTCGCCATCATCGATCGGCTTCGAGACGGTCCTCCGAATCTCTGATCGACGGCGCCCACAACTAGCGTCGCGCCGTGACCACTTCAGGCTGGAACCTCGCCGACGTCTTCGAACGTATCGCCGATCAGATTCCTGACGAGCTCGCCCAGCAGCAGGGCGATCGATCATGACACTGGGCCGAGTTCGACACTCGCGCCGACGGCGTCGCCCGCGCCCTGCTCGATGCCGGGCTATCCGAACAGGACAAGGTCGCCCAGTACCTGTACAACTGCCCGGAGTACATCGAGAGCCTGTTCGGCTGCTTCAAGGCCGGCATGGCAACGGTCAACACCAACTACCGGTACGCCGCCGACGAGCTGGTGTACCTGTGGGACAACGCCGACGTGATCGCCGTCGTGTTCCACGGATCGTTCGCCTCGCAGATCGAGGAGATCCGCGAGCGCGTGCCCCGTGTACGCCTGTGGTTGTGGGTCGACGACGACTCGGGCCCCTGCCCCGACTGGGCAGAGCCATACGAGCAGGCCGCCGGCTCGAACCCCGGTCGCACCGAGGGCCGGTGGGGACGCAGTGGCGACCACCTGTTCCTGCTCTACACCGGCGGTACGACCGGCATGCCGAAGGGCGTGATGTGGCGCCAGGACGACATGTTCGGCGCGCTCGACGCCAACAACAAGCGCCGCATGCCGCCCGAGCAGAACCTCGATGCCGTCGGTGACCGCATCGTGAGGGCCGGACCGAAGGGTCTGCCGGGGGCCCCGCTGATGCACGGCACCGGTCTGTTCAACGCCATCAGCACCCTGATGGTGGGCGGCTCGGTCACCACCATGGAGAACTGGCATTTCGACCCGGCCGAGCTGCTCGACACGATCGAGCGCTACCAGATCAACTCCGTCTCGATCGTCGGTGATGCGTTCGCCAAGCCGATCCTGCGTGCGCTCGACGCCGAACCCGGCCGATGGGAGATCTCGTCGTTGCGGGTGATCGTGTCGTCGGGCGTGATGTGGTCGAAGGAGAGCAAGGACGGCCTGCTGCGCCACAACCCGCGCCTGATCCTGGTCGATGCGCTCGGTTCGAGCGAGGCGGTCGGCATGGCGACCAACACGACCACATCCGACAGCGCCGGTCAGACCGCCAAGTTCGAACTCGGGCCGAACGCCAGGGTGGTCAGCGAAGACGGCCGCGACGTCGTGCCCGGCTCCGGCGAGCTCGGCCTGGTCGCCCTGCAGGGCAACACTCCGATCGGCTACTACAAGGACCCGACCAAGTCGGCCGCCACGTTCAGGGTGATCGACGGCAAGCGCTACTCGATCCCCGGGGACTGGGCCGAGGTGCTCGCCGACGGAACGGTCAAGCTGTTCGGTCGCGGCAGCCAGTGCATCAACACCGGCGGCGAGAAGGTCTACCCCGAGGAGGTCGAGGAATGCCTCAAGCTGCACCCGTCGGTACACGACGCGGCAGTGGTCGGGCTTCCCGACGAGCGCTTCGGCGAAGCGATCACGGCACTCGTCGAAGCCGAGCCAGGGGCCGATATCGACGCCGCCGAACTGATCGATCACGTGAAGGCCCGACTCGCCCGCTACAAGGCGCCGAAGTCGCGTGATCACGATCGGATCGATCGGTCGGGCGGTCAACGGAAAGCTCGACTACAAGGCCCTCAAGGCGATCGCCGAGCGCGGCTGAGCTGCGGTGTCGTCTCTCGGCGCCGGATCAGATCAGCCGTACACTCGACGTGATGGGCACCGACCACTCACTCGTCGACTGGGCTCGCTTCGGCGCCGTGTTGTTCGACCTCGACGGTGTGATCACGCCCACCGCAGTGATCCACGAGAGGGCATGGGCGGCGTTGTTCGCACGGTGGGACTTCACGCCCTCCGACTACCTCACGTACGTCGACGGCAAGCCCCGCTACGACGGCGTGCAATCGTTCCTCAGATCGCGCCAGGTCGATCTGCCATGGGGCGACCCGTCCGACCCTCCCGGCGACGACAGTGTGTGCGCGATGGGGAACCGCAAGAACGACATGTTCAACGAGGTACTCGCCCGCGACGGCATCGCCCCCTATCCGGGCAGCGTGGCGGTGCTCGACCTGCTCGACCTGATCGGGACGCCGCAAGCGATCGTGTCATCTTCGAAGAACGCTCGAACCGTGTTGGCTGCAGCTGACATGGCGGAACGATTTCCAGTGGTCGTCGACGGCATCACAGCGGCACGGGAGGAGCTCGTCGGCAAGCCCGACCCGGCGATGTTCCACCGAGCCGCCGAACTGCTCGGGGTCGATTCCGCCGGCGCAATCGTCGTCGAGGATGCATCGTCCGGCGTTGCCGCAGGCGCCGCCGGGGGCTTTGCGTTCGTGCTCGGCATCGACCGCGGCGGCAATCGGGCCGCACTCGTGGAGGCAGGGGCCGACGCCGTCGTCGAGGACCTCGCCGAGACACTGAACGAGATCGATCACATCAAGCCGGACGCATCACCTGCCGAGACAATGGACAGTGATCCGACATGAAGATGCGCCCAACTAAGTCCGCAATCCCGCGGCATCGGTTCCCGATCGATCCGTGGCGCCTCGTCGAGACCGAACCGAGCTCGGAGAACCTCGGGTTCGGCGAATCGCTGTTCGCCAACGCCAACGGATACATCGGCATGCGGGCAAATCCCAGCGAGGGTCGCAACGCCCACTCGCACGGCACCTTTCTGAACGGCTTTCACGAGATCTGGCCGATCAAGCACGCCGAGGACGCGTTCGCATTCGCCAAGACCGGCCAGACGATCGTCAACGTGCCCGACGCCAAGCTGCTCAAGCTGTACGTCGACGACGAACCGCTGCTGCTCGGCGACGCCGACCTCGACCAGTACGAACGCGTCATGGACTTCCGAACGGGTGTCTCGTATCGCGAGCTGATGTGGCGCACGCCCGCCGGCAAACGTGTCCAGATCCGTTCCGAACGGATGGTCTGCCTCGAGCACCGGCATCTCGCAGTGATGCGCCTCGACGTGACCCTGCTCGACGGCAACGCCCCGATCGTCATCTCGTCGCAGCTGCTGAACCGACAAGACGGCGAGGACGAGTACCACGTGTCGGCCGACGCCCTCGGCGAGGGCATCGACCCACGCCAGTCCCGCAAGTTCGACCGCCGCGTCCTCCAACCGAAGCTGCAACGGCACCACGATCCTGACGATCCGGCCGGTGGTGAGATCGCGCTCGGGTACCGCTGCGCGAACAGCGGGATGACGATGGCCTGCGCCTACCGCCACGAGCTCGAGACGCCGTGCAGCTACGAGGTCGAGTCGTCCGTCAGCGACGACCTCGCCAAGTCGGTCTTCACGATCGAGGCCCATGCCGGCCAGACGATCCGGTTGACGAAGTACGTGGCATACCACTCTTCGCGCGGCATCCCGGCTCAAGAGATGGCCGACCGCTGCCATCGCACGCTCGAACGCGCCGAGGTCGACCGGTGTCCCTCAGCTGCACGCCGAGCAGGCTGCCTGGCTCGATTGGTTCTGGGCCCACAGCGACGTCGAGGTGGTCGGCGACGATGCTGCCCAGCAGGCGATCCGATGGAACCTGTTCCAACTCGCCCAGGCGTCGGCCCGCACCCATCAGCACGGCATCGCCGCCAAAGGGGTGACCGGCGGAGGGTACGACGGCCATTACTTCTGGGACACCGAGGTGTACGTGCTGCCGTTCCTCGCCTATACGAACCCCGACGCTGCCCGCAAGCTGCTGCGCTTTCGTTTCTACATGCTCGACGCCGCCCGCACGCGCGCCACCGAACTCAGCCAGCGCGGGGCGCTGTACCCGTGGCGCACCATCAACGGTGAGGAGGCCTCCGCTTTCTACGCTGCCGGCACGGCGCAGTACCACATCAACGCCGCTGTGGTGTACGCCCTCGAGCGCTATCTGAACGCGACCGGTGACATCGAGTTCCTGGCACGGGAGGGCGCAGAGATCCTGGTCGAAACGGCCCGCATGTACGAAGACCTCGGGTTCTACGCCACCAACGGCCGCGAACGGTTCCACATCCACGGCGTCACCGGCCCCGACGAATACAACACGGTCGTCAACGACAACCTGTACACGAATGTGATGGCTCGCTTCACCATGCGATACGCCGCCCGATCCATTGCATTCCTGCGACAGTGGGCGCCCGACGCTCACGCCGCCCTCGTTCGTAACACGGGCGTCTCCGACGACGAGCTGGCAGCGTGGCATCGCGCCTGCGACGCCATGCACGTGCCCTACGACGACGATCTGGAGATGCACCCGCAGGACGCCAGCTTCCTCGACCGCGAACCGTGGGACTTCGAGAAAACGCCGTCCGACAAGTTCCCGCTGCTGCTGCACTTCCATCCGCTCGTGATCTACCGCCATCAGGTTCTCAAACAGGCAGACGTCGTGCTGGCGATGTATCTCCGCAGCGAACACTTCACGCTCGACGAGAAGCGCCGCAACTTCGACTACTACGACCCCATCACCACAGGTGATTCGTCGCTGTCGGCCTGCGTCCAGTCGATCGTCGCCAGCCAGATCGGTCGCGCCGATCTGGCGTTCGACTACTTCGAGCAGTCGCTGTACCTGGATCTGGCCGACACCCATGGCAATACGGCCGACGGCGTCCACATCGCCAACGCCGGTGGCGTCTGGGCGGCGTTGGTGCACGGCTTCGCGGGGATGACGGACAACGGGGATCATCTCCACTTCGCCCCACGCCTACCTGAGACGTGGACGTCGATGACGTTCGCGCTGCAACGTCACGGCACCGACATCTCGGTCACCGTCGACAGCGACGGTGCCACGGTCTCCGTGGTCAACGGGAATCCCCTGCCCGTCCACACCGACGACGACGTCGTGCGGATCGAGCCGGGAGGCTCGTTGCGGATCCCGCGCGCTCGACTGAGCCCGCCCCGAGCGGTTGGGTGGCTTCGGTGACCGACCAGTAGTTTGGGCGCCATGACTGACGCTCTCGGTTTTGACGGAAAGGTTGCGATCATCACGGGTTCAGGCGGTGGCCTGGGCCGTGAGCACGCGCTCATGATGGCCTCGCGCGGTGCGCTGATCGTCGTCAACGACCTGGGTGGTTCGATCGATGGCACCGGCAGCGACAAGGGCGCTGCCGAGCGGGTTGTCGACGAGATCAAGGCAGCCGGCGGAGAGGCCGTGGCCGACACCAACTCGGTCGCCACCGTCGAAGGTGGGGCGGCGATCGTTCAGACCGCGATCGATGCGTTCGGTCGCGTCGACATCGTGGTCAACAACGCCGGCATCTTGCGCGACAAGTCGTTCCACAACATGACCGCCGACCTGTGGGCCCCGGTCGTCGATGTCCATCTCAACGGCGCCTACCACGTCACGTCGGCTGCCTGGCCACATCTGCGCGAGCAGAGCTACGGGCGCGTCATCTGCACCGCCTCGGGCGCCGGCATCTTCGGCAACTTCGGACAGGCCAACTACGGCGCCGCCAAGATGGCGCTGGTCGGATTCAGCCGGGTGCTGGCCGTCGAAGGCGCGAAGTACAACATCAAGGCCAACGTCATCGCTCCGGTCGCCAAGACCCGCATGACCGAAGACCTGTTGGGTCCGATCGGCGACAAGCTGGAACCTCGATTCGTCGCCCCGGTCGTGACCTATCTCGCCCACGAGAGCTGCGAGCCGACCGGCCGGGTGTTCTCCGTCGCCGGTGGGCGCGTCGCCGAGATCTTCATCGGTGAGGGCCCGGGCTTCACCGACGGCGAGCTGTCACCCGAGTCGATCGCCGCCAACTGGGATGCCGTCACCAATCAGGAGGGTTACGAGGTGCCCTCACAGATGGGCGAAGAGATCGGGATGTATCTCAAGTACCTCGCCTGAAGTACCTCGCCGCAACGGCCGACGCGTCTGGCATGCTGTCAGCACCCGCCGGCCCGATACGCCGGCGGCACCAGCCAGGTGCAACGAACCTGATCGGTGAGCGGCTGCTCGGACTGCCCCGGGAGCCTCGACCCGAGCGATCACGATCATGACCAGTCACGACCCGATCAAGCACGAGGGAGCACGCCCATGAAACACGAAGCGATCGATCCTGAACAACCAGCCCAGAGCGGGACGAGCGGCCCCCCGGTCAAGCTGATCCTGCTGCTGCTGCTCGTCGTCGCGCTCGCCATCTTCTTCTTCCAGAACGGCCAGGACGCCAGCGTCGACTATCTCTGGATGAATGGCACCTGGCCCGTGTGGACGGTGATCGGTATCTCGGTGGTGGCAGGCATCGTGCTCGATCGACTGCTCACGTGGCAGTGGCGCAGGGCCAAGCGCCGCAAGAACACCGAAACTGAGTGAGTCTCAGGACTGAGTCTCACCTCCCCGATGTTTCACGTCACATCAGATGACGGCGTCTCCGTCGCGATCCACGAACTCGCCGGCACGCCCGATCTGCCACCGTTGCTGCTCTCGCACGCGACCGGATTCCATGCCCACTGTTACGTGCCGATCGCGCGAGCGCTCGGACACCGTTTCCGATGCCTCGCGCTCGACTTCCACGGCCATGGCGAGACGGCCCCCGTGCCCGACTGGACGGTCGACTGGTCACACTTCGGTGACGATGCCGCCGCCGCCGCCGAAGCGATCGCTCCCGACGGCGGGCTGGTCGGGTTCGGGCACTCGATGGGCGCATCCGCCCTGCTGATGGCGGCCCATCGAAACCCGCGGCTGTTCAGCCGGCTCGTGTTGTTCGAGCCGATCGCACACCCGCCGGGCGGGTCGATGTCGGAGGATGAGATGCGCCAGATCCCGATCGTCGCCGGGGCTTTGCGCAGGCGGTCACGATTCCCGTCGTTCGAGCACGCCTATCAGAACTACAAGTCCAAGCCGCCGATGTCGCTGATGGACGACGAAGTGCTGCACCACTACGTCGACTACGGGTTCCACGCGATCGTCGACGAGCACGATCAACCGGCGATCGAGCTGCGCTGCACACCCGAGATCGAGGCCGGCATCTTCATGGGCGGTCGCGACAACGGCGTCTGGCAGCTGCTGGGTGAGATCACCACCCCGGTCGTGGTCGTCGGCGGCCACGTCGAGGAGATGCAGCCGTCGAGTGGAACCGAGGCGATTGCCGAGGAGCTTCCGAACGGTGAGTACGTGCTGCTGGATCACCAAACCCACTTCGGCCCGTTCAGCCATCCCGACGAGGTCGCAGCGCTGATCGACCGGTCTTGCTGAGTCCGTCCGGCAACTCCGTGACACCGGTCGCGTACGATGGCTGATGTCATGAGTGAAGCAGCCCCCACCGCGACCGATCCACTCAGCCCGTCTGCGTGGGCCGTGCCCACCAGCCTGTCGCCGTCGCGTGTCGAGTCGTTTCTGTCGTGCCCACTCGCGTTCCGTTTCTCCAGCATCGAGAAGCTGCCCGATCTCCCGTCCGTGGCCACCACGCGTGGCTCACTCGTGCACCGTGCGCTCGAGCTGTTGTTTGTCCAGCCTGCGCCCGAGCGCAGCGCCGACGCCCTGGCCGACTCGGTCGAGACGGCGATCGCCGAATATCGCTCGCACCCTGATTTCACTCTGCTGGCCCTCAGCGAGGCACAGACACAGGTGTTCGACGACGAGTGCCGGCAACTGGCCACGAACTACCTCAAGATGGAGGATCCGACCACCATCCGCGACATCGGGCTCGAGCTGCGACTCGAGGCGCCGGTCGGCGACCTCACGCTGCGCGGCATCATCGACCGACTCGAGCTCGACTCCGACGGCGAGCTGATCGTCACCGATTACAAGACCGGCCGCGCCCCAGCCCCAACTGGGAACGCAAGAGCTTGTCGGGCCTCAACTTCTATGCCTTCTTGTGCGAGTCGATCTTCGGCAAGCGCCCTGCGGCGATCCGGCTGATGTACCTCAAGTCGGGCGAAACCATCACGGCCACGCCGTCCGCCCAGTCCACCAAGTTCCTCACCACCCGCACGACCGCCGTGTACAAGGCGGTCGCCACCGCCTGCGAGCGCGACGATTTTCGCCCGCGCCAGAGCGCATTGTGCAACTACTGCTCGTTCCAGCAGTGGTGTCCCGAGTTCGGGGGCGACCCTGCCCTGGCGGCCGTCGAGGCGCCAGTCGTGCTGGGTCAAGCCGTCCCGGCATGAGCATTCCCGGGGCGGGGCGATTCGGCCCCACGATCGAGGCGTTCGACGACGCTGCCGACGAACTGCTCGAGCAGGTTCCGCGGCAACCACTGCGCCGATCGCATCATGACAGCCGCTACCCACGCCGGCGAGTTCAGCGCGATCTGGCACGTCTGCAGCCTGGTTCGTGGGCTCGTCAAGCGTCGGCCCGATCAGGTGGTGGCGCTGGCGATCGGGATCGGCGCCGAAAGCCTGATCGTCAATCAGGGTCTCAAGCGGTTGTTCCGCCGCGCTCGCCCCACCATGTCCGGTGACGACAGGTTCGAGATCCGCACCCCGGTCACGTCGTCGTTTCCCAGCGGGCACGCCTCAGCCGCCACATTTGCGGCGGTCACGCTGATCGGGTGGGACGGCAAGCGCTCGATTCCTCTGTGGGGCTCGCTGGCGGCGCTGGTCGCCACCAGTCGGCCGTATGTGCGGATCCACCATGCCTCCGACATCATCGGAGGTGTCGTGGCGGGCGCTGCAATGGGCATGGTGGCGCGACGCATCTTCCGCCGGCTCGGCCTGGGGTGATGTCGCCATTCTCGATGCAGCGGCCGTCGCACAGCCGCAACTGTCACGGAAGAGCGTCGACGGTACGTTCGACGAGTCGGCGAAGTGCCCGAGGAAGGCGAGCGGCGTCGAACGTGGCGTTACTTGCTGGTGAGCAGGGTGCGCACATCGAGCAGCAGGTCGGCGACCTCGCCCGACGACACCAGATCGCGTTGCATCATGCGCGCCAATGCCTCGTCGATGATCGACACTGCCGCAGACACCACCATCTCGCGATCGGAACCGAGATCGATCTCGGGCTCGAGAATCTGCGTGTTGGCGATCTGCTGATCAGTCACGAGAGTCACGGTATCTCTCTTTTGGCGCTCTCGCGCGCACCTACGATGTGAAACATGACCGTAACGATCAGCAGCGCACGAGAGCGCTGATGCCTGAACGCACCCTCACAGCGGTCGGTCTCCACCTCTCCGAGCCGATCCGGTTCCGCCGCCACCAGAGCGGACGCTGGTTGGTCGGCAAGGTCGCCCGAGTCGAAGCCGACGGCAGCATCACGTTGCACGACCCCGACGGAGCGGCGCGATCCTTGCGACCGGAGACCGTGCAGGTGCGCAGACCAGGCAGTCGTGGTCGACTCGTGTGGAAGACCGTGAGCGACGTCGCCGTCACCTGGGAGCAACTCGACCTGTTCGACCATCCCACCGCCTGATTCGAGGTCGTCAGCGACCACCCGAGCAGTTGATCGAGCGCGCCGGTCACGTAACTCGCAGCGTCCGAGGCAAGCCACAGGATCACCTCAGCCACTTCATCGGCCTCGCCACCACGCTGCATCGGCACGCCCGGGGCGAGCCGTGCGATCCGGTTCTCGACCCCGGACAAGTCGTGAATATCGGTGTGGATCAATCCTGGGCGAACGGCGTTGACCCGGATGCCCTCCGTCGCTACCTCTTTGGCGAGGCCGATCGTCATCGAGTCGACGGCCCCCTTGGTGGCTGCGTAGTCGATGAACTCGTTGGGGCTGCCGAGGTACGACGCCGCCGACGAGACATTGACGATCGCTCCCCCGGCGCCACGGTGGCGCGTCGACATACGCCGCACCGCCTCGCGTGCGGCGACGATCGCTCCGACGACGTTGACGGCGACGACGTCCTGGAGCCGCTCGAGCTCGAACTCGTCCAGCCGGGAGGCGGGGTGGAGGGTGCCGGCATTGTTGACGAAGGCCCCGATCGGGCCGAGCTGGTCGGTCGTGCGGTCGAACAGCTCGATCACGTCGGATTCCACGGCGACGTCGGCGGCGATGGCGAGGGCACTGGCACCTGCGGCTTCGCACGCTGAGACCACCGATGCCGCAGCCAGCGAGTTACGGACGTAGCTGATCGCCACGTCGTAGCCGCGTTGTGCGGCCATCACTGCGGTCGCCGCCCCGATACCCCGACTGCCACCCGTGATCAACATGACTGGCCGGCGTCTCGACATTCCTACATTCTGGCAGTACGGATCGTCGGGCATGGGCGAAACGGGGAGGTATCGTCGCAGCGTGCCTGATGACGCCGTGTCTCACGAAGCCGAGCCCGAGGACGTGTCGAATCACGGCCGCATCGCCCGCGAGGTGTTGCACCTCAGATCGAGCGCCAAGCGGCCGCGGCTGTCACCGGACTGTGCACGTGTCGCCAGCGTGGTCGAAACGATCGACCTCGACGAGAACATCACCCGCACCCGTGTCTGGCTCGACGGTTCGCCGATCACGGCGGGGCCGCACGACGGCCAGGCCGAATGGTCGCCAGACAGCCGCTGGCTGGCCTTCACCAGGCGCAGCGCCGAGCCACACGGAGAGTCGACCCTGCAGATCATGCCGGTCGATGGCCCCGGCGAGGTTCGCACGGTGTGCACGATGGCCGACGGCGTCGGTGACGTCGCATGGTCTCCGGACGGCCGCTGGATCGCGTTCACCAGCCGTACCCGTGACGAGCGCTACGCGGCCAAGGATGTCAGCTGGCAGTCGCCACGCAAGGTCGAACGCTTCTTCTCGCGCCTCAACGGCGAGGACTGGGTGTTCGACCGTCCGCAGCACATCTATGTCGTGGCTGCCAACGGGACCGACACGCCGCGCAACCTCACACCGGGCGGGTTCCAGCACAACGGCATCACGTGGTTGCACGACTCGAGCGGTGTCGTCACCAGCGCCCAGCGCCACGACGACTGGGACCGTGACCTGGCGACCGATCTGTACCTGGTGCCACTCGAGGGGCAGATCACGGCGTTGACCCACCACACCAGGTGTGTACACGCGGCCCGCAGTGTCGCCGAACGGGACCCTGATCGCCTTCTGCGGTATGGACAACCCGATGCTGTATCCGCAGAACATCAAGGTCGGCGTGATGAGCATCGACGGCACCGATCGCCATTGGATCAGTGAAGCCGTCGACCGAACGTTCGAGAGCTCCTCGCCGCAGCCCCCGATGTGGCTCGACGACGCCACGATGCTGGCCACGGTGGAAGATCGTGGCGACACCCACCTCTACCGCCTCAACGTCGATGGGAGCGCCCCGGAACCCGTGATCGGCGGCCCGCTCACGGTGACCGGGTTCGATGCCATCGGTTCGGTCCTCGCCACGACTCGCGACACGGCCGATCACACCGCCGAGCTGTTCGTGGCTCGTGCCGGTAGCGAGGTTCAGATCACCCAGGTCGGCAAGGGCTTCCGCGGCTGGGAGAAGTTCTCGGTGCCGTGCACCGACGGTTCCGACGAGATCGATGCCTGGGTCATGCTCCCCGATGGCTTCGATCCGGCCCTTCGTTATCCCGTGTTGCTGAACGTGCACGGCGGCCCGTTCACGCAGTACGGCGAGACGTTCTTCGACGAAGCCCAGATGCAGGCGGCGGCCGGTTTCGTGGTGCTGATGTCGAACCCTCGGGGCGGCAGCGGCCGGCATTCGGCGTGGGGCCATGCGATCATCGGCCCCAAGCATCCCGACGCCACCGGTACCGGTTGGGGCAGCGTCGACCTCGACGATGTGATCGCCGTGCTCGATGCCGCTCTCGAGCGGTACCCGTTCTGTGACCCTGAGCGGGTCGGCATGCTGGGTGGCAGCTACGGCGGCTTCATGGCCACCCTGCTGGCCGGTCGCTACAGCGACCGTTTCGGGGCGATCTGTTCCGAACGCGCCGTGAACAACCTGCTGACCGAGGAATGGTCGAGCGACATCGGATCGGTGTTCCGTGTCGAGCATGGCCCCGACCCGGTCGCCGACCCCGACGAGTACATGCGCATGTCACCGGTCACGTTCGCCCGCGACATCCATGTGCCGATGCTGATCATCCACTCCGAGAACGACTGGCGCTGTCCGATCAGCCAGGCCGAGGAGCTGTGGATGACATTGCGATTCCTCGACAGGGACGTCACGTTCTATCGGTTCCCCGGCGAAAACCACGAGCTGTCGCGCAGTGGGTCGCCCGTGCACCGACGTATGCGAGCGGAGATCATCCTCGACTGGTTCGCCGACCGGCTCTGAAGCGCCGCGCCCGTCCGAGGCCGTTCGGCGGCCTAGTGGCGTGGCCGCGAACGTTTTTGGTGTTGGCGACGAGTCAGGTTCGTTCCTGGCAAGGCGTGGCGACGATCTACTGGCCTTGCCCCAATATGAGGAGCCGCAACGCAGCCAGGGGCGAAGCTGGCCGTCGAAACACTGCAAACGTCTGTGGTCGGGGCACTAGCTCCCGTTGACCGTGCAGTTGTTATCGCTCAGCGTGGGATTGGCGTCGGCCGTCACGTTGATCGCGGCGCTCAACGAGTTGCCGCTGCACGTGTTTCTGCTCGCCGTGCCGCCGCCGGAGTCGACGTAGGAGATACTCGTGAGTGCGATCTCCTCGAGCAAATTGCCAATCAGGTCAGGTGCTGCGGAGCCGTTGACCTGGATGCCGAACACGAAGTTGATGAGTCGATTGTCCCGCACGACGCCGCCGCTCGTGTCGCGTAGCACGATGCCGTAGACGCCCTCACCGCTCACCGCGTTGCCGGCGATCGTAGGTCGCGTCCTGCCTCGGTGACCTGGATCGAGGTGTTTCCATTGCGCTCCAACGTGTTCTGATTGAACTCAGCCGTTGACGTGCCCCCGAACACGACGCCGGCTTCGACATTGTCGATGATCGTGTTGAGGAGCAACGCAGGCGCCGAAGTATCGATGATCTGGACACCGACAGGATGCTGATCGATGACGTTTCCGGTCGCCATACCGCCAGCTTGCTCGCGATAGACCAGGCCGACGGCATTGCGGGTGATCACGTTGTCTTCCAGCGAGGGAGCGGCCGTGCCGCCGACCAGGATCCCGACTGCCTCGACACCGCTGACCCGATTCCCTGCTGCCCGGCTGGTGGTTTCGCCACCGAACAACATGCCGACATCAACGCTGTCGAGGATCGAGTTGTCGATCAGTTCAGGATTGGCCGTGCCGCCGATCTGCATGCCGACGCTTCGTTCTTCGATCGAGTTCCCGACGGCGGTGCCGGTGGCGGCGTCGATGAAGCTGATTCCCACTGAACCGGGTGACTCGATCGTGTTGTCGCGCAGCTCTGCCGACGCATCACCGACCACCTGGATCGCGACCTCAGTCGCGTCGGCGATGGAGTTCTTGCTGACGACACCGCGACTCGACTCGCCCAAGCTGATGGCGGCCACTGAACTGACCCACACCGTGTTGTCCGCCGCTGTGACATTCGCTTCACCGCCGATCTGGAGGCCGATCTCGTGATAGGCGACGCCGTTGGAACGCAAGATCGGTGCGGCGGATCCGCCAACCAGAATGCCGACACCTTGATGCGTGATCGTGTTGAGTTCGATGAGCGGGCTCGAGGACCCGATCGCCTGGACGCCGACGTCGCCGTTGCGCTCGATCAGGCTGGTTGTGACGATGGCGGTCGACTCACCGTCGATCGAGATCCCGACACCGTTGTTGTCGACGATCGTGCTTCCCGCGATCGATGTCGAACTGGCCGCGGCCAGTTGAATACCGACCTGATTTCGTTCGATCGTGCTGTCCTTCACGGTGCCACCCGTTGATCCGGTGTAGCAGATACCGCAACTCCCGTTGTCTGACAGCGTCACGCCGACGATTTCCGGTTCGGCGATCCCCGTCGCGAGGATGCCGGCAACCTCGTTGTCGGTCACGATCGAGTCCTGGATGATCAACTTGCCTTCCCGCTCGGCATCGGTGCGCTCGGGAAACCCCTCGAGGTTCTCGTAGGCAAACACGATGCCGTGCCCGCCACCGGCCTCCTCCGAGTCGGCTACCGCCCCCCGAATCGTGACATCCTTCAGGGTGACCGGGCCTTCGATGGCAAGCAGCACGGACGCCACGGCGTCGCCGGTGTGCTCGATGGTGAGATCGCTCACCTCGAACCCACCAGGTCCGACGAACCCGACCGCGATCCCCTCGGCCGTCGACGAGATGATGGTGTCGTCACGGCCGGCGCCGACGAACGTGAGATCGAACTCGACCAGGATCGACTGGTCGAACTCGTGAGTTCCTGCCGCGAACTCGATGGTCGAGCCTGGCGCGATCCGACCCAGCACCTCGGCGAGGTCGTCATCGGGTTCGACGACGACGGTGGACGGCTCGGTCTCACGAGGAATCGTGGGCACCGGCACCGGTACCGGCGGACCGAGAATCGGCCCCTCGCCACGCAGCGCCGCAGCAAGGGCGGCGCCGACCTCACCCACCCCTTCGAGTTGGGCAACCCCCTCTGCGAGCATCTCCTCCATCAGGGCCGGAATACAGCCACCGTCGACCGCAGCCTGGGCGATCGCCACGACCTGATCTTGGGCGCCCTGATGTCGGGAGTGGGGTCGATCGCGTTCCACTCGTCGGCGGTCAGGTCCTCGTACTGGTCGATGAACGCTTGGAGCGGCGCCACGGCCTCATTCGCTGCGGCGCGACAGTCTTCCTCCGACGGCAACGTGACCGTTGGCGGAACCGTCGTAGCGACCACGTCGCCGTCTTCGGACGATCGAGCACGCGGTCACCAAGATCAGTCCCGCCAGCAGTGTCAGATGTGACCTTCGCAGAGACCCGACCTTAGCGGCCCGAGGTGCTTAGGCGCTTGCGCCGGTTGGCGGCCGTCGTCTAGGACAATGATCGCCAGGAATGCCACCTGCAGGAGCAGTCGAACGTCGAGGGGATCGCTCCCCGGCCCCGAGATGTGGCTGAGAGCACCTGTGGCAGCCGATCCGATGGCGAGCACCCAAGGAGTGCCGGACGTTGCCGTTCCCGCAGTCTCCGAAAGGGCGGCGAACGACGAAACGGCTTCGAGTGACGTCTCGACCGCCACAGGTGATCCGAGCGTCAATGAAGACTCCCCGGTACCGCCTCCCAGACGAACTCGCGTGCTGCTTGCGGGTTCTCGACCGCCAGGCGACCGATGACGGCTGCCTCCGGGTGAGCGCCCACAGCACACCGTCGGTGACAACAGATACCCTCCCACCGATGAGACACTCGGGGCCGATGGATGCTCCGCCCACCGCCTCCGGAACGCTTCGTGGTCGCCGTCCCTCGAGTCGCCTCCGCTCCGGCGTCGGACACGCGTCAGCGTTGCTGCTCATCGCCCAGACCGACGCTCTCGCCAGCCATCGCAGTGACGGCAACCGCCGACGTGCCATCACCCGCACACGTGGCCAGCGGTGGGTGTCGTCTCCGACGGACTGAACCACCTCGCCGCGGTGTCGACCGCCGTCATCACCACCCCACACAACATCGCCGGTGGGGCGCCGAACACACATCCACCGAGACGGTCGGATGACGCATCGGCGGTCGACGTGCGACCGCAATCGATCGAACGGGACGCTCACCGAGTACTTCGGACCGACCACCGGCGCCGAGGTCGAGATCACCAACGCAACGGCGTGGCATGACGCCGGCATCGACGGAAGCGGCGTGCGAGTTGGTGTGATCGACTTCTTCGACGTCACGAAGTTCTGGAACGTCGACGAGCATGGTCCGGCGCCGGTTGCCGGCGTGACGGCGCGCTGTTTCGACAACGGCGCCGACTGCACCGGCGAGTTCTTCGATGGCATCGACGACGGTGGCGAAGACCACGGGGTCGCCGTCGTCGAAACGATCCTCGACATGGCGCCAGGCGTCGAGATCTACATCGGCCAAGCGACCACGATCGCCGACTATCGCGAGCTGATCGACTGGTTCGCGGATCGCCGCGTCACCATCCTCAACCGGTCGCTCGGGAGCCGCTACGACGGGCCCGGCGACGGGCGCGGACCGCTCGACGAGCTCGCCGAGGATGCCGTCTCTCGCGGCATCCTCTGGGTCAACTCCGGCGGCAACAACGCGAGCGACAAGTACTACCGACATCAGGCCCGGCTCGTCAACGATCGGGTCGCGTTCGGCCCCACCGGCAACGACACGTTTCTCAAGTTCAACGCCTGCATCGCGCTCGGCGGCGTCCGGTGGGCGAACGACTGGGACAAGCCCGCCGCACAGCGAACCGACTACGACGCCTACTTGTGGGAGTCGCCGATCGGCGATCCGGCGGCCGGCACGATCGTCGACAGTTCCAGCCGCCGCCAACGTGCCGGCGCCGTGCCGATCGAAGACCTGATCGACGATCGGTGCCCCACTATCGGCACGTCGCTGTATCTCGAGCTGCGGTGGCGCGGTGGCGACATCGGCGGCGACGTGATCGAGATCCTCGACTACGGCGGCGGGATCTCGTCGTTCACCCAGCCCGAGTACTCGGCGGCGGTCTCCGTGGTCGACGCCAAGTCCTCCGGGGTGATCGCCGTGGGTTCGATCGATCCGGCCGGATCGGGATCGATCGCCACGTTCAGCTCGCGGGGGCCGACCAATGACGGGCGCATCGCACCGGGCGTCGTCGCACCATCGGGCTTCTCGAGTTCGGTATTTCGACGCTTCGCCGGAAGCAGCGCCGCCGCCGCCGTGGTCAGCGGCGGGGCCGCCTTGCTCACACAGTCGGGGCTTGCGTCACGGCCACGCGCGCTCGGCGATCTGATCCGCCACATGACGATCGACCGCGGCGATGTGGGTCCCGACAATGTGTACGGACACGGCGAGTTCCGGCTGCCGGCGCCACCCGACCCGGCAGGGATCGACACGAGGCCGTCCCAGTTCGTCGCCCTCGACGTGCCGACCAGATTCCTCGACACCCGACCGGCATCGGAGGTCGGACCCGCCGACCTGATCGGTGAGGTCCGGCGCGGGGAGATCCTCGAGCTCCCGGTGCTCGGGGTGAAGGGCGTCCCCCACGACGGAGTCACTGCGGTCGTGGCCAATCTGGTCACCGTCGAGCCCGACCAACCGAGCTACCTCCAGGCCCTGCCCACCCGGCAAGCAGCGATCGGCGACTACTCCAACCTCAACGCTGACGCCGCCAACCAGATCCGCGCCAACCTGGCCGTCATCCCGATCGGCGACGATGGCTCGGTGTCGATCTACTCGATCGCCAACGGCCATGTCGTCGTCGACGTGCTGGGCTGGTTCGACGCCACGACGGGCCCTGTGGCATCCGGGCGATTCGTCGAGTTGCCGGCCGCACAGCGCTTACTCGACACCCGTATCGACGGACCGGCTGTGCCGCTCATCTCGAATGCTGTGCTGGCGGTGCCGATGCCGACCGGCATCGAGACCGCCGAAGTCGGCAGCCTGGTCGTCACGATCACCTCCACCGCGGCGACCGACCCCGGCTGGCTGCAGGCGTTCCCCGCCGCCCGACCCGATGCGATCGGTCGCACGTCGACGGTCAACCTCACAGCGGGCAGCTCGGTCGCCAACACAGCGATCGTGCCGATCGGAACCTCCGGGATCGCGATCACGGGCCGATTCGCCAACGGTGGCAGCTCGCACGTCGTGGTCGATGCGATCGGTTACTTCACGTCGGCGGCGGCCCCACAGGACATCGACGGACGCTTCGTTCCCGTCCGACCGAATCGTGCCTTCGACTCACGGATCGCGAACACCCCTTTGATCGATCGCGAGACCATCGTCGTCGACGCCTCGTCAGCCGCAGGGGTCACGGTGCCCAGCGACGCCAGCGGCGTGGTCTGGAACGTGGCCGTCGTTTCCGCGACGCGACCCGGCTACGTGCGCGGCTGGGCCGCCGACCAGGTCGAACCGGCGACCTCGTCGCTGAACTGGACGCTTCCGGGCGAGATTCGCGCCAGCGCTGTCGTGACCGCCGTCGACCGCGGGCGGGCCACGTTCCGGATGGAAGACGGCAGCGCCAACCTGCCCGGCCCGGTCGGTCACCTGATCGCGGACGTGTTCGGCTACTTCACGTGACACCGGTGCAAGTCTCGACCTCAGGTTGAGGCTTCGACCTCACGGTCAGGTGGCGAGCCAGTGGTCGATCAGCTTGCGGGCGATCGAGATGCCAGGCGGCACCATCGGCAGTTCGTCACGACGGTACCAACCTGCGTCCAAGATCTCGGTCGCGTCGCACTCGATCTCCCCCGACTCGTACTCGGCCAGAAAGCCGATCATCAAGCTGTTCGGGAACGGCCACGGCTGGCTGCCGAAGTAGTCAGGGCGCTTCACGGTGATCGCCACCTCTTCGCGCACTTCTCGAATCACCGCATCCTCGAGCGATTCACCCGGCTCGACGAAGCCGGCGAGGCACGAATACATCGGCACCTGCCACTGCACGCCCCGTGCCAACAGCGCCTCCTGGTCGGGACCCGGCTCGCCACGGGTGACGAGCGTGATCATGGCGGGCGAGAGCCTCGGGAACGACAGCAGCGAGCATCGCGGACACGTCATCGCCCGCTCGTTCTCCGCCAACTCGGTCTGCTCACCACAACGACCACAGAAATGATGCGTCCGCGCCCATTCCACGATCTGCACGGCACGTCCGGCCGCCAGCCACTGGTGTTCGGGGGCCCGGCCGTAGAACGAGCGCAGATCGACTGCGGCTCCGTAGCTGGGATCGATGTCGCCGGGTACGTCGACGGCCCACCACGCATGTCCGTCGACGATGCCGATGAAGTGTTTGACCCAGGCCGGCTCGGCCGGGCGATCGTCGATGAAGACCGTGGCCCCGATCACGTGCACGTAACGGTGATCACCGCTGTGATCGGGGGGCGCAACGTTGAGCGGCCGGAAACTCATGGTCGATGCGTAGCAGCCGGCCGTTCGGACGACCGAGTTCAGCGGACGAGCGGCAGCCCCTGGCTTCCGTACTCGACCACGCCACCCTGCATGTCATAGACCTGTTCGAATCCGAGCTGCTGCATCAGCGTTGCGGCTTGGCCCGAGCGGTTGCCCGACCGGCAGTACAGGAGGTACGTGCCGTTCGGGTCGAGCGCAGCGATCTCGTCGTTGAAGGTGTCGGTGTAGAAGTCGATCATCGTGGCACCGTCGATGTGACCCTCGGCGAACTCCTCGGGCGTGCGCACGTCGATCACGGTGACGCCGTCGCTGACGCTCAGATCCAGCGCCTGCTGGGGCGACACGAGGCCGAACCCAGGCATCTCGGCAGCCGACTCGGCGCCTGACCCGGCATCGGCTTCGACGACCTCGGCCGTTGTGACGGGCGCTGCCGCGTCGTCGCCGCCACAGGCTGCGAGACCGATCATGGCGAGCGCTGCGATGATGCCGATTCGGCGGGTCGGACGGTGTCGTTGCTGGTGGTTCATGTCGTGTCTCCTGGCATGCAGGTGGTGTCCGGCAGGACACCGCGTTTTGTCCGTACAATATCGTCGACTTCGCTGCCAACCACCTCGAACCACCTGTCGAACGAGCTGCCACATCGGCCGGCAGGACCGGCCAGAAGGACCGGTCGGTCCAATCGGTCGGGCCGATCGGCCCGACGGAGCGACCCGTCAGGCGAGGTCGGCGATCGCAGCCTGAATGGCTGCGATCCCCTCGTCGAGCTCGTCGGCCGTCACATTCAGCATCGGGGCGAGCCTGATCACGTTGCCGTACAGGCCACCCTTACCGACCAACAGGCCGTGGCGCTTGCACGCCTCATGGAACTCGGCCGTACGCGACTTGTCGGGCTCGATCCCACCGGGTTCGCAGATCTCGAAGGCCCACATCAGGCCCCGCCCACGCATCTCGGCGATCCACGGGGTGGCATCGGCGACGGGTTGCATTGCGGCGGCGAACCGATCGCCCATCGACTTGGCGTTGGCCTGGAGGCCCTCCTCCTGCACCGTACGCAACGTGGCGATGCCCGCTGCTGCCGACAGTGGATTGCCCCCGAACGTCGAGAAGTTGAGGACGTTGATGGTCTCCATGATCTCGGCCCGAGCCACGACGCCGGCGAGCGTGATGCCGTTGCCGACACCCTTGGCGAACGTCAACATGTCGGGCACGATGCCGTGCGCCTGATAGCCCCAGAAGTGCTCGCCCGTGCGACCCCAGCCGGTCTGCACCTCGTCGGAGATGAACAGGATGCCGCGGTTCGACAACTCTTTGCCGAAACGCCCGTACATGCCGTCGGGCGGTGTGGCGAAGCCGCCGACACCCTGGATCGGTTCGGCGATCATGGCTGCCACATCACCGGCCGAGGTCATGTCGAGCAGTTGCACGAGGTCGTTGACGCAGGCATCGCTGTAGGCATCGTCGTCGAGCTCGCGGAACGGCGAGCGCAGTCGGTAACCACCCTGCACGAATTGCACCTGCAGACCCGACAGCGCCGTGGAGCGCCACGACGAATGTGACGTGACGGCCTGCGTGCTGAACACCCGACCGTGGTAGCTGTTGCGGATCGCCAGGATCTGGCTCGATTTGCGGTAGGAGGTGGCGAACAAGATGGCCGCATCGTTGGCCTCGCTGCCCGACGGCGTGAAGTACACGCGGGCATCGGGAATTCCTGACGCCTCGGCGACCATCTCGGCGAACTCGATCATCGGCTCGGACAAATACAGCGAGGAGGTGTGCAGCACTTTTGCGGCCTGTTGCTGCACGGCGGCGGTGACGGCCGGGTGGCCGTGGCCGATCATCGTGGTCAGCACACCACCGAAGAAGTCGAGGTACCGGTTGCCCTCGAGGTCGACCACGTACCCGCCGGCACCGTGATCGATCGAGATCGGCTCGGCGTAGTACGGGGCCAAGAACGGAGGCAGAACACGACGGTATCGGGCGGCGAGATCAGCACTGGAAGTCACAGTGGCGCAGGCTACTAGCGCGGCTCGGGCAGGGAACTCACCCGACGCTCGACATCGCCGTCGCCGTCGCATGCAAGTGGCGTCGAACAGGCTCCGCTTGACCAGGCATTGTACGTACATATAGAGTCAGAGGCGAACGAATGGAGCAGGGGAACATGAAGTTCAACCAGTACTACCTGGAGTGTCTGTCACACGCGTCGTATCTGATCGGCGACGAGAACTCGGGGCGAGCCGTGGTGGTCGATCCACAGCGGGACGTCGCCGAATACGTCGCCGACGCGGCCGAAGCCGGGCTCACGATCGAGCTCGTGATCGAGACCCACTTCCACGCCGACTTCTTGTCCGGCCACCTCGAACTCGCCAAAGCGACGGGCGCCAAGATCGTGTACTCGTCGGTGGCGGAGACCGAGTTCGAATCGGTGGGGGTCACCGACGGCCAGCGCTACCCACTCGGCGCCGACACCGACAACCCGGTCACGCTCGAGTTCCGCCACACCCCTGGCCACACCCCCGAATCGATGAGCATCGTGATCTACGAACACGCCGACGACGACGTGCCGTTCGGTGTGCTCACCGGCGACACGCTGTTCATCGGCGACGTCGGTCGCCCCGACCTGCTGTCGTCGATCGGTTTCACCCGCGAACAACTCGCCGACCAGCTGTACGACTCGCTCCACGACCAGCTGATGACACTGCCCGACGCCACCAAGGTCTACCCCGCCCACGGTGCCGGCTCGGCCTGCGGCAAGAACCTGTCGACCGATCTCTGGTCGACGGTCGGCGACCAGAAGGCGACCAACTACGCCCTCCTGGCGCCTGACAAGTCGACGTTCATGGAGCTCGTCACCGAGGGTCAACCTCCGGCGCCGGGCTACTTCGTCTACGACGCAATTCTCAACCGCAAGGATCGCGAGCTGCTCGACGAGACAGCGAAACCGACGGCGATGAGTTTCGGCCAGGTGATCGACGCGGTCGACGCCGGAGCATTACTGATCGACGGGCGCGACCCCGAGGAGTTCGCACACGGGCATCTGCGGGGCGCCGTCAACGTCGGGCTCAACGGCCGCTACGCCGAGTTCGCCGGCTCGGTGATCCCTCACGACGTCGACATCGTGTTGGTCGTCGATCCCGGCGACGAGATCGAGGCCAAGAACCGGCTCGCCCGAATCGGTTTCGACCGGGTGATCGGCCACCTCGACGATCCGTACAAGGTGATGTTCCTGCATCGCGACGACACCCAGATCGGCTCACGCCTGACCGCTCAGGCCTTCAACGACTGCCGGCACGTGATCGACGACATCCAGATCCTCGACTGTCGCAACCCCGGCGAGGTCGCCGACGGCATCATCGACGGGGCGGTCACGATTCCCGTCGGTCAGCTCCCGGACCGGCTCGACGAGCTCGACCCGAAACGACCGACCGTGGTCTATTGCGCCGGCGGTTACCGCTCGTCGGTAGCGGCGAGCTTGCTCCGCCAACGCGCGCTTCTCCGATGTGAGCGACGTGGTCGGCGGGTATGGCGCCTGGATCGTCACGGTTCAGAACGCCTGAGCGTGACGCACATTGATCTACACGAACTGTGATCGACACAAACTGATGGAGACACCATGACACGTCTCGGTTTCGCACTGCTGAGCGACAGTTGCATCGGCTGCCACGCCTGCACGGTGGCGTGCAAGAGCGAGCACGACGTGCCGCTCGGCGTCAATCGAACCTGGGTGAAGTACATCGAGACCGGCGAGTTCCCCAACACCGGTCGCTCGTTCTCGGTGATGCGCTGCAACCACTGCGACGACGCGCCGTGCATGACGATCTGCCCGACCAGCGCCCTGCACCGGACCCCCAACGGCATCGTCGACTTCGACGACTCGCGCTGCATCGGCTGCAAGGCGTGCATGCAGGCCTGCCCCTACGACGCGATCTACATCAATCCCGAAACGAACACCGCCCACAAGTGCAACTTCTGCACCCATCGCATCGAGGTCGGGCTGGAACCGGCCTGCGTGGTGGTGTGCCCGACCCATGCGATCGTCACCGGCGACCTCGACGACCCCAACTCGGCAGTGTCGAAGATCGTGGCCCGCGACAAGACAGCTGTTCGGGCCCCAGAGCAGGGCACGAACCCCAAGGTCTTCTACCGCGGCGTCGATCAGGCTTCGCTCGACCCGACCCGCACCGTCATCAACAGCGACGGGATGATCTGGGCCGAGACGACGCCGAGCCATCCGACCTTGTCGCCGACGCAGGTCGAGCACTCGGGCGAGGGCATCGTCGCCCGCACGGCCTACACGACGGCCCACCACATGACGTGGAAGTCGATGGTGTCGGGCTACCTCGTCACCAAGGCGATCGCAGCCGGACTGATGCTGATCGCCGCCTTGCTGGTGGTGCTCGGCCACGGCAGCGAACAAGCCGCCGTCGGCATCGTCCCGCCCGTGCTGGCCGGCGTGTTCATCGCCGCTACCGGTGCACTGTTGATCGGCGACCTCAAACAGCCCGGCCGGTTCCTGTTCATCCTGACCAAGTCGAACACCACCTCGTGGCTCGTGCGCGGCGCATGGATCCTCGGCGCTTTTGCCGGCGTCGCCGCACTGTGGGGTCTGCTCGGCATTCTCGATCAAGGCGATGTGTTCCAGATCCTGGCGCTGCCGATCGCGCTGCTGGCCGGCAGGCGTCGCCGGGTACACGGCCTTCCTGTTCGGACAGTGCGAGGGCCGCGATCTCTGGCAGACGCCGTTGTTGCTGCCGATTCTGCTGGCCCAGGCGGTCGTCGCCGGCGGTGCAGCATTCTCCCTGCTCGATCTGATCATGGACATCCCCGAGGCGCGTGCGATCCAGATCGCGTTCCTGGCCGCGATCGGTGGATTGGCGCTGCTGATCGCCACCGAGCTGTGGTCGAAGGGCTCGCGCCACGTCGAACTGGCAACGCTCGAGATGACCCGCGGTCGCTACGCCAGTCAGTTCTGGTTCGGCGGTGTGCTGAACGGTCTGATCGTTCCGGCCGCCCTGCTGACGTACGCGCTCGCCGCCGACACGACCAGCCCGTGGCCGGCGGCATGCTGCCGGCGTCGCTGCACTGTTCGGCATGTTCGCCTACGAAGACGCCTACGTCCGTGCCGGCCAGTCCGTGCCGCTCTCTTGATCGTGTTCCCGAAAGGACACTCGACATGACACTCGCGAACGCACCCGCCGCACGATCGCTGGCACGACTGGACCGAACTCGACGCCAAGGCGTGGCCCGAACGCAAGGAGCGCAACTACACGATCGTTCCGACCACCTGCTTCAACTGTGAGGCAGCGTGCGGACTGACCGC
>CAVRNX010000053.1:0-135434 GCA_963722635.1 uncultured Acidimicrobiaceae bacterium
TCGCCAGGCTTCGGCCCAGGTGACGCGGGCTTCCGTGCGCAGCAGCGAATAGCGGTAGATCCAGCCGCCGAGCCGCAACATCGCACCGGTCGAGATGGCGAGGATGGCGAGCGACATCGCGACCTGCCAGACGGGTACGTCGACCATGGCGTTGCGGAACGGCAGCAGGACCGGCGACGTGAACGGGACGAACGAACCGATCGTCACGGCGAGGTTCTTGGGGGCCTGGATGCTGACGGCAGCGATGATGTAGCCGGTGATGAGTGGGAACATCACGGGCAGCTGGGCGCTGTTGGCGTCCTCCTGGCGTGAGACCATCGATCCGACGGCGGCAAAGCCGGCCGCGTAGAACGCGAAGCCGAACAGGAACGTGAGCAGCGACAGCGGCGCCGTCGCCCAGACGCTGCCCGGAACCGAGACGTCTCGGACCAGCCCCAGCCCGATCACCAGGCCGATCACGAGGATCAGCATCTGGACCAGCGCCAGCAGGCCGAGTCCGAGCACCTTTCCGGTCAGCAGCGTCGTCGGTCGAACGTGAGAGAGCAGGATCTCGACCACTTTCGACGACTTCTCCTCGATCACCCCCATCGTCAGGAACGAACCCCAGATCTGGAGCAACATGAACGTCGCCAGACCGGAGATACCTGCAGCTGCGAACCGGACTCCGAACTCGTCGCTGCCGCCGTCGAGGCGGATCTCCTCGATCTCGACGGGGGCGAACAGCTGTCCGAGGTCGTCGGAGCTCAAACCCAGATCCTCGGCGCGTTGACCGAACGTGGCCTGTTGGACCGTGTCGCGAACGTAGCTGTCCA
Source organism: uncultured Acidimicrobiaceae bacterium (assembly GCA_963722635.1). Taxonomy (GTDB): domain Bacteria; phylum Actinomycetota; class Acidimicrobiia; order Acidimicrobiales; family Ilumatobacteraceae; genus Ilumatobacter. The sequence goes on from CAVRNX010000053.1 coordinate 813, forward strand.
AGGTGAAATCGGGAAGGCCGTCCCACGTCAACGCGGTGCCCGTCGAACAGCACGTCGATCGCACCCTCCTCGAGTCGAGCGATGCCGTCGTCGACGGTTTCGGTGGTCGGTGCCAAGTTATCGTTCCCGACCTCGAGCGGATCGGCATAGGTGACCCCGTCGCCGGTCAGCCCGATCGTGACCTGGCGTGGCTCGTCCGAACCCGTGATGAACACTTGGATCACGGCGATCGCCAGCACACCGACGAACAGCAGCCCGGTGATGATGAGGAACCCCTTCGTGCGGGCTCGCGTGACGATCTCCCGCTTGGCGATCGTCCAGATCATGATGTGCCCACCGGCCGCTGATCGCGGGTCGACGCCGGGCCGACCAGCTCGGTGAAGATCTCGTCGAGTGCCGGAGGTTCGAGCGCCACCGAACTCACTGGACCTGCTGCCATGGCGTGTGCGATGTTGGCTGCGACATCGGCGTCGCGGCGCAATCGGACCCGCACACTTCGGCCGTCGAACGACTCGACGCTGCCGTCGACCGGTCGCCAGTCATCGATCGGTTCGACCCAGCGGACTCGGAGCCACCGGGTGTCGGACGCCGAGCGGAGGTCGTCGATGATCCCGGCAGCCACCGGACGCCCGTCGACGATGATCACGACCTCCTCGCACATCCGCTCGACCACGTCGAGCTGGTGCGACGAGAACAGGACGCTGGCTCCGGCGGCGGCGCGTTCGGCGATGATCGCTCGCATCGTTTCGGCGGCGATCGGGTCGAGCCCGGCGAATGGCTCGTCGAGCACGAGCAGTTCCGGATCGTGCACCAGCGACACGGCGAGCTGCACCCGTTGCTGGTTGCCGCCGGACAGCTCCTGCACCAGCGAATCGGCTCGGTCGGTCAACCCCAGACGTTCCAGCCAACGATCCGCCCCGGATTTCGAGTCCTGTGCGGTCATCCCGGCCAGCCGACCGAAGTAGACCACCTGTTCGCGGACCTTCATGCGGGCGTACAGGCCCCGCTCCTGGGGCATGTAACCGATTCGGTTTCGGGCTGCGTCGTCGATCGGCGCACCGTTCCACGTGATGGTTCCACGATCGGGACGCACCATGCCCAGGATCGATCGCATCGTGGTGGTCTTGCCCGATCCGTTCGGTCCGAGGAACCCGATCAATGCACCGGGCGGCACCGCCACGTCGAGCCCGTCGACGGCCACGGTGGATCCGTATCGCTTGACGAGATCGCTGATCTGCAACCCGGCCTCGCCGTGCACACGATCCACATGTCGAAGGATACGCAGACAAACGTCCGCCACCTCTGCCTGGCGGAGCCGGGCGAGCATGAACTCGAAGCGGAACTCGTCCACCGGCCGTCGTCGGTGGTCCCGGCCGGGAGGTGCGACTACAGCGCTGGTGCCGGTGGCACGGTGCGCGTGCCGAGCTCGTTGTCGATCATCAGCAAGCCGTAGCCGTCGTCTTTCACGAGCCGGATCTTGGCGATGATGGCGCCGACCGTTGCTTCCTCTTCGACCTGCTCGTTGACGAACCATTGCAGCAGGTTGTACGTGGCGTGGTCCTTCTCGGACAACGCCTGGTTGCTGAGGTCGTTGAGTCGGGACGTCATCGCCTGTTCGTGGACCAGCGAGGCGTTGAAGACGTCGAGCATCGATCCGAACTCGGAGGGCGGTCCGTCGATCTGGCCGAGCTTGACCGGTACACCTTGATCGATCAGGTAGCGATAGATCCTGGTGGCGTGTTGGATCTCCTCTTCGTACTGCATCTCCATCCAGCTGGCAGCGCCGTTGAAGTCGGAGTTGCTGCAGTAGGCGGCCATCGCCAGATACAGATAGGCCGAGTAGAACTCGTGGTTCAGCTGCTCGGACAAGGCCTCTTGGATCGGTGTGGAAATCATGGTGGTTCGTGGTGCCTCATGGATCGACGGGTTGTGGTTCGACCCTACCCGTCGTGATCACGTGCGGCTCGGTTGTCCACCTGACCCCGAACGACGCCAGATCGTCGCAGGTCGAACCGTCGAGGATGTGCGCAGGAGCGTGTGGAAGAGGAGCGAAGCGGACGATCCGGTCGACATTCCAGAGACAACCGAGCAGCGCCGGCACAGGATCCGTGTGGCCGGACCTTGCCGCGATCTGCCCGAACGGACCTTGATTCGGTTGGTGGAACGTGATGCCATGGGGCAATGCGGCAGGAGCACGGGCCTGGGCGCCGGCCGATCAGCGATCAGCGGCGCGAGAGCGGACCGACCCCTGTTCAGGAACGCGGCGACGAGCCCGATGCTGGCGCTTCAGGCGATGGTCGGCAACCGAGCTGTCGCGCGGCTGGTCGAGGACACCACCGGGGCGAGTACGACTGCGCCGCCGGCGGCCGACTCGGCGGCGATGGGCGAGGGTGGGCAGACCTGGCTGCGGCCGGGTAACAGCGGGCCCGCCGTCGCCGAGGTCCGCAGAATTCTGAACACGATCGGCACGCTGGGGACCCCGCTGCCGGCGGGAGATCGCTACGACGAACAGATGGTGGCTGTCGTTCAGCAGTTCCAGACCGACCAGGGCCTCGACCCGGATGCGATCATCGGTCCGCTCACCTGGGAGGGGCTCGATCGACACAGTGCCACGACCGCCGAGGTGGTCGATGTCGGCACCGATCACATCGGTTCCGCCGACCGGCCGACCGACGACGAGTTGGGCGAGATCCGCTCGACCCTCAACCCGACCTCGACCGGCTCGACGGGCGAGGCCGAGGACTGGGACGGACGCAACGACCCCGCCGCCCGCACCGCGCTGCGCACCGAATTGCACGCCGCCCTTCAGGCCCATCTCGATGCGCGCCACGACCGGATGGTCGCCCGCGAGCAGGCCAAGGCCGCCGGTCAGGTGCTCACGACGGCCAATCAAGAAGGTGCCGGACGCGCCGCCAAGCGTTCGGTCGACGACGTGTTTGCAGACCTTGCGTCGGCCGCTGTGTTGACGACATCGCAGGAACAGGCGAGGGCGTCGTTCAACTTCACCGCCGACGTGAACCTGCTCGATGCCAGCGACACAGCCGAACGGCGACCGGATGCCCGCGATCTGGCGGAATGGATGGCCGAGACCGATGACGATGCCTCGCAAGCGCAGTCCGACCACCATTTCAACCGCCGCCGCAGAGGCCAGGGAGAACGACCCTTCTTCCACGCTCTGATCACCGAGTTCATCGGACAAGGTTCGAATCGAACGGACCTCGACCGGTACGACCGATTCGGATTCGCCTTCGCCGTGGCAGGGCCGAAGGTGCTCAGCCAGACGGCGATCACCGACAGTGAGGACTTCAGTGCCACCCCCGATCAGCCCGGCGGCATGTCCGACGCCGAGCGCCGGATGCGATGGGGTACCTGGGAGACCCTGGTGCACGAGTACATCCACACCCTCGCCCATCCCGAGTTCAACCGATCACACGGTGGCAACCGAATCCTGATCGAAGGGTTCTGCGAGATGTTCACCAAGGCCGTGCTCGACACGACCGGGGCGATCGCCGCCGCCCAGTCCGACGCAGACCCGGGGCAGCGCCAGGAGGTCGAGGGCGGTGATCTACCAGGATTCGAAGCCCGCTTCGTGCCTGATTTCGATCCGGGATCGTACGCCAACTATTTGACGCGGGCAGAGGCGATCGCCACCCAGGTGGGCATGGACGCCGCCAGGTCGGCGTTCTTCCTCGGCCACGTCGAACTGATCGGGCTCGAGCCGGGTGGCGACGGCGAAGTGGTCGACCCGACGGCACCCGACGCCGATCGGCAACTCGGACCCCAGCGAGTCGTCGTGCCCGACACGATCGCCACGGTGAACGGTGTCAGCATTCTCACAGGTGCATCGGTCGCCGACATCTCGGGCGCCAACGCCGGGCTCGCCCCGCAGGGGGCGCTTCCCCCCGAGGCGCATACTGTCGGTCTTGTGATCCCGGGTACCAAACATCACCGTGTGCTGGCGGCCCGCAGCAGAACACAGCGCGCCGTCGAGACGAAACAGGACATCGCCACCCAACACGGCATCACGGTCGACGCGGCTCGTGAGGGCGAATCCGATGTTGAACCATCGCCAACCCAGGGAGGCCGAATGGTTGCTGATTCCAGTTCACTGACGCCGCCGCAGCGACGCTCCGAGTTGGCAGCACTGGCGTCGGGGAGATGGTCGTGGTGGGGTGGACTCGACCCGCTACCGACCGTCGACGAGGTAGCAGAACAACTCGGCCCACCCATCGATGAGCACCCTCACAGCGGGGTCTTCGGCGGGTCACCGACGATCTTCCGGCGCTACTCGATCGACGCCGACACACCCGTGGTCACCGTGTGGTTCGAGGATGACATCGCGGTCGGAATCGAGATCGAATACCCGCATCGCTCGGTGCTCGATGAACCGCTCGGCCCCCCTGACGAGATCCTCAGCTCTGAGGTCGGCGATCTCTGGGAGCAGCACATCTACGGCGCTGCCGGGCTGGTGCTGCACGTCAATTCGATCGACGGGCTCGACGTGTGTCTGCTGTATGGATTGGCTCCTTTCGACCACGCCGAGTTCCACGACGATCCGCTTCGATGGGCGGGCCGCCGCGAGCGATACGAACGTTAGATCGCCGGCTCGCGTCCCTGGTCCGTGGGACGGGTCAACCGAGATCGCGGCCGAAACTCTCGGTCGTGAACACCTCGGCGTGGATGCTGCTCGGCCACTTGTCGATCGGCAGGCCCGCCTTGCGCAGCAGCTGATCGATGAAGTCGTGCGGAACGGGGAGTTGCTCCCAGACGGATGGCAAGAACACGGCCCGGTGATCGCCGCTGGTGATCACGAGACCGTGAAGCTCGGGGGTCAGGTGTTCGATCAGCTCGGCCCGGGTCGTTGCGCCGACGGCCGTGCGCGGCGAGAGCAGCGAGACCTCGATGTGGAGATGATCGAGATCCTGGCGGCGAAGCCTGGGCAGTCGTGGGTCTTCGAAAGCTGCTTGGATCGCCAGTTTGGAGATGCAGGCGCCGATCGCATCGCGGCTCTCGAGGTTGCCGATGCAGCCGTTGAGTTGCCCACTGACATGCAACGTCACGAACGCCCCGCACGGCTGTTGAAGTCGCTCGGGGAGTCGATCCACATCCGGCCCCGGGAAGCGCGTGCCCTCGAGGTACGCCCGGATCGCGACCTCGGCGACATCGAGCAGCAGCTCTGCCTGTTCGGCCGTGACCGTCGCCTCGACCGCCTCAAGCGACGACGAATGATCCATAACCAACCACACGATCACGGTCGCCCGCTGTGTCTCCGGAGTTCCTCAGGTCGATCTGCTCGATCGACAATCCCCGGTCGGAGGCGACCTTCAGCATGCCGCACAACGGTCGGCACCCGCACGCGTCGAGGTCGTCGATGGCATCGATACGACCGGCGACGATCGCCGCCGCTGTGTGAGCGTCGAGCTGGCGGGCCTCGTCGTACGGGCGATAGTGGGAGAGATCGGTGCTGATCACGACCAGTGTCTCCGGCCCACCCCACACGGCGTCGAGCACCGTGGCAACCTGCTCCGTGGTCGTGTCGCCGACCGACAGGGGCAGCAGCGTGAACTCATCGAGCACCGTCTGCAGGAAGGGCAGTTGCACCTCGAGGCTGTGCTCATGGAAGTGGGGCAGGTCGTCGAGGAACACACCTGGTAACTCGCTCGCGACAGCCCGCAGGTCGGCATCGATCAGCACCATCCCGAGCGGTGTGTCGAACAGATTGTCGACGGGGGCGGCCATCCCGGCGACGTGGACGCGATGGCTCGGACCCAACAGCACGACCCGTCGGATCGTTTCGCGTGCGGCGACCAGACGAAGGTAGGCGCTGGCCGCCACGGCGCCCGAGTACGGATACCCGGCGTGGGGCACGATCAACGCCTTCGGTATCGGGCTGTCATCGGGCGCATCGTCGGGCGGTCGAACGGCGTCGTCGAAGGCCAGGCGCAACGCCTGCCTGAGCTCGTCGGGGTCGGCCGGGTAGAACATTCCGGCTACGGCGGGATGGCGAACACTCATCGAGTGCCTCCTGGGTTGCGAGCAGAGTTGAGTACGACCGGTTGGCGGCGATTTCCCCACGAGCCCGGATCGCCCTCGAACACCCCGGGCACCTGCGTGCCACAGTTGGTGCAGTGGCCGGACGCGTCGAGGCGGTACTCGCCGAGCACATACCAGTCGCGTTCGATGACACGGGTTGCGCAACGATGGCAGAACGTGCTGCCACCCACGCCGTCGTGCACGTTGCCCGTGTAGGCGTACTGCACCCCGTTGCCGATCGCGATCTGGCGCGCCCGAGTCAACGTGGCATGCGGGGTCGGCGGCACATCGAGCATCCTGTAATCGGGGTGGAACGCAGTGAAGTGGATCGGGACATCGGGCCCGAGATGCTCGACCACCCACTGCGTCATCTCGTTCAGCTCGGCGTCACTGTCGTTGTGGCCCGGGATCAGCAAGGTGGTGATTTCGAACCACACATCGGTCTCGTGCAGGTACTCGAGCGTCTCCAGCACAGCGCCCAGTTCGGCGGCGGCCATGTGTCGGTAGAAATCCTCGTTGAAGGCCTTGAGATCGATGTTGGCGGCGTCGAGGTGGGCAAAGAAGTCGCGTCGCGGATCGGCACACATGTATCCGGCGGTGACAGCGACGGTCTTGACGCCCACCTCATGGCACGCCTGGGCGACGTCGATCGCGTACTCGAAGAAGATCGTCGGATCGTTGTAGGTGAATGCGACGCTGCTGCAGCCGAGCTCGTGGGCCGTTCGGGCGATCGTCTCCGGCGATGCCTCATCGGCCAGCGTGTCGACCGCCTTCGACTTCGAGATGTCCCAGTTCTGGCAGAACCGGCACGCCAGATTGCAGCCGGCGGTGCCGAACGAGAAGACCGACGTTCCGGGCAGGAAGTGGTTGAGCGGCTTCTTCTCGATCGGATCGATGCAGAACCCGCTCGAGCGTCCGTACGTCGTGAGCACCACTTCGTCGTTCTCGCGAGCCGCGCACGAAGCACACGCCGCGCTGGCCGTCGCGCAGTTTGCAGGCGCGTGGGCAGACGTCGCATTGGAGACGCCCGTCATCCAACCGGTGCCAATACTCGGTCGAGATCGTGAAACGGTCGATAATGCCACCTGATTCGAAGGCCATTCCACTTCCACGATGACACCGATCGAGGCCCTCGTCGAGGGACTTCCGGCCATGCCTGGCCAGAACTCGATCACCCCGGTCGAGGCATCTCCACTCGTGGGTGGGCAGCGGCATCGGTCGGATCAGATGTCGAACACCGCGTTGGCGATCAACACGATCGCGCCCGCGACGGCGATCGCCGAGAGCAGCCGTGCGACCCACACCGCACCCAGGCGCCGGGCGTCGCTGTCGAGCAGTGGGACTGCGCCCACGGTGAGGCCGCCCGCGGTGACCGCCAGCGCGACGGCGTACAACGCCAGTCCGTGGTCGGCCACGATGCTGAGCCCGGCGATCATCATCGCCGGTCTGGCGAACAGCGGCACGGCGACGGGAACCAGGGCGGCCCGGATCCCGTTCATCGCCGGCAGGTCGGTCGGTGGCCGGCGGACCAGATCGGCGCCGGCCGACAGCAGCAGCAGCCCCCCGGCGGCGAGCCGCATCGCCGGCCGACTGGCGTCTGCCAGCCCGAGTAGCCACCCGCTCAGGGCGCCGACCCCGAGCAACGCCGCGCCGGCGAGCAGGGCGCCCAGCGAGGTGTTCGCCAGGCGATCGGAAACGGAGCGTCGGCGCGGCGCGGAGAGTGCGGCACGCACCGGATTGATCGCGGCGACCACGATCAACAGCCACAGCCACGCCGGCGGGGCGGTGTGCCCGCCCTCGATCGGAGTCGCCTCGAGGATCGGGATCGTCATCAGGAGCGCGCTGAGCGCGTGTTGTTGATCATCCATGCGGGTCAGGTCGTCGATGAACCAGGCTCCTTCCACCTTGCCGGGAGCAGCGTATTCGGCCGCTTCAGCGGCGGTCGCCTGTGCCTCGATCGCCAGACCCGCGATGCACACGGCGCGGTCGGCGAGCGCACTGCGTTCGGCGACCAGTCGATCGTCGAGCTGGGCAGTCCGCCACAGCCCCGCCAAGCCCTCACCGAACACGCCGTACCCTCCTCCACGCGGCGTGAAGGTGCCTCGCACCACGACCCCCCAGGGCCCGAAGCGTTGGCTGATCGAGCGCACCCGCTGTCCGATCAGCCCACCTTGGCGACGTACGAACTCGACCTCGTCATCCGTCAGCGGTTGGCCGACCGTCCGCTCGGGGAACGCTGCGGTCTCGGCCAGCCCGTATCCCGACCAATGGTCGGCGAGCGGGGGCCACACGTCCTCGGCGTCGTCTCGAATCGTGGCCATGTAGTGGCCCATCAGGTCGGCGGTGGCGCCCCAGCCACCAGTTGGGTCGACCCGATGCAACCGACCCAAGGCCCAATACGCCTCACCGGTGTAGTAGATCGAGTAGGTGTTCGGCCGTGGCCGATCGGGTTCGAGATCGTAGTAGGCGAGCAGCGCGCCCGATGGTTCGACCTGGCGGGAGAGGAAGCGTCCGAGCTTGGCCATCACGTCGTCGTAGGTGGGTTGATCGGTGAACAGGCGGCGCTCGACGAGCCCGGCGAGGAGCAGCGCATTGGTGCCGGCCTGCACTGTTTTGGTGGTCGTGACGCCGGCCCAGTCATCGCGTTCGACGAGGTTGTCGAGCGCCCATCCGAGCCCTCGGTCGGCGCTGTCGAAGGCACCGTCGAAACCTCGCGCTCCCGCTTGATACAGCGCCGACATCACGCCGGCGTGACGGACGATGTTGTAGTCGTCGATGGCGACGTCGTCGGCCCGGTCGTACTCGTACAGCCAGGTGCCGTCGGGCTGTTGGTTGTCGACGATCCAGGCGACCGCCGCCGCCGCCGCTCGGTCGGCGTCGGCGGCCGTGATGTCGGGGCATCGCTCGGGAGGCGCGCCGACGCCGAACGCCACGACGCCGGCCCCGACGGTCAGCCCCATCGAGACGGCAAGCGTCTTCGCGACGGTGTTCACGAGTTCGTCCCGGTGATCGAGCAGAGGGGCAGCAGCGGCGACATGTGCTCGTCAGTCGTCCGACAGTGTGAACCCATTGGGCCACGTGTCGTCTCGGTCGGTGGCCAGCAACCGGGCGGGTCGGCCAGGCGCGTCTGCGTTCGGCAGCAACACGAACGCCTCACCGTTCGTGACCTCGACCGGCAGCCGTTCGAGCTTCCTGCTGGAACCGAGCTGTACGCCATCGTCCACTCGGTACTTCCACTGGTGGACCGGGCAGGTGAGCACGCCGTTGTGCACAGGGGTGCCGCCCAGGGGTGCGCCCCCATTCGCGCACCGATTGCGGTATGCCCTGATCTCGCCGTGAACGCGCACGACGATCGCGCGGCCGTCTCCGACGGCGACGCATTCGGCGTCGGAGATGTCGGCGACTCTGCCGACGGAAACCCTCACCGGCGACCGCCTGCAGGCGAACACCGTCTGATCACCGGGCACGCCCGGAGCAGTCGATGTCGATCCACCCCATCGGGGTCATCGTAGACGTCGGGCAGACGAGGTCGACCGGTCGACCGGCAGAGAGAGCAGGGTCAGGCGGCTTCGGGTTGCAGCGCAGCGACGGCGAGGATGCCGTTGATGTGCGGTGCCGACATCCCGAGGAACACGCCGATCTCTGCGAGCGCTCGTATCTCCCGGTCGCTCATCGGGCCGTCGGCCAGTGCGACTGCCGTCATCCGGTGCAGGAAGCCCTGCTTCCCGTACGGGGTGAGCTCGCTGGAAAGGTGTCCCAGATTGACTCGGGCGTCGTCATCGCCGAGCTGCGCCATGACGTCTGCGAGATCGGCTTCGTCGTAGTGGTGGCCATCGGCGCTCATGAGTGAGAGCGCCGCCTCGCTGGCCGCAGCATCGATGCGGAAGTCGAAGGCGTTGGCTCGACCCGAGCGCAGGACGAACGAGATCGAGCTGTGCAACGCCGAGACCCAGCAGTTCGGCCAGTTGCCCCGTCGTCGGTATCTCGAGCACGCAGCTGTCGCTGTGGTGTCCGCAGGTATCGCAGATCACTTCCGACGGCAGGGCCGCGAGCGGGATCACCGGGATCCGGCCGATCGCGAACCACCGCTGAACCTCGACTTCCGTGCCGATTCGATCGATGCCGCATCGCGGGCAGATGAACTCGGTTTGCTGGATCATCGTGTGACGAACCGTGATACTCCACATCCTCGTCATGGTGATTCCTTTCCGTCGAAGCGACTTGCTCGGCATGCCACGACATCGTCCCGAAAATGGGCTCACTTGATCGACCCTGATGGACTCTTGATGACACGCGTCAAACCACTGTCAACTCTGTGTGACCGGTCTCGTGGGAGGCGTGTTATTTCGTCGCTGCGCCCTCGAGGTGAGATCGAGCGGTGGTGGTCGACCTGCGGCGACCTCAGTCGGTGTGGACGATCAGGACCGAGCACGGCGCCCGATGGGCGACGGAGTTGGGCACGCTGCCGAGCAGGCGCCGGGCGCCGGTCATGCCACGGTTGCCGACCACGATCAGGTCGGCCCCGACCGACTCGGCGACGTCGCACAGGGCGGCGTGGCCCGAGGCAGCGATCACGTGCACCTCGACGTCGATCCCGTCGGCGCGGACCCGTCCGGCCAGCGGTTCGAGTTCGGCGAGACACGCCTCGATGATCTGCTGGTGGTCGATCGCCGGAACATCGCCGTACATCGGGGCGGCCAGCACCGGGCTCCCGGAACCCTGCACGAGATGGAGCGTGGCGCCACTCATGCGCGCCAGTCGAGCGGCATGTTCGACGGCCAGTGTCCCTCCGGCCGAGCCGTCCGTACCAACCACGATGTTCTCGTACATGTTGCCCCCTGTCGGCGAATCATCCCGTTGATCGCTCACGGCCAGACGGTACGAAACAATCGCCGAGTGCACAAGTCCGGCCGGGCGGAGCGGCGTCGACTCACACCCGCCGGCAGAACTGGGCGATGCTCGCTGCCGTCTCGAGGCTGATGTCCGGAACCGCAATCGAGATCAGATCTCCACCGTGCACGGTGCCCATGACCTGGCGGCACCTCGCGGCGACGTCGGGCTGCGAGATCACCGGGATCATCGCGAACAACGCCTTCAAGCGCGGATCGAGGCGCCGATCCTGCTGGATATCTCGCCATCCTCGTCGTGACCCTCAGACGGCGCGACCGAGGAATGCTGCCAGCTGATCGGCGGGAGTGGCGTCACCGTGCGTCGACTGCTCGGGGCCGAAAGGTGCGCCCTCGGGGCCGCGGAAACTCTCGGCGATGTTGGCCTTGGCCTGCTGCAGGAGCACGGACGCCAGCTCGGGAGCGAGGTCGGTGCCCTGCCCCGTTGCCTTGGCGAGGTCCCAAGCGTGCTGGAAGGTGTCGGTGACGGCGAGCCCCATGAAGGCGCCGGCAGGCATCTCGCCGAACGGCGCCGTGACCGTTCCGGTCAGCGCTCCGTCGGCCTGGAACGAGGCGACGCACGCTGCTGCCGCCTCGTCGAAGGCGGCCTGGAAGTCGCCTGCGGTGAAGTCCGACGAGTCGCCCGACGGTGACTCGCCCTTCATGACGGCGGTGAAGAAGCCCTGGCCGCCGACCATGTGGTTGATCAGATCGGACACGTTCCACGATGCGCATGGCGTTGCTGCGGACAGCTGGTCGGAGCCGACGCCGTCGAGAACGCTGCGGGCGACCGAGATCGCTTGTTCGAGTGGCTGGGTGCTCATGGGATCCTCCGGAGACGAGATGCGTACCGACACCGTAGGGCCCGCCGTGAGCGTTTGCCAGAGTCCGAGCCGATCGATCTCAACCGCCGAGACGGGCCGCAACCAGACCGGAAGATGGAGTGGTCACGTCTCGAGTTTGAGTTCGACCATCAGCTCGTTGGCGAGTCGTTCCAACGAGTGCTGCAACGCGATCAGGTCGACGGCCGGGGTGATCTCCAGCTCGGCGGAGGCCTCGAACAACATGCCGCCGGCCATGGGTGCGTCACGCGTGGCGGTGATCAGCGACTCGATGTTGACGCCGTGCTCGGTCAAGACCCTGGTGATGTCGCTGACGATGCCCGGGCGGTCGGTGCCGACCAGGTCGAGCGAGATCACCGTGGTCGCCGGGTCTGCGTTGTCGGCGGCCGCGAGTTGGGCGGTGACATCGAGCATGCCGTGCAGCGGCTCGAGCGCGGCGATCAGCTCGTCGGAGCGATCATCGGGGACGGTGACCAGCACGATGCCCGCGAATTTGCCGGCCAGCTCGGCCATCTGGCTGCGTTCCCAGTTGCCGCCGTGGGACGAGATCAGCTCTGCCACAGCGTTGACGAGCCCGGCGCGGTCGTCGCCGATCACGGTGAGCACGAGAGTCGCCATGCGCGCATCGTACGCCACCCACGAGGGGGTCGTTCGACTCGCCGCTCGTCGCGGACGGCATCGGCTCTGCGATACTCCGATCATGAGCAGCGCCGAACCGACCCCACTCGACCCGGTCGCCGTTGTCGAACAATGGCAGGACCGCTCCTGGGGCGATTGTGACCTCAGCGCCGTTGACGAGTTGGTGGCCGACCCGTTCGTCCGTCACGGACCGACAGGTACGGCGATTCGTACACACGCCGAACTGAAGCACGATCTTCGTCAGTATCAGCGGGCGCTCGGCACACCCACGATCACGGTCCACGGTCGGGTCGCCGACGGCGAACGCGTCTGGAGTCACGTCACGTTGCGCGGTGCCAGCATCGACACCGGCGATCTTCGAACCGTCGAACGCCTGCAGATCCATCGTGTCGTCGACGGGCTGATCGTCGAGGTGTGGTCGCTGTACGCGACCGACGTCGACTGGGGTGCATGACACCCAGGGTCGGTGAGCGTCACCTCGATCCGGCCTCGCCGATCTGGGCGAGGATGGTCGAGTCGCGGATCTTGTGGTCCGAGCTGAACATCAGGATCTTCGAGATGATCAGACTGATCCGCTCGTCGGCGTCATCGACGAACGGAAGGAACAGGTCGTTCTTGCCTCGCCATCCCTTCGGCACGACGCACAGGTGACGCCCCGGCTCGATGTAGATCGCGCCCGTACCCAGATGGACCCGGTACGACGCCAGCTTGCCGGCCACGAAGGCGGCCGACTCGTCGAAGGTGACGCCTGAGATGCCGAGATCGTCGACCAGGGCCTCGACGAGCTGTCGGCGAGCTGCGAGCGACTCTGGGGAGAACCCCTCTTCACTGCCGCGGTACCGGCCTTGCCCTCCGGGGTCGCCCGGTGCCACCGACACGACCAGGTCGGCATCGCGCATCACCTCCGAGAAGACGTTGGCGTGAACCTGCTCGAGTGGCACCCGATCCGTGTTGTACCACCGGGTGCCCTCGACGAAGAAGATGCCGCCGGTGCCGACGCTCACGGTCTCGGCGAGATGGTGGCCGACGTCGGCGAGCTCCCACACGGCTGTGAGGCCCAGGCTCGCGAATCGCTTCGAGACCTCGCCGCCCTCGTCCTGGGGAAGCACCCATTCGCGACCGACGAACAGTGCCGTCGCTCGCCCGGTGTCGATCACATGCCCGGCGAATCGGCCCGACACATAGCCGTCATCGAGCTCGACCGGAGTGAGCCGATAGTGGGCGCGAAAGGCCTGTTGAAACGGCTGCACGACCCGGTCGGACACCAACCGCCGCTGCCATACCGCGAGCTCGTGTCGCTCGTCGAGCACGACCGGGTGTGGCACGGTCAGCCCGCCGTCGAGGTCGATCAGGCCACCGCTCATGTCTGCGAACCCGTCGGTGGTGAGCCTGGCGGTGGTCCCTGCGGAGTCGAGCACCACGAGCCCCTCCAGCACGGCAGCGGCGACCGGGATGTTGCGCAACGACGCCACCTCGGCGGTCGAGAACGGTTCGCCGAGCACCATCGTCCGTTCGAACATCCGCGAGAACCGCGTGGCCTCGGCCTGCAGGCGAACTCGGGCGGCCTTGATGTCGCCGTACTCGGTGGACTGCTTGACCGCCTTGGGTGCCGTCTTGAGCGTCTTGTCGCCTGACCGGAACACCGTGGTTGCTCGTGCGCCTCGCAGCGAGAGATCGACGGCGTAGCCGTCGATCGTCCAGCTCGGGATGGCGGTCGGGTCGCTGGCAGCCACGGCCACGTCGAGCCGGGTCACGTCTCGATACCCGGCATTGGTGGCGAGGTTGAAGAGTGCGGCATCGGCCGCACCGCGCTCGGAACCCTGGCGCTGGCTGCCGAAACTGCTCGACTCGTTGCGGAACTGCCGGATCCAGTCGTAGCGCGCTCGGACAGCGTCGAACCCGGGCTCGAGCGGGGCGGCGGCCATCGCCCGCACGGCCAGCTGATTGCGCTTCGGGAGTGACGTCCGGATCCATTCGGTGTGCTCGCCGTCGGTCGCCTGGAGCAGCTTGATCAGATTGGGTCGGAATTTGGCCTGCTTGAAGATCGTGAAGACCTTCTGGGTGAGATCGGGGCCGGCTGCGGTGATCGCCTGGCGCACCAGGGCGACGTCGACGGCCCCGACCTCGGGGTCGGCCGATGCCTCGACCTCGGGGCTGGAGTGGATGAGGTCGATCAGGCCCGCAGCGGCGTCGTAGCCGAGCGCTGCGGCGAGCGGTCGAACCGAACCGGGCGCGACCGGCAAGAACGCCTCGAGCGTCTGCGTCGGATATCCCCGGAGGTGCTCGACGAGGTCGGGCTCGTCACCTGGCCCGGTGCCGGCCAGCGTGACGACGGCTTGTTGCTGCGGCGTGTGCCGGAAATCTCGGTCGGTGTTGAAGTGGCCCGAATCGTGCGCAGCGTGCAGTCGAACGGCATCCAGCAGATGTCCCGGCGTCGGTTCGGAGCGTGCCAGCAGTGAACCTTCCGAGTCGGAGAGGACCGGGAGTGCGATCAACCTCGCCGTCATCCGGGCGGCGTGCTGATCGGGCCAGTCCGAACTCTTCAGCCAACTCCGGGGATGCGTCGGGGCGAGCAGCGAACCCGCGACGCGGATTGGCGTAGGCGATCTGTTCGAACAGCTCGTAGGGAAGTGCCCCGGCCCGATGGAGGAACAGCACGTAGCGGGCGACGAACCGGTCGGATTGTGACATGCCACCACAACCGTGCAGAGCGAGATCGGCGACCACATCGATCGCGATCTGGTCGGACGGCGCCGCCTGTTCGAGTAGGTCCAGCAGCTGATCGAGACGGGGCGGCAGATCGCGCACCGGCAGCAGGAGGGGTGGGTACTCGGGGAGGTGGTGGGGGAGCCGTACGGCCTTGTCAGGGTTGTGGCGCAGGTACTGCACATGGTCGCCGACGCGCCTCGCCAGTTCGAGAGGGGGATCGGTGGCGAGCGCACCGAGCGCGACCCGAACGATGGTGTGCTTGATGTCGTCGTGGGCGCTGTAGCGGGTGATCCAGGTCTCGGAATCGAACACCAACTCGAGGGCACCCTCTTGCACGGCCGCCGGGCCGAGCGTCGACCGAAGTCGCCTGAGGCTTTCGTCGACACACCGTTGGGCATCGTCGTGCGGAGGATGACGCTCTGGCCACACGTCACGACCCCAGTCGGCCAGTTCAGCCTCGATCTGTGTCGCTGCGCTCGGCCGCTTGCCGAACAGGCGTCGCAGGCCCACGGTCTCAACCTCCCTTGAGCGGGGTGAGGCGGAGGAACGTGACCGAAGTGCCGGGTGGAACCTCGACGACGTGGTCGAGGTCGTCGATCTGTATGCCGCCGATCAGCACGACGTAACGGTTCGAATCGAACGCCCGGCAGGCGTGCGAGATGGCGGCGTCGATGTCGGGCACCTCGACGTCGACCGGCCGGTCCGGCGTGCCCGACAGCAAGTAGTACCGGCTGACCTCGGTGGCGGCTTCGACGGCGGCCCGTTCCGCGGCTGCGCGTTCGACGGCCAGGCGGGCGGCGAGTTCGTGGACCTGTTCGGTGACCGTGAGGCCGATCAGGTCGCGAAGACGCATCGACTGTCGCTCGAGTTCGAGCAGCACGGGCGGCAGTTGGGCGGTGTCGCTTTTCGACAGATTGCGGGTGATGACTCGGACACTCACGGGGGCTCCCTTCGTCGGAGCGAGAGTATCGGACGGCGTCGACCGGAGAACTCGTCAGGCGAGCTGGACCGCTTCGCCGAAACGCTGTCGTGCGCGTCGGCTGATCACCACGTACACACCCATCGCGGCGATGACGGCCGCGCCCATTCCCGCCATCGTCTCGCGGAGCCCGACTCGATCGGCGAGCGCGCCGAGTGGGAGCGCAGCCATGCCGAAACCGCTGAACGACAGCATCATCAGGCTCTGCACGCGGCCGTGGTACTCGAGCTCGGACAGGGTCAGCACGAGCGAGTTGTTCATCGCCTGGAAGCCGGCCGACGCGGCGCCCACCCCGGCGACCACCAGGACCGCCAGCAGGTATGACGGGGCGACCGCAAGCGCGATCAGCATGACACCGAACATGAAGCCGGAGACGGCCTGGATCCGCCAGGCGGCCCTGCCCGAGCTGCGACCGGCGATGTAGATCGACACGAGCACGGCGCCGACGGCCGACGCTGCAGCGAGGAATCCGTAGCCGGCGGAACCGACATCGAGGGTTTCGGTGGCGAACCTCGGGAGGAAGGCGACGAACGGGAATCCGATCATCACGACAACGAACGACACGATGATCAACAGCCCGACGTGGCGCAGCTTCCACACGTACCGCAGGCTGTCCACGAACTCGGATCGGGCGGTGGTCAGCGGCTGGTCGGTGCGGGGTCGACCAGGCGGCAGCGTGAAGCACCCGAGCACTGCGGCGATGCTGAGCAGGGCCGAGAAGTAGTAGACGCCGGCCGTGCCGATCCAGGCGATTCCGATGAACACCCCGGCGATCGCCGGGCCGATGATGCGCGCCGAGTTGATGCTCATCTGACCGAGCACGATCGCGTTGGCGATCAGCTCGCGCCCGATCACCTCGCCCGTCAGCGCCATCCGGGCCGGCACCAGGAACGAGAACGCCGTCGCCTGGATCGCCGATGTCGCCAGCAACATCCAGTACTCGATGAAGTCGAAGCTGACGGCGAACGCGATCCACAATGCGCTCAGCGTGAGCAGCACGTTGGTGATGATCAGGATCTGGCGTTTCGAGTAGCGGTCGGCCGCCACGCCGCCCATCGGCGTGGCGAACAGCATCGGGATCCCGAATGCCATGAAGACGCCACCGAGGCCGGCGTTCGAGTCGCTCAGCTCGTTCGCCAACCAGCCGCGGGCGATCGCCTGCGATTGGGTCGCCACGAAGCCGAATGCCCCGATCGTGAACAGCACCCGGTACTGCGGGATCCGCAGTGAGGCATAGGTGTCGGTCGAGCGCTCGTCCCGCCGTGCCCGGCGCCCGGCGGCGTGAGTCGACGGTCGATGACATCGAGCCAGTCTGCCTGGCCGCAGCCGACTCGCCTCCGTCGGGTGATCGGAGCACCTGGGCGGCCGTGTCGATTCCGCCAGCGTGGACACGCGAATGGCTGGGTACGATGGAGACATGTCCGATCAGGTGTCGATCACTGGCTCGTTCCCCGTCAAGCGCGGTCTCGCCGAGATGTTGAAGGGCGGCGTCATCATGGACGTCGTCAACGCCGAGCAGGCCAAGATCGCCGAAGATGCCGGCGCCGTCGCCGTGATGGCGCTCGAGCGGGTGCCCGCCGACATCCGCAGCGACGGCGGCGTCGCCCGCATGAGCGACCCGGAGATGATCGAGGCGATCCAGGCCGCGGTGTCGATTCCGGTGATGGCCAAGGTCCGCATCGGGCACTTCGTCGAGGCCCAGATCCTCGAGGCGCTCGGCGTCGACTTCATCGACGAGTCCGAGGTGCTCACCCCGGCCGACGAGGCCCACCACATCGACAAGTTCAAGTTCGCCGTGCCGGTCGTGTGCGGCGCCACCAACCTCGGTGAGGCGCTGCGTCGCATCAGCGAAGGCGCCGCCTTGATCCGCTCGAAGGGCGAGGCCGGCACCGGCAACGTCGTCGAGGCCGTGCGCCACCTGCGCAGCATCCTCGGTGACATCAAGAAGGTCGGCCAGGCCGACTCGGCCGAGCTGTTCGAATGGGCCAAGCGGCTCCAGGCTCCGCTGCCGCTCGTGCAGGAGATCGCCGAGACCGGCAAGTTGCCGGTGCCGCTGTTCTGCGCCGGCGGTCTCGCCACTCCGGCCGATGCCGCGCTGGCGATGCAGCTCGGTGCCGAGTCGGTGTTCGTCGGTTCCGGCATCTTCAAGAGCGACGATCCTGCACCGCGGGCAGCAGCGATCGTCGAGGCCACCACGCACTTCAACGATCGCCTCGATCCTGGCCAAGGTCAGCCGTGGTCTCGGTGCGCCGATGACCGGGATCGGCATGGACGAGGTCCACGAGCACTACGCCGATCGCGGTTGGTGACGATGCCGTCAGCATCAGCTCAGGAGCCTCCAGGTGCCGGGCGCCGATGATCGGCGTCCTGGCGCTGCAAGGCGCCTTCGAGTCGCACCAACAGCGGCTCGCTGAGCTCGGCGCGCTCGACCCGTCAGGTCCGCACACCGTCCGATCTCGCCGCCGTCGACGCGCTCGTGATGCCGGGCGGCGAGTCGACCACGATGTCGAAGCTGCTCGTCACGAGCGGCCTGTTCGACCCGATCGATCAGCGGATCGCCGAAGGTATGCCGGTGTTCGGCACCTGCGCCGGCATGATCCTGTTGGCGACCGAGGTGCTCGACGGCCGGCCCGATCAGCGCTCGTTCGGCGCGATCGACATCACCGTCCAGCGCAACGGCTACGGCCGCCAGCTCGACAGTTTCGAGACCGAGATCAGCGTGCCGTCGCTCGGCGCCGACGCGGCCCCGTTCCACGGTGTCTTCATCCGTGCCCCGAAGGTCGTGCGGGTCGGCGCCGACGTCGAGGTGCTGGCCGAGCACGACGGCGTACCTGTGATCGTTCGTCACGCAGCGATTACGGTTGCATCGTTCCACCCCGAGCTGGCCGGCGATCATCGGTTGCACGCCCAGTTCTTGAATCGCCTCACCCGAATCCCATCGCACGCGGAGACTTCCTGATGTCAGGTCATTCCAAATGGGCAACCATCAAGCACAAGAAGGGCGCCGCCGACGCCAAGCGCGGCAAGCTGTTCAACAAGCTGGCACGTCAGATCGAGGTGTCGGCTCGCAGCGGCGGGGGCGACGTCGAGGCCAACCCGACGCTGCGCACTGCGGTGCAGAAGGCCAAGGCGTCGCAGATGACCAACGACGCCATCGATCGTGCGATCAAGCGTGGCACCGGTGAGGGCGATGGCGGCGTCTACGACAGCATCATGTACGAGGGCTACGCCCCGGTGGAGTGGCGCTGTTGATCGACGTGCTGACCGACAACCGCAACCGCACCAGCGCCGACATCCGCAACATGCTCTCCAAGATGGGCGGCTCGATGGCCGAGCCCGGCGCGGTCGGCTGGCAGTTCACGCGGCGCGGGATCGTGCTGATCGACGGTAGCGACGAGATCGACGAGGACGAGCTGATGATGGCGGCGCTCGAGGCGGGCGCCGACGACGTCGCCGACGACGGCGAGGACCTGGAGCATCACCTGCGACCCGAGCGACACGTTCGAGGTCAAGGACACACTCGAGGGGGCCGGCTACACCGTGGTATCGGCCGACATGCCGATGGTCAGCGACAACCTGGTGCCGGTCGACCACTGTCGAGGACGCCAGGAAGCTGCTGCGCCTCATGGAATCGATCGAGGACAACGACGACGTGCAGGACGTCTACTCGAACTTCGACATCGCCGACGACATCATGGAGGCTGCGGCAGAATGAGCATTGGCGTCGGCGATCGAGCCCCCGACTTCACGCTGCCCGGCACCGGAGGCAACAGCTACTCATTGGCCGACTTCCTGGGCAAGCCGGTCGTGCTGGTGTTCTATCCCGGTGACGATTCGGTCGTCTGTACGAAGCAGCTCAACGCCTACAACGAGGGGCTCGACCAGTTCCGCAGGGCTCGACGCCCAGATCGTCGGCATCTCGGCCCAGGACGTCGTCGAGCAAGGAGGCGTTCTCGGCCAAGCACGGATTCGAGTTCCCGTTGCTGGCCGACGTCGACAAGCAGGCCGCAGCGGCGTACGGCACGCTCGGGCCGATCGGCTTTCCTCGGCGCAGCGTCTTCATCATCGATGCCGAGGGCATCATCCGGTACGCCCATCGGGCGATCGCCGGACTGACGTACCGACCCGTCGATGAGCTGATCGACGAGCTCGAACAGATCTCCTGAATCGATCCCCGAGGTTGCGATGCAGATCGACGTGATCGACCACCCCGACGCTGAGCAGCCGGCATCGCCGGCGGCAACGATCGTGCTGCTGCGCGATGGCGACGGTGAGGTCGAGGTGCTGATGATCCATCGCGGCGCCGACACGGCGTTCGGTGGGATGTGGGCGTTTCCCGGTGGTGTCATCGAGGACGACGACATCCCGCACGGCACGGCCCCCGACCCGATGCCGGCTGCGCGACGTGCGGCCGTTCGCGAAACCCACGAGGAGGTCGGCCTGCACGTCGACGAAGCATCGCTCGTGTATTGGAGCCACTGGCTGCCGCCCGTCGATAGACCGCGCCGGTACTCGACGTGGTTCTTCCTCGCTCCCGCCGGTGATGCGCACGCCGATCACCACGTCGGCGTCGATGGTGAGGAGGTCCATGCCCACCGGTGGATCGCTCCCGCGAACGCGCTGGCGATGCAGGCCAGCGGCGAGATGTTGATCACACCGCCGACGTACGTCACGCTCGAGCAGATCCATCGCTACGGGGACGTCGCCTCGGCGTTGGCAGCCGCCGACCCTGCGTCGTTCGTCACCGAGATCGCCTGGGCGCCCGATGGGGCGCGGGTCTGTCTGTGGGAAGGCG
This sequence comes from uncultured Acidimicrobiaceae bacterium, assembly GCA_963722635.1. GTDB lineage: Bacteria > Actinomycetota > Acidimicrobiia > Acidimicrobiales > Ilumatobacteraceae > Ilumatobacter. Next base: position 21,696 of record CAVRNX010000053.1, read on the forward strand.
ACGCCGGCTACGGCCTCGGCGACCCGATGGTGCAGGGCCCGCGGCGGCGGCTCGTGATGGACGAGCAGGTCGGCTGGCGCTACCTCAACACCGCAGGCTGAACACGGCGTCGCCCAGGTGATGGTGGGACGGCGGCTGTTCGCCGATCTGACCGTTCAGGAAAATCTCCGAGCAGGTGCACTGGTCACGCGTCCCAGCCGCGACGAACTCGCCGAGCGATACGACAACATCGGCCAGCTGTCCCACCGGTGCTGCGCGACCGGTGGGACAGCCAGGCCGGCTACCTGTCCGGCGGTGAGCAGCGACGACACGATCTGTGCCGTGATCCAGAACGACGTCTACGGCGAAGCCGGGCTCGAAGGGCTCGAGTTCGCGTCTGAGCAGATGGGCTTCGAGATCGCCACCGTCACCCGTTACGGCGCAGGCGATCAGGACTTCACCGCCCAGGTAACCGAGCTCGTCAACACCGACTGCGACATGGTCTGGGCGACCGCGCTGCCGACCGAGTTCGCCGGCATCACCGGTACGGCCGCCCAGATGGGCTTCGCCCCACGCTGGATCGCACAGTCGCCGGCAAGGGTCGACGAGCTGGCAATGAGCCCGCTCGCCGACTACCTGACCGCCAACGTGTGGATCGTCGCCCTCGGACAGGAATGGGGGCGCCCGGCTCGGCCAACATGGCCGACGTGCTCGATCGTGTCGCCAAGTACCGGCCCGAGCAGGAGCCCGACTACTACTTCAGGTTCGGGTATCTGCAGGCGTGGGCGACCCACCAGTTGCTCGACGCCGCCGTGGCGAGGGGCGACCTCAGCCGCGAGGGGATCATCACGGCCATGAACGGACTGACCGAAGTGAACTTCGGCGACGCCAGCCCGGCCTACGGCTACGGCCCGCCAGAGGATCGCAACCCGCCACGCGGCAGCACGATCTTCGAGGTCAACACCGACAAGCCCTTCTCGCTGGGCGCCCTGTCGACCAACGAGACATCACCGGAGGCCGAGGCCTACGTCTTCCCCGACGCCGGCTGAGAACATCCATCTCCACACCTCGCCGTCTGGTGCCGCCGGTCGACGTCGACCCGACGACTACGATCGTCCTCACCATGTCGTACCTGTCTCTACGGTCAGCCGGTTCTGCGTTCTCGGTCCGGTCGCTGAGCTCGGTCGGCTCGGTGACCTCGATCGGGTCGGCGGGTTCGATCGCCTCGATCGGGTCGGCGGGTTCGATCCTGTCGATCGGTTCGGCCGGTTCGATCCTGTCGCTGGGGTCGGCCGGTTCGCTGTTGTCCGTCGGTTCGGCCGGCTCGATCCTCAGCTACAACAGCAGCGAGTCGATCCTGCATTGGAACGGCGAGCGGATGACCACCACCAAGGTGCTCGCCCATGCCGGCATGATCACCGCCATCGGCATGATCGCCGGCCTGCTGACCAACCTCGTCGCCCGCCGCCTGCATTGACGGCGATCGCGTCAACGACCGGCGTCGCCCGCTGGTCAGATGAGGGCGCGGATCGTGTCGACGACGTCGCTGACGGGGATGTCGTTGCGTTCGCCGGTCTTGCGGTCCTTGACCTCGACCACTCCGTCGGTGATGCCGCGGCCGACGACGATGATGGTGGGCACGCCGATCAGCTCGGCGTCCTTGAAACGCACACCGGGCGAGACACCCACACGATCATCGAACAGCACGTCGACGCCGGCCGCTTCGAGGTCGGCGGCGAGCTGCTCAGCGGCAGGACGCTGCGGACCGCCTTCCTTTCCGGCGATCACGAGATGGACGTCGGCGGGGCTGACTTGGCGTGGCCAGCACAGACCGATGTCGTCGTAGCTGGCCTCGGCGATGGCGGCGACGGCGCGCGACACGCCGATCCCGTATGAGCCCATCGTCGGGGTGACGAGCTTGCCGTTCTCGTCTTGCACGGTGAGACCGAGCGACTCGGAGTACTTGCGTCCGAGCTGGAAGATGTGGCCCATCTCGATGCCCCTGGCGAGCTCGATTTCGCCGCCGCAGCTGGGGCATACGTCGCCGTCGCGCACCTCGGCAGCCTCGACGACACCGTCGGCCGTGAAGTCGCGACCGTACGTGAGGTCGATCACGTGTCGACCGGCCTCGTTGGCCCCGGTGACCCAGCGTGTGCCGGGAACGATGCGGGGATCGACGAGCAGCCTGATGCCCGACGTACCGGTCGAACCGAGGGCACCCGGACCGATGTAGCCCTTGACGAGGGCTGGGTTGGCGGCGAAGTCGGCCTCGTCGAACGGCTCGATCTCGGCCGGGCTGACCTGCGCCTCGAGCCGCTTGGTATCGACGTCGCGATCGCCGGGGATACCGATCGCCAGCGGCTCGGTCGTGCCATCGGGGTGGCGCAACTTGACCACCACGTTCTTCATGGTGTCGGCTGCGGTCCACGGGCCTTCGGGTCGAGCGAACTCGGGTGTGTCGTTGAGGTGGTCGACGAGGGTCTGGATGGTCGGAGTGTCCGGGTGTGTCGGCGACCTTGGCCGCCGGTAGCCCGTCGATCGCGATCGAGGGCGGCACCGGAATCCGGACGGCCTCGGTGTTGGCGGCATAGTCGCACGTTGCACATCTCACGAACGTGTCCTCGCCCTCCTCGCTGGGGGCGAGGAACTCCTCCGACGCCGAGCCACCCATCGCCCCGGACATCGCCGACACGATCACAACGGGCAGACCCAACCGCTCGAAGGTCTTGATGTAGGCCTCGCGGTGGCGGTCGTACGACCTCTGGAAGGCCTCGTCGTCGACGTCGAAGCTGTACGAGTCCTTCATGACGAACTCGCGCCCGCGCAGCAGGCCGGCGCGGGGCCGGGCCTCATCGCGGAACTTGGTCTGGATCTGGTAGATCGAGAGCGGGAAGTCCTTGTACGACGAGAACAGGTCCTTCACCAGCAGGGTGAACATCTCCTCGTGGGTCGGCGCCAGCAAGAAGTCGTTGCCGTGTCGGTCCTGCAGACGAAACAGGTTGTCGCCGTATTCGACCCAGCGATTGGTTGCCTCGTAGGGCTCTTTCGGCAACAGGGCCGGGAAGTGGACCTCTTGGAAGCCCGCCGCGTCCATCTCCTCGCGCACGACGCGCTCGACATTGCGGAAGACGAGCCATCCCAGCGGCAGCCAGGTGAAACCTCCGGGCGCGGCCCGACGGATGTAGCCGGCCCGCACGAGCAATCGGTGAGAGGCCAATTCGGCGTCCGAAGGGTCGTCGCGGAGGGTGCGGAGGAAGAGGTTGGACATGCGCAGCACCCCGGCAAGATACCTCTGACTCGGGGTATACTCCGGTGTTCCTATTTGGTTTGGGTACCGAAAAGGCGTGGGCTCGGCCCACGCCTTGTTTTGTGAAAGGAGGCAGATTCAGATGAGTGACACCCCAGTTATCCAGCGTGTTCGCAGCATCGTCGAGTCGATTGCCTCCGATCTCGAGCTCGACCTGTACGACCTCGAGCAACGTGGCGGCACGTTGCGGGTCACGATCGACACGCCGCCTGGGTCCGAATCGGGGCTCGACCTCGACAAGTTGGCGCTGGCGACGCGTCTCATCTCGCGTGAGATGGATCACCAGGACCCGATCCCCGGCAAGTACACGCTCGAGATCAGTACCCCCGGCCTCGAGCGCACGCTACGACTGCCGTATCACTTCCAACGCGAGGTCGGAAAGACGATCAGTGTGCGTCTCTCCGACACCGATGTCGAGCAGCGCCGGTTCGAAGGTGTGCTGATCGCCGCCGACGACACGACCGCCACCGTGAGGGTCGGCGAGGGCGATGACAGCGTCGATCGGACGATCGAGATTGCCTCGATCGACCGCGCCCGCACGGTGTTCGTGTGGGGCCCGCAACCCAAGCCCGGCGGCAAGGGAACATCGAAGTCGAAGAAGATGCCGCCAGCGCAGAAATCGAAGCCAGAGCCCAGTTCGAAGGAGTCATCGTGAGCAATCTCGACATGAGCGAAGCCATTCGCCTCCTCGCCCAGGAGAAGGGCATGTCGGAGGACGACCTGTTGCACGTGCTCGTCGACGCGCTTGCCAGCGCGTACAAGCGTCGGCCTGGCGCTGCCGACGAGGTCGTCGTCGAGGTCAACCCGACCAGCATGGATTTCACGTTCACGGCCTACGACCTCGACGAGGACGGCAACTGGGTCAACGAGCGAGACGACACGCCGAAGAAGGAAGAGTTGGGCCGGATCGCGGCCCAGACGTTCCGGCAGGTGATGAGCCAGCGGATCCGCGAGGTCGAGCGTGATCGCAAGTTCGAGGAGTACGCCAACCGCGAGGGCGACATCGTGACCGGCATCATCCAGCAGACCGATACGCGGTACACCCTGCTCGATCTCGGTCGCGTCGAGGCCCTGCTCCCGCAGGCAGAGCAGGTGCCGTACGAGCGCCCCAACCCGGGCGACCGTTCCAAGGCCTACATCGTCGAGGTCCGCAAGACCGCCAAGGGCCCACAGATCGTCGTGTCGCGCACACACCCGGGTCTGATCAAGCGCCTGTTCGAGCTCGAGGTGCCCGAGATCGCGGACGGCATCGTCGAGATCAAGGCCTGTGCCCGTGAGCCGGGCCATCGCACCAAGATCGCCGTCTGGTCCAACGATCACAACGTCGACCCCGTCGGTGCCTGCGTCGGTGCCCGAGGCGCCCGCGTTCGCATGGTCGTCAACGAGCTGCGCGGCGAGAAGATCGACATCGTGCCGTTCAGCGAAGACCTGGCCGACATGGTCGCCAAGGCGCTCTCGCCGGCCAAGGTCACCCAGGTCAACATCTCCGACGACGGCACCGCGGCCGACGTCATCGTCCCCGATCACCAGCTCAGCCTGGCGATCGGGCGCGAGGGCCAGAACGCCAGGCTCGTCGGCTCGACTGACCGGTGTCCGTGTCGACATCCGTTCCGAGTCGCAGGTCGCCGAAGGTGTGCCCGCCGGCGGTTACCTCGACGCCCACGTCGAGTACGCCGAGGGTGAATGGCGCGAGAACGCAGAGTCGGGCGAGATGGAGTGGCATGCCGCCGACGGCTCGATCCTGAGCCAGACCGAATGGGTCGAACAGACCGAGGGCGTCACTGCCGACAGCGGCGAGACGACCGAGACCGCCGACGCTGACAAACCGGCCGACGAAGCGACCGCCGACGCCGACGAGACCGCTGACGCCGACGCCGAAGCGACGAGACGACCGAGACCGCTGACGCCGACAACACGGCCGAACCGACGGCCGACGCCGACGAGACCGCTGACGCCGACGAGCAGTCCGCTGACGCTGACGAGACGGCCGATGAGACACCGGTCGAAGCACCGGTCGACGAGCACGAGCCGACGACCGATGAGCAAGCTGCCCCAGAGTCGGCAGACGAACCGGGCCCGGAGACCGATGGCGATGGAGATGTCGAAGTCAAGTGACCGCCATGTTCCTATCCGCACCTGCATCGGCTGCCGTCAACGGCGCCCCCAGGCCGAACTGCTTCGCTGTGTCCTCGGCGCCGACGGAGCGGTTCGCGTCGACCGCTGCGCCCCGGGTCGCGGAGCATGGTTGTGTGGATCGCGTTGTATCGAGCCGGCTCGACGACGCCGGGCGTTCGATCGGGCGTGGCGCACTGCGGTGCCTGCATCGTCGATCGAGCAACTTGCGTCCGATCTGACGGCGCAAACGAACTGAATGACCGGGTGGGGAACGACTCCACCCATGCGAGACTGAAGAGACGACGAAAGGTTGACACCAAGCGTGGCGAAGAACATTCGGGTACATGAACTAGCGAAAGAACTCGGCATGACGAATGCCGAGGCCGTCGACCTGTGCGGCAAGCTCGGGGTACCCATCAAGAGTCACTCGTCGTCGCTCCAGGAGGCCTACGCCGACATGGTGCGCCGCCGTGCCGTGCGCGACGGCCTGACCCGCGACGAGCAGCCGGCAGACCCGGAGAGCGAGAAGAAGCCGGCCAAGAAGTCGGCTGCCAAGAAGACGACGGCCAAGAAGTCGGCTGCCAAGAAGTCGACGGCCAAGAAGTCGGCTTCCAAGAAGACGACGGCCGAGCAGCCATCCCCCGACGAGTCGGCTGTGCCGGACGACGCGCCCGTCGGCGCGGAGGCCGAGGCGGAGTCGACCGAAGTACCTGCGGTGCCCACGCAGGCGCCTGCAGCCGAGGCCGTCGCCACCGTTGCGACCGAGCCGGCGCCCCCTGAGGCGCCACCTGCTGACGTTGCGGCGGCGACCGCTGACACCGCTGCGGTCGAATCGCAGCCCGAGTCACCGGCAGTTCCGAGCCCGGGCCCCGAGTCGGTCGAGCCGGTCGAGTCGGTCGAGCCGGCACACGATTTCGAGCCCAGGCCCCGAGTCGGTCGAGCCGGACACGATTTCGAGCCCAGGCCCCGAGTCGGCCGAGCCGGACACGATTTCGAGCCCAGGCCCCGAGTCGGCCGAGCCGCATACGATTTCGAGCCCAGGCCCCGAGTCGGCCGAGCCGCACACGATTTCGAGCCCAGGCCCCGAGTCGGCCGACCACGGCGACGCGGGCCGCATCATCTCCAGCGGTCGCCCTGATCCGACTGCGCCACGGCCGCCCGAGTCGCCGCAGGCCGATGACTCCACCCCGAAGGGCCACGCTCAAGCCGGCCGATTCGGCGGCTCCGCCGGCCCCACCGCGTTCGATTGCGGGCAAGCCGGTTCCGCCGCCTCCGGGTCGTCCGGTCTCGGCCACGGGCAAGCCGATTCCACCGCCCCCGGGCTCGGCCCGCCCGCAAGGCGCGCGTCCCAGCGGTGGCCCCGGTGGACGCTCCGGTGGCTACGCCGGCCGCCCCGGTGGTGGTCCCGGCGGAGGGGGTCCAGGTCGCCCGTACGGTGGCGGTGGGCCCGGTGGCGCCCCCGGTGGTGGCCCTGGCCGCCCTGGTGGTGGTCGCCCCAGTGGTCAGCGGCGACCACCTCGTCGCAGCAAGCGGCGCCGTCGTCGCGATCGCGACGAGTTGCAGCCCCAGGAGCAGTCGTTCACCGCACACGACGCGCCGGTGCCTGCGGGCACGATCGTCGTCGAACGCGGTGTCTCTGCTCAAGAGTTCGGCCCCAAGCTGAATCGCACGGCAGGCGACGTCATCAAGTTCTTGCTGCAGCACGGTGAGATGCTCACGGTCACCATGGGCCTGTCCGACGAGCACATGGAGCTGTATGCGCTCGAGCTCGGTGCCGACCTGTTGCTCGTCGACCCGGGCCAGCAGGAAGAGATCCAGCTGCAGGCCCTGTTCGACGACAGCGACGACGACGACGAGGAGTTGCTGCAGCCGCGGCCACCGGTGATCACGGTGATGGGCCACGTCGACCACGGCAAGACCACCGTGCTCGACCGGATCCGTCATGCGAACGTGGTCGACGGCGAGGCCGGCGGCATCACCCAGCACATCGGTGCCTACACGGTCGAACGCGACGGTCAGTCGCTGACCTTCATCGATACGCCTGGTCACGCGGCGTTCACCCAGATGCGCGCCCGCGGCGCCGACGCTACCGACATCGTCGTGCTCGTCGTCGCCGCCGACGACGGCGTGATGCCGCAGACGATCGAGGCCATCAACCACGCTCGCGCGGCGGATGTGCCGATCGTGGTCGCCGTCAACAAGATCGACAAGGACAACGCCGATCCACAACGCGTGCTGACCGGCCTGGCCGAGCTCGAGCTCGTCCCCGAAGCCTGGGGCGGCGACACGATCGTCGTCGAGATGTCGGCGCTGCAAGACCTCGGTATCGACGATCTCCTCGATCAACTGGTCGTGGTCGCCGAGCTGGAAGAGCTGCAGGCCAACCCGACCGGCCGCGCCAAGGGCATCGTGCTCGAAGCCAACCTCGACAAGGGCCGTGGCCCGGTTGCCACGATCCTGGTCGACAAGGGCGAGCTCAAGGTCGGCGATCCGATCGTGGCCGGCCCCGCCTGGGGCAAGGTGCGGGCGATGATCAACGACAAGGGCGAAATGGTCAAGGTGGCCGGTCCGTCGACACCCGTCGAGGTGCTCGGATTGGGCTCGGTTCCAGAGGCGGGCGACGAGTTCCGTTCCGCCCCCGACGAGAAGACCGCTCGCACGGTCGGCGAGGCCCGCGAGTTCCATCGCCGTGTCCGCGATCAGCGCGGTGACGCCCGCGTCAAGTCGGGTGTCAAGCTGGAAGACATCTTCGACCAGATCCAGACCGGCGAATCGGCCACGTTGAACCTGATCCTCAAGGCCGATGTGCAGGGCTCGCTCGAAGCGGTCACCGAGAGCCTCCGCAAGCTCGGGCGCGACGAGGTCGACCTCACGTTCGTGCACCGTGCCGTGGGTGGCATCACCGAGAACGACATCTCGCTGGCAGCCACCACGAACTCGACGATCATCGGGTTCAACGTGCGTCCCGACCGCAAGGCTCGCGACGCCGCTGAGACCGAGAACGTCGAGATCCGCACGTACGAGATCATCTACAAGCTGCTCGAAGACATCGAGCAGGCGATGGTCGGCATGCTGGCTCCCGAGTACGAAGAGATCGTCACCGGCGATGCCGAAGTGCGTGAGATCTTCCGGGTGCCCAAGCAGGGTGCGATCGCAGGGTGCCTGGTGCAGAACGGTGTCATCACCCGCGGTTCCAAGGTGCGCTTCATTCGTAACGGCACGATCATCTGGAAGGGCGCGGTGCAGTCGCTGCGCCGCTTCAAGGACGATGCGCAAGAGGTCCGTGCGGGCTTCGAGTGCGGCATCGGCCTGTCCGACTTCCAGGACCTCAAGCCGGGCGACGTGATCGAGACCTACGACGAGCGCGAGATCGCTCGCACGTTGAGCTGAGGATCGCATGGCTGGACGCGGACGCCGGTCTTCGGGCGGCAACAGTGGCGGACGCAGCGGCGGTCACAAGTACCCGCGCTCGGCGCGGGTCGGAGGCACCCTGCGCGAGATCATCGCCGAGGAGTTGGTGCGGATCGACGACGAGCGCCTGGCGTTCGTGACGGTGACCGGCATCGAGGTCGACAACGAGCTCAATCGTGCTCACGTGTATTTCGACTCGCTGGAGGGTGAGGAGGGCGACGAGCAGATCATCGCCGCACTGACCGCCCACCGCAGTCGGCTGCAGTCGTCGATCGCCAAGCAGATCCGCGCCAAGAAGACGCCGATCCTCGACTTCCGCCCTGACATGGCGTTGCGTTCGGCCGAGCGGATCGACGACATCCTCCGCGAGGATCGTCAGCGTCGTGGCCAGGCGTAAGCCGGCGACCACCCACGGCCTCTGCGTCGTCGACAAGCCGGCGGGTGTCACCAGTCACGACGTGGTCGGCATGCTGCGCAGGCGATTCCACGAGCGTCAGGTCGGCCACGCCGGCACGCTCGACCCCGATGCCACCGGCGTGCTCGTCGTTGCCGTCGGCATGGCGACCAAGCTGCTGCGGTTCGTGGAGAAGACAACCAAACGGTACGTCGGCGAGGTGGTGCTCGGCACCGAGACCACGACCCTCGACGCGGCCGGTGATGTGGTCGCCACCCACGACATGGCCGGGGTCACGCTCGAACAGGCACGCCAGGTGGCCGCCGCACAGCTCACAGGTGAGATCGAGCAGATCCCCCCGATGGTCTCGGCGATTCGGGTCGACGGCAAGCGGCTGCACGAACTGGCCCGGGAGGGGATCGAGATCGAGCGCCAGCCGCGTCCGGTCACGATCCATTCCCTGACCGTCGATGACGGCCCGGAACCGGGGGTGTTCAAGATCGAGGTCGAGTGCTCGCCGGGCACCTACATCCGCACGTTGGCCGCCGACCTGGGGCACCTGCTCGGCGGGGGAGCACACCTACGCAACCTGCGTCGAACCGCGGTCGGCGAGTTCACGCTCGACGAGGCCGCCCCACCCGATCAATGTGCTCTCCTGCCCGTCGAGACGACGGTGCGCGGCCTGGCGCAGATCGACATCGATGCCGACCTGGCGGCGTTGGTGGCCAATGGGCGAGTGTTGCCCCGGTTCGGTGACGCCGTCGGTGAAGGGCCATGGTCGGTGTTCGGTCCCGACCGCACCTTGTTGGCCGTCTACGAGGTGTTCCGGACCGACCAGGTGAAACCGTCCGTCGTGCTCCCGACGGCGACGGGCAGGTAGCGTAGCTGCCCGTGCTCGTCGTCACCGATGCCACTTCAGCGCCGTTCCCGAACGAGCGCACGGTCATCACGATCGGTGCGTACGACGGTCTCCATCACGGACACCAGTCGGTGATCGCAGAGGTGCGACAGATGGCTGCTGCCCGGGGCGCTCGCTCCGCTGTGGTCACATTCGACCGTCACCCGGCCACGATCGTGCGCCCCGAGTCGGCGCCGCGCCTGCTGACCGACCACGAGCAGCGGATGGAACTGCTCGAGCTGACCGGCATCGATGTCGCGATGGTGTTGCCGTTCGACGAAGCGCAGTCCCAGGAATCGCCCTTGGGGTTCGTCGAGCGTGTGTTGGTCAAGTGCCTGCGGACCGAGTGCGTGGTGGTGGGCGAGGATTTCCACTTCGGGCGCAACCGTGAGGGCAACGTCTCGCTGTTGCGTGAGATCGGGCAGACATATGGTTTCGAGGTCGAGCCGATGAGTCTGGTGGGCCGCCAGGACGGTATCGGCGAGCCGGTCAGCAGCACGGCCATTCGGCGCGCCCTCGCGGGCGGCAATGTCGCGCTGGCGATGCGGATGCTCGGCCGTCCGTTCGAAGCACGTGGCACGGTGGTGATCGGAGATCAACGGGGTCGGTTGCTCGGATTCCCGACCGCCAACGTCGAGGTGTCGAACCGTATCTGCCTGCCCGCCGACGGCGTGTACGCCGGTTGGTACGAGCGGCCCGACGGCTCGGTGCATCGGTGCGCGATCAACCTCGGGCGACGCCCGACGTTCTACGAGCACGCCGATCACTCACTGCTCGAGGCACACCTGCTCGACTTCGACGGGGACCTGTACGGCGAGCCGGCGAAGGTGCGGTTCGTCGACTTCCTGCGCTCCGAGCGCAAGTTCGACGGCATCGAGTCGTTGATCGAACAACTCCAGCTCGACATCACCAGTGCTCGTGGAATCCTCAGCGGCCGCCCACTCTGGTAGCCGTCCGACCTGACTCGTTCTGGTCAGGAAACCGCCTGCCCGGAGCCTGCCCGGAGCGGCCGAACCCAGACCAGAACGAGTTGTGGATGCCGGCGCGCCCGTTCAGGCCTCGCCCGCTGCCACCTTGGCGCGCACGATGTTGAGCGCTGAACCGGCCTTGAACCATTCGACCTGCTCGGGGCTGAAGGTGTGCCTGGCCTCGAACTCGATCGTGGTGCCGTCGGGCTTGACGATCTGGCAACGCACGTTCTGGCCGGGGACCGGTGGAAGATCGAGCACGTTGATGCGGTCGTCTTCGTCGATCACGTCGTAGGCGGCCGGGTCGGCGAACGTGAGCGGCACCATGCCCTGCTTCTTGAGGTTGGTCTCATGGATGCGGGCGAAGCTGCGGGCGATCGCCACCAGGCCGAGCCGGAAACGAGGCTCCATCGCGGCGTGCTCGCGACTGGAGCCCTCGCCCATGTTCTCATCACCGATCACGACCCACGGTTGGCCGGCCTCGTGGTAGCCCTTGGCGATGTCGGGGAAGCTTTCGATCGCTCCGGTGAGCTGGTTCTTGCCCTGTCCGACGAGGCCGTCACGGTAGGCGCTGACGGCACCCATGTAGAGGTTGCCGGAGATGTTCTCGAGGTGGCCGCGATACTTCAACCATGGCCCTGCCATCGAGATGTGGTCGGTGGTGAACTTGCCGCGTGCTTTCACCAGCACCGGCAGGCCGTAGTAGTCGTTGCCGTCCCAGGCGGGGAACGGGGTCAGCAGCTGAAGGCGGTCGCTGGATGGGCTCACCATGATGTCGACACCGCTGGGGTCGGCCGGTGGGGCGGTGAACGTGTCTTCACCGGGGTCGTAGCCGGCATCGGGCAGGACCTGACCGATCGGGGCCTCGAGCGTGATCTCGGTGCCGTCGGGCGCCGTGATCGTGTCGGTCGTGGGATCGAAGTCGAGTCGACCCGCCAATGCGATCGCCATCACGGTGTCGGGCGAGGTGACGAAGGCGAGCGTGTTGGCGGAACCGTCGTTGCGCTTCGGGAAGTTGCGGTTGAACGACGTGACGATCGAATTGACCTCGTTGGTGATCGACTCGGGGCGGCTCCACTGACCGATGCAGGGTCCGCAGGCGTTGGCCAGCACGGTCGCACCGACAGCTTCGAGGTCGGCCAGCAGCCCGTCACGTTCGATCGTGGCCCGGGTCTGTTCGGAGCCGGGCGTGATCAACAACGGCACCTTGGAGGTGAGGCCCGCCGCCGCCGCTTGGCGGGCGATCGAGGCGGCGCGGGTGATGTCTTCGTAGGACGAGTTGGTGCACGAGCCGATCAGCGCCGCCGAGGGGGTGAGCGGCCAGTCGTTGGCGCGCGCCTCGGCCCCGACGCCACGGGCGCCGACCTTGTGGGCGCGATCGGGGGAGTGCGGACCGTTGATCAGCGGCTTGAGCTGATCGAGGTCGATCTGAATGACCTGGTCGTAGAGTGCGCCCTCGTCGGGGCGCAGGTCGTCGGCGACATGGTCGGCGGCGTCGGCGATCGCTTCGCGGCCGGTGGCCTTGAGGTACTGGGCCATGTTCTGGTCGTAACCGAACAGCGACGTGGTGGCGCCGATCTCGGCACCCATGTTGCAGATCGTGGCCTTGCCGGTGGCGGAGATGCTGTCGGCGCCGGGGCCGTAATATTCGACGATCGCCCCCGTGCCGCCTTCGACGGTGAGCTGGCGGGCAACTTCGAGAATCACGTCCTTGGGAGAACTCCAACCGGACAGCGTGCCAGTGAGCTCGACGCCGATCACCTTCGGCCAGCGCACGTTCCACGGAAACCCGGTCATCACGTCGACGGCGTCGGCGCCGCCGACACCGATCGCCACCATCCCCAACCCGCCGGCGTTGGGGGTGTGGCTGTCGGTGCCGATCATCATGCCGCCCGGGAAGGCATAGTTCTCGAGCACGACCTGGTGGATGATGCCCGAGCCCGGGCCCCAGAAGCCGATCTGATACTTGGCCGACACGCTCTTCAGGAAGTCGTACACCTCGCGGTTGGTGTCGACGGCGACGCCGAGGTCGATCTGGGCACCGACCTTGGCCTGGATCAAGTGATCGCAGTGCACGGTCGAGGGCACCAGGGCCTCCGGCAGCCCGGCGGTCATGAACTGCAGCAACGCCATCTGGGCGGTGGCGTCCTGCATGGCGACGCGGTCGGGGTGGAAGTCGGCGTAGCTGGCTCCCCGCTCGAGCTCCTGGCCCTGTGGGTCGACGAGATGGTTGATCAGGATCTTTTCGGCCAGTGTGAGCGGTCGGCCGAGCCGATCACGACCCAGCTGGGCGTTGGCCGGCAGCTTGGCGTAGACGGCCTCGACGAGTTCGATAGGGGTGGTGGCACTCACGGTCATGTAGACAACTATAATACAAGTTCTATGGATCCGGCAAAGACCAGCGAGACACCCTGGAAGGGCATCGATCACGTCCAGCTGGCGATCCCGATCGGCGCCGAACAGACCGCACGGCAGTTCTATGTCGGCGTACTCGGGCTGACCGAGGTCGCCAAGCCGTCGGTGATGGCGGCCCGCGGCGGGGCATGGTTCGAGGCCGGTGCGACGCGCATCCATGTCGGAACCGAGGCGGCTTTCGTTCCCGCCAGGAAGGCTCACCCCGCATTGCTGGTCGACGGGTTGAGGGCGTTGATCGACGCGACCGGGCTCGACGCCCGGTGGAGCGACGAGATCCCCGGCACGACCCGATGTCACATCGACGATCCGTTCGGCAACCGAATCGAGCTGATCGAGGCGCAGTCGTGAGAAGCATCCGCTATCAGGAGATTGCCGACGAGCTGCGCCAGCTGGCCCGATCCGAGAGCGCCGGCACGGTGCTGCCCAGCGAATCCGAGCTCTCCACGCAGTTCTCGGCGAGTCGGGTCACGATCCGCCGGGCGCTCGAGTTGGTGCGTGACGAGGGCCTGATCGCCGCCCGCCAGGGTTTCGGATGGTTTGTTGCCACCGAGCCGGTCCGGCAACGGCTCGAGCGACTGGGCACGATCGAGGCTCAGCTCGAATCGAGTGGGCGGCACGCCGCCCGGCGTGTGATCGAGTTCGCTTTCGACGCCGCACCGGCCCACGTGCGGTCGGTGCTGGCAACCGACCGGGTGCTGCGCGTCAAGCGCGTCAATCTTGCCGACGGCGAACCGTTCGCCCTGGTCACCGTGTGGTGCCCGGCCGAGCTCGGCCAGAGGATCTCGATGGAAGATGTCCAGCGCCGCCCGTTTCACGAGTTGCTGGGTGTCGAACTGCGAGGCGCGACCCAAACGATCGGCGCCGACTCGGCGGGTCGTGCCGACGCGGAGCTGCTGGCCGTGCCGGTCGGTGCGCCGCTCCTGCAATGCAGGCGTGTCACCACGGATGTCGACGGCAACCCCGTGCTGGTCAGCGAGCACTTGTTCCCAGCGCACCGGACCGAGTTCGTCGTCGATCTGCCGTTCGACGAGCCATCGCTGGCGCCCCAGGGACTGCGCCTCGTGAACTGAGAAGATATTTGTCAAGATGGCCTCAAGTTCGGGTCGCAGCATGCCGATAGGAGTCTGTGCCGCCGACCGACCTCTCATGCCTCGAGCGCGAAGTCGAGCGCCGACGGCTCAAGGGGTACGTCGGGCTGGTCGGTGTCGACGCCGAGGGTGTGATTCGCTACGCCAGCGCCGAGCTCGAGGGACACTACGGTCTGTCCGCTGCAGACTTCCTCGGTCGATCGTTCGTCGAATTCATCGACGAGGCCGACGTGCAACAAGCGATCGAGTCGTTCGGGGGCGTCGGGGAACGCTCGGGGCACCATCAGGCGATCGAGCTCCGCCTTCAGCTCGGCGACGAGGTAGAGCGCGTCGACGTCGTCGCCGAGAACCGGCTCGACGACCCGGATGTCGGGCTGATCCTGCTCAACCTCGCCGATCCCGACGACCGCCGCCGTTCGGCGCAACTGCTGGACGCCCAAGCTGAGGTGGTTCGTCAGATCGCCCTGGGCGGCACGCTCGACGTCGCGATCCGTGCAATTCTGACATTCGTCGAGCAGGCGCTGCCGGGCTACCAGGCGGCCGCCTACTTCACCGGTCACGCCTGGAGCGGCAACGCAGTCGGAACTCCTTCATTGTCGCCCGCCTTCACGCAGCGGATGGCGACGGCGATGCGGATCAGCGCCTCGATGCCGGCCGCGATCGCCTTGGCCGGGCAGGAAACGATCATCGCCGCCGATCTCGGCGAACCGCAGTGGGCAGAGGCGGCGGCCACGGCTGGTCGCCAGGATCTGTCGATCTGGTCGGTCCCGATCAGACACGACCGTGGTGCGACGTGCCTCGGCTGCATGGAGATCTACGGGCCGACCGGGACGCACCCGCGCTCCGAGGATTGGACGATCCTGCAGCTGGCCAGCCGCCTGGCGGCTGTCGCCTTCGAGCGTGTCCAGAACCAGGAGCGTCTCGTCCGCGATGCAGAGATCGATCCGCTCACCGGAACCCCGAATCGTCGCGTCTTGAAGTCCATGCTGGCGAACATCCTCGCCGGTCCGGACCGCGGGCACGCAGTGTGCTTCATCGACCTCGATCGCCTCAAGATCGTGAACGACGGCCTCGGCCACGAGGCGGGTGATCACGTGATACGCGAAGCCGCTCGCCGGCTCGTCGATCGCGTCGGCTCTGATGGTGTCGTCGGCCGATTCGGAGGCGACGAGTTCATTGCGATCGCTACTCACGGTGCGATGGCCCACGAAGACCTCGCCGAACGCTGCGCCTCGGCGTTCACCGATCCGATGCGCGTCGCAGGGCGTTCCTGGCAGCTGTCGGCCAGCATCGGCGTCGTTGTCGTGGATGCCCAGCGCACCCCGAGCGAGATCCTTCGTGACGCCGATGCGGCCATGTACGAGGCCAAGCGAGCAGGTCGCAATCGATGGCGGCTGTTCCAGGCATCCACCCGCGAGGTGGTCGTACGGCGGATGAAGATCGAGCAACAGCTCCGGCATGCGATCAAACATCAGCGGGTGCGTGCGTCATTCCAGCCGGTCGTGCGAGCGTCGGACTGGGAGTTGTGCGGGATCGAGACCCTGGCGCGCTGGGAACCCGAGCCGGGCAACTGGATACCGCCGACGGAATTCATACCGTTGGCCGAGGAGATCGGCCTGATCGATGATCTCGGGCTGGTCATGGTCGATCACGCCACAGCGGCGCTCACGACGCTCGAGGCAGCCGGCCTGGGCTTGTGTCATGTGTCGGTCAACGTGTCCCCGATGCAACTCCAATCCGATCGGATCTTCGACAAGATCGCCGAGGCGGCGGCTGCCGGGCACGCGACCTCGATGTGCCTCGAAATGACCGAGCAGCACATGATCGACGACACCGAACGCACGCTGCAGTCGCTGCAACGGTTACTCGAACTCGGGGTGGGGCTCGCCGTCGACGACTTCGGCACCGGTTACTCATCGCTCGGAGCGCTCCACCGATTGCCTGCACGGACCCTCAAGATCGACCGCAGGCTGATCGACCAGGTCGGTGAGCCGGCCGGCGATGCGGTCGTGGCGGCCGTGGTCGGCGTTGCCACGGCGTATGGCATGGTGACGGTCGCCGAGGGTGTCGAGACGACCGCCCAGGCGCTGCGCTTGCGCGAGCTGGGTATCGGCAATCTGCAGGGTTTCTTGTTCGCCCAACCGGAAACGCTGGCAGAGCTGATCGCCCGCCTCACCCGCCCGGGCTGGTGTTGGGACGTTGCCGAGTCGGCGTTGCGCGAGCAACCGGTCCTGCCGTCGATCCCACACTGAAGACTGGTCGCGCCGGCAGATGGCTTCAGCTGCGCATCACACGCCGACGAAGCCGTCGTCGATCAGTTGCGCGGCGACGTTGCCGGCGTCGAGCTGAGCGGCGATCGCGAGGTCGTCGGTGAAACCGATCCGAGCCAGTTCGCGCCCGGACGAGCACGCCGTGATTGCTTCGGCGAGCGACGGTCGCGCAGCGATGAAGGCAGATCGGGCGGCGGCGGCTTCCGGTGAGCATGCCGGCGCCGAAACGGCGCCGGGCGGATCGAGCGCCGCCAACACGGCGCCCGCTCCGAGTAGATCCTCGACGGCGGGCCGCAGTGGCGTCGAGCTACCGGGCCAACGCTCACCAGCGGCGATCACGCCGATCGCCCCACCGGCGGCGAGCATCCACGCCCGGTTCGCGGTCGCCGTGGCATTGCGCAACGAACCGGCCAACACGAACGGGTTGCCGAGTTCTCCGGCCTGGAACGACAACGTCGAGCCATTCGGAGAGGGCAGCACGATCCGGCTCCCACGCGGCAGCGATTTCAGGTCGGTCGGGGACAGGGAGACCGGTCCATCCTCTCGACGCCCGGCCAGCACCGCCCTGCGCTGGGTGGCGTAGTCGATGGCGGCGTCGTCGCTGCCAGCGGTACGGAAACACCGTCGAGCCACCGGCGACGGCGACGCTGACCGCCGTCGTGAAACGCAGGACGTCGACGATCACGATGACATCGCAACTGGGCGCCAACGCGGCGAGTGCTTCCGCCCCCCAGCCGAACCGGAACTCGAAGCCGTGCTGGTCGGCGTCCTGCGGGATCAGCGCCACGATGTCATGCCGCCGGATCCGAATCGACCCGATCCTGCAGCGAGGTTGCACCTGAGTGGACGTGGTCGACGCACGGCATGGGACGCATCGGCGCAGTCTCGCAGCTGCGGTCGGCTCGAATCGGCGTCGACCGTCTGCGACGATGGCCGGATGACGAGTTCCGACTATCGGGCGATCAACCACGCCAACTGGGAATCGCGGGTCCGGCATCATGCCGCCAGCGAGGAATACCAGCTGGAACGGTATGCCGCCGACCGGGAGCTGCTCTCGGAGGTGGTCACGTTCGATCTGCCGAGGTTGGGGTCGATCGAAGGCCTCGACGTCGTCCACCTGCAATGCCATATCGGCACTGACACCACCTCGCTGGCACGTCTCGGTGGCAACGTCACCGGTCTCGACTTCAGCGCCAAGGCGCTCGACGTGGCACGAGGTCTGGCCGAGTCTGCCGGGATCGATATCGAGTACGTCGAGGCCGACGTGTACGACGCCGTCGAAGCGCTCGGGAGCGAGCGCTTCGACCTGGTCTACTCGGGCATCGGAGCGTTGTGCTGGCTGCCGGACGTGCGTCGTTGGACCGAGACGGTGGCCGGTCTGTTGCGGCCCGGCGGCGAGCTGTTCATCCGGGAGGGCCACCCTGTGTTGTGGGCGATGGATGATCCACGCCCCGACGGACTACTGGTGCTGGCCCACCCGTACTTCGAGACCGACGGCGTGCACTTCTCCGAACCGGACACCTACGTCCGTCAAGAGGAACCGCTCGACTCGCCGGAGATCGTGCACTTCAACCACGGCCTCGCCGAGATCTTCAACGCCGTCTGGGAAGCCGGGATGGAGATCACCTTGTTCGACGAGCACGACAGCGTGCCCTGGAATGCGCTCGGCGATCAGATGCACCATGTCGGCGGTGGTGAGTACCGTCTGATCGAGCAGCCCGAGCGGCTGGCGGCCAGCTACACGCTGCGAGCCAGAAAGCGCTGATCTGCGAAACTCGCGTCATGTCCGATCGTGTCATCCTCACCATCTCCGACGGCATCGCCGACGTGCGCTTCAATCGCGCTGACAAGCGAAACGCCCTCGACGGTGCACAATTCGCGGCGATCGAAGAGGTCGGCGAGCAGCTCAAGGCCGCTGACGGCGTACGGGTCGTCGTGCTGTCGGGAGAGGGCGAGTCGTTCTGTGCGGGGCTCGACTTCTCGATGTTCTCCGGGATGGCGGGCGCCGAGAGCCCGGCTGAACCAAGTGGCAACCCCGGTGACCTGCCAGAAGGTCGGATCACCCACCGCGGCCAGCAGATCTGCTGGGTGTGGCAGGAGCTACCGATGCCCGTCATCGCTGCGGTGCACGGTCATGCGCTCGGTGGTGGTTTCCAGATCGCGATGGGCGCCGACATCCGGATCGCCCACCCCGACACGAAGTGGTCGGTACGCGAGGTGCATTGGGGGCTGGTACCCGACATGACCGGAACCTTCATGCTGAGCCGGCTCGTGCGCTCGGACGTCGCCCGCGAACTCACCTACACGGCGCGCATGGTCGACGGACGCGAGGCCTACGACCTGGGTCTCGTGACGCGCCTCAGCGACAACCCGTACGACGACGCGATGGCGCTCGCCCGCGAGATCGCCGGGCGCAGCCCCGGCGCCGTGCGCGGTTCGAAACAGCTGTTCAACCGGATGTTCACCGACGGTGCCGCCGAGCAATTCGCAGCAGAGCGCCGCATCATCGGCGAGCAGATCGGTTCGCCGAACCAGATCGAGGCGATCAGATCGAATATGGAGCGCCGAGCACCGAACTTCACCGACTGATCGGTCCGGCTGATCGGTCCGGTCGATCTGGCGACCCCGTCAGATGCACAGGTCGGGGGCGGCGAGTCCGCGAGCGCACGTCTCCCAGGCGAACACCTGCACCACCGATGCCGGTGACCCGGCGCTGATCCAGACCGCCCAGGTCGTCGACAGGATCGAGTCGTCCATCGCCGGCACCTCGACGATCAGCAGGTTCATGGCGCCGCCGAAGCCGACACCATTGGCCCTGCTGATGTTTGGCGGTACTTCGGCCTCCGGGTCGGTGAGCTGGTCGACGATGATCGCATCGATCCCGGCAGGATCGGTCTCGGCGCCGATCCAGCCGGCCACGGTCGCCGTTTCGTCGCGAAGCCCGATCAGGTCGGTCGCCAGGGTCAGCATGTTGTCGGGCGGAATCGGTAGCAGCGCCTCGAACAACTCGAACTCGACGTTGAACAGGGCGCAGCGGTCGACGCCGTCGGGCCAGCCGCCGCAGCCGATCGAGGTGCCGAAGTCGAGCGTGTCCCAACCTTCGTCGCCCTCGACGAGCAGCGCGCCCCCGCCATCGGGCGGGCCTGGTTGCAGCAGCACCGAACCGATCGACATGAAGGCCTCGCCGGGCGCGCAGACGATTGCCGTCGTCACGGCCGGATCGGTCGGTGCCGCCGCCAGCAGGGTGGTGACCGCAGAGGTGCAGCCGTTGGTCGGCAGTGTCCAGGTCGGCTCATGGCGGGTGAGCGTGACATCTTCGGGCACTGCTCCGACCTCGACGAGCCACGGGTCGATGCCGTCGAGCAGCAGGAACCGGGTCGCCTGGCCCCCCTCCCCGCACCACTCGTGCCACCCGTCGTTGCCGTCGATCACGACCGCCACGCATCGAATGCCGTCGGGAGTGACGTCGATCGAGCCGTCGTAGGCCGACACCGATTCGACCTGGGCGACCCGGACGAGTGTGAACGGGTCGTCGGGGTAGTACTGCGATGTGATCGTCCAGCTGACGCCCGACGGGCCGGTGGGCAAGGTGGTCGTGGCGGCCGGGACCGTCGTGGCGGGCACGGTCGTCGCGGCGATCGTGGTGGTCGTCGCCGCGGTCGTCGTTGGTGCGATGGTGGTCGTTGTCGTCGGACCGGTGGTCGTCGGGAGCGTTGTCGCCGCATCCTCAGTCGTGCTCGGGGTCGAATCGATGGTGATTTCATCGTCTCGGCTGCCGACCCACACCACGAACCCGATGATCAGGACGAGTGCCGCGATGCCACCGACCGCGGCGAGGATCCACGGCGTGCTGCGGCGCTCGGGCGGCGGCGCCGAGCCCGATGTGCTCATGTCGGGCTGACTCATGACGACCTCCTCGGCCGATCCAGTCTCGGTGCGTCAGTACGCAAATGTTCGGTCATCCAGCATTGTATTTCGGTTCCGGGCCGAGAACCCGTACACTGGCAACTTCTTCGGGCCAACGTCGTCCCGGACTCCCACAAGCCAACCCCCGACTTACGTGGAAGTGCATATGTTGACGACTCCTGGGCCGATCGGCCTGTACGACCCGCGTTTCGAACACGACTCCTGTGGCGTGTCGTTCGTGGCACACATGAAGGGCCATCGCTCGCACGAGCTGGTCCGGACGGGCCTCCTGGCGCTCACCAATCTCGAGCATCGTGGCGCGACCGGCGCCGAGCCCGACACGGGTGACGGTGCCGGCATCCTGCTCCAGGTGCCCGACCGTTTGTTGCGCGGTTCGGTCGACTTCGAGCTGCCCGCCGAGGGCAGTTACGCAGCGGGGGTCGTCTTCCTGCCGGCCGCCGATGGCGCCCGCGACAAGGCCCAGGCCCAGATCGAGTCGATCATGGCCGACGAAGGTCTCACGGTGCTCGGCTGGCGAGACGTCCCGGTCGATCCCGACTGCCTCGGCAAGACCTCCCGGGCGGTGATGCCGACGTTCCGGCAGCTGTTCGTGTCGTCGCCGGGGGGCGAAGCCGGTGTCGATCTCGACCGTCGCACCTATGTCGCCCGCAAGCGCACCGAACACGAACTGACCGGCGAGCTCGATTCGTACTTCTCGTCGCTGTCGTCGCGCACGATCGTGTACAAGGGCATGCTCACCACGCCGCAGCTGAGCGAGTTCTTCCTCGACCTCACCGACGAACGGATCGAGAGCGCGCTGCTGCTCGTGCACTCTCGGTTCTCGACCAACACTTTCCCGTCGTGGCCGCTCGCCCACCCGTACCGCTACGTCGCCCACAACGGTGAGATCAATACCGTGCAGGGCAACCAGAACTGGATGCGGGCCCGCGAAGCGATGGCTGCCAGCGACGAGTCTGCCCGGCCTGCAGCAGGCGTTCCCGATCTGCACGCCCGGGGCCTCCGACACGGCTCGGTTCGACGAGGTGCTCGAGCTGTTGCACCTCGGTGGCCGACCGCTGCACCACGCCGTGTTGATGATGATCCCCGAGGCGTGGGAGAACAACGACGAGATGGACGCCGATCGGCGTGCCTTCTACCAGTTCCATGCCAGCGTGATGGAGCCGTGGGATGGCCCGGCCAGCGTCACCTTCACCGACGGTGACGTGATCGGTGCCGTGCTCGACCGCAACGGTCTGCGCCCCAGCCGCTACTGGGTCACCGACGACGACCTCGTGATCATGGCCAGCGAGGTCGGGGTGATCGAGGTCGACCCCGCCAAGGTGGTCAGCAAGGGTCGCCTGCAGCCCGGCAAGATGTTCCTGATCGATACTCGCCAGGGCCGCATCATCGACGACGAGGAGATCAAGAAGCAGCTCGCTGCCGAACACCCCTACGGCGACTGGTTGTCGAACGGCATGGTGGATCTGGGTGATCTGCCGGAGCGTGAGCACACGGTGTTCAGCTCCGACAGCGTGCTGCGTCGCCAACAGATGTTCGGGTACACCCACGAAGAGCTCAAGATCATCGTCGTGCCGATGGCTCGCGACGGCAAAGAACCGCTCGGCTCGATGGGCACCGACACGCCGATCGCCGTGCTGTCGAAGCGGCCGCGATTGCTGTTCGACTACTTCGCCCAGCTGTTCGCCCAGGTCACCAACCCACCCCTCGACGCGATTCGCGAAGAGGTCGTGACGGCGGTCGCATCGTCGATCGGCCCGGAGGCGAACGTGCTCAACCCTGGGCCCGAGAGCTGCCGCCAGTTGGCGCTCCCGTTCCCGATCCTCGACAACGACGAGTTGGCCAAGATCATCCATGCCAACGACGACGGGCAGTTCCCGGGCCTGGCCGCCCACGTGGTGAAGGGGCTCTACCGCGTCGCCGGGGGCGGCAGGTCGTTGCGGACGTCGCTCGATACGATCTTCGAGGAGGTCTCCTCGGCGATCGAGCACGGCGCCAGGGTGATCGTGCTGAGCGACCGCAACGCCGACTCGGTCGATGCCCCGATCCCGTCGCTGCTGCTCACGTCGGCGGTGCACCACCATCTCGTGCGCACCAAGCAGCGCACCAAGGTCGGTCTGGTGGTCGAGTGTGGCGACGCCCGCGAGGTCCATCACATGGCACTGCTGATCGGCTACGGCGCCGGTGCGATCAACCCCTATCTGGCGTTCGAGTCGATCGAGGACATCATCACCCGTGGCCTGCACGGGATGGCCGGCATGGACCCCGACCAGGCGGTCAAGAACTACATCAGGTCGTGCGGTAAGGGCGTGCTCAAGGTCATGTCGAAGATGGGCGTGTCGACCGTGGCGTCCTACACCGGCGCCCAGATCTTCGAGGCGATCGGATTGGGTGAGCAGCTGGTCGATCGCTACTTCACCGGCACCGTCAGCCGGCTCGGCGGAATCGGCCTCGACGAGATCGCCACAGCGATCCAGATGCGGCACTCCGTGGCCAACCCGCGCCGCCCCGAGGAGCGTGCCCACCGCAGGCTCGAGCTCGGCGGCGAATACCAGTGGCGGCGCGAGGGTGAATACCACCTGTTCAACCCCGAGACGGTCTTCAAGTTGCAGCACGCCACGCGCTCCAAGCGCTACGACATCTTCAAGCAGTACACCGGCCTCGTCGACGATCAGTCGAAGAACCTCGCCACGCTGCGCGGGTTGTTGAAGTTCGCCGAGGGGCGTCGCCCGGTACCGATCGACGAGGTCGAGCCGGTGAGCGAGATCGTCACCCGTTTCTCGACCGGCGCCATGTCGTACGGATCGATCTCGGCCGAAGCGCACGAAACATTGGCCATCGCGATGAACCAGCTGGGTGCCAAGTCGAACACCGGCGAGGGGGGCGAGGATTCCGATCGGCTCTACGACCCGACCCGGCGCTCGTCGATCAAGCAGGTCGCCTCCGGGCGGTTCGGTGTGACATCCGAATACCTCACCAACTCCGACGACATCCAGATCAAGATGGCGCAGGGCGCCAAGCCCGGTGAGGGCGGGCAGCTGCCGGCTCACAAGGTGTATCCATGGATCGCCAAGACCCGCCACTCGACGCCGGGTGTCGGCTTGATCAGTCCGCCTCCGCACCACGACATCTACTCGATCGAGGACCTCAAGCAGCTGATCCATGACCTGAAGAACGCCAATCCGGCGGCGCGCATCCACGTCAAGCTGGTGGCCGAGATGGGCGTCGGCACCGTTGCCGCCGGCGTTGCCAAGGCCAAGGCCGATGTCGTGCTGATCTCCGGACACGACGGCGGCACCGGTGCCTCCCCGCTCACGTCGCTCAAGCACGCAGGTGGTCCCTGGGAGCTCGGCCTGGCGGAGACCCAGCAGACCTTGCTGTTGAACGGCTTGCGGGATCGGATCGTCGTGCAGACCGATGGTCAGCTCAAGACAGGCCGCGATGTCGTGATCGCCGCGCTGCTCGGCGCAGAGGAGTACGGCTTCGCCACCGCTCCGCTGGTGGTGTCGGGCTGCGTGATGATGCGGGTCTGTCACCTCGACACCTGCCCGGTCGGGGTCGCCACCCAGAACCCGGAACTGCGGCAACGGTTCACCGGCAAGCCCGAGTTCGTCGTCAACTTCTTCGAGTACATCGCGGAGGAGATCCGCGAGTACATGGCCGAGCTCGGCTTCCGCACGATGGCTGAGATGATCGGCCATGTCGAGGCCCTCGACGTCAACCCGGCGGTCGACCACTGGAAGGCGCACGGGCTCGACATCAGCCCGATCTTGCAGGTCGTCGACAACCCGTACAGCCAGAGCTTCGTGTGTTCGGCCGAACAGGATCACGGCCTGGACGAGGCGCTCGACCAAGAGCTGATCCGGCTGGCGCAGCCGGCGATCACGAATGCCGAACCGGTTGCGATCGAGTTGCCGATCCGCAACGTCAACCGCACCGTCGGTACCCTGCTCGGCCACGAGGTGACCAAGGTCTGGAAGGGGGCCGGTCTCCCGGATGGCACGATCGACATTCGCTTCACCGGCTCTGCCGGCCAGAGCTTCGGTGCGTTCGTCCCCTCCGGCATCACGATGCGCCTGACAGGCGACGCAAACGACTACCTCGGCAAAGGATTGTCGGGCGGTCGGCTGATCGTTCGCCCGCCCGAGTCGTCACCGTTCGTCGCCGAGGACCAGGTGATCGCCGGCAATGTGATCGCGTACGGCGCCACCGGTGGCGAGATCTACCTGCGAGGCATCGTGGGCGAACGTTTCTGCGTCCGCAACTCGGGTGCCACGGCCGTCGTCGAGGGTGTCGGCGATCACGGCTGCGAATACATGACCGGTGGCCGTGTGCTCGTGCTCGGCCCGACCGGCCGCAACTTCGGCGCCGGCATGTCGGGCGGGATCGCCTATGTGTACGACCGGCACGGCGAATTCGATCGCAAGGTCAACTACGAGATGGTCGAGGTCGAGCAGTTGACCGATGCCGATCGTGAGTTTCTGCGTGACACGGTCGAGGCCCATCTGGCGTACACCGACTCGGCCGTCGCTCGCCGGATGTTGGCGGCATGGAGCGTCGAGGTCAGTCGGTTCCGCAAGGTGATGCCGGTCGACTACAAGCGAGTGCTGACGGTGATGGCGGATGCCCGGGCCGAGGGCCTCGACGAGACAGAGACGGTGAACCGAGTGATGGAGGCCGCCCGTGCGTGACGCGAAACGGATGTTCAGGCAAGCGCCGGCGACGATCAACGAAGGAGCACAGCGACGTGGGTGAGGTCACCGGATTCATGAAGTGGGAGCGTGAGCTGCCGCAGTACCGGCCGGTACCGGTGCGGCTGCGGGACTGGAACGAGGTCTACGAGGACTTCCCCGAGGACAAGCTGCGGACGCAGGCCGGACGCTGCATGGACTGCGGCATCCCGTTCTGCAACAACGGCTGCCCGCTCGGCAACCTGATCCCCGACTGGAACGACTTCGTGTATCGCGATCACTGGCGTGACGCGATCGATCGACTGCACGCCACCAACAACTTCCCCGAGTTCACCGGTCGGCTGTGCCCGGCGCCGTGTGAATCGGCGTGCGTGCTCGGCATCAACCAGCCGCCGGTGACGATCAAGCAGGTCGAGGTCGAGATCATCGACAGAGCGTTCGACGAGGGCTGGGTCGTGCCGCAGGTGCCGTCGGTGCGCACGGGCAAGCGGGTCGCCGTGATCGGCTCGGGCCCGGCCGGGCTGGCGGCCGCCCAGCAGCTGACCCGCGCCGGCCACGACGTGGTCGTGCTCGAGCGGGCCGACCGGATCGGCGGTCTGCTGCGCTACGGCATCCCCGAGTTCAAGATGGAGAAGCGCCACATCGACCGACGCCTCGACCAGATGGATGGCGGAGGGCACCGAGTTCCGCACCAATGCCGTGGTCGGCGAGAACGTCGACATCGACGTGCTGCACGCCTCGTACGACGCGATCGTGCTGGCGTGCGGCGCCACCCAGTGGCGCGACCTGCCCGTGCCAGGCCGCGAGCTCGAACAACATCCACCAGGCGATGGAGTTCCTGCCGTTCGCCAACCGGGTGCAGCTGGGCGACATCGATCGATCGCCGATCGATGTCAACGGCAAGCACGTCGTCATCATCGGTGGCGGCGACACCGGAGCCGACTGCCTCGGCACGTCGCACCGCCAGGGCGCCGCCTCGGTGACCCAGCTCGAGATCATGCCGCAGCCGCCCGAACAGCGCGCCGAGAGCAACCCGTGGCCGCAGTACGCGTTCGTCTACAAGGTCACCTCGGCCCACGACGAGGGTGGCGAGCGGATCTACTCGGTCAACACCGAACGCTTCATCGACGACGGCGCAGGGCAACGTCGAAGCGCTCGCGATTCACGAGGTCGAGATGATCGACGGCAAGTTCGTGAAGGTCGAGGGCACCGACCGCGAGCTGCCGGCCGACTACGTGTTCCTGGCGCTCGGCTTCACGGGGCCCGAGAAGGGGTCATGGCTCGACGAGCTCGGTGTCGAGTTCGATCCGCGCGGCAACGTCGCTCGCAATCACAACTTCATGAGCAACGTGCCGGGTGTGTTCGTGGCCGGTGACATGGGCCGCGGCCAGAGCCTGATCGTGTGGGCGATCGCCGAAGGGCGGTCGGCGGCGGCCGGGGCCGACCGCTACCTGATGGGCGAAACGAAGCTGCCCGAGCCGATCGAGCCCACCGCTCGGCCGCTGATGTGAGGAGCCTGACGACGTGGGCGGCGGGATGACGCCGACTGCGACGCTCCACGTCGTACGCTAGGGCCCATGCAGATCAAGTCGCGCGCCGTCGTATTCGCCGCCTTCGGCGTTGGCCCGCTGTTGCTCGCCGCCGGTTGTGGAGACTCCAGCGGCGACGGAGCTCGCACGACGATCTCACCGATCCAGCCATCGAGCTACGTCACGATCGAGCCGGCGACGACCACCACGACGACCACCATCTTCATCGATCCCGATGGGCCCCAGGAGGGCACGATCTCGCCGACCGAGCAGACCTACATCGTCGTGTCGGGTGATTCGTTGTCGAAGATCGCCTCGCTGTACGACATCACCGTCGACGTGCTGATCAACTACAACGGCTGGACCGACGGGACCAGCCATCTGCTGTTGGTCGGGGATCCGATCCTGATCCCTCCCAACACACCGGTCCCCGGAACGGGGAGTGATCCCTCGGATTCCGGAGATGTCGTGACGACCGACGGCGATTCGGGTGATACGGCGACCGGCGAGGGCTGCACCCACACGATCGTCAAGGACGACAATCCGACCCGAGTCGCACGCAAGTACGACATCACGGTCGATCAGCTGTCGAACGCCAATCTCAACAACCCGGCGTACAACACGTTCCTGATCGGATCTCAGCTCACGATTCCGCCCGAGGGCAACTGCTGATCGTTCGCAGCAAGACGACCACGTCAGTGCTCTCCCAGGATGCTTGAGCATCCGGCCGATCGCGCAGCTCCTGCACGTGGTCGCGCTGGCTAGCGGCCGAGGTCGGGCCAGCGGCGTTGTTGCCGCCGGCGCAGGCCGGCGGCGCCCAGCTTGCGGTGTTCGCCGAGTTCCCACTGGCGGCGCCAGCCGTTGTACTCGGGGCCGGTCAGCTTCGGGCTGGATCCTCGCGCAGCGCGCTTGCTGGCCGTCCAGTAGTCGGTCAGCGCCTCGTCGCCGAGCCGCGTGACGGCGGCCTCGATGCGGGCGTTGAAGCGACGCGTGTTCTCGCCCTCGATCGGCCGCAGAGGTGCTCCGAACACGACCTTGGTGCGGCCCGGCTTGGGACGCTTCATGCCCTTGCCGAAGATCGCCCCCGAGCCGTCGATGAACACCGGCACGACCGGGGCGCCGGTTCGCGACGACAGATAGGCGGCACCGCCCTTGAACTCCTGGCCCCAGCCGTCGGGGGAGCGGCCGCCCTCGGGATAGATCAGCAGGCTGTGACCGTCGGCGACGAGGTCGCGGAACTGGTCGCTCGACGTGCGGCCCGTCACTTCACGGTCGATCGGGATGGCGTTGAGGGCCAGCGCCGACACGGTGGCCTTCCACTGCTTGTCGAAGAAGTAGTCGGCAGCGGCGGCGACCACCAGTTGGCGACGCCAGCACATCGGCATCGCACCGGATCATGAGCGCGGTGTCGACATGGCTGTGGTGGTTCGGGGCAAAGATCACGGGCGGTGGTTCGATCGAGCCGAACAAGGTCGTCGAGTCGGTCGAGCCCGACGACCTCGGGATTGGCGATGCCCTTGACCAGCAGCCGCAGCGGCCCTTCGGCGATCAGGCCGCGGGCGGCACGGGCGATCGGCTTGCGGGCCCATTCGGTGTCGTAGTTGGCGCCGAGCTTGGACGGCTCTTTCGGGAACCTCGACGCCCTTGGGCACGTTCGGTGAGCGGTACGGGAACCCGTACGAGCGCAGTGGCCTGGCAGCTGAGCGCACGACACGTTCGGCCTTGCCGGCAGCTCGCTGTGCGGAACGGAGATACTGATTGGCCATGGCGTCAGCGGCTCACACGACGTCGGCGACGAGCACGCCTGGCACGTGCAGATGAGAGATGGTGGGGGAGCGGCCGACGACGTCGCTGGCGATCTCGAAGGCGTCGTCCATCGTGCTGGCCGGGGTGAAACCGAGCCGCCGCACGGCCGTTGGATCGCCGCCGACGATGATCACCTTGCCGGCCCATTGCTGGCCGTGGGCACCCCAGTACCAGGCGTAGAACGGGTGCACGCCGTGGTAGGCGTTGCCGGTGCGGTAGAGGTGGCGGTACCACTCGTCCTCGGCGTACTTCTTCTCCCACTTCTCCGACATCACGACCGGGTCGGTGGTGTCGGCCAGCACCTCGTCGTAGAAGTCGATGTAGCTCGGGTGGTGGACCGGGTTGAACTCGCGGTACGTCGGGTGGGTCATGATCACCACGCCGCCCTCGCGCACGAGTGGCTTGTTGCGGTACATGTTGAACAGGTAGCCGAGCCCCATGCACATCACGAGGATCGGGTTCATGATGCCCTCGGGGTTGTACGGGCTGATGAACGGGATCCCCATCGTGAGGATGTCGGTCTGACCCTCGACCGGCACGATGTGCTGGGCGTAGACGTGCTCGAGCGTGATCTCGTGGACCGACGGCGTGAAGCCGGCCTGCACACTGGTGGTGGCATACGGCGACTCGATGCCGTGGAAGATCTTGCGGGCCAGCCGGTTGGGCGTGCGGCTGAGCGACTTCTGGGTGGCGAGATAGAGGGCGCGGTCCTTGGCGTTCCACTCCCACTCGCGCTTGGACAGGAAGTCGAACGGCGACGGGAACGCGTCGGTGTTGATCGTCGTCTCGACCGTGAAGATCTTCGGGCCGTGGTCTTCCAGCACCTTGCCGAGCCGCCACACGCTCTTGTGCAGATCGCTCTTGTGGCGGTCCATCAGGCTGCGCGTGTTCTGGAGGGTGACCGGGTTGTGGTGGTAGCTGAGGCAGCGGTACGAGGCGACACCGGTCGTGATCGACTTCCAGCCGCCGTCCATGGCGACCTGGTTGACGTTGGCGTAGACGACGAGGTCGCTCTCGGCGACACGTTTGTTGATCTCGAGCACCTCGCCGTGGTCGGTCTCGCCGATCACGGTCAGGTTGTCGTAGTCCTCGGCGTCGTGCTGGTACAGCATGCCGCGCGGGTGGAAGGCGTCGAAGATCCGGTCGCCGAGCACGTGGCGCAGCTCGTACTCGTGCATCCGGCGGTGCAGGCCGAGCGCAGCGATCAGGTGGATGTCGTCGACGCCCGCCGCGGCGGCAAGGTCGAGCACGGCCTCGATGATCCGCTGGCGGGTGTCGGGCTTGCGCATCTTGGGCAGCGACAGGCTGGCGTCGTCGAAGCAGATCGTGAGCTTCATGTCGGGCTGCAGCAGCGCCGGTAGTGGTTCCATGTCGACCGGGTTGAGGAGCGCGTTGCGAATGTGGCCGTCGACGTCGTCGAGCCCGGCCAGTGGTTCGGCCGGGTAGATCACGCGGCTGCGGTCGGCGGGCAGCTTCTCGAGGCTGAACCCCTCGCCGCGCCAGAACAAGATGGGCGGCGTCGACTTGTCGACTTCGAGCACGAATCCGGGGCGTGGCATCAGGCAACCGGCCTTTCCATGAGATCGGTCGCCAATCGACGCAAAGCCGTTTGGTGACCACCGGTGGTCGGCAGTCGACTTTGCGTCGATTCACGACCCGGTCGGGGAGCGAGCAAGTGGTGGTGGGTCATCGGTCGGCTCGCAGGTCGAAGGCGATCTTGACAGCACCGCGGCGGCCGGCTGCGGCGGCGTGGGCGATGGCGTCGACGTGATCGTCGAGCGGATAGGTGGCCGAGAGCAACCGCTCGGCCCGGAAGTGGTTGGCGGTGTCGATCGCCAGGTCGAACGTGCGCGGCTGTCGAGCCGTCGGGCATCTGCTCGGTGCCGTAGGTGTAGGCACCCTTGAGTTCGGTCTCACGGTGCCACAGGCCGGTCAGATCGAGCGTGACATCGGCTGGCATCCCCATCAGCACGACCCGGCCACGTGGCCGGGTGATGCGAAGGCAGTCGGTGATCGACTCGCCGGTGCCGACCGCATCGATCGTGGCGTGGGCGCCCGAGCTGAGCGTGTCGCCGATCATGTGGCACCCGGCCGCCCGGCGCACCGCCCGGTCGAGCTGTGCCGCCTGGACGACCAGATCGGCCCCGATCTCTCTGGCGAACTCGGTCTGGTGGGCGTAGCGGGCGCCGACGATGATTCGTGCGCCCGGCACGTAGCGCTTCAGACCGGCGACCGCAGCCAGGCCCATCGTTCCGGCGCCGAGTACCGCCACGATCGGATCGGTCACGTCGGCGATCGTGGGCAACGTGAGCAGGGCGGCGTGGATGCCGCCCGCCAACGGTTCGACCAGGACCGCCCGTTCGTCGGGCATGTCGTCGGCGATCCGGTGCAGCTGCGACTCGTGGGCCCAGAACCACGGCGCCCAGCCACCGCCGGTCGAGCAGCAGAACCCCGTCTGGATGCCGGGCTCGATCGCCCCACTGACCGACTCGATCGCGAGGTGGGCGTAGTCGTCGCCGTCGCCCGGTGCCGCACCCGGGAACGGGGGAGCGAACCCTCTCGCCTCGTGACCGAGCACCGGTTCGAGCACGACCCGCGTCCCGTCGTCGAGTTCGCCGACCACCTCGTGGCCCGGCACGAACGGGAAACTGACGAAGTCGTCGAAGTAGGTGGAGGCGTGGCCCTCGACGAGCGACAGGTCCGAGCCGCAGATCCCGGTCAGACGGGTGCGAACACGATGCCAGCCGTCGCCGGGGCAGTCGGGGTCGTCGATCGTGCGCAGTTCGAGCGGCCCGATCCGGGCCGCGGCAGCGGGCGCCACCGCCGAGGCGATGCGGGCCACCCCGAACCTGCCGGCACTGCGCCGGATCTGGAGTGCCCTCACGAGAACACCCGGCGGCGCTCGTGCTCGGCCAACATGTCGCCGATCGGAAGCAGCGGTTTCGGGGCCCCCTTGGACTTCGACCAATTCTCGACCAGCCAGCCACGTTTTCTGGCGATCGTTGCGAGTCGGGTTTCGGGGTTGACCGCGACCGGGAAGCCGACCGCCTCGAACAGGGGCAGGTCCGACGACGAGTCGGCGTAGGCCACGCACTCGTCGAGCTGGAAGCCTTCGGCGTCGCAGTAGTCGGCGAGCAGCTGAGCGCGGGCCTCGCCCGTCGGCGGCACGGTGCTCATCTCGCCCGAGTAGGTGCCGTCGTCACGCACGCTCATCTCGGCCGCGAAGATCTCGTCGAACAGTGGGCGCGAGGTTCTCGACGGCGAAGCTGAGTGCACCGGTGATGAGGACCGTTCGGTGTCCGAGCGCCTTGTGCTCGCGTACGCGACGGAGGCCCTCGGGGAAGCTCTTGGTCATGATCAGCTGGTGCATCATCGCCCTGGCGTCGGCTTCGATCTGCTCGACCGGGGCGTCCTCGTAGCGCCGGTAGAAGTGGCGCAGGAAGTCGGTGCGGTCGCGGCGATCCATCTTCAACAGCGCCGGGGCCTCGCTGAGGGTGCGCATCACGTACCGGGCTCGCTCTGGGCCGTTGAGCCGGCGGGTGGCGAGGAACGAGTAGCTCTCGACCACGTTCGAGGCGATCAAGGTGTTCTCCAGGTCGAACGCCACGACCTGCCGCTTGGGGTCGAGGACCTGCTTGCGGAGACGCGGTCGATCGGTCGGTGCTGCGGGACTTGCCCGGCGTCGACTTGACGCGAGCGTGCTGCACGATCGAGGGGAGGTGGATCTGGGTGATGTAGTGCTCCCAGTCGACGACTCGTGGGTCGAAGGTGAAGGCCTCTCGGTCGGCGTCGTCGAGCGAGTCCCAGAGGCCGAGCAGGTTGTCGACCTGATAGATCGCCTCGCACTCGGTGTACAGCCCGTACAGCTCGACGTACTGCTTGGCGGTCTCGATCTCGGTGCGCTTGTCTTCGAGCATCGCCGTGAACTCGGCCTGGCGGCCGCGCAACGGCAGCACGTTGAGTACCTTCTCGGTGCGCGTCAGCACGTTCATCGCTCGATTGAGCTGGCTCTCGACCTTGCCGCGACCGGGGAAGTTCCATGCGGGCACGAGGATCGGCTGGCCCTCGGGGTCGTACAGCGGGTGCTCGGTGAACCAGCCGCTGATGTAGTCGATCAAGGCGCGGTACTTGAGTGGGTTGACGCCACCAGAGGCGACCTGCGAAATCGGCTGGGGCCCGCTCGGGTCCGGCAGCGGCGACACCGATGATGGCTGCGACGACGATGTCGACCGGGATCACGTCGACCGTGCCCTCGGGCACCCCGGGGAATTCCTTGAGCAGGCCCGCGGGCATACGAGATGATCACCGGCTCGGCCATGCGGAATCCGCGGATCCAGCCCGGCTTGGGCTCGGCCCACGCCGACTCGATGATCGACGGCCGCACGATCGACACCGGCACGTTGCCCTTCGAATCGGTGAGCGCCTGCTCGCCGAGCGCCTTGGTGTAGGCGTACGCGTCCGGCCACCCGAGGCTGCCGGCCCTGGCGATCCCGGCCTCGATCAGCTGCTGCCTTGACCCACCGCTCGCGCAGCTGCTCCGTCTTGGCGGCCAGCGCCGGCGCACCTGCGGCACCGAGCTCTGCGCGCGCTGCCTTGCGGAACTCGACCAGTCGAACCGGCTGACGGCTGAGCGCCTCGGTATCGCCCTTGAGGCGGCGCGCCGCGGCGACCTCGGCCTGCCAACTGAGCCCCATGTCGAACGGGCCTTCGCTGACCAACTCTTCCGGTGCGTGGCCGCGACGGTTGCCGGCGACGTAGCACGTGCTGACGGCGACCAGATGGGGCGTGACGTCGAGCTCGTGGCAGAGGGCCGCGATGCGGGTCGGGCCGAGCAGGTTGATCTCGACGGCCCGGTCGAGCGGGGAGTCGAAGGACACGGTTGCGGCCGAGTGGATGATCACGTCGGCGGTGCTCCAGATCGACCGGTCGTCGGGGCCGAGGCCGAGCCCGTCGCTGCTGACGTCGCCGGACACCGTGGTGATTCGGCGCGCCGTCATCTCCTTGAACGTCTCGGTGCTGTCCGCTGCCGCGTGCTGCTCACGGAGCCGGTCGAAGGCGTCGTTCTTGAGCAGTTCCTTCTCGACCCGGCGTGCGGCCGGTGTGCGACGCCCGTCTCGAACCAGCAGGATCAGTTCGCAGTCGGGCACGCTGCGCAGCAACCGCTCGACGAGTGCGGTGCCGACGAATCCGGTCGAGCCGGTGATGGCGATGCGCTTGCCAGCGAGCGATGCTGCGATCACAATGGGTATGTCTACCAAATGGTAGACAGATCTGCCACCTCGAGATCCTCGACCAGCCCACCGGACATGCCTTCCCGCGAGACCCCGACCCGACAGCGCATCCTCGATGCGGCGCTCGACCTGTTCGGCGCGCGCGGTGTCGACGCCGTGTCGCTCGACGAGATCGCCCGCGACGTCGGTGTCCGCAAGCAGACGGTGTTGTACTGGTTCGCCTCCAAGGACGAGCTCGTCGATGCGGTGCTCGAAACGGTGGCGGCCGAACTGGTGGTCGTCATCGATGCTGCCGTTCGGTCGGCGAGTGACGACCCGCTCGAGCGGATCGACGCCGTGGTTCGCGCTGTGTTTCGTCCGGCCGTCAGGCGGCCGGCGATGTTGGGGCTCGTACGCGAGATGAACCGGCTTCCGGCAGCTCAAGCCGATCGTCTACGTCGCCATGTGCAACCGCTGGTCGAGCGGTGCGTGGAGTACTTCCGGCTCGAGATGGACAAGGGGCGCCTTCGCAGCGCTGATCCGGGCCTGATCGCTGCTCTGGCGTACGCCACCGTGACAGGAATCGCCACCGAACCGGAGGCATTGCGGGCCGTCGGGTGGCAGCCGACCGCCGTCGGATTGCGTCACTTGCGAGACGAGCTGCGGAGCTTCCTGCGGGCAGCGCTGTCGCCCTGACCCAGGGCGATCGTGAGCGAGTTCCTCGACTCGCTCAGCGGGTGATCCCGACCGGCTGATCGCGTACTGCGAACCGGAAATCGCAGTGGTCGGCGCCGCACTCGTCAGTGCTTGGTGTTGCGGCGGCGACGCCCGTGGCGCTCGAGCGCCAGCTCCACCAGACGGTCGATGATGTCGCTGTACGACATGCCGCTGGCGATCAGCATCTTGGGGAACATCGAGATCGGCGTGAAGCCAGGCATCGTGTTGACCTCATTGCACAGGAAGCCGCGCGCCTGCCCGTGCTCCTCGAGGAAGAAGTCGCAGCGTGCGAGGCCCTCGCATCGCAGCGCCTGGTAGACAGCGAGCGCCCGGGCTTGCACGTCGGCCGTCTGTTCGGGTGTGAGGGCGGCGGGGACGACCCCGGTGCTGGCGTCGTTGACGTACTTGTCGTCGTAGCTGTAGAACTCGTCGCCGGGAAGGATCTCGCCGGGTACGGACACGAACGGAAGGTTGTTCCCGATCACTGCGACCTCGATCTCGCGGCCGGTGATGGCTTCCTCGACGACGATCCACTCGTCGTAGGTCAGAGCGAACGAGATCGCATCTCGCAGTTCTTCGACCGTGCGTGCCTTGGTGACCCCCACCGATGAGCCCATGTTGGCCGGCTTGACGAAGCACGGCAGCCCGAGCTCGGCAGCCAGTTCAGCCGGTAGGCCCGGGGTGATCTGGTGCTCGGCGAAGGCACGGTAGCGGGCCTGGGCGACGCCGGCAGCCGTGAGTACCTGCTTCGCCATCGCCTTGTCCATCGCCACGGCCGAGCCGAGCACGCCCGAACCGACATAGGCGACGTTGGCGAGTTCGAGCAGACCTTGCACGGTGCCGTCCTCGCCCATCGGGCCGTGCAACAGCGGCAGGATCACCGTGCGCTCGGGCTGATCGACCGCCTCGCCGAGCATCACCGACGGCGACAGTCGCTGCCCGGTCGGGTCGAG
This sequence comes from uncultured Acidimicrobiaceae bacterium, assembly GCA_963722635.1. Classification (GTDB taxonomy): domain Bacteria; phylum Actinomycetota; class Acidimicrobiia; order Acidimicrobiales; family Ilumatobacteraceae; genus Ilumatobacter. Next base: position 57,371 of record CAVRNX010000053.1, read on the forward strand.
CCGGGACGGCAAAGCGGCAGGCCCGCGTTCGAGCGCGGCGGCGGCCTCGCTCGCCAGCGCCCACTCGCCCTCGGTGGAGATGCCGACCGGGGTGACGCGATACCTGCCCGGATCGGCGGCGGCCAGCACATGGGCGGCGGTGGTGCAGCTCACCTCGTGTTCGGCGGACTGGCCACCGAACACGACCACGAGATGGATGCGCTCGCTGCTCACGTCCACGACGGTACCGTTCGGCACCATGAGGTTGCTGGCATCCCAAGTGGCCGAGGCGATCAACGGCACGTTGATCGGCCCGGACGTCGTGTTCGACGGGGCCTCGTTCGATTCGCGCTCGACTTCTGCCGGCGAGCTGTTCGTACCTCTGGTCGCCGACCGCGATGGGCACGAGTTCATCGGAGGGGCGCTGTCGCGGGGCGCCGTCGCCTACTTCACGAGCGGCCCGATCGTGGGTGGTACGGCGATCGTGGTCGACGACACGGCCGGCGCCCTGATGCAGCTCGCTGCGTGGGCGCGCCGCCGGCTCGACATCCCGGTCGTCGGCGTGACCGGCAGCGTGGGCAAGACGAGCACGAAAGACCTGATCGCCGCCGCCCTCGGAGCGACCCGCAACGTCACCGCCAACGTACGCAGCTTCAACAACGAGCAGGGTCTGCCCGTCACCGTGTTGGGGGCACCCGACGGCGTCGAGGCGTTGGTGGTCGAGATGGGGATGCGCGGGTTCGGCGAGATCGCCCGGCTGTGTGAGGTGGCGTCGCCGACGATCGGCGTCGTCACGTCGGTCGCCTCGGCGCACACCGAGCGTGTCGGTGGCATCGATGGTGTGGCGATCGCCAAACGCGAGCTGGTCGAGGCCCTCTCGGAGGCGGGCACGGCAGTTCTCAACGCCGACGATGAACGTGTCGCAGCAATGGCCAACCGGGCGCGGGCTTCAGTGCTGACCTATGGGGTTGCCGGTGATGTTCGAATCAGTCAGCTCGAACTCGACGAGCTCGCCCGCCCGCGTTGTCGAGTCGATTCGCCATGGGGCAGTGGGCAGCTCGAGCTGGCCGTCAGCGGTGCCCACATGGCCTCGAACGCAGCGGCCGCGATCGCCGTCGCCGGCGTGGTCGAGGGTCGGATCGACGACGCCATCGAGGCGCTCGCCACGGCGACCGTCTCGGGGATGCGGATGGAGGTCACCGTGGCGCCCGGCGGTGCGGTGATCGTGAACGACGCCTACAACGCCAACCCCGACTCGATGCGGGCTGCCCTGCAGGCGCTCGCCGAGATCCGCGCCGAGCGTCGGATCGCCGTGCTCGGGTTGATGGCCGAGCTCGACGACCCCGCCGCCGGCCACCTCAGCGTCATGCACGAGGCGGTCGAACGCGACATCGAGGTGATCGCGGTCGGCACCGACCTGTACGGCATCAGACCGGTCGACGATCCGATCGCGGCGCTCGGCGAGCTCGGAGTCGGCGACGCCGTACTCGTCAAGGCGAGCCGGGTCGGTGGCCTCGAATACGTCGCCCAGGCGCTGCTCGAGGCGTGACCGGCTGCAGCCTGGCTCAGAACAAACGGTTGGCGTTGACCGGCTTGAACGGCTCGCCGCCGGCGTGCTCGGGAAGGAAGTCTCCCTGGTCGAGCCGGCCGAGGTTGGACCACCATGCCAGGAACACAGCGAACGCAGCCCCGAACCCGAGCACCCAGCGGGCGCCGATCGCGTCCATGATCGGTCCGGCGATCAGGTTGCCGATCGGAATCGTGCCGCCGAACGCCATGAACCACAGTGGCATCGCCGATGCGCGCTCGTTGTCGGCCAGGTTCTGCTGCATCACCGACGCCAGAGCTGTCGCCGACATGAAGTAGACGAAGCCCAGCGCGGCTGCGAATGGCAGAGCGACCATGACCGACGACATCATCGAGAAGACTCCGAGGAAGGCACGCGAACGACATCATGCCGATCGGGATCAGGCGGCGCGTGTCGAAGCTCGACAGCCAGGTGCCGACCGCGAGCGCACCGAAGAACGCCCCCAGCCCCCACACGACGTACAGCAGCTTGTAGCTGCCCCCGGTTGCCTCGACGCCGAAGTTGAGGCGTGCCACCGATGGGAACAGCCCGATGTAGGGCAGGCACACCAACGAGAACATGAACATCGTGAGCAGCGTGCGGCTCAGTACCGCGACGTCGACGCACGATGTTGATGCCACTCATCACCTTGCGCCAGCCGCGCTCGGGCAGTCCGCCGCTGGCCTGCGGCAGCTTGACGAAGAACAGCGGCACGATCAGGAACAGGTACGTGGCGGCGTTGACGAGAAACAGCTGGGCGATCGAGAAGCTGATCGCCGCCAGCAAGGCGGCGATCGCCGGGCCGAGGATGCGGGTGCCGTTGATCATCGCCGAGTTGAGGCTGATCGCACCGGCGAGGTCTTGGCGGTCGACCAACATCGGGATGCTGGCGCTGAAGGCCGGAGCGTTGACCGTGTTGGCGATGCCGAGCGCCAACTGGGCGGCGAACAGCGTCCAGAGCGGAGCGTGCTGCCACACGAGTACGGCCAGTACGACCGAGAGCGTCATCATGACGGACTGCATCGCGATCACGAGCCGCGTGCGATTCAGCCGATCGGCGAGCATGCCGGCCGGGATCGAGAGCAGCAGCAGCGGCCCGAGCTGAACGAACACCAGCAGACCGACGAGCGATGCCGATCCGGTTCGGCTGTCGACGTAGGCCGGCAACGTGAAGTTCTGCATCCAGGTGCCGATGCTCGACAACGCCGTGCCCATGAACAGGATTCGGAAGTTGCGGTACGACAGGGCAGCCCTGGCGGTGCCGGGCTGGTGATGGTGGCGGAGCGCAGTTTCGGGGGTGTTGTCGGTAGTGGTCATGTCAGGAACGGTCTTGACCCGCCGGTCAAGATTATCGGCGTGGGTCCGCGCCTGGCGCCATGGAGGCGCGCGAGAATCGTGGTCCCATGTCACACCACGACACGACCACCGCCGCTCCCGACCAGCGATCGCAGTGTCGGTCTCCACTCGGCACCTACCCCGAGTGCCCCTTGTGTGGCAGTGACCTGTTTCCTGAGCATGCGCACTTCAAGTGCTCGGGTTGCGGGTGGCGCGACAGCTGCTGCGACTGATCTACTGCGGGTGTGGAGTACACCGCCGTCACACCTGGGGAACTCGCCGCGATCGAAGGCATCGACGAGTGGCGCGTCGTGCTCGGTACCTTGCGGGCCAGGTTCGGCGCAGGCTCGTTCCCGGCGGCCGCCGATCTGGTCGTGAAGATCGCCGAGGCTGCCGAGCGATCGGCCCATCATCCCGACATCGACATCCGCTATCCCGGCGATGTGCTCGTCGTTCTCAGCACGCACGCGACCGGCGGGCTGACCACGCTCGACATCGAACTGGCGAGGGAGATCTCCCGGCTTGCCGAACGGTCCGGCTGCGTGTCGTCGGTGGCGGCCGATCAGATCGAGCTGGCGATCGACACGATCGACGCCGATCGGATCCGTCCGTTCTGGGCCGCAGTCCTCGCGTACCGGATCGCTGCCGACGGATCGCTGTTCGATCCGAACCGGCGCAGCCATCCGATCTGGTTCCAACAGATGGACGAGCCACGGACCGAGCGCAATCGATTCCACCTCGACATCTCGGTGCCGCACGACGTGGCTGAGCAGCGTGTTGCGAACGCGATCGCAGCCGGTGGTGCGCTCGTCAGCGATGCCCGCGCAAAGGCGTTCTGGATCCTTGCCGACGCCGACGGCAACGAGGCCTGCGTCTGTACCTGGCAGGACCGCTGACCGGCAAAGAATTTCCCGTGATCGGGAACCGAGGGCGTCGGTCGAACGTCTGAGTGTGACCAACAGCGAATTGGATGTCGCTGTGCTTCGACGGGGGACGGTCTGGAGGAGACCACCCGGGATGCCCGTGTTGGCCGGGCGCGTTTCGTTTCCGTCATCGTTGCGTCCCCGTTTCGGGGATCCCGTCAGGAGAAGTACTCATGTTCCAACGTCCATTTCGTACCGCTGCCGCGCTTGTCGCGGCCCTCACCATCACCGTCGGCGTGACGCCGGACTCGGCTTCGGCCGGCTCGTCCTACATGTCTCGATCGAACGGGACCTCAGTGTTCGCCTACTGGACCCAGGTCGACGGCACGGCCGTCGGATCGGGGCCATTCGGCAACGTTCACGTCGGGTTTCTCGACGCCTTCCAGACCACGCGCGGCAAAGCCGACGTGTTCACCTACATCGACGATTTCGACTGTCAGCCCGGCAAGTTGCCCGGCGGTCACGGCGGTGTCGTGATCGACGATGCGGCGGGCGACGAGGAGCCACCACCCGACGACGGCTGTGCGTACCTCGGCAGCCGTATCGGTCAGGGGTATGGCCTTCGGTTCACGATCGATCGCAAGCTCGACGCGGCGAGTCTGCAGGGACGCCTCACCATGACGCAGGGCGGCCATGACGGCCCCGGAGACGTCGTCGGCAACCCCAGGGTCGACATGACGTGGACCGGTGTCGGGAACGTCTCGTCGTACCGCTCGAACTATCGCTACCAGGAGGGCGGTACCACGTACAGCGGCAGCTCCAGCGGAACGTGGCGGTCGGCGACGCTCGGCGGCATTCTCGGACCGATGTCATTCGACCCCAATCTGTCGAGCGGGTCATTGGGCACGTTCCGCGACTTCTCGAAGAGTAGGACCCGTTGATGGCGCAGCTCACTCGGCGTGGATTCCTGACCGGGGCTGCCGTGGCGGCCGGTGCATGGGCGCTCGATGCGCCCGGCATCGGCTGGGCCGGGTCGGCCGCTCGGCCTCCAGCGCTGCGGTCGCCGGACGTCTCGATCGGCTGGACCCGGATCGTGTACGACCGGGTCAAGGCCGAACGGGTGCTCCCGCCGGCTGCCGCACGGGCGTATGCGTACATCGCCTTGGCCGGGTACGAAGCGGTCGTCGGGGGCATGCCTCGCCATCGGTCACTGGGCGGTCAACTCAATGACTTCCCGGTGCTCCCGACGGCGTCCGGTCTCGACTGGGAGATCGCCATGAACGAGGCGATCAACGTCGTCGCCCGTGCAGTGTTCGCCGATCGCAGCCTCGCCACCATGGCGGCGATCGACGAGCACTACAGCGCGACCGCGATGGCACTCGCCAACGGTGCACCGCAGGGTTTGCGAACTCGCAGCGTCGGTCACGGCCGCGCGGTCGGTGAGCGCGGTCGCCGCCCGCGCGGGTCGCGACCACTACGCCGAGACGCGCGGACGCCCGTACACACCTGTGATCGGACCCGACAAGTGGACCGCGACGCCGCCCAACTTCGGCGCTGCGATCGAGCCCCATTGGGGCGAACTGGTGTCGTTCACGCTGGCCGGCAACGACGAATGCCGACCGCAGCGCCCGTTGCCGTACTCGGAAGCACCGGGATCGGCCTTCTGGACGCAGGCACAGACCGTGCACGACACGGTCGCAGGCCTGACCGACGCACAGCGGGCGACGGCACTGTTCTGGCGCGATAACCCAGACGGCTCGACCGGGCTGCCCTCGGGGCACTGGATGCTGAACGCGTGTGCGGTCTCGACCCAGCTCGGGTTGGATCTCGGTCAGACAGCCGAGGTGCTGGTGCTGGTCGGGCTTGCACTCGCAGACGCGTTCACGTCGTGTTGGACCGAGAAGTACGAGACGAACCTGCTGCGTCCCGTGACGTACATCAAGCGCGTGCATCGATCCCGATTGGTCGTCGCCGGTCAACTCGCCGGCGTTCCCGGAGTACACCTCTGGGCACTCGGTGGGATCCGGCGCGGCGGCCGAGGTGTTGACGCGGTTGCTGGGGAACGTGATGTACGCCGACGATGTCGGGCTCCAGAACGGATACCCGGTTCGCCGGTTCTCGTCGTTTCGCGAAGCGGCCGAAGAGGCGGCCGTATCGCGCCTGTACGGCGGCATCCACTACCCGATGGCGATCTCCGTCGGGCTCGATCAGGGCGTCGCAGTCGCCAACAAGGTGTTGGAGCGAGCCAACACCCGACGCTGACCCGGATCGGTCGCTCGCCCGCCGTTGTGCGGGCGGGCGGCCGGCCGGGCGTCAGCCGTTGACGAGGCCGGCCAGCATCTCGAGTTGATCGGCTCGGCCGTTGAGCAGCACGGTCGTCAGGCAGGTCTCTTTCCAGCGGGCGAGATCGTCGCGGATCTTGTCGACCGGGCCGACCAGCGCCACGTCTTCGACCATCGCGAGCGGGATCGAGGCGGCCGCTTCCTGCTTCTTGCCTTCGAGATAGAGCGCCTGCACGTTGAGGGCGACTTCCTCCCAGCCCATCCGAGCGAACACGTCGAAGTGGAAGTTGGCGTCCTTGGCGCCCATCCCCCCTGCGTAGAGGGCGACCATCGGTCGCATCAGGTCGGCGCACTGCTCGGCGTCGTCGCCCGGGATGATCGTCAACATCGAGGCGACTTCGAAGCGGTCGGCCTTGTCGGCCTCGCCGCTGGCTTCGAATCCGATCCGCAACCGCTCGCGGTACCAGCCGTCGTCCTTGGGGGAGAAGAACAGCGGCAACCATCCATCGCAGATCTCGGCAGCGAGCGACACGTTCTTGGGCCCCTCGGCGCCGAGGTAGATCGGGATCTCCGTCCGCAACGGATGCACGGTTGCCTTGAGCGCTTTGCCGAGCCCCATGCCGTCGTCGCCGGTGTAGGGCATGTCGTAGTGCTTGCCATGGAATTCGGTCGGGCCCTCGCGGCGCACGATGTCGCGAACGATCTGCACGTACTCCCGTGTGCGTTCGAGCGGGCGCGGGTACGGCTTGCCGTACCAGCCTTCGACCACCTGAGGACCCGAGGCGCCGAGCCCGAGGATGAATCGGCCGCCCGAGAGATGATCCATCGTGAGCGCCGACATGGCGGTGGTGGCCGGTGTTCGGGCCGACATCTGCACGATCGATGTGCCGAGCTTGATCTGCTCGGTGTGGCTGCCCCACCAGGCCAGCGGCGTCAGGCAGTCGCTGCCGTACGCCTCCGCGGTCCAGAACGAATCGAAGCCGAGCCGGTCGGCCTCCTTGATCGCTTCGAGGGCACCGGCGGGAGGACCGGCCGACCAGTAGCCGGTTGAATAGCCGAGTTTGAAGTCTGACATGTCCCCGATCGTGGCAGGCTGGCGACATGGACGACGACTTGATCGTCACCGGATCGGTGAGGATTCCGCGCAGCGAGCTGCAGGTGTCGTTCAGCGCCTCCGGTGGCCCGGGAGGTCAGCACGCCAACAAGTCGGCCACCAGGGTCGAGCTTCGGTTCGACATCGCCGGCTCCTCAGCGTTCAGCGAGGCCCAGCGCCTACGGGTGATCGAGCGGCTGGGTGATGAGCTGCGGGTCGTGGTCGACGACGAGCGCAGCCAGCTCCGCAACCGCGCCCTCGCCGAAGAGCGGCTGGTGGCCCGCCTGCAGTCAGCGCTTCACGTCGAACGCCCCCGGCGGTCGACACGGCCGACGAAGGGTTCGAAGGATCGCCGCCTCAAGGCGAAGCAGCATCGCGGTCAGATCAAACAACAACGAAAGCGACCCACCCGCGACGACTGATGCACTTGGCCGGGACTGTGGTGACGGTGTGACGCGATGAGGACCTCCCGAGTGACGTGGGGATCGCCAACAGCGCCAGATCGGGACTTCTTGCCCTACGTCGACGAGCGTTTCGCGGTCACGATGCAGGTGTGGACGATTCAATCGTTGTTGAACAGTTCAAGGCGTTGGGCGACCCGGTGCGCTGGGCGATCGTCCGCGAACTCCGTACCGGTACAAGGTGCGCATGCGAACTCTCCGATGTCGCCGAGGTGTCGCCACCGCTGCTCTCCCATCACCTGAAGGTGTTGCGCGAGGCCGGCTTGATCGCCGGCACGAAACGGGGGCGATGGGTCGACTACACGCTCGACACCGACGCACTGGCACGAACTCTTCACACGACACTCGAGCCCGAAACGGTCGCGTCATGACCACACCGGTACTCGACGACGTCGTGGTGCGCCTCGGCACCGCGACGTCGCCTGCTCCTCGCTGCGGGGGCTGTCGTGTGGCTGGTTCTCTATCAGGTGAACCTGCCGTGGTGGGATTGGGTCGTCTATGACGTCGCAGGTCTCGACGAAGACGACCCGGGTCGGCGGCGCAGTGCACTTCTTCTTGTACGACACCACCAAGATCGCGTTGCTGCTGACCGGGGTGATCTTCGTCGTGACCGTGTTGCGCAGCTTCATGTCCGTCGAACGCACGCGCGCACTGTTGGGTGGGCGTCGCGAGGGCGTCGGCAACGTCGTGGCCGCCGGGTTGGGGGTGGCGACCCCGTTCTGTTCCTGCTCCGCAGTTCCGGCGTTCATCGGCTTCGTCGCCGCCGGCGTCCCACTCGGCGTCACGTTGAGTTTCCTGATCGCCAGCCCACTCGTCAACGAAGTCGCCATCGTCCTGCTGCTCGGGCTCTTCGGCTGGAAGATCACGCTGCTCTACATCGCCGGCGGCATGACCATCGCGATCGTTTCCGGCTACGTGCTCGGCAAGATGCGCCTCGAACGATGGGTCGAACCGTTCGTGTTCGAAACCCGCCTCCACGGCAAGGTCATCGATTCCGCAGCCGGGCTGAGCTGGGACGACCGCATTGCGATGGGCCGTGAAGAAGTCGGCACGATCCTCCGCAAGATCTGGCCCTACCTGCTGGTCGGCATCGCACTCGGTGCCGCAATCCACGGATGGGTCCCCGAACAGTGGATTGCCGACCACGCCTCATCCGGTCTGTGGGGAGTCGTCGTCGCCGTCGGGCTCGGCGTCCCGCTGTACTCCAACGCGGCCGGTGTGCTCCCGCTCGTGGAAACCCTCCACGACAAAGGCCTCCCGATGGGCACCGTGCTCGCGTTCATGATGAGCGTCGTCGCCCTGTCGATGCCCGAGATGATCCTGCTGCGACGCGTCCTCAAGAAGCCACTCATCGCCACCTACGTCGCCGTGGTCGCGACCGGCATCCTCGCCACCGGATACCTCTTCAACCTCGTCGTATGAACATCGCTCGATCTCTGCTCACGCCACCCTGAAAGGACCACGCTCATGGACATCAAGATTCTCGGCACCGGATGCAAGAAGTGCCAACAACTCGAAGCCCTCACCCGCCATGCCGTTGCCGAACTCGAACTCGACGCCGATATCGACAAGGTCACCGATCCCGGCGAGATCGCCTCATGGGGCGTGATGGCCACCCCCGCCCTCGTCGTCGACGACGAAGTCGTCCTCGCAGGACGCGTCCCCACCGAACAGGCCCTCGCCGCCCTGTTGGTCGCCGACAGGTGATTGCCATCGTCGTCTCTCTGGCGCCGATTGGTTGCATGCGCAGCCGGGGCGAGCGTCGAGTGTGTACCGTCATGGGATCCTGGTGAGGCTTCGGAATCGTCCGGAGAACGCAGCGACGATCACGGCAATCGATGATCCAGCGAGAACGGCCAGCCCAGCTGCCCGCGCCAGGCCTCCGGTGGCGTCGTCGGTCGCCGACACGATCATCGCGACTGCTGCTGCGAGCCAGCCGATCGCGGCGATTCTCAAAGAGACACGCTCGACGTAGGTCAGGTCGGGATCGTCGGCCACCGCCGTCGTCGACGCCCCCTCATCACGCATCTGATTCTCGATCCAGCGAACCGGCGATGTCACGGCGAGCACCACGATCGGAGACCACATCAGCACGACGACTGCGAGCGCGATGCTCCCGGAAACCGTCATTCCCTCGCCTTTGTCGAGCCCGGCCACGATTGCGTCGCCGGCGTACACGGCCAGGGCCGTGGTCAGGAGCGCGAGGAGCGCCTTCACATACCGCAAGACGAGCCCGCGGAGCCGCAGTACGTGGCGCGCCATTCCGTGTTCGACCTTGGCCACCTCGTCGAGCAACGGGCGGCTCGTCGATGCGGCCAGTTCGAACAGACCTCGCGCTCGTGTCGCATCGTCATGGCCCGAGACGAGGCCTGCGTAGACCTGCAGTTGCCGGTCGACGCGTCGTCGTGACTGGTCGTTGGCCGGCACCAACAGCTCGACGATGCGAGGATCGGTTCGACTCGCAGCAAGCTGCTCGAGCGCTTCGGGGCTCAGTTCGTCCGACGGGAGTTGGAGCGAGGTCAGCGTGAAGCGGGGAGTGAACATGTCGCGGCCGTCGCCGCCGAGGTGGTTGGCGTGAAAGTAGAAGCGGGTCAGATCAGCGAACAACAACCACAGCGCGGCCGTGGGGACGGCGAGCATCGCCACGACACCGACGACCAGTGCGACATCAGAGACCCCGATCTCGTCGATCAACAACGATCGAAGCACGCCGGACACCGAATCACGGGCGACCACTGGCAACACCACGAGCAGACCTGCACCGGACAACATGCCCACTGCGATCCGATGAAAAGTCGACAGGCGTACCTCGCACCGAGCTACGAACGCACGCGCCGCGGCACGCTCATCGGTCGTCAAGGTCGAGCCGTCGTCCCGAGGCAGGTTCATGAACCAAGTATCGCCATCCGATGCCAACGCGCGGAGGATGTCTGTTGGGCAAGGACTCGTTCACCCGACCCGCCCGCAATCGCGTCCCGAAAGGCTCCGCTGCGAGCCGCATCGCCGGCCGGTCGTCGTCAGGCGGTGTACCGGGCGAGCGTTCAGTGTGGCGTTCGATGGTCGGCCGGTGAGTGCATTGTCGGCGACGTGCCTCTCGCGATATGCGAACGCCCCAGTCGCTATTCTCGCTCCGAGTGCTCACGATCGCCGGCGATGCCAGTCGCGACATCGCGTCGAATACGACCCTTTCGGCGCTGCTCGCCGTGGTCGCGCTGCTCGCGATGGCGGCGGCCGGAGCATGGTGGTTCACCCGCACTCGTGAGACTCCACACGGCCCCGTCGCCTGGTTCGCCGCGTTCGGATCGATCGCCGGGTGTATCTCGCTGACCCTGCTCCGCGAGGGACTTCGCTTCGGTTTCCGACCCACCGGCGTCTACGCCTGGACGACGTCGGGGTGGGATCGACTTGCGGACGGCGACCTGCTCGGAAGCAGCCAGTTCCTGCTCAACGTCGCCCTGTTCGTCCCGGCTGGAGTGGCGTGGACATGGGTCACGGGCCGACCGTTGCGCACGCTCGGTGGACTCGTCGGCCTCACGATGATGATCGAGAGCGTGCAAGGCCTCACGGGTGCCGGTGGCGCCGATGTCACCGATGTCGCCGCAAACGCGCTCGGTGCAGCGCTCGGTGTCGGCGCAGCAGCGATCGCGACCGCCGGGCTGGTGCGAGCGGGGGTGGTGACCGGTACAGCTGCGAGCCCGCGCCGTCGAGCGTTCGCCGCCGCCGGTCTCGTCGTCGTGGTCGCGATCACGCTGACCACACTGATCACCGGCGCCGATCGCCGACAAGCGCGCATTCACGACGAATTGGAGAACGTGTTCGCCGACACCACCTACGACGAGATCGACGCTGTCGTCCGTGCCGACCCGGACAACCCCGACAACTCGACGACAGCGCGAGGTTCGTGGACAGCGGGCAGATCTTCGGTGCGATCTCGGTTCGATCCGATGGCGCCCGCTACACCGACGATCAGATCGAGATGCGATGGCCGGCTCTGTTCTTCGGATTTCGACGGTGCGTGTACGTGACCTGGACGCCGTCGGACGTCGAGTTCCGCGACGTGTCAGGCCGGGCGTGCACCGAATTCATCGGCTGATCGCACCACGTCGAGTAGTGGCCGCTCCGACTTGATCCCTCCCGCGAGACGGTAGTTCAACGCACAGATCGCAGCGGCCGAGGCTCTCCGCCACCGTCCGGTATCGACGCGCCCCGATCAGCCCCCGCGGACATCGAGCGCACGCACGGCGCCGGCCCGATGGCCCGGATCCGCTCTCCGCCCTGCGGATTTGAGAGTCGTGATTTCGGAGCACGCTACCGATGCCGTTCCAGTGTCCAGAGAAGCAGGGAACTCAGGGTGGTGGTTCGTTCGCAGCGAACGCCCCGTTCGCAACGACAGCGGTGAGCTTGTCCGGTGGAATTTCAAGAACGGCCGGCCGGGTCGTCGACCTGTCGGATCTCTGTCACACCCCCATGCGCATGATGGGTGCATGATCGATTCGGGGGTGAGCGCAGCGGTGAAGGGGTTGCTGGCTTGTGATCCCGACCTCGCCGATGCTGCGGGGCTGGCTGAGATGTCGCGTCGGTCCGCCAGTCTGCGGGCGTTCGCCGACTATGTCGATGTGCGGATCAGCCGTCGTTCGAATCAGCTCGCCGCACAAGGCGAGGCCGACAGCGGCACCTACGTCCTGCTCGATGAGGGGCGTCTCACCGGCCGCGACGCTCAGGCCACTGGCGGACCGCGATCGGGTCTGTACCGAGATGCCGCAGTTCGACGACGCATTGGCGACGGGTACCTGCACCGCTGGTCATCTCGATGCGTTGGCCAGGCACACCAAGAATCTGACCGACGAAGAGCGCTGTGATCTGTCGCTCGTGGTCGACGAGCTCGTCGCGGGCGCAACTGATCAACCGGTGGCGTTGTTCGACAAGACCACCAAGGCAACGATCGACAAGATCCGCGAGACGCACCGTCCCGGCAGCGACGCTGACGAACTCGACCGGCAGCGGCAGGCGTCGAAGATCAAACGTTGGACCGATCGTGACACCGGCATCAGGCAGACGTTGATCTCGCTCGACCCGCTTCGTGACGCCTCACTGCACGGCGTGATCGACGCTCATCTCGCCACCCTGCGCCAGGATCCGGCCAACAAGCAGCGTTCGTTCGACGAACTCCGGATCGAAGCCGTGATGTCGGCAGTCAGCGCCGGACAACCCGCTCATCGGGTCCCCGAATTGGTTGTTCACGTCGACCACGAGTCGGCGTGCCATGGTCGTCACGCCGACACGTTGTGCGAAACCGTCGACGGGCATCCGGTCCCGGTGTCGACGATGCAGCGGTTGTGTTGCGAAGCGATCATCAGCGCTGTCGTCGTCAATCCAGATGGCACCGTCGATCGACTGTGTGCCGAGCAGCGAACCGCCAGCCGTGCCCAGCGTCGTCAGCTCGCATCGATGTACTCGACGTGTGCTCACCCACACTGCCGAGTGGCGTTTTCGCAGTGCCGCATCCATCACATCGTGTGGTGGACCAAGGGCGGCAAGACCGTGCTGGCAAATCTGCTACCGCTGTGCGAGATCCACCATCACCAAGTCCACGAAGGCGGCTGGAACCTGAAGATCGACCAACACCGCGTCGTCAGCTGGCTCCGACCCGACGACACACTGTGGCAGACCGTCGACGGACCAAATCGAAAACCCCATCGACGGCGACCGAGGCCGAGACCGCCCGACCCGCCGCCGGGTCCCTCCGCCGAACCAGCGCAGCTGTTCGCAAGCACCGCTTGACGCTTCGCTACGTGCGATCCGCCGTGGTCTCTCGCTGCCTCGCTGCGAACCCACTTGTACTGTTCGGTGATGCCCCCAGATGCGTGGTCTGGAACGGGTCGACCAGCAGCCGCCTGCTCGATCAGCTCCGAACCAGGTGCAGCCGGCCGAGGCCCGTGGAACTCAGGTCGGTGTGAACCGGATCGGGAGGTGATCGGGCCCGAAGATGCCGACCGACGACGGCTTCCAGGTGATCTCTCCCGCCAGCTCCAGGTCGGGCATGCGCTGCGCCATCAGCACCAGTGCCTCTTGCTGCTCGGCCCGCGCCAGCGCCGCTCCGAGGCAGTAGTGGATCCCGGAGCCGAACGTGAGCTGCGGTTTGTTGGAGGGTTCGCGCGTGATGTCGAACTGGCCGGGATCGTCGAACACGGCCGGATCGCGGTTGGCCTGGGCGAGCGACGGCCCGATGAACGTGCCCGCAGGGAACAGCATGTCCCGGTACTCGATGTCGACGCTGGCGAACCTGGCGGTGCCGCGAACGGCACCGAAGTAGCGCATCGTTTCCTCGACGGCGCGAGGTGCCAGGTCGGGTCGCTCGGCCAACAGCTGCCACTGGTCGGGATGGTTGGCGAACAGCGACACCGAGCAACCGAGTTGGTTGCGGGTGGTGTCGGTGCCGGCCATCAGCACCGCTTCGCAGAGCATCACGAGCTCTTCGTGGGTCAGCCGGTCGCCGTCGGACTCGGCGGCGATCAACGATGAGATCAGATCGTCGGTCGGGGTAGCCCGACGGCGCTCGATGATCTCGCTGACGTAGGTGTCGAGCTCGTCCTGGGCCCGGAAGATGAGCGGCATGTCCTGTTCGAGATTGCCGTTGAAGATCCGGAAGATGTCGGTCGCCCAGTTCGAGAACAGCTGCCAATCTTGCTGGGGGGCGCCGAACAGCTCACAGATGATCGGGATCGGGTAGTGCTCGCAGAAGTCGACGGCCAGATCGGCCTCGCCCCGGGAGGTGAAGGTGTCGAGCAACTCGTTCACGACGGTGCGCATATAGGGACGGAGTGCATCGGCGTGACGAGGTGAGAAGGCGGGCCCGACGAGGCGTCGCAGGCGAGTGTGCTCGTCCCCCTCGGCCGACAGAATCGACGGGCGACGTCGGCGGGAGAGCCATTCGGGGTTGTCGATGCCCGACATCTCGAGGATCTTGCCGGATGCGCTGTGCCAGCGCTTGTCGCGCAACATGGCGACGACGTCTTCGTAGTGCAGGATCGAGTAGCCGAACATGTTGCGTGCGATCCACGACTCGTTGGCGGCGGCGGCTGCCTCGGCACGCTGCTCGTCGGCCGTTCTGGCTGCCCCGTCGAGCACGGTCAGATCGGGCATGTCGATGTCGGAGACGAGCGGTGCCATGGATCGACCCTAGGAGGCCCGAACTTTCGGCGACGATCCGGCCCGGACCCCAGCGAGCTTGGTGAGCGCGTTAGTGGTCGCGGCGGCGCCGTCGGCGCGGCGTCGACTCGGCGTTCGGGTCGACGTCGACGTTCACGGCGTTGGTGAGCGGTCCGGTGGTGGCGATGATCTGCTCGGCACTGGGCATCTCACCCGGCTCGTGCTGATCGATCTGGCGGCGCATTTGCACGAGGTGCGTCGGCGAGGTTCCGCAACAGCCTCCGACGATCGTCGCCCCGGAGTTGATGGCCAGTGAGGCGTACTGACCCATCAGTTCGGGGTTGCCGGTGTACTCGATCTGCGAGCCTCGGAACTGGGGGACGCCACAGTTGCTCTTGGCGATGATCACGACGCCTGGCTGTCGCATCTGCTGGATGGCGAGCAACAGGTCGGATGCACCGACCCCGCAGTTGGCGCCGATCGCCAGCGGTCGAATCGGTAGGTCTGCGAAGACTGCGACCAGCTCGGGCGGGCGGAGACCCATCATGGTGCGCCCGGCAGTGTCGAACGAGGCAGTGACCGTGTACGGAAGCCCGACCTCGATCGCCGCCAGCGCCGCTGCCCGCATCTCCTGGGCGGCCGACTTGGTCTCGATCCAGGCGACATCGGCACCTCCCGCGCGCAGCCCTTCGATCTCCTCGATGAACGCCTCTGTCGCACCCTGCTCGGTCATCGAGCCGAGTGGTTCGAGGAGCTCGCCCGTGGGACCCACCGATCCGGCCACGACGACCGGTCGCGGAGCCGCAGTGGCAACTTCGGACGCGATCTCGGCCGCCCTTTTGGCGATCTCGGTCGCCCGGTCCTCGGCGTTGTGCAGCTCGAGTCGGAACCGATTGCACCCGAACGTGTTGGTCAAGATGATGTCGGCCCCGGCGTCGACGAACGCTTGATGCAGATGTCGCACCTTGTCGGGCTGCTCGACATTCCAGAGTTCGGGTGGCTCGCCCGGCCCGAGCCCCATCCCGAAGTAGTTCGTGCCGGCGGCGCCGTCGGCGAGCAGCGGCCTGCCGAGCGCGAGCAGGGCCTCGAGTGTGGTCCTCATGGTGAGCGCAGGATAGCGGTGCGGCGGTCAGCCGAATGCCGCAACGGGATCGACGGCAGCGACCCCGAGAAACTCGGCCACCGGACCATTGGTGACTTGGCCGGCGTGTGTGTTCACACCGAGCGCCAGCGCACGGTCGCGTCGTGCCGCACCGGCGGCTCCGTGCACGGCAACTTCGAGTATGTAGGGGAGCGTTGCGTTCGTGAGGGCGTACGTGGACGTGTGCGGAACCGCCCCGGGCATGTTCCCGACCGCGTAGTGCAGCACGCCGTGCATTTCGTAGGTCGGCTCGTCGTGGGTGGTCTCCCGGATCGTCTCGATGCAGCCACCCTGGTCGACGGCGACGTCGACGATCACCGAGCGTGGCTTCATCGCCTTGACCATCTCCTCGTCGACGACGACGGGGGCACGACCGCCGGCGACGAGCACGGCGCCGATCACGAGGTCGGCCTCGAGCACGGACCGCTCGATCGCCCCACGGTTCGACGCCAACGTCATGATCCGGCCCTTGTGGATCTGTTCGACGTAGCGCAGCCGATCGAGGTTCTTGTCGACGAGCACGACCTCGGCTTCCATGCCGGCCGCGATCCAGGCTGCGTTCCAGCCGACGTTGCCGGCCCCGAGCACCACGACCTTGGCCGGCCGGACGCCAGGAGCGCCGCCCATCAGGACGCCGCGTCCGCCGTTGTGACGCTCGAGACAGTGGGCGCCCATCTGCGGTGCGAGCCGTCCAGCGACCTCGCTCATCGGTGCCAGCAGCGGAAGCGCCCCATCGACGGACTGCACGGTTTCGTAGGCGATCCCGGTGGCACCCGTATCGATCAGCGCCTTGGCGACGGCCGGGTAGGCGGCGAGATGGAGGTAGGTGAACAGCGTGAGGTCGGGCCGCAGGAAGCCGAATTCCTCCGGCTTGGGTTCCTTGACCTTGATCACCATCTGCTGGGCCCACGCGTCGGCGGCGGTCGGCACGATGTCGGCCCCGACGGCGCGGAAGTCGTCGTCGCTGATCGAGGCGCCCTCACCGGCCCCGGCCTCGACGTACACGTTGATCCCGTGACGTTCGAGTTCGCGTACCCCGTCCGGGGTCATGCGCGATGCGGTGTTCGGCGGTCTTGATTTCCTTCGGGACACCGACGGTGCTGATCACGGGTGAGGCCATGTACACATCTTTGCCACGGTTGCACCCCGTGTGCGAGGGAGATATCTGGCAGAATGAGCTGATGGCGCTTGAATCGGGTGCAATCGATAGAATCGACCGTCGAATTCTCGGAATACTTCGTGACAACGCACGAATCAGCTGGCGGGATCTCGGGGATCTCGTTCATCTCTCGCCGACGTCCGCCGCCGACCGTGTGCGCCGGATGGAGCGCGACGGCGTGATCGACGGATATGGAGTGCGCGTCGATCCGGCGGCGCTCGGCCGAACCGTGCGGGCGGTCGTCGATGCCAGTCTCGGGCCCGGCGATCACGCCGACGAGTTCGAACGCCGCCTGGCGCAGCGCGACGAGGTCACCTTCGCCGCCTACGTGACGGGCACCTCCGACTACTCGATCCTCGTCGAGTGTGAAGGCGCCGAGGGTCTTGACGCGTTCATCCGCTGGCTGCGTGCCGATGCCGGTGTCGCCCGAACGGAAACCAAACTGCTGCTCCGCGTCGTCGCCGATTGAACACACGGCGACGCTGGTGTGTCAGTCGTCGAACGTGTTGGCCACGATGACATCGCACGGGGCACGGCGCAGGACCTCATTGGCGACCGAGCCGAGCAACCTGGAGACACCCTGGACACGACGATTGCCGACCACGATCGCTGATGCGTCGAGGCGTTGTGCTTCCTCGCACAGGGTCTTGCCCGGATCTCCCTGACCGACCATGGTCGTGATCGAGTCGTGCGGCAACTTGCGCCCGACGTCGGCGAGGTACTGCTGGGCTTCCGACAGCCAATCGCTGTGGAAGCTGTCGCCTCCGACATGCATGGTGGTGGGCTTACCCTTTTCGGCGCACATCACGATGTGGAGATTGGCGTTCAGCCCGGCAGCGATCCGGGCTGCTTTGTCGGCGGCCCTCAGAGCAGTTTCGGATCGATCGATCCCGACGACGATGTCTTGCATAGGAGCGGCTCCTGTTTCGATGCGCCGCCAGGGTGACGACTCGTGTGGGCATCGTAGGAGATCAGCGCCACCCGGTCGACACGGGTCGCGTGTTCGCGAGCTGCCGGGAGCCGTGGAGACGGAGTCGTCCGCGATCTGCTACACCTGGCGGGATGAAGGCCTTCAAGAACTTCGTCAACGGTGAGTGGGTCGATGCGAGCGACGGTCAGACCACTCCGATCATCAACCCCAGCACGGGCGAGCAGTACGCCGAGGCGGCGCTGTCGGGGCAGGCCGATGTCGACGCCGCAATGTCGGCTGCGGCTGCGGCGTTCGAGGGATGGCGCGACTCGACCCCGTCCGAGCGGGCGCTTGCATTGATCCGGATCGCCGACGCGATCGAGGAGCGTGGTGACGAGCTGATGCACCTCGAATGCGAGAACACCGGAAAGCCGTACGAGGTGCACCGCGGCGAGGAGATCGCTCCGATGGCCGACCAGATCAGGTTCTTCGCCGGTGCCGCTCGCAACCTCGAGGGCAAGGCCGCCGGCGAGTACATGGCCAACATGACCTCGTTCATCCGGCGCGAGCCGGTCGGCGTCTGCGCCCAGGTGGCGCCGTGGAACTACCCGATGATGATGGCCGTCTGGAAGCTCGCCCCGGCGATTGCGGCGGGCAACACCGTCGTCCTCAAGCCGAGCGACACGACCCCGGCGACGACCGGTGTGCTCGCCGAGATCGCCGCTGAAGTTCCTGCCGCCGGGCGTGCTCAACGTCATCTGCGGCGACCGCGACACCGGTCGCGCGATGGTGGATCACGACACCCCGGCGATGGTGTCGGTCACCGGGTCGGTGCGGGCCGGCATGCAGGTTGCCGAGGCGGCCTCCAAGAGCCTCAAGCGGGTGCACCTCGAACTCGGCGGCAAGGCCCCGGTGGTCGTGTTCGACGATGCCGACATCGCAGCGGCGGCGGAGGGCATCGCCGTGGCCGGCTACTTCAATGCCGGACAGGACTGCACCGCTGCGACCCGCGTGATCGCCGCCCCCGGTGTGTACCGGGACTTCGTCGATGCACTCACCGAACAGGCCAAGGCCACCGGCGTCGGCGGCCCCGATGCCGAGGATGTGTTGTTCGGCCCGGTCAACAACGCCAACCAGCTGGCGCATGTGCAGGGCTTCCTCGAGCGAACGCCCGACCATGCCTCGATCACCACCGGCGGTCACCGGATCGGCGACACCGGGTACTTCCTCGAACCGACCGTCGTCGCCGACCTGCACCAGGACGACGAGATGATCCAGCGCGAGATCTTCGGCCCGGTCATCACCGTGCAGCAGTTCGAGCGACGAAGAGCAGGCCGTCGCCTGGGCCAACGGTGTCGACTACGGGCTCGCCTCCAGCGTGTGGACCACCAACTTCGGTCGGGCCATGCGGATGGCCAAGCGGCTCGACTTCGGTTGTGTGTGGATCAACACCCACATCCCGCTCGTCGCGGAGATGCCGCACGGCGGCTACAAGAAGTCGGGGTACGGCAAGGACCTCTCGACCTACGCCCTCGACGACTACACCCGCATCAAGCACGTGATGGCCAACCTCGAGAGCTGATCCTCGTCGCCCGCAGCCGATCGGTCGCCGGTCGAGGCGATAGCCTCTCGCCACCATGACCACACCCGAGGTTCCGAAGATCGCATTGGCGCCCGAACCGGGGCCGCAGTGGCTGGCGACGGCGATCGCCGACGGTGGCGGCCAACTGGTGTCGTTGGGCGAGTGCGATGCGATCATCTGGGCCGATGCTCACGATCCGGCGGGGCTCGTGACGGCGCTCGCCGAGGCTCCTGGGGCCACGTGGGTGCAGCTGCCGTTCGCCGGTATCGAGAACTTCCTGCCGCACCTCGACCGACAGCGCACCTGGACCTGCGGCAAAGGCGTGTATGCCGCCCCCGTCGCCGAGCTCGCTCTGGCGCTCGGCCTGGCGGGCCTGCGCGGTCTCGGCACCTACGCCCGCGCCAGCTCGTGGTCGGGTCCGCTCGGCCACAGCCTGATCGGCGCACGCGTCACGATCCTCGGCGGTGGTGGAATCGCCGAGTCACTGGTTCGGCTGCTGCAGTCGTTCGACTGCCACATCACCGTGGTGCGCTCGAACGTCCAGCACATGGACGGAGTCGACGTGGTGCTCGAGGCCGATCGATACGCCGACTCGCTGCCGGGCGCCGACCTGGTCGTCCTGGCGCTTCCGCTCACCCCGGATACCGCAGGTCTGATCGGCCGCGACGAACTCGAACTGATGGAGTCGCACGCCTGGCTGGTCAACGTCGCTCGAGGAGGCCACGTCGTGACCGACGATCTGGTCGAGGCGTTGCGGGAGGGGAAGATCGGTGGAGCCGGGCTGGAGGTCACCGATCCAGAGCCGTTGCCGGACGGTCACCCCCTGTGGCAGATGGAGAACTGCATCATCACCCCCCACACCGGCACGACCCCGGAGATGGCGCGCCCACTGCTGGCTGCTCGGGTCGAGGCCAACGTGCGGCGTTTCGCCGACGGCCAAGACCTGCTCGGTCCGATCGACCTCGACGCCGGCTACTGAGACCTCGCTGGGGCATTCTCGACCGTGCCGCCCGGCGCGAATCGGTGCCGCGATAGGTCATCGCTTGCTGTTCAGATTTCGGAAATCCCTGGGGGTGCGTGTCGATAACACCTGTTCGCGACTAGCATTGTCGCATTAGCGACCACATGTGGACGACGGTTGTGGTCCCGTTCGTCCGCGGGAACATCGTGTGACGCTACGTGGCCGGAGGATGCGCTGACTGGCAGTGTCCTCCGGCCACGAGATTTTCGCAGCGAGCAACCAGCAGCCAGCAGCGACGGACCGACCACGTTTGTCGAGCGCGATCGCCGGTCACGGTGGCGTCTTCGGGGCCACCCTGAGGCCCTACGCTGTGGTGATCGCAACGCACTACGACGTGCTCGGGGTTCCGGGCGACGCTTCCTTCGCAACGATCCGCTCGGCGTACCGCCAGCGGGCGCGCCACCTCCACCCGGATCGCACCGGCAGTGACGCCGACGGTGCCGACACGATGGCGGCGGTCAACGAGGCGTATCGAATACTTGGCGAGCCGGGCCGTCGAGCGTTGTACGACCGCTCACTCGTCGGCGCCGGACCGGCCTCGCCGGTGTCGGATCGCGTCGACACCAGTCCCGAGCACCGGTCGGCGGACCCGCTGGTCGCGCCGCGACCCTCCCGTCTGGCCCCTTCCGGACCGGCCCGCGTCCCCTGGAAACTGATGTGTGTCGCCACCGTGATCGGATCGGCCCTGGTCCTGATCACCGCCGCCTTCAACGACCCACCTTCCGACGAGCCTCCCGACGGCATCATCCGCTCGGGCTCATGCGTCCAGATCGAGGCCAACGGCGATGCCAGGGAGATCGCCTGCACGAAGACCGATGCGGACATCGTCGTCGAGTTGCTGTTACCGACGGGTGCGTCCTGCCCTGCCCAGATGGCCGCCCACCGCGACCGGCTCGGCCTGGGCACGGCGTGTATCCCGTTCGACTGATGCGTTCGTCGGCCTGATGCGCCCGCTGCTCGGATTGGCCGGTGCGGTCGCCGCGGTGATCGTGGTGGGCGTCGTGGCGTTGTTCGTCGCCGGCGGCCGATCCGGTACCGCTGTCGCCGAACTCGAACTGGGTGATTGCTTCGACCTCGAGATGCCGTCGTCCGACGCTTCGCGACAGAGCGTGGAGATCCTGTCCCGCGTCGATCTGGTCGATTGCGACGAGGACCATCAGGTGCAGGTCGTTCTGGTGGGCGAGCTGAACCCCGATGGCGATCTCGAGTACCCGCCCGACGCCGAGCTGTTCGACCAGGCCGACCGGCGCTGCCTCGATGCGTTGTCGCTGGTCGGGGACCGGTTCGGGCTGATTCCGATCGCCCCGACCGAGGAGTCCTGGAACCGCTTGGGCGGGCGATTCCAATGCTTGGCGTTGCCCTTCGGAGGTGCTTCGTGGACGGGCACACTGTTGCCGTCGGGACGGAGTGGTTGAGGTCGCGCGGTGCTAGTCTGCGGTCCGCACAAGGGCGATTAGCTCAGATGGTTAGAGCACTGCCTTCACACGGCAGGGGTCGTTGGTTCGAGTCCAATATCGCCCACTTCGTCGCTGACGCTCCTCGTGGGCGCTGTTCGCCGCCGTGCACGACCCTCCGGGGGCCGTTCACACGCCACGCAGGCTTCGGTCTCGGTGCAGCGAACACGTTGTCACGTCGCTTCACGTCGCTTCCCGTTGCTGACCGTCGCTGACGCTCCTCGTGGGCGCTGTTCGCCGCCGTGCACGACCCTCCGGGGGCCGTTCACACGCCACGCAGGCTTCGGTCTCGGTGCAGCGAACACGTTGCGGAACGATCGAGAACCGTGTCGTGATGTCCACCCCGGGAACCCGCCCGCCGGGCTGCAGGGTGGGTTCTGGCCATGTGCGGGGACCTTTTCCCCTTGCAATCGCGGCTCCCGCGCGAAAGCTGTGGCATGACCAGCGACGACCGCCCTGACACCCCTCACTGGCTCCCGGACGGCATGCAAGACCTCGGTGTCGCCGAGTGCTGGAGCCTGCTCCGTCGCGAGGAAGTCGGCCGGCTCGCCGTGTCGATCGCCGATCACCCCGACATCTTTCCGATCAACTACCTCGTCGACGGCGAGAACATCGTGTTCCGCACGGCTGCCGGCACGAAGCTGGCGGCAGCGGTGCTCGGCAGGGGTGTGGCATTCGAGATCGACGGTTACGACCCGATCGCCGGCGACGCGTGGAGTGTTGTCGTGAAGGGCTACGCGCGCGAGATCGAGCACATGCTCGAGTACTTCGATGCCGACGATCTACCGCTGTTCCCGTGGCACGCGTCGACCAAGCCGAACATCGTTCGGGTCACGCCCGACATCATCACCGGACGCCGATTCCACGTGATCGAGAAGCCCACGATCGAGCAGCAGCCGCCCGAGCACGACAAGCCCTACATGCCACCCGACTGACCGTCGCCTGCAATCACACGGGACGGCCCGCCGCCGAAGACCTCTTGTGCAGCGGTGACGCAGGGTAGATTCATGTCGTGGTGAGGCTGTGTGGGCGACCAGGGTGTTCGGAGCGCGGCGCCGTCGCATACGGAATGGTGCCCGAGGACCTACTGTTCTGGATCGCTCCGATCAACGAGGCGCCCAACGTCGACCCCAGCCTGCTGTGTCAGCGACACGCCGACGCGATGATCGTGCCTCGAGGGTGGACCCTCGACGACCGACGCGAACCGATCCCGAGGCTGTTCAGCACGCGCCCGCTCGTCTCACGCCGGCCGCCGGCCGGCACACCGAGGCGACGTCGTGCCCAGCCTCCTGACACCCCGCAGCCCGAACAGATGCAGATCGACGGCACGGCCGAGATCGAGCGTCCCGCCCTCGGCGGCGATCCCGCTCGGGTCGACGACGAGATGGCCGGACCGTGGCAACCCGAATTCGACGAGAGTGACGATCTCGGCGGGTTGTTGCGGGTCGACAGCCCGCTGCTGGCGCGGGCGTTCCGTGGCACCGACCGCCCGAAGCCCTGAACGTCATGCGCACCCGTGAATCGGTCGTCGTTCCCGCCCCGCCGTCCGCCGTGTTTCCCTACGTGGTCGATCTGGCGGCGTACCCCGCCTGGTTGGGTCTGGTGCACACGGCCGAGCCGGTCACCGATCCGGCACCCGATGACGGGCGCCCGGCGTGGTCGGTCGAATTGCGGGCGCGGATCGGGCCGTTCGCCCGTTCGAAGCAGCTCCGGATGCAGCGGTCGCACGTGGTGCACGACGAACTGGTGGTGTTCGAGCGGGCAGAGATCGACGGTCGCACCCATGCCGGCTGGACGCTGCGGGCCGAGCTCGAGGCGCTTCCAGATCGACACACACGGCTCACCATGGATCTCGCCTACGACGGCGCGCTGTGGACCGGTGGGCTCTTGGAGAAGGTGCTCGATCAGGAGATCAGGCGTGGACGTGTCGAGTTGGTCCAGCTGGTCAGCGGCGAGCCCACGCGCTCGAGGCGCCCGTCCGTCCGACGCTCGAGTGACAGTGGCATGTCGAAGCAGTCACTCAGCGACGCCTCGGTCAGCGCTTCGTCGATCGGACCTTGCGCCACGGCTCGGCCATCTCGCAGCAGCAGAGCGTGGGTGACACCCTCGGGGACCTCGTCGACGTGGTGTGTGATCAGCACGAACGGTGGCCCATCCTGATGGGCTGCCAGGTCGGCGAGTGCGGCCACGAGTTGTTCGCGACCGCCGAGGTCGAGCCGGGCCGAAGGTTCGTCGAGCAGCAAGATGCCGGGGTCGTTCATCAGCGTGCGAGCGAGGAAGACGCGCTGTTGCTCTCCCGATGAGAGTGTTCCGAGGGTGCGCTCGGACATGTCGCCGACCCCCATCCGTGTGAGGCAGCGTTTGGCCTGCCGGTGATCCTCGTCGGTGTACTCGTGCCACCACGGCTCGAGTGCGGCGTACTTGGCCGTCATGACGATCTCGGTGGCCGTGAGCGCAGTGCGGAAGTCGGCCCCGAGTGCTGCGGAGGCGTATCCGACCCTGCGCCGCAATCGACGCACATCGGTCCGGCCGAGTTGCTCGCCGAGCACTCGGACCGAACCCGACGAAGGATGTTCGTACATCGAGGCGATCCGCAACAGGGTGGTCTTGCCGCTGCCGTTGGCACCGAGCACCAGCCAGTGCTGGCCGCGAGTGACGTGGAGCGAGATGTCGTCGAGGATCCGTCGACCCTCACGTTCGAACACGATGTGGTCGAGTTCGAGTGGGCGGTCGTGGACCCCGCCGCTCGAATCGTTCGTGGTGGAATCGGTCACGACCGTCTGTGTATCCGTCGTCGAGCGAGCTGGCATGCCCGTAACCGAACTGCAATAGACGGTACGCTCCACGCCGTATGAATTTGGCGGTTCGAAGGTTGCTGGCAGCGCTGGCCGGTGCTGCGTTGCTGGTCGGCGCCACCGCGCCGGTCGTTGCCCAGACCGACGACGACGCCGCCCAGCAGGCCGCACGCGAGATCGCCGCTGCCAGAGAACGGGCGAATCAGGCCGCCGAGGACTTCTTCGCCGCCGAATCCCGCCTGGAATTGCTGTTGCTCGAACAGGAACGGCTGCAGATCGAGTTGGGCGACCTGGCCGACGAGGTCGACTCGCTCAAGCGGGCGGTCGAGTTCGTGGCCATCAGCCGTTTCGTCACGAGTGGTGCGTCGGGGATCCCGATCCTGACCGATCTGCGGGCTCCGACCGAACAACTGCACGGCGATGTACTGGCCACGGTCGTCGCAGAATCGGGGGCGACCACACTCGACGACTACGACGAGGCTCGTGCGCGTCTGCGCGACAAGGAGGCCGAGCTCGGCAGCACCGAGGCGGCACTCGAGCGGCAGAAGGTCGAGCTGGTCGAGCTGCAGGCCGAAGCCGAGGGAGAAGTCGACCGGCTCCGCGAGGTCGAGGGCCAGCGCCTCCAGGACGAGGCGGTTGCAGCGGCCCTTGCCGCGCAGCAGCTCGAACAGGCGCGCCAGCTCGCCGAGCTCGAGCGGCGTCGGGCCGAATCGGCTCGCGTCGCCGGTGTCGGCGGCGGTGGTGCGGTCGTTCCGCTGTCGGCTGGTTCGTCCGACGGCAACACGACCGGCAATCAGGGGGTCAGCGGTGGTGAGGCGGGGGGTCGTACCGGTGGTGGCGGTGCGGGGACCAACCCGCGTGCCGCCGGTGCCGGCTATCTCGACCGCACGATGATCTGCCCGATCCAGGGCACGTCCGCGTACGGAGACACATGGGGCGCGCCGCGCAGCGGTGGGCGTCGCCATCAGGGCGTCGACATGCTGGCCGCCCCCGGCACCCCGTTGCAGGCCATCATCGGTGGCTTCGTCACCCAACGCCCCAACGTGCTCGGTGGCATCACGATCTCGCTGCAGGGCGACAACGGCAACCGGTACTACTACGCCCACCTGAGTGGCTACGAAGGTGTCGGAGGTCGTGTCGAGCAGGGCGCCGTGATCGGCTACGTCGGCGACACCGGCAACGCCACTGGTGTGCCGCACCTGCACTTCGAGATTCGACCGAACGGTGGCGTACCGATGAATCCGTATCCTTCGGTGCGGGCCGCCGGCTGCTGACCCGCCAACCTGTCGGTATGGCTGCCGACGAAAGCTCAGCGCACGACCAGATCGAAGCGGTCGTCGGTGCTGCGTTGGGTGGTTCGGTCACCGACCTTGCCCGACTGACGAGTGGCGCCTCGCGCGATACGTGGACCTGTGCGGTCGACGGGTTGAGGGTCGTCGTGCAACGACAACGTGCCGGTGACGTGCGAGACATGTCGATCGAGGCCCGTGTGTTGGGCGCTGCCCGAACCGCCGATGTCCCGGTTCCCGAGGTGCTGGCCTACATCGACGGAGATGGCGGTGCCGACGTTGGTGGGGCGACCATGATCACGCGCCACATCACCGGCGAGACGATCGCTCGCAAGATCCTGCGTGACGACACGTACGAGTCGGCGCGGTGCCGACTGACCGGTGAGCTCGGTCGAGCACTGGCCAGGATCCATCGCATCGATGCCGATCACACGACCGGGTTGGTGCCGGCCGACCCAACCGGCGCGCTCCGAGAACGGCTCGACGAGATCGGCCAACCACACCCGGCCTTCGAGCTGGCGTTCGCGTGGCTCGTGCAACATCGACCACCGCCATCCGGCGCTGTCACGGTGGTTCACGGTGACTATCGGTTGGGAAACGTGATCGTCGACGCCGAAGGCCTGCAGGCCGTGATCGACTGGGAAATGGCTCACCTCGGCGACCCGATGGAGGACTTGGGATGGCTGTGCGCACCGGCATGGCGTTTCGGGTCGGCGTTGCCTGTCGCCGGTGTCGGTCGAAGGGACGAACTGTTCGCTGCCTACGGTGACGAAGCCGGTGTCGAGGTCGACCCCGAGGTCGTGCGTTGGTGGGAGGTCTCTGCCATCTTGAGATGGGGAATGATCTGTGTCACCCAGGCGTACGCCCACACCTCGGGTGTCGTGCGCAGCCACGAACTGGCGGCGATCGGACGACGGGTGTGCGAAACCGAACACGATCTGTTCCTGGCGCTCGAGGGGAGGTGGGCGCAGTGACGATTCCTCACGACTCACCGTCGGCGGCCGAGCTGGTGGAGGCGGTACGAGGGTGGCTCGAGCGCGACGTCCTGCCTGGCTCGATGCCGGTCAGCAGGTTTCACGCCCGCGTCGCTGCCAACGTGCTGGCGATGGTCGAACGCGAGATCGAGCTCGGTCCGGCCCAGGCCGAGCGCCACCGCGAACGACTCGAACGGCTCGGCGTCACGAGCGATCACGAGCTGGCGGCGGCGATCCGCTCCGGCGACCTCGACAACCGTCTCGACGAGGTCAGGTCAGCTGTGTGGGACAGCGTCCGCGACAAGCTCCTGGTCGCCAACCCGACCTACCTCGATCGTGTCGAGCCGTGATCAGTCGACACCCGTTGCCTGACCCCGCGTGCGCCCGATCGTGACCGGCTGGCCGGCGGCGAGCTGACCGCAGGCGGCATCGATCTCGGTGCCGCGATTCTGTCGCACGGTGGCGTTGGCCCCGAGCGATTCGAGCAGATCGCGGAACTCGTGGACGTGTGTGAGCGAGGTGCCTCTGGTGGGGTACCCCGGGGTCGGGTTGAGCGGAATCAGGTTGACGTGGGCGCGTGGGCGCAGACGGCGACACAGGCCGGCCAGTTCGGCGGCATCGCGATCGCGGTCGTTGACCCCCTCGATCATGGCCCACTCGAAGCTGATCCGCCGGTTGCGAACCGCGAGGTAGTCGGAGCAGGCCGCGATCAGATCATCGATCGGGTAACGCTTGTTGATCGGCACCAACTCGTCGCGGCAGCGTGTCGTTGGCGGCGTGCAGGGACACGGCGAGGTTGACCGGCAGCGGTCGTTCGGCGAGCTTGCGGATACCGGGAATCAGCCCGACCGTGCTGATCGTGATATGGCGAGCCGACAGCCCGAAATCGCCGTGGATGCGTTCGACCGAGTCCCACACCCGTGCCTCATTGGCCATCGGTTCGCCCATACCCATGTACACGACGTTCGAGACCCGACGGCCGGCCTTGCGGGCATGACGGCTGGCCATCGCGACCTGCTCGACGATCTCCCCTGTGGTGAGGTGGCGGGTGAACCCGGCCTGGCCGGTTGCACAGAAGCCGCATGCCATCGCACAACCCGCCTGGCTCGAGATACACACCGTGGCTCGGTCGGCATACAGCATCAGCACCGTCTCGACCCGGCTGCCACCGTCGAGTTCCCACAGGAACTTGATCGTGTCGCCGTTCTTGCTGACCGACTCGGTGACGGGCGTGAGCGCGCTCGGCAATCGCTCGGCGAGGTCGGCGCGGAGTGTCTTGGGCAGATTGGTCCACTCGTCGGGCTCGGTGCAGTGGTCGTACAAGCCGCTCCAGACCTGATCGACCCGATACCGGGGTGTGCCATCGAGCACCTCTGCGAGCTGCTGGCGGGTGACGTCGTAGCGGGTCAGCATGCTCACCCCGGGTCGGCCGGCAGTTCGGCGGCCAGCTGTTCGTACTGATCGATGCGACTGCGGCACACATCGAGGCTGGCCGTCCAGAAATCGATATCGGTGACATCGAGCCCGAACGCCGCCCCGAGCTGCTCGGCGGTGTCCATGCCGGCTCGCGACAGCAGATCGTCGTATCCGATCCGGAACCGCTCGGGGTCGGCCTGGTACCGGGCGTACAGCCCGAGCCCGAACAGCAGACCGTAGGTGTAGGGCCAGTTGTAGAAGTGCGACCCGTAATAGTGCGGCTTCAGGATCCACATATGGGGGTGGCGGGTGTCGAGATCGATGCCGTCGCCGTACGCGTCGGTCTGGGCTTGCAGCATCAGCTCGTTGAGCTCGTCGACGCCGAGTGTGCCGCTCCGTCGGCGGGCGAACACCTCCGATTCGAACAGGAACCGTGAGTGAATGTCGACCACGATCTGGTTCGAGCTGGCCAGATCGACGTCGAGCAGGGCCAGTCGCTCGGGGCCTTCGAGCCGGCTCAGACCGGCCTCGACGGCGAGCGTCTCGCAGAAGATACTGGCCGTCTCGGCGAGCGCCATCGGCACCCGCTTCTGGAGTGCCGTACGTCCGCCCAGCGTGGTGTTGTGGTAGGCGTGGCCGAGTTCGTGGGCGGTGGTCTGGGCGGAGTTGACAGACCCGGCCCAGTTCAGCAACACCAGCGAACGATCGCCGGTGAACGACATGCAGAAGGCGCCGCCGGTCTTGCCCTCGCGTGGTTCGGCGTCGATCCATTGCTCACCGAGTGCACGGTCGACCAGACCCGCCAGCTGATCGCTGTACGTGGCGAACGCGTCACGGACCCAGTCGATACCGTCGTTCCACGAGATCGACGAGGCGACGTGCGGGAGCGGTGCCTCGAGGTCCCACCAGGGCAGGCCTCCGGCGTGACCGTGCAGTCGTGCCTTGGCCCGCATCCATCTGCGGAAGTCCGGCAGCGATGCCGCCACGGCCGACTGCATGGCGTCGAACGTGGCGCGGCTGACGCTGTTGGCGAACAGCGAGGCGTCGAGCGGACTGTCCCAATGACGACGTCCGTTGACCGTGTTGGCCTCGCCCTTGATCGCGTTCATGGCGGCGGCAATCGATGTATCGACGCGAGGCCACGCCTGCATTTCGGCGTCGTAGCCGGCCTTCCTGACGCCGGGATCGGTGTCGGTGGCCAACCCTCGAACGGCCGGCATCGGCATCGACTCGGTGCGTCCGTCGGGGAACTCGACCTCGGCGGTGAGCTGAGATGTGAGGTCGTTCTGGAGCCGACCCCATGCACCCGACCCGGTCGTGCTGAGCTGGGCGTACAGGCCCTCCTCGGCCTCGGTCATCTGGTGGGCGGCGCGATCGTCGAGGCGCGTCAGCGGGCCTTCGTGTTGCGCCACTTCGGCGCTGACACGAGCGAGTTCGGCGACGCCCAAGGCGTGTACCCAGTCGGCGAGGCGCGCCAGCAGCGGGCTGACGTTCGCCTCGTGGACCTCGAGTTGGCTGGCGATCGTCTGGGCCCGCTGGTTGCGTGAGTCGGTGGTGATCTTCGAGTACACGACAGCTTCGAGCTCGCTGAAGTCGGTGATGAACGAGTTGAAGGCGGCGATCACCGCATCGGCGGATTCGCCGTCGGCCGTGGTGATCGGTCGCGCCTCGACGGCGCGCACATCATGTTCGTCGAACAACGCCACCAGCCGCTGAGCACCGGCGCCGATTCGTTCCAAGGCATCGGTGAAGCTGCGGGCGTCGAGCCCCTCGTGCACGTCGGCGACGCTCCATCGCGGTAGTGGTTCGATTTCGGTGCTGCTCATCGTGCTCCCTCTCCGGCCAGTGGTTCGTGCAGGTCGCCGGCGAACGCCTGGCGCGTGCGGTGGATCGTGAAACCGAGACGCTCGTACAGCCCGACCGCTGCGACGTTGTCGGCGTCGACGTACAGCATTGCTGTGGTCACACCCCTGGCAGCGATCGAGTCGAGACCCGCCAGGGTCAGCTGCCTGCCGAGGCCGCGTCCGTGGAAGTCGGGGTCGACAGCGATCACGTAGATCTCTCCCAGCACCGGTTCCCTGTCTGTGTGCAGCTTCGTCCAGCAGAACGCCGCCAACCGACCGTTGACCTCGTGCAGTCGGAATCCTTCCGGATCGAACCACGGTTCGCTGATGCGGGTTGCCAGCGTGTCGCGTGTCCATCCGCCCTGTTCGCCGTGATCGGCGAAGGCACGATTGTTGACGTCGAGCCACGCCTGCTCATCAACTCCGGGAACGAAGGATCGGGAGCTGATGCCGGCGTGTTGTTCGATGGGTAGCCGGCGCCGCATCTCGTGCAGTTCTCGATCAAGACTCAGCCCGATCCGTTCGGCGAGATCCCGTTCCGATTCGCCTGCGTCGTCGACCCACCAGAGCAATTTGCCGCCACCGCCGCGACGGAAACTGTCGACCGCCGTTTCGATCACGTCATTGCGAACGCTGGTTGCGTCGGCGAGGTCGCGTCGCACGATCGCTTCGAGCGAAGCGGAGTCGTTGGCGGTCGAGATCTGTGCCAGTGCGAGGATTCCGCCGTCGTCAGCGACGGTGACGACGAGGAATCCGTCGCCGTGCTCGTTGTTGAGGTCGAGCCACAAGTGGTCGCTGAGTGGCCTGACGCCGAGCAGATCGGTCATCTCGTCGATGAATGCGATCAGTCGTTGGCGTTCGGCGACGCCCGGACGGCGAATGATCTCCACGACCCGCATCAGCTGCAGGGTACCCGGCGGCGTCGATGAGGTGCCGTGGCCGGGCGCGGATTCGGCTTCCTCCAGCCCTAGTGTCGGCTGGCGATGGGCGTCACGACAGCACCAGATCAGAGCGAGCCCCGTCGGCGAAAGCGGCCCCGGTCCCCGAAAGGGCGAGCCCGTGAGGTCGCCGCTCGCTTGGCGGAGGACTATCCCGAGGCGTTGTGCGAACTGGACCACACCAGCCCGTACGAGCTGCTGGCGGCCACGATCCTGTCTGCCCAGTGCACCGATGCCCGAGTCAACATGGTGACCCCTGCGCTGTTCGCCAGGTACCCGACACCGTACGAACTGGCGCAGGCCGATCCCTCCGACGTGGAGGAGATCGTGCGCACGACCGGCTTCTACGCCTCCAAGACACGCAACCTGATCGGAATGGGTCAGGCACTGATCGAGCGTTTCGACGGTGAGGTGCCGTCGGAGCTGGTTGACCTCGTGACGATTCCCGGTGTCGGACGCAAGACCGGCAACGTGATGCGGGCCGTCGTGTTCGGGTTGCCGGGCATCGCCGTCGACACCCACGTCAAACGATTGGCGAACCGGCTCGGTCTGACCGAGCACGACGATCCGGTGAAGATCGAACGTGATCTCGACGGGTTGCTCCCCGAGCGTGAGCGAAGCGACTTCGGTCTTCGGATGATCCTGCACGGGCGCCGGGTCTGCTTCGCTCGCACACCCGACTGCGGCGACTGCGTGCTCGAGGACTTCTGCCCGTCGTCGACCTTGCGGTGACGGTCAATTGTCAGATTCGTTCAAGCTTCACGAAATGTTCGCACAAATTGGCGGGGATGGTTGCCCCCGCATGCTTCGGCTGTGAAGATAGTCACATCCAGGTTCCCGCCACCTGGTTTGCAGCATGCGCTGGGATCCGCCGCCCGGCCTGCTCACGGGTTTGATGACCCTCCGGTTTACCGGAGGGTCATCCCCGTTTTCGGATGGCATTGCGGTGCGGCGCGTCAGCGTTCGAGCGACTTGATCGCTCGCCGCAACGCTCGGACGGCGATCAGCAGTTGGCGTTCGGCTTCCAGCACCGTGGCCACGATGTCTTCGCGTTCGGTGCCCAGAAACGGTTCGGCGATGGCGGCGACCCGCTCGCGCTGACGTTCGACGGTGTCGGAGATGACGTGCAGTTCAGCGGCGGCGGAGGTGGGGCTGGAGCTGGCGGGTCGGCTTGGCATCCATCCCAACCTATTCCGATTCGCCGCGAACTGGTCGGTAGCCTGCCCTCGTGATCCCGGTCCGCGACGACCTCCGTGCCCTCGAGGGCTATCACTCGCCCCAGGTCGACGTACGCGTCCGATTGAACACCAACGAGTCTCCGCTTGCGCCGCCGGCGGCGTGGCGCGACGCGTTCGCCGCCGAGCTGTCGCGTGTCGACTGGCATCGGTATCCCGATCGCCAGGCGACCGGTTTGCGCGAAGCGATCGCCGACTTCCACGGCGTGTCGCCCGACATGGTGTTCGCCGCCAACGGCTCGAACGAGGTGCTGCAGACGATCCTGCTGACCTACGCCGGCGCCGGGCGCACGGTTGCCACGTTCGAGCCGACCTACCAGATGCACGCCCAGATCGCCCGCGTCGTCGGGTCGACCGTCGTCGAGGGCGAGCGGCAGCCGGATTTCACCCTCGACCCGGCGGAGATGCGGCGGGTCGTCGGCACGGCACGGCCGCACGTGACGTTCCTGACGTCGCCCAACAACCCGACCGGACTGGTCGAGCCGTTCGATCGCATCGAACAACTGCTGCGGCTCAGCTCGGGTGTGGTCGTGGCCGACGAGGCATACGCCCAATTCGCTGACTGGTCGGCGCTCTCGATGCTCGACGAGCAACGCCCGCTCGTCGTCACACGAACGTTCTCCAAGACGTGGAGCCTGGCGGGAGTGCGACTGGGGTACGCGATCGGCCCGACGTGGTTGATCAGCGAGCTCGACAAGGTGGTGCTGCCGTACCATCTCGATGCCGCCAAGCAGATCGCCGGCAGGCTGGCGCTGCGGTTCATCGACGACATGGAGGCGGGCGTGCAGCAGATCGTTGCCGAGCGTCAGCGCCTATCGACCTCGATGGCGGCGATGGCGATCGATGTCACCCCCAGCGCTGCCAACTTCATCCTGTTCAGGCCGCAGGCGATCCCCGGGCGGGTGGTGTGGCAGGGTCTGCTCGATCGCAGCGTGCTCGTTCGGGACTGTTCGGGGTGGCCGCGGCTCGCCGATTGTCTTCGCGTCACGGTCGGCGCGCCGCAGGAGAACGACGCCTTCCTGACGGCGCTCTCCGAGGTGTTGGCCGGCCCCTCCATTGCCGGCCCCTCCGAGAAGGAACCATCATGAGCCGAACAGCCATCCGCAGCCGCTCGACCAAGGAGACCTCGATCGAGGTGTCGATCGATCTCGACGGCACCGGCCGGACCGCCGTGTCGACCGGCATCCCGTTCTACGACCACATGCTCGATCAGCTCGGACGGCACGGCGGGTTCGATCTCAGCGTGCAGGCCGAGGGCGATCTCCACATCGACACCCATCACACCGTCGAAGATGTCGGGATCGCGATCGGGGAGGCGTTCCGCGAGGCGCTCGGCGACAAGGCGGGTATTCGCCGATTCGCAAGTGGGCGCTACCCACTCGACGAGGCGTTGGTCGACATCGCCCTCGACCTGTCGGGTCGGGCACATGTCGAGTGGATCGTGCCGATGCCCGAGGTATTGCCGCTCGGCGATCCTCCGTTCGACCCGCAGTTGGCGGAACACGCCGTCGCGTCGTTCGCCAACGCTGCCGCCATGACGCTGCACGTCGAGCTGGTGCGCGGTCGCAACGTGCACCACATCATCGAGGCGACGTTCAAGGGTCTGGCGCGCTCGTTGCGCGACGCCGTGCGGATCGACGGTGCAGGCGGCGTGCCATCGACCAAGGGCGTGCTGTGACCCGATACGAGCCAGGCCCGGTTCGGCCGTTGGTCGCCGTGCTCGACTACGGGATCGGCAATCTGCACTCGGCCCAGAAGGCGATCGAGACGATGGGTGCCGATGCCCGGCTCACCACCGACGCGAGCCTGATCGCCGATGCCGACGGGGTCGTGCTGCCGGGCGTCGGTGCGTTCGGGGCCTGCATGAACACGCTCCGCTCGACCGGCCTCGAACAGCCGGCGCTCGATGCTGTGGCATCGGGTCGTCCCTTCCTCGGCATCTGTGTCGGGATGCAGATGCTGTTCGACTCCAGCGAGGAGGACGAGGCGGTCAGCGGACTCGGTGTGATCCCCGGCACGATCCGCTGGATCCCGCCCGGCGTCAAACGCCCGCAGATGCAGTGGAACCGACTTGATCTCCGCCTCCCAGACGATCCGATGCTGGCCGATCTCGGCGACGACCCGTGGGTGTACTTCGTGCACTCGCTGCACGGCGTGCCCGACGATCCGTCGGTCGTGGCGGCGACCTGCGAGTACGGCACCACCTTGAACGCTGCGTTCCGGCTCGGCAACGTGTTCGCCACGCAGTTCCACCCCGAGAAGTCGGGCCCGACCGGGTTGCGGCTGTTGTCGAACTTCGTCGCGGTGTGCGCCGAGGCGACGGTTTCCGGCGGCACGGTCTGATGGCGACCGTCGACCTGTATCCGGCGATCGACCTGCGCGGCGGTCGTGTCGTGCGCCTCACGAAGGGCGACTACGACGCCGAGACCGTGTACGGCGACGATCCGGTCGGTGTGGCCGCGTCGTTCGCAGATGCCGGGGCGCCGTGGGTGCACGTCGTCGACCTCGACGCGGCACGCTCGGGCGACCCGGTCAACCGGCCGGTGGTGTCCGCGATCGCAGCGGCGCTGCGTGGTCGTGCCCGCCTGCAGAACGGTGGTGGTGT
Organism: uncultured Acidimicrobiaceae bacterium; assembly: GCA_963722635.1. Lineage (GTDB taxonomy): Bacteria > Actinomycetota > Acidimicrobiia > Acidimicrobiales > Ilumatobacteraceae > Ilumatobacter. Next base: position 92,463 of record CAVRNX010000053.1, read on the forward strand.
CCGCACGCTCGCCGACGCCCGGGCGTTGGCCGATGCGGGCGTCGACCGGGTGGTGATGGGGTCCGCAGCGATGAGTGATCCGGAGCTGGTCGAACTGGCCGGTGAGGTCGTCCCGGTGGCGGTCGGTCTCGATCATCGTGACGGCGATCTGGCCGTGCACGGCTGGACCGAGGCCAGTGGAGTGCGGCTCGACGATGCGCTCGGCCGGTTCCCCACGGCAGCTGCGTTCGTGATCACCGACATCAGCCGCGACGGCATGCTCACGGGACCCGACGTGGTCGGGCTCGCCCGGGCAGTCGCCGCAACCGGGGTGCCCGTGATCGCCAGCGGCGGCGTGTCGTCGATCGACGACATCGTCTCATTGGCGGCGATTCCCGGCCTGGGTGGGGTCATCACCGGCAAGGCGATCTACGAGGGCCGCTTCACCGTGGCCGAGGCGCTGGCGACACTCCAAGAGGTGGAACGGTGAAGGTCGCCCGCGTGATCCCGTGTCTCGACGTCACCGGCGGGCGGGTCGTCAAGGGCACCAATTTCGTCGATCTGCGCGACGCCGGCGACCCGGTCGAGCTGGCGGCGCGATACGACGCCGAGGGTGCCGACGAGCTGGTGTTCCTCGACATCACTGCCTCGTCCGACGATCGCGACACCACGGTCGAGATGGTGTTCCAGGTCGCCGAGCAGGTCTACATCCCGTTCACTGTCGGGGGCGGTATCCGGTCGCTCGAGGACGCCCGCCGCATGCTGCGGGCCGGTGCCGACAAGGTCAGCGTCAACACCGCTGCCGTGCAGCGCCCCGAGCTGATCAGCGAGATCGCCGCCGAGTTCGGCTCGCAGTGTGTGGTCTGCGCGATCGATGCCAAGCGGCGCGGCGCCATTGTTGTGGAGGGGTTCGAGGTGTATCTGCACGGTGGTCGTACGCCGACCGGTATCGATGCGATCGAGTGGGCAAGGCGAGCGGTCGAGATGGGTGCTGGCGAGATCCTGCTGACCTCGATGGATCGCGACGGCACGCGTGAAGGTTTCGACCTCGAACTCACGAAGGCGATCAGCGAAGCCGTCACGGTGCCGCTGATCGCCAGCGGTGGCGTCGGCACACTCGACCATCTCGTCGACGGGATCGTGGGCGGCGGAGCGGATGCCGTGCTGGCGGCGTCGATCTTCCACTTCCGAGAGCACACGATCGCGGAGGCCAAGACCGTGATGGCGGCCGCCGGGGTCACGGTCCGCCCACCCGGCTCCTGAACGGAGGGGGTCAGGCACACTCCGTGCAGCCGATGGTCAGTTTGTTGCGGCTGTTCTGGCTCGCACGGAGTGTGCCTGACCCCCTCCGAACTACTGTGAGCCGGGGAAGACGTCATGACCGCTCCGTACCTGCTCACCGTCGATCTCGGCACGAGTGGGCCGAAGGCTGCCGTGGTCGGCATCGACGGGCGAGTCGTCGGCGCCGGGCAGGCCAAGGTGACCACCCTGTTCCCGGAAGATGGGGCGGCCGAGCAGGATCCTGGCGAGATCTGGACGGCCACGCTCGACACGTGCCGGACGGCGCTTGCCGAGTCGCAGTCGACGGCCGGCGTTGCTCCGAACGAGGTGGTAGCCGTGATCATCTCGAGCCAGTACTCGTCGATCGTGCCGGTCGACGCCGCCGGTAACCATCTCGCCAACATGGTGATCTGGATGGATCAGCGCGGCGCGCCGAAGCGGATCAAGCACCTGCCCGGCTATCCCGCCCGGCCCAGTTCGCCGGCCGATCTGGCCCGGTGGCTGCGGATCCACGGGCTGGCTCCGATCGAAGGTGGCATCGCACTCACCCACATGCGCTGGATCCGCTACGCCCGACCGGAGGTCTACGAACGCACGGCCGCATCTGCTCGAGCCGATGGACTTCCTCACGTTGCGTTTCAGCGGTCGCCCGACCGCCAACCAGTGCACGGCGTTCATGTCGCTCACGATCGACAACCGTCAGCTCGGTTCGACGCAGTACCACCCGCAGCTCGTCGAGCAATCGTTGATCGACCCCAGCAAGCTGGCCGAACTGGTGCCGGTCGGCGCCAACCTCGGTCCGGTGCTCCCAGCGGTCGCCGGCGAGCTCGGGCTGAGTGACTCGACGGTCGTGTTGAGCGGGTGCAACGACACCCAGGCCGGAGCGATCGCGGCAGGAGCATTTCAGGGCTCGCACGCCGGCGTCTCGCTCGGCACGACCGGCGTGATCGTCGCCCATCATCCGAAACGCAAGACCGATCCGTTCACGTCGATCTTTACCGTGCCGAGCCCGATCGGCGGGTGCCATCTCGTGTCGGCTGAGAACGGTGTCGCGGGGGTTGGCGTCGATCACTTCTTGGGGAACCTCGTGTACGGCGACGACTCGTTCGGCACCAACGGAGCACGCCAGGACGCCTACGCGGCGTTCAACGAGGCGGTCGCTGCTGCCGAACCGGGCGCCGACGGCGTGATGTACCTGCCGTGGCTGCGGGGCTCGATCGCGCCGAAAGCCGACGCCCGGATGCGGGGCGGGTTCGTCAACGTCGGGCTCGACACCGACCGCAATGATCTCGCCCGAGCGGTGTGCGAGGGGATCGCGCTCAACTTCCGTTCGTTGTGGCGGCCGGTCGAGAAGTTCGTGAAGCGCCGGTTTACGCACGCCGTGTTCTACGGGGGAGGCGCCACATCGGATGTGTGGTCGCAGATCATGGCCGACGTGCTGGCGGTGCCGATCCACCAGCTCGACCAACCTCGCCATGCCAACACCGTCGGAACGGCGCTGCTCGGTTTCGAGCGGCTCGGGTTGATCGGCGTCGACGACGTGTTGCGGATCCCGCACGTGAACGCCGTGTTCGAGCCCGACTCCGCCAACGCCGCCCGCTATGACGAGCTGTCCGACCGCTTTGCACATGCCTTCAAGGCCACGCGTCCACTGTTCGCGCCCTCAACCGACCGACCTGAGAACGACCCAGGAGGATCCACCGTGCCCAATCCGCTGTTTCCCTACGCCGAGCAATGGGGTATCAACGACGGCATCCCCGCCGAACCGATGAGCGACGAAGACGTGTTGCAGCGTCTGCGCGAGGTCGCCGCCCTCGAGAACCAACGTTGGGAGGACGGCAAGTGCTCGGGTACCACGTACTCGGGTGACCACGCGCACTACGGCATCGTCAACCAGGCGTTCGGCTACTTCTCGCACGTCAACACGCTGCAGCGCGACATCTGTCCCAGCATGAGCCACTTCGAGTACGAGATCATCCAGGCCACGAGCGATCTGCTTGGAGGCAAGGCGGTCACCGAGCTCGACCCCGACCAGCATGTGTGCGGGGTGATCGGGGCGGGCGGCACCGAGAGCATCCTCAACGCCGTGCTCGGCTATCGCGAGTGGGCCCGCTCGAAGGGCATCACCGAGCCACAGATGATCCTGCCCGACACAGCTCATCCTGCGTTCCTGAAGGGCGCCCATCTGTTCTGCCTCGAGCTGGTGATCGTGCCGACCGATCCCGTCACGACGTTGGTCGATCCTGCGGACGTACGGACGGCGATCACCGATCGCACGGCGGTGATCGTCGGATCGGCAGGCAACTACGCCTACGGCACGATCGACCCGATCGCCGAGCTGTCGAAGATCGCCGTCGAGCACGGCGTCGGGCTGCACGTCGACGGCTGCCTGGGCGGCTGGATCCTGCCGTGGGGGCAACGGCTCGGCTACGACATCCCGGTTTTCGATTTTCGGCTTCCGGGGGTCACCTCGATCTCGGCCGACACCCACAAGTACGGGTACGGGCCGAAGGGTTTGTCGGTGCTGTTGTGGCGCGACCCCAGCTATCGCCGCCACCACTACTACGTCGAGCCCGAGTGGAACGGCGGCATGTATGCCTCGGCGGCCCTGCTCGGCAGCCGTTCCGGTGGAGCGGTGGCGGGCACATGGGCGGCGCTGCGTCGCTTGGGCGAGCCCGGCTATCGCCGCAAGGCGAAAGCGGTGTTCGAGGCGGCATTCGCGATGCAGGACGCCGTGAAGTCGCACCCCGAGCTGACGATCATGGGCGACCCGACGTTCTGCTTCGCCTTCCGCTCCGACGAGTTCGATATCTACCACGTCAACGATCACATGAAGCGACGCGGCTGGCGCTTCAACGGGCTGCAGCGACCGCCCGCCCTGCACTTCTGCATCACGGGGCCGCAGACCCAACCCGGCGTGGTCGAGGCATTCGCCACCGATCTCGCCGAGGCCGTCGACTATGCCAAGCAACATGCCGCCGAGGAACCGCGCAGCGGATCGATGTACGGGGGCGTGGGCGTCAACCTGACCGCCGAGGACCGCCGGCAAGCGATCGACACGATCTCCGGTTTCATGGACATGGTCACCGACGGTCCGCCGGTCTGACGAAGTCTTGCAGTGGGTTGCCTGGCGGGCCGTTCCGAGCTCGTGCGGCGTCGGCGGGACAAACCGATCCACACGCATCGCCCACTCAACAGCTGTCGCATTCGTGTACCGGGAACCCCGATCGACCGATCGGCGACCCGGTGATCACGGATGGTGAGGACAGGCGTCGAGCACAGGCGTCGAGGACAGCGCTCCTGGATCGGGTCTATTGTTCGCGACGTGGGCGAATCTCACAGGTTCAGAATGGGCCGACTCGATCACGTTCACATTCGCGTCCCGGATCGAGCAGCGGCCGCCGCCTGGTATTCGACACATCTCGGGTTCGAACCGGTCGACGAATACGACTTCTGGGCGACGAGTGTCCCCGGCGGACCATTGCAGATGTCTGCCGATGGCGGTGTGACGATGCTGGCGCTGTTCGAAGCCGGCGACGGGCATCCCATGATTGCGCAACAGACCGGCGTGGCGTTCAGCGTCGACCTCGCGACGTTCGCCTCGTTCACTCGTTCGCTACCGGGTGAGATCTGCGGCCCGCTCGGGCGGCCGCTCGTCGCCAACGACATGATCGACTTCGATATGTGTTGGGCCTTCGATCTCGCCGATCCGTGGGGAAACCAGTACGAACTCAACTGCTACGACTACGACCGGGTGGGCGCGGATCTCGTCGAGCCCGAGGGGATCTCGCCCGTCCGGTACTGGCCACGAGAGCTGTTCGACTCGCACCCGGAGAACTGATCGCGTCGTCCGGCTGTCCAGGCACCGCTCGACCTCTTCGCCCGGCCCAACCAGCTCTCGTTCGCCCCGGGTTGGCTAGCGTCGGCGGTCATGACGACGGATGCATTGACGATCGAACGACGCGGGCCGGTGATGGTGCTGCACCTCGACGACGGCAAGGCGAACGCGCTCACGTTCGGGCTGATCGCCGCGATCAGGTCGGCGATCGACGATGCCGAGTCCGATGCCGAGATCGGCGCCTTGGTGATCCACGGGCGCGAGGGCCGCTTCTCCGGGGGGTTCGACCTCGGCGTGATGTACGGCGACGACTTCGGCAAGATCATCGAGCTCGTCGCCGACGGCGGCGACCTGGTGCACTCGCTCTGTGGGGTTGCGGCGTGCCGGTCGTGGCATGCCTGCACGGGCCATGCGGTTGCTGCCGGGGCGCTGATGTTGCTCGGGTGCGACGTGCGGATCGGCGCCGACATTCCTGCCAATGATCGGCCTCAACGAGGTGGCGATCAAGATGGTGCTGCCCGATTGGGCGCTCACGATCGTCGGCGATCGGCTCAGCCGTCGCCACGTCCACCGTGCGACCGCAAATGCCCGACTGACGTCGCCGCGTGACGCCGTCGACGTGGGCTTCCTCGACGAGGTTGTGCCCGCCGATCAGGTGCTGGACCGGGCGGTCGTGGTCGCCACCGAGCTGGCAGAGACGCTCGACCCACCGTCGTACGCCCGCACGGTGGCCAAAGTCCGCGGCGCAGTCCTCGATCAGATGAGTGCTCAGATCGCAGCGGATCGGTCCGCGATCGCAACTCTCTGAAACGTCGTCGGTAGTGTCGCAGCCATGGCGATTCCCAACGACAAGATGGAGTACCGACGGCTCGGCAACACGGGCGTCAAGGTCAGCGTGCTGAGCTTCGGCAGCTGGGTCACGTTCGACAACCAGCTCGACACCGATCTGGCTCTCGACTGCATGCAGGCCGCCCACGACGCCGGCTGCAACTTCTTCGACAACGCCGAGGCGTACGCCGGTGGCAAGAGCGAGACGATCATGGGCGAGGCGCTGCGCCAGCTCGGCTGGCCGCGCTGGTCGTACCTGGTCACCACCAAGCTGTTCTGGGGGCTGCCACGGCAACGACCCGAACATGCGCAACACGCTCAACCGCAAGTACCTGACGCAGGCGATCGACGCCTCGCTCGAGCGGTTCGGGCTCGACTTCGTCGACGTCGTGTACTGCCACCGCTCCGACCCGAACACGCCGATCGAGGAGACGGTGTGGGCGATGAGCGACATGGTCATCCCAGGGCAAGGCGCTCTACTGGGGCACCAGCGAGTGGTCGGCCGACGAGATCCGAGCACGCGATCGAGATCGCCGACCGCCACCACCTCCACAAGCCGGTCACCGAGCAGTCGCAGTACAACATCCTCGAACGCAGCAAGGTCGAGATCGAGTACGCCCGACTGTACGACGACATCGGGCTACGGCAACACGATCTGGAGCCCGCTGGCGTCGGGCCTGCTGACCGGCAAGTACCGCGACGGCATCCCCGAGGGCTCGCGTGCAGCGCTCGATGGCTACGAGTGGCTCGCCGACCGCATGACCGACGCCGAGGCGATCGCCAAGATCGAGAATCTGCGTCCGATCGCCGACCGTCTCGGCTGCTCGATGGCTCAGCTCGCCCTCGCCTGGTGCACCAAGCATCCGATGGTGTCGACCGTGATCACCGGCGCCAGCCGCGTCGAGCAGGTGGTCCAGAACTTCGAGGCGCTCGACGTGATCCCGTTGCTGACCGACGAGGTCAAGGCCGAGATGGAGGCAGCTGTCAGCTGAGCCGGGCTCGGTCTGCCGGCAGGCCGTGACCAACCGGTTCAGGTTGCCGTTCAGCTGCCCTTGACGAGCGACCTGCGCAACAGTTTGCCGGTGGTGTTGCGCGGGAGTTCTTTCACGAACGTGACCTCGCGCGGCACCTTGTGGCGGGCCAGATTCTGCTTGATGTGGTCGCGGACTTGTGGCTTGGTGAGCTTCGCCCCAGCTCGCCGGACCACGAACGCGGACAGCACCTGGCCGAACTCGTCATCGGGAACGCCGACGACCGCGACATCGGCCACGCCGGGATGGTGTTGCAGGAGGTCCTCGACCTCGCTCGGGAACACATTTTCGCCGCCAGAGACGATCATGTCGTCGTCGCGGCCCTCGACGAACAACAGCCCGTCACGGAAGTACCCCATGTCTCCCGAGGACAACAGTCCGCGCAACCGCTCCTTGTCGTCTCCGTTCGTGTAGCCGTCGAACTTCATCGCCCCACCGACGAACACGCGGCCAATGTCGCCCTCGGGCACGGGTTGGCCCCGCTCGTCGACGATTTCGACGGTGACACCGAGCGCCACCCGGCCGGCGGTGCCCGGGGCCAGCCGCAGATCGGCCGGGTCGGCGATCGTGGCGACCGCCACCTCGGTCGATCCGTACAAGTTGTAGAGCACGGGCCCGAAACGATCGAGGATGTCGATGACGAGTTTGGGGCCGATCGCCGAACCGCTCGAGGCGATCACCTCGAGTGACGGGGTGCGCCATGTGTCGAGTGTCTCGCTTGGGAGGGCAAGGATCCGTGACATCATCACGGGCACCACGACGAGTACTCGCGCCTGCAGGTGCGACGTAGCCCTCACTGTCAGTCCGGGATCGAACTTGCGGGCCAAGACCGTGGTGGCGCAGCGCGACAGCCCGAGCAAAAGGTGGCTGAACCCCCACGCGTGGAACAACGGAGCGGCGATCACCTGGGTGTCACCGACCCGCATCGGCATCCGTTCCAGCACAGCAGCGACGCTCTCGACTCCGCTCGCATCGCTGCGGCGGGCGGCGCCTTTCGGTCGTCCCGTCGTGCCCGAGGTGAGGATGACGACCGAACCGGGCTTGGCGCCGGGACGGATCGATCCGGTGTGCGACATCTCCTCGATCTGGCTCTCGTTCAGCACGATCTCGGCGCCACACCCCTCGACGATCGACGCAAAGTCGTCGTCGTGGATGACGGCGGTGATGTGCTCGTGTTCGACCACGTCAGCCAACTGTGGGGCGGCGAATCCGGTGTTGAGCAGCACGAGATCAGCTCCGGTTGCAGCCACAGCGGTCATCGCCTCGATGAAGCCCCGATGGTTGCGGGCCAGCAGGCCGACGCCGACGCCCGGGCCGACACCACGCTCCACCAAGCCGGCTGCGATCGCCTGCGACCGGCGCCACAGCTCGCGATAGGTGATGCTGCCGGCGTCGTCGTGGACCGCGATCTGATCGGGGTAGCGGGCTGCGGCGCCGGCCATGAGCCCGGCGACCGACTGTCCCCACGGGGCCATCGCGGCGAGCGCCCGGGGGAGGCGGTCGGGGCGCTCGAAGTGTTTGATCATCGACCGTGCGACGATCCGAGTGGCGTGCAGTTTGGTGCGGGCCGGCATCGTCAGGCCTGCCACTGGGGGTAGTAGTTCTCGGCACCGAAGTCGCGGACATCGGTGACCCAGTCTCCGTCGTAGGGCCATGCCTCGGGGTTGTCGTCGGCCGGCCCCTGCCAGAACCGTGCCAGTGGTCCCTCGGGGCCCGGCTCGAGCGACCACGCCTGGCGCTTGTACGAGAAGTTGTCGGGCACCAGCCGATGTGCCTCTCGGAAGTGGGGCACGGCGGCATCGTGATGCCCGCCGGTCTCGAGGTGTGTGGCGAGCTCGAAGTGGGCGTGCCCCGTGGCGGCATCGGCGTCGCGCGGTTGCGAGCGGGCGATCACCTCGTCGGGTGCGAGCGCGAACTCGCTGTCCGCCCCGTGCTCGACCCAGTCGCGCAATGCAGCGTGGTAGCTCTCCGGGTCGGTTCGGATCTTCGTCGCCTCGGTGAAGATGTCGATGACGCGCTGCGGGCATCTCGGCCGGCGTCGCACTTGTCGATGGGGTGACACGCCGGGGCGGTGGCGCCGCCTCGGCCGGTCGCACGATGATGCCGGATTCGTCGATCCACACGCTGTTCGGGATGTTGACGACGCCGAACAGCTGGGCGACTGCGTGGTGGGCATCGATCAACGACGGATGCTCTGGCGCGGCTGCCTCGATGAACGGACGGCACGGCTCCGCCCCCAGCGTGTCGAGCCCGACGGTCACGATCTCGAGACCGAGCGGGTGCAGTTCGTTGCGGAGTTCCTGCCACACGGGCAGGTCACGTGAGCAGCCTCAATACGGTGCCCAGGCGAGGATCAGCACCTTCTGGCCACGCAACGACGACAACGAGAACTCGTTGCCGTCGAGGTCGGGGAGGGTCAACTCGGGCGACTCTGCGCTGACCAGCGTGCGGCCGGTGCCCGGCCACGGGCCGAGCGCCCACATGTCGTGCTCGTCATCGTGGATCAGTGGCATGCCCATCCGCTCGGCGATCGCAGCGATGTCGATCTGCTCGCCCTCGACGACGATGTCGGGCAACGGAACGCAGACGTCTCCGAGGCACGCCCCTTCCGACTTGAGCTTCCATCCGGTCCCGGCTTCGAACTCGGAGCGGGTCGCGGTCAGTGAAGACAGCAGCATCAGAGTGAACCGGCGAAGCCCACGAGGTCGCGTAGCGATGCGTCGTAGACCTCCGGCAGCCCGGTTCGGAAGATCACGTCGCCGGCGTGGCTCGTGCCGTTGACCGTGCGGCCCACGGCGCTGACGCCCGCGCCGAGCAGCTTGCGGAAATAGGCCAGGCCCTCGTCACGCAGAGGGTCGAGTTGATTGACCGAGATCACGTGCGGCGGCAGGCCCTCCAGGTCGGCGGTGGTGGCGTGGTACGGCCAGGCCAGCGGGTTGGCCGGATCGCCGCCGGGATCGTAGATGCCGGCCATCGCGCCCATCATGCGGCACGCCAGGAAGTACCCGTCGTTCTCGGTCATCGACGGCAGCTCGGGCGGTTGGGTTGCATACAGCCCGGAGATGTAGGGGCACTGGGCGTAGACGCCGTCGATCTGGTCGAGGCGCCCGTCGCGTTTGGCCTTGAGCGCTGTGGCGAGCGTGAGGTTGCCGCCGCCGCTCTCGCCGCTGACGACGACCTTCGAGATACCGAGTGCCTCGCGGCTGTCGTGGACCCACTGCAGGGCCGACGCACAATCGTTTAGCCCGGCGGGGAAGGGGTGCGGCCCGAGCACTCCGGCGGCGTTGCGGAACTCGACACCGATCGCGACGACCCCAGCAGCGGCGAGCTCGTCGCGCCAACATTGGTACGACGGGTCGGCGGCGGTGAGGATCGCCATGCCGCCGCCATGGATGTGCAGAATGCCGGGTACCGCACCGTCGGTTTCGGTGGGGCGATGGATGTACAGCGTAATCTGATTGCCGTCGACACCGGTGATCGTCTCGGTGGTGCTGGCGACGCCTTCGACCGCTGGTAGGTCGGCGTACAGAACGCCGAACAACATCTGGAATCCCGCCTCCGCCTCATTGCAGAACGCCAGTTGATCGTCATAGGGCGAGTCGGCGTCGACGGGCGACGGTTCGCCGTGTCCGTCCATCCCGAACGCGGCGAGGCCGGCAGCCAGACGAGGGTCCGTGCGCGGGTCGCTGCCCAGTGTCTGATCAGGATTTCCCAGCCGCCCCGGCAGGTCGACGTGTCGTATGGCAGTCATTGTGCTCTCCTCGTGTCTGATCTCGTTCTCTCCCCGGACGATCCCCGGACGCCCCGATCCGAACCTACTCGGATCGGGCCGGCAGGTCGGCAGCCGACCGACGCCGCAGCCACGATTCATGAACGGTTGCCGGTATCGACGGGAGCCTCGTCGGTGCCGGATAGCGTGAGGCGATGGAGGCCCGCGATGCACTCGCGAAGTGGGAACGCGATGGCCTGATCTCGTCCGAGCTCGCCGCCGAACTCGGCGACACCCTGTCCGATGAGGAGCAGCAGGCCCGCACCAACAAGTTGATCCGGCTGCTGGTCGGCGTCGGGGCGGTGTTGATCGGAGGCGGGCTGCTGCTGTTCATCAGCAGCCATTGGGACAGCCAGTCGCCGATCCGCAGGGTTGGCCTGTTGATGCTGGTGTTCGCCTTGGTCGTCGGTGCCGCAGCGGTGGCCGACCGTCAACGCCTCGAGACCACCGGACGCGGGCTCTGGTTCCTGGCGTCGATCACGGTGGGTGTCAACATCTTCCTGCTCGGCCAGATCTTCAACCTCCCGCTCAACTACTGGCAGGGCACGCTGCTGTGGATGATCGCCGCCCTGGCGATGGGGTGGGCATCGCCATCGGCCGCCCAGGGCTGGCTCGTGGTCGCGCTGGGGTTGCTCACCGTCGGCTGGATCTCGGTGCCGAGTTCGCAGTTCTTCGATCAGGGCGCGTTCCTGTGGGAGCCCGGCGGCGTGCGGCCCCTGCTCGCGCTGGTGGGGCTGGCGCTGGTCGCCGGCTCGACGGTCGTCGGATCGACCGATTTCGAGTTCCTGCGCCAGCCGAGCAAGGCGCTCGGGGTGCTGTTGATCGCTGTTCCGGTCACGGTCTCGACATTCCACCCTGTCGTTTTCACGTGGATCTGGGAGATGGACGCCAGGTGGTTCCATCTGATCCTCGGGGCTGGGTGCGCCGCCTTGATCGCGCTCGCCGCATGGCTGCGTCCGAACCCCCTGCTCACCTGGGCGCTCCCGGTACTCGGCGTGTTGCTGGTCGTGCTGTTGATCCAGGTCGATTTCGGCCCTGACCCTCCGTACAGCATCGACGAGTTCGACTCGTCGTCGTGGTTGGCCGAGCCCGTCGCCAGGTCTGAGTTGGTGATGGGGCTGTACACCGGCGTCGTCTTCGCACTGGCGCTCGGCACGGTGATCGCCGGTCAGCGGTTCCGTGAGGCTGCCCTCGTCAATATCGGCCTGGCTGTCGTCGCCATACTCACGATGGCGATCTACATCGGGCGCATCGCCGGAGCACTCCCGACATCGATCGCGGTGCTGATCGGTGGCATCCTGTTGGTCGCCGGTGCAGTCCTGCTCGAACGCAAACGGCGGGACCTGATCGCCGAGGTGTCGGCATGACGCGTCGACACGTGGTCGCCTTGCTGGTCGCCTGTGCCTCGATGCTGGCCGTGCTCGGCCCGCCGTTGTGGATCCGATCGACAGGTGACGAGGTCACGCTGGAGATCCGGCCCGTCGATCCGCTGAGCCTGTTCCGAGGCAACTACGTCGACCTGCGTTACGACGTGGACATGCCGAGCGACATGTCCGATGTCAACGCCGCGGTGTACGCCGTGTTCGCCGACGAACGCCCGGGACGGCTGCTGCGCGTCTCGCGGGACCGGCCCGATCTCGACGACGGGGAGTTCTGCATCCGCGGCGAAGCGCAGTACGGGTCGCTCTCTTTTCCGCAGCTCGAACAGTTCTTCGTCACAGCCGAACTCGGTCTCGAGCTGGAACGCCAGTTGAACGACATGGTGGCCGTGCTCAAGGTCACCGGCGGGTGTCGTGCGGTGTTGACCGATCTCGAGTTACGGGTGCCCCCGGAGGGCCGCGGCTGACGTCGCCCAGGGTGTGCTGGCTCAGAAGCGGCCGGTGAGCCAGGTCGTCACCCGTTCGGCGACGCCGGCGGTGTGGCCGATCAGGAAGTGGTCGGTCGATTCGATCGTGTCGAACTCGCAGTTGATCCACGAGTCGACGATCGCCTGTGCAGCGTGCGGGTGACAGAACTGGTCGTGTTGCGGAGTCAACACGAGTGTCGCTACCGAGGGCGTCCGAACCGACATCATCGACAGTGGGGGAGCGACCGCTGCGATGGCGGTGATCCGGTCGTCGTCGGTGGCGAGCGCCACCGCAGCGCCGAACGAGTAACCGGCGAGCGCAAGCGGCGTGGCGATTCGTTCGGCGAGGGCGTCGAGCGCAGCAGCCACGTCGAGACGCTCGCCGATCCCGTCACCACCGCCCGCTCGGAAGTCGAACCGCAGCGTGGCGAAACCCGCAGCCGGCAGTGCCGTGAACAGCGCCTCGACCACGTTGTTGAACCGGTTGCCGCCGTATGCAGGGTGTGGGTGGCAGACGGCGACGCCACCGAGCGGTGTGCCGTTCGGCATCGCGATGTCGGCAGCGAGCCGGTGTCCATCGGAGGTGCTGAGCTGTATGGACTCCACCGACGTGACGGTACCCTCGCACCCGTGGCCGCAGCCGATCAGAAGATCCCGATCAAGATGCTCAACGACCGCGTGCTGGTCAAGCTCAGCAAGGACGAGGGCGAGCGCAGCTCGTCGGGCGGGATCCTGATCCCGGCGACCGCTCAGATCTCGAAGCGGTTGGCCTGGGCCGAGGTCGTGGCGCTCGGACAGAACGTGCGCACCGCCGAGATCGGCGACAAGGTGTTGTTCAGCCCTGACGAGCGTTACGAGGTCGAGCTCGGCGGCGAAGATCTGATCATGCTGCGCGAGCGTGATCTCCACGCCGTGGCGGCGCACCGGATCGAATCCAGCACCGGCCTCTACCTCTGAGTGTCGCACCAGGTTCCTGCTTGGGCTCAAGGGGTGAGTGCGGCACCTGATGTAACGGGGTCCGATCAGTCGCGACGGCGCCGAAGGTGAAGACGGTGATCGCGGTTGTGCCGACGATTTCCCAAGGCATGCACCCGGCTGTGCAGAACCTAGGCTTGCGGGCATGCCGACTGGTATCCGCATTGACGCAACGCCTGAGCAGCTCGAACAGGTGGCGTTCAACCATGACGGCCTGGTGCCCGCCATCGCTCAGGACATCGCCAACCATGAGGTGCTGATGATGGCCTGGATGAACGCCGACTCGCTTGCCCGCACGTTCGACGAGGGGCGGATGGTCTACTGGTCGCGCAGCAGACAGGAGCTGTGGCGCAAAGGCGACACCAGCGGCGACCGGCAGTTCGTACGCGAGGCGTACTACGACTGCGATGGCGACACCCTGCTGTTCCTGGTCGAGCAAGAGGGCGCCGGCGCCTGCCACACGGGCGCCCGCACCTGCTTCTATCGCTCGTTCGGTTCCGATCTCGGCTCGGCCGGCTCCGACCGTTGACGCCGTGAAGATCCAACCGTCGCGCCACGATTTCAAGGCGTTCGCCGCCGAACACAGCATCGTTCCCGTGTGGACCGAGGTGCTCGGTGATCTCGAAACACCCGTCGCCGCGTTCGCCAAGCTGGTCGGCGACGAACCGGGCTTTCTGCTCGAGTCGGTCGAACACGGCGAGCGCTGGAGCCGCTTCTCGTTCGTCGGCCGCAACCCGTCAGCCACGATGATTCTGCGCGACGGGCAGTTGTCGGTGTCTGGTGACCTGCCCGACTCGATCCCCACCGACCAGGGAATGCTGGCAGCGATCGAGGCGATGCTCGAGGCGTACACCAGCCCTGTCTTCGAGGAGTTGCCACCGATGCACGGCGGCATCATGGGGTTCCTCGGGTACGACGTGATCCGCGAGGTCGAACACCTCCCGGATGTGCCCGACGACGATCACGGCCTGCCCGACGCGATCATGAGCGTGATCGGTTCGCTGGCGGCCTTCGACCACTGGCGGCAGCGGATCTACATGATCGAGAGCGTGCCGACCCATGGCTTGTCCGAGCGGCAGCTCGACGATGCCTACGACGCCGCTTCGGCCAGGGTCCACATCAGCATCGACCGACTGTCACAGCCCCTGCCGTATGTGCCGGTCGAGCCCCCGACCAAAGACGACCAGCTGCCGGCGCTGAAGTCGTCGATGCCGGACGGGATGTACCAGCGCGCTGTCGAGGTCGCCAAGGAGTACATCCTGGAGGGCGACATCTTCCAGGTCGTGTTGGCTCAGCGCTACGACATCGAACTCGAGGCCGACCCGTTCGACGTGTATCGCGTGCTGCGTCAGGTCAACCCCAGCCCCTACATGTACTTCCTGCGGCATCCCGAGATCACGATCGTCGGGTCGTCGCCGGAACCGATGGTGCAGCTGCTCGACCGCAAGGTGATCAGCCGCCCGATCGCCGGCACTCGCAAGCGCGGCGCCACCGACGAGCACGATCGCCGCCTCGCGGCCGAGCTGATCGAGCATCCCAAAGAACGCGCCGAGCACGTGATGCTGGTCGACCTCGCCCGCAACGACGTCGGCCGTGTCGCCAAGTTCGGCACCGTGCATCCCGACGAGCTGATGACGCTCGAGATGTACAGCCACGTGATGCACCTCACCTCACAGGTGTCCGGCGAGCTGCGCGACGGGCTCGGCCCGATCGACGTGCTGCGGGCGACCCTCCCGGCCGGCACGGTCAGCGGCGCGCCGAAGGTGAGGGCGATGCAGATCATCGACGAGCTGGAACCGGTCAAGCGCGGGCCGTACGCCGGTGTGGTCGGCTATGTCGACTGGTCGGGCAACCTCGACACGGCGATCGCCATCCGTACGATGTTCATCCGCCCCGACGGGGTGATCGCCAGCCTCCAGGCCGGGGCCGGCATCGTCGCCGACAGCGTGCCCGATGACGAAGACCTGGAGTGCCGCAACAAGGCAGCGGGGCTGCTGGCCGCGATCCCGGCTGCACGTCGCATGACGGCCGCCCGCCGCAACGCCGGCACGCAGGCCTGACAGGCGCGACGAACTTCGTCACGCTGCCAGCGAAAGTGCGCCGCCTCGTCCGCCGACATGGCCGCCCCGATCCGCCCGAGCTCGTCCCACTGGTCGTTGCCCAGGCTGGAGCGACCGGCTTCGATGACGGGCCCGAGTGTCTCCAGCTGGAACGGGGCCATCTCCATGCCGAAGTGAGTTGCGCCGGCGCCCAACAGCGTGGCGGCGCGCTCGAACTTGCCGAAGCCCGCAGCGAATGTCGCTGCCTGGAGCAGTGCCAGGCCGAGGTTCATGGTCGCTCCGGTTGCCATCGAGGATCGCACGGCCGCCCGGTTGATGCCGGCTGCCCGCTCGTGATCGCCCGTGTCGTCGATCGCGTAGGCCAGGTTGTGGAGCGCGATCGGGCGCATCAGGTTCTCTCCGCCCGGGCCCTCGGACAGGTCGACCATCTCCGTGGCAATGCGAACCCGCTCGTCCACGGGGAACTCCTTGAACGCCGTGAGCAACATGTCGGTGTGGATCTGGCCGTATGTCTCGCCCGACTCGATGAAGCGGCGGCGGGCATCGAGCAGCATCTCGCGCACCTCCGGTCCGCCATCTCCTGACCAGCGGCGTGCCTGAGCGATCAGCACCACCGGCCATGCCTTGCCGTCCTCGAAGCCGATCCGATCGCAGAGTTCGAGACTCTCGTACAGCAATGGCATCGCTGCCTGTCCATCACCGCCGGCAAATGCCATGTGGCCGGCACGGGCAAGCCCGAATGCGAGGCGTTCGTCCGATGCGGCGCCTCGATAGATGCAGACCGCCTCGTCCGCCAGCGCCCGCGCCCGACCGAGTTGGTTGCGGTAGGTGATCAGCCAGGAGGTGATCACCAGCACGTCGGCGCGTGCGACCGAGGTGTCGCCGCTGGTGGCTTCGAGCAGCCGGTTGAGGCGCCTCTCCCCGTCGGCAAGGTTCCCTTGAAACAGCCAGACGTTGCCGAGCGCCCACCCAGAGGGCAGCGTGGCGATCGGGTCGATCGCCACGAGCCGGTCCCACGCCGCCAGGTGGTTGTCGAGTTCGCAGGCGATCCGGGCGGTGGCCGCGACCCGGCCGCCACCGAGGAACTCGTCCGAGAGGCGGCTGGCGAGCTGGCGGTAGTGCTGGTCGTGGCGGCCGACCGGCTCGTCCCATCGGGCCTCCTCCTTCAATCGGTCGCGCGGATACGCCCGCAACGTCTCGAGCAGTCGGTACATCATGTGTCCGTCGGCGGTCGGCGTGGTGGTGACCAGCGACGACTGCACGAGGCGTTCGAGCACCCGACGCGCATCGTCGTCGTCGGTGGAGCCGAACGCGGCGGCAGCAGCCTCTGCCGTGAACGGCCCGTCGAACACCCCGAGTGCCGAGAAGGCAGCACGCTCGTTCGTCGACAACAACCCATAGCTCCATCCGAGTGTTGCCTCGAGCGAACGATGCAGGTCGCGAGGTTGGTGCTGGTCGATCAGTATCGCGAACCGCCGGGTGAGGAGATCGGCGATCTCGGGAGTGGTGAGGGAACTGCTCCGACTGGCGGCGAGTTCGAGCGCCAGTGGCATGCCGTCGAGGTGGGTGCAGATCGACCGAACCGACTCGGTCGGTTCCGTGGTCTCGATCGTCGTCCGATCTGCGCAGCGCTCGAGAAACAGCCGTTCGGCGTCGCCGCACGTCGCGGCGGTACCGATCTCCAAGCCTGCGATCTGAACCAGTCGCTCTCCGGGCACTCCGATCGGTACGCGGCTGGTGACCAAGATGGTGATCAGGTCGAGTCGACCGAGTAGTTCCCTGACGACATCGGCGACATGCTCCCGGAGATGTTCGGCATTGTCGAGGATCAGGAGTACTCGTCGACCGTCGAGCGCCCGGACCATGCCGTCGAGTGGTTCGCCGTCGCCGGCTTCAGCTGCCTGAATCGTCGCAGCGATGGCCCCTGAGATCCGCTGGGGGTCGGCAATGCGAGCGAGATCGACCAGCCACGTGCCGTTCGGGAAGCGGGTCCGCGTGGCTGCGGCGAGTTCGACGGCGAGTCGGGTCTTGCCGACGCCTCCCGGCCCGGTGATGGTGGTCAGGCGGTGGTTGTCGAGGGCCGCCGCTGCCTCCTGCAGATCGTTCGTCCGGCCGACGAACGTCGTGAGATAGGTCGGGACCGATATTCGACCAACCCGCGCTGTGTGGTCGAGGTCTTCATCGTGGAGCAGGATCTGCTCCTCCAGATGAATCAACGCCGGTGACGGATCGAGCCCGAGCTCCTCGGCCAACAACGAACGGAAGTCTTGCGCTGCCCGAACGGCGTCGGCGTGGCGCCCGGCCCGGTAGAGCGACCGCATGAAGAGCGACCAGGCACGTTCGTCGAGCGGGCGTCGGTCACGCACCGACATGGCCTCCGCGACCGGGGCACCTTCATCAGTTCGGAGTCGCGCCTCGAGTAGGTCCATCTCGGCGGAGGCTCTGAGTTCGTCGAGACGGACGATTTCGACGGCGACCGAAGGGATGTCCTCCAACCCTTCGAACGGCCGTCCTCGCCATTGTTCGAGTGCCTGCTGGAGCGCTGTCGCTGTTGCCTGGGCGTCGTTGCAGGAGCCTGCCGCTGCGACCGCAGCGGAGAACTGGAGTGAGTCGAGCTCGTCGCCGTCGGCAAGGTCGAGCAGGTAACCGGCGGATCCGTGCCGAATCCGGTCGCCTCCGACAACTCGACGCAGATTGGAGACGTAGGTGTACAACGACGCCAACATCCCGTCGGCCTGGTCGCCCCAGACTTCTTCGAGGAAGCGTTCGGGCCGAATCGCACGTCCGGGCTCGATCAGCATCAGCGCCAGCACCGCGCGTTGGCGGGGGCCACCGAGCGGCAACTCGTACGCGCCGTCAAACGCGGCGACAGGTCCAAGGACCACGAACCGCATGATGTCAGCGTACGAAACCCGTGAAAGGGCTGACAGGGCCGTTTGGATCTTCTTGAGGCCGCTCGATGCAACCTGAGATTGGAGACGGACAACCTGAGGAGTGGTGATGACTCGGTTCGACTCGGTCACTCTGGAAGTGCACGATCTCGCCAGGTCGCTGGCGTTCTACCGACTTCTGGGACTCTCGGTTCCGGAACAGCTGTGTACGTCTCGATACGCCTGCACCTCGATCGCCGATGGGGGCAGACTCGAATGGGTGCTCGACCAGCGGTCATCAACCTCGCGTCGGCGAGCGGGTACAGGCGGAGACGGCGTCGAACCGGTCATACGGTGCTCGTCACCGGCCGAGGTCGACGCGATCGTGCTCGCCGTGGCGGCGACCGGTCACCGCATCGAGGCGGCGCCGGCAGACGCGGCCTGGGGCGCCAGGTCGGCTCGGATCGTCGACCCCGATGGCTACGTGGTGCGGGTGTTCGCGCCGTACCCCTGAGGGCCTGGTCGGTTCTTGAGGTCTCGTTGAGGTGGGCAGCCCACCCTGGAATCAGGCGGAGAGTCCCACCGCCGGTCACCGGGAGGTTTGTGATGAAGAAGATGCTGACACTGCTCACGATCGGTCTGTTCGCCGTGCCGCTGGCGGCAGGGTGCTCGAGCGACAGCCAGGCCGACAAGGCTCAGGAAACCCAGACGGCCTACGTCGAGGCATACCTGGCGGGAGATGTCGATGCACAGTTGGCCGTGGTCGGTGCCGACGTCGAGTTCACGAACGCCGCCTTCAACGACCATCGCGAGGGCGCCGCCCAGTACGAGCGGCTGTTGAACTGGGTTGTCGAGATGACCGACCGCCAAGCGACCGAAGTCGTTCGCCGGTTCGTCTCGGATGACGGGACCTACGGCGTGATCGAGTACCACTGGATCGGAAGTCGGACCGACAACGGCGAACCGTTCGATCTGAACCTGCTCCAGGTCCACGAGTACGACGATGACGGCATGGTCGTCACGGTGACGAACTACTGGGGCGATCGCGACGTCTACGAGCAACTGGTGGGCTGACACTCCATGTGTTCCGGCAGGAGGCTCCGCATCTCGGCGGGGCCTCTTGCGCGCGAGGTGTCGCAAGCCGGCCGTCAGGAC
Organism: uncultured Acidimicrobiaceae bacterium; assembly: GCA_963722635.1. Taxonomy (GTDB): domain Bacteria; phylum Actinomycetota; class Acidimicrobiia; order Acidimicrobiales; family Ilumatobacteraceae; genus Ilumatobacter. Next base: position 112,095 of record CAVRNX010000053.1, read on the forward strand.
CGGCGCGCCAGGTAGTCCGAGGCGATCTGGCGCAGGCGCTCCCGGCCGAAGCTGGGGTCGTGCCCGGCGTGGACCACGGTGACCGGCAGCTCCATCAGGCGTTCCATCGTGGCGCAGTAGTCGGCGATGTCGGAATGGTCGAGCTCGTCGAGCAGTGGCCCGTCGTAGATCGCGTCGCCCGAGAACAGGGTGCCGGTCTCGGCCTCCCACAGCCCGATCGAACCGGGGGAGTGGCCGGGCAGGTGGAGTACCTCGAAGCGGCGGCTGCCGATCTCGACGATGTCGCTCTCGTCGATCAGTCGGGTGACGCGGGGCGGTTGCTGGGCGAACCCCTCGAATGCCACGCCGGCCGGTAGAGCGGTCACGAACTGGGGGTCGTCCCACACGTAGCCCGCCTTGCGAAGCCCTTCGATCGCCTCCATACCCCACGCCTCGATCGGGTCGAGCGAGGTGAGGGCGGGTCGTTTCATGTCGTCGGCTTCGGCGGGATGCACGAGCACCTCGTCGAACTCGTGGTGACCTCCGACGTGATCACCGTGGCTGTGGGTGGCGACCGCCGTCACCGGCTTGTCGAGCACGTCCTGCAACTCGTCGACCAGGCTGGCGACGCCCATCCCGGTGTCGACGATCAGGTCGCGGGCGCTGCCTCGGACATGCCAGATGTTGCAGCGCATCAGCGGCGCCACGTGGGGTTCCCAGAGCAGCGTGATCTGGTCGTCGATCCGCCGCCGTTCGAACCAGCGCTCGGCGATCGGCAGGCCCATCCCGTCTACAGCGCCAGTGCGATCAGGAAGATGAATCCGAGGAAACCGAACACCATGCTGATCAGGATTGCCCCGAGCACCAACCCAGGGAAGCTGGTGATCGCCGTGACGGCAGCGGTGAGGCGGGCCGAGCTTTCGAGCCCGGATCCGACGATGCCCTTGAAGCCGTACATCTGGCGCGACAGCACGATCGCCGAGCCGCTGTCTTCGAGGACATCTCTGGTGCCGTCGCCGTCGGTGTCGACGGCGAACGTCTCGATCACGGTTCTCGTCGAATCCTTCCCCTCGCTGATCAGCGAACGGACCTCGTTCGCCAGCTCGGGCAGGTGGCGCTTGATCGAGCCGACCCTCCAGCGGGCCAGGAATGCCCCACCGATCGCGATCGAACCGAACACGATCCCGAGCACGATCCACACGGTCTGGATGCCGCCCGACAGGGCGGCGACGCCGAGCAGGAAGCCGCCGACGCACACGATCGCGGCACCGATCAGCAGCTTCGTGGAGAAGCGCGCCGCCTTGCCGGCGATCATCGTGACCGTGTCGACGGTGCGTTGGACGAGTTCATCGAGTTCAGACATCTGATCTCGAGTGTGCCACGCCAGACTGTGACGATGGAACTGCCTGAGGACCTCGATCGCCTGCTCGGCCCGCGCGATGTCGTGGCCGTCGAAGGTGCCGATGCACAGAAGTACCTGCACTCGCAGGTGTCGCAGGCGCTGGAGGATCAGGCTGTGGGTGAGGTGCGCTGGACATTCGTGCTCGAACCGACCGGCAAGATCGAGGCGCTGGCGCGGGTGCACCGCACCGCCGACGACCGTTTCGAACTCGATATCGACGCCGGGTACGGCGAGGCGTTGTTGGCGCGCCTCGACCGGTTCAAGATCCGGGTCGCCGCCGACACGTCGCTGAGACCGGCGGCCGATTCCACGGTCGACGCCGCTGACGAGCACGACCGGATCGTCGTCGGATGGCCCCGGATGGGCGCCGAGATCGTGCCCGGCGAAACGATTCCCGGCGGTACCGGGCTGACCGGCATCGCTGTCAGCTACACGAAGGGCTGCTACCCGGGCCAGGAGCTCGTCGAGCGGATGGACAGTCGTGCTGCCGAGGCGCCGAAGTCGCTACGCCGGCTGACCGTTGCAGACGGGCACCGCACCCGGCGACCCGGTGCTCGACGGCGAGACCGAGGTCGGCGTCGTCACCAGCGTCTCCGGTCAAGCCGCCCTCGCCTGGATCAAGCGAACCAGCAAGCTCGGCACCCCGGTCGAGTTCGAGTAGCGGAAGGCGTCAGACGCCTTCCGACACTTGCCATTACGCAAGAGCTGATCTGATGCCCTGGAAGACGGGGTGACCGCGCAGCACGGCGAAGTCGGGGGACTGGTCCATCGTGCGGCTCAGCAAGGCCTGGTAACCGGCGGGCTCGCTGCGTGTCGCTTCGATCGCCGCGTGCAGCCAACGCAGGCTGTTGTCGACGTCACCCATTCGCGCCGCCGACCTGGCGACCGCGCTGGCGAGCGGCGACGTTCGATGGTGGGCGAACACGTTCGCGGCGTATTCGCCGGCGCGCTGTGCGTCACCGAGTGCGAGCAGGATGTCGGCCATCACCCTGGCGCTGTAGTCGTTGCCGGCTGGAAGCTCGCGCGGCAGCACGTCGACGATCGCCCGCAACTGTTCGGCGGTGGCCGAGGTCGGTGGGGTCCATCGCGGCGGCTTGGTGTCGCGCAGGTCGGCAAGCATCACACCCATCGCCCCACCCTGATCGCCCTTCGTGAGCGCCACGTGCGCCTCGAACCACGGCGACAGGCGTTGACCGGGCTCGAGCATGCCGGGCTGGCCGGTCGTCCAGGCGCGTGCCTCGGCGTCGATGTACCGGGTCGCCGGGTGCCCTTTGCTGCCCGGCTTGGCCGTGCTCTGCAACATCTGGAACTGGTTGATCAGCAAGAAGGCGATGAAGATCCCGAAGTTCCCGCGGCCCGTGCTGAACATCAAGACAGCGCCCGATCCGGTGATCACGAGGCTGGCGATCACCATCGTTCGGAGCGCTCGCTTGCCGAGGAATGTCTCGAGCCCGGTCATGGCCAGGTGGCCGCCGTCGAGCGGCAGCACGGGGATCAGGTTGAGGGCGCCGATCACCGGCCCGGCCCACCAGATCGCAAGTGCCGCATCGGAGGTGCGTGCGCTGTCGAACGACAGCGGATTGATCCCCATGCCGGCCAGAACCGACACGCTGATCACGATCTGCGTGCCAGGTCCGGCAGCGGAGATGAGCGCCCGCCTCGCTCGGCTGAGCGGACGGTTCGGATCGGGTCGGAACGACGTGTAGCCGGCCAGGAAGTCGAGCGAGATCGCCGCCTCGGCGCCGGCCGAGCGGGCAGCGACGGCGTGGCCGAGTTCGTGCAGCAGCGTGAACACTGCGATTCCGGCCGCCAACCAGATGCCGAAACCGTCCTGATAGAGGAACACGATCAGCCCGAGAAAGATCAGGAAGCCGGTTCGAACGTGTACGTCGAAACCGAGCAGTCGAAACATTTCTCGAATCCTACGGCCGGTTTCCGCCGCTGGGACTAGGCCTCTGACGAGCTGAACCCGTAGACTCGCACGCCGTGCCTTACGTGTATTCCTTCGCTCACAAGCATCGCAAGTCCCCCATGACCTACAAGGATCTATTGGGTGGCAAGGGTGCCAACCTCGCCGAGATGACATCCGTGCTGAAGCTGCCGGTACCGCCTGGCTTCACCGTGTCGACCGACGCATGCCGTGACTACATGCACGGCGGCTGGCCCGCCAAGCTCGACGGCGAGATCGCCGACCACGTCTTCAAGCTGGAGAAGGAGATGGGCCGCAAGCTCGGCGATCCCTTCGATCCGCTGTTGGTCAGCGTTCGTTCGGGTGCCAAGTTCTCGATGCCCGGCATGATGGACACGGTCCTCAACCTGGGTCTCAACGACGCCAGCGTCGAGGGTCTCGCCAACGCCACGAGCAACCCGCGTTTCGCCTACGACTCGTACCGTCGGTTCATCGCCATGTACGGCCGGATCGTGTTGGGCGTCGGCGCCGATGTGTTCGAGCACCCGCTCGAGGCCGCCAAGGCCAAGGCCAAGACCACCAACGACGCCGACCTGCCGGTCGAGACGTTGCAGGCGTTGTGCAAGCAGTACCTCGTCGCCGTCGAGAAGGCCACCGGCGCAGCCGTTTCCGCAGAAGCCCCGCGATCAGCTGCGTGGCGCGATCGAAGCGGTGTTCAGGAGCTGGAACGGTGCCAGGGCGATCGCCTACCGCGTCCGCGAGAAGATCAGCCACGAGCTCGGTACCGCCGTCAACGTGCAGACGATGGTGTTCGGCAACCGCGACGACAGCTCGGGCACCGGCGTCGGGTTCACCCGCAACGCGGCGACCGGCGAGAACAAGTCGTACGGCGACTTCCTGGTCAACGCTCAGGGAGAGGACGTCGTGGCCGGGATCCGCAAGACCGAAGACCTCGACCGGATGGCGCATCACTTCCCCGAGATCCACAAGGATCTGCTCGACATCTTCCTGCGGCTCGAAGCGCACTACACCGACATGTGCGATACCGAGTTCACGATCGAGCAGGGCAAGCTGTGGATGCTGCAGACCCGGATCGGCAAGCGCACCGGCAGGGCCGCGCTCACGATGGCCGTCGACATGACCAAGGGCACCAAGGACGGCCAGGGCGGCAAGTGGAAGATCAGTCGCGAAGAGGCGGTCACGCGAGTCAGCGAGGAACACCTCGACTCGGTGTTGCACCCGCAGTTCTCCAGCAAGGGCACGGTGCTCGCCAAGGGCCTCGGCGCCTCGCCCGGCGCCGCCGTCGGCAAGGTGTACTTCACCGCCGACCACGCCGAGGCTGCGTGGAAGAAGGGCGAGGACGTGATCCTCGTCCGGATGGAGACCAGCCCCGACGACGTGCACGGCATGATGGCGTCGAAGGGCATCCTGACCGCTCGCGGTGGGCTCGTCAGCCACGCCGCCGTGGTGGCTCGCGGCTGGGGAACCCCTGCCGTCGTGGGTGCCGAGGCGATCAAGATCGTGGGCAACCAGTTCAGCGTCGGCGACACCGTCGTCAACGAGGGCGACTGGCTGTCACTCGACGGCACGACCGGCGATGTGGTCGCCGGCAAGCTCGAGATGGTCGCCTCCAAGCCGCCGGCCGAGTTCGACATCCTGCTCAAGTGGGCCGACGCGATCCGCAAGGGCAAGCTGGCGGTGCGTGCCAATGCCGACACCGGCGAGGACGCCGCCAATGCCCGAGCGCTCGGTGCCGAGGGGATCGGGCTGTGCCGCACCGAGCACATGTTCCTGGCCCCCGATCGCCTGCCGATCGTGCGCGAGATGATTCTCGCCCGCACGCCCAAGCAGGAGGAGAAGGCGCTCGACAAGCTGTTCGAGGCCCAGAAGGCCGACTTCGAGGAGATCCTCGAGGCGATGGACGGGCTGCCCGTCACGGTGCGCCTGCTCGACCCGCCGCTGCACGAGTTCCTGCCGTCGGTCGAAGAGCTACGTATCAAAGAGGCCAAGAAGGGCCTCTCGAAGAAGGATCATCAGCTGCTCGCAGGCCGCCGAAGCGTGGTCCGAGCACAACCCGATGATCGGTACCCGTGGCGTTCGCCTCGGCGTGATCAAGCCGGGCCTGTACGCCATGCAGGTTCGTGCATTGATGGCGGCTGCAGCCAAGCTGCGCGAGGCCGGCAAGAAGCCGATCGTCGAGATCATGATCCCGCTCACGGTCACCCGTGAAGAGATGGCCCTTGCCCGTAGCTGGGTGCAAGAAGAGGTCGACGCAGCGGTCAAGGGCATGAAGCGCAAGCCGAACATCACGATCGGCACGATGGTCGAGACGCCGCGTGCGGCGATCCGCGCCGACGAGCTGGCCGAGGTGTCCGACTTCTTCAGCTTCGGCACCAACGACCTGACCCAACTCGCGTTCGGTTTCAGCCGTGACGACATCGAGAGCCGCATGATGCCGGCCTACCTCGAGCAGGGCCTGCTCAAGCGCAACCCGTTCGACACGATCGATCAAACCGGCGTCGGCGACCTGGTTCGGATGGGCGTCGAGCGGGGCCGCTCGACCAAGCCCGATCTCAAGATCGGCGTGTGCGGCGAGCACGGCGGCGACCCCGAGTCGATCAACCTGTTCTACAAGGCCGGGCTCAACTACGTCAGCTGCTCACCGTTCCGCGTGCCGATCGCCCGCCTCGCAGCTGCGCAGGCGATCGTCGGCGCCGGCGACCACGACACGAAGTAACAACACACCAGTTACACCAGGTGCCAGGGATTCAGCGGATAGGTCGCTTCGCTCCGATTGATTCCGCATGAATCCCCCGTGACGATTGGTCGCAGTTCGCCTATCGGCTCACGCTCCAGGCACCTGGTGTAACTGTCGCCAGGTGACCTCGTCGGGTCACCTGGCGAGCGCACTCACGTCATCGGCGCCGGGTTCGAGGAGTTCGCGATCCGGGTGAGCGGCCTGCCACGAGCGGATACCCCCGCTGAGGTTGCGGACATCGAAACCGTTCAGCGCCAGCATCCGGTAGGCGAAGTATGAACGCTGCCCCGAGAAGCAGTGCACGATGATCGGCTTCGACACATCGAGTTCGCCAACCCGGCGCCGGAGTTCGTCGAGCGGGATGTGTACCGAACCGGGGATGCTGCAGGCGGCGTGCTCTTCCTTGCTGCGCACGTCGAGCACGACCGTGTCCTCGTCGAGGTCGTCGAGGTCGTACCACTGCGAGATCCTGACGTCGCCGTTGACGATGTTGCGGGCGGCCATGGCGAGCAGGTTGACAGGATCCTTGGGCGCACCGTATGCCGGTGCGTAGCACAGCTCGAGTTGGGCGACGTCGTCGACCGTCATGCGGCCCTGAATCGCCGTCGCCAGCACGTCGAGGCGCCGTGCCACCGTTTCCTTGCCGACGACCTGAGCACCGTAGATGGTGCCATCGCCGACCGAGAACAGCAGCTTCATGTCGAGGATCTCGGCTCCGGGGTAGTACCCGACGTGGGAGAGTGGATGGACATGAACCGCCTCGTAGGCGATGCCACCCCGCTCGAGGGCCTGCTCGTTGAGCCCGGTGCTGGCGATCGTGAGGTCGAACACGCGCACGATGGAGGTGCCATAGGTGCCCCGGTAGGTGGCCGGTCGACCCATGATGTTGTCGGCGGCCACACGACCTTGGCGGTTGGCCGGCCCGGCGAGCGCGACGAACGACCACTCGCGGGTGATCGGGTTGCGTACCTCGATCGCGTCGCCGACCGCCCAGATCTGTGGATCGCTGGTGCGCATGTGTTGATTGACCCGGATGCCGCCGAACTCGCCGATCTCCAGCCCAGCGTCGGCGGCCAGCGTGACCTCGGGTTTGACGCCCATGCTGAGCACGACGAGGTCGGCCGGAATACGTGAGCCGTCCTTGCACGCCACGACGGAAGCTGCGGCGGTCTCTGATTCGGCCGGATCCTCGAAGCTGGTGACCATCGTGTCGAGTCGGACGTCGACCCCCTGGTCTTCGAGTTGTCGTTGCACCCAGAAGGCCATGTCCTCGTCGATCACCGGCAAGACCTGTCGGCGGGCCTCGATCACGGTGACCGTCATACCCAGACGGGTGAGCTGCTCGGCGACCTCGAGCCCGACGTAGCCGGCGCCGACGACAGTCGCGTGGCGGGGTTTGACGTCGTCGTTCCAGGCGATGATCTTGTCCATGTCGGGGATCGCGCGGAGCGTGAAGTGCCCGGCTCGATCGATACCGGGAATCGGGAAGGTGAGCGCCTGGGCGCCCGGGGCAAGCACGAGATCGTCGTAGGTTTCGTCGTAGGTTTCGCCCGTCGCCAGGTTCTTGATCGTCAGCGATTGGTTCTCGCGGTCGATGCGCAATGCTTCCGACCGGGTACGAACGTCGAGGTTGAAGCGATTACACAGGCCCTCCGGTGTTTGGACGAGCAAGCTGTCCCGATCGGGAATCTCGCCGCCGATGTGGAACGGCAGTCCACAGTTTGCGTAGGAGACGAAGCTGCCACGCTCGACGATGATGATGTGGGCGTCCTCGGAGAGCCGCCGAGCTCGCGCTGCGACGCTGGCGCCGCCGGCGACGCCGCCGACGATAATGACCTTCTTTGGTGCTGACATCGCGATTCCTCCGGAGAGCTACAGGGGCGGCCAGTATACCCGTGGGGGTATCAGTCCCACGGGAGAGAAGCTCCCTGCTGTCCCGGCGTTACTGTGGGCACATGGAGATCTCGACTCGTCATACCCCTGCCTACGGCGTCGCCAGACTCTCACTTGCCGGCGGCGAACCGGTTCGTGCCGAATCCGGGGCGATGATGGCGATGTCGGCCGGGGTCGAACTGTCCTCGAAAGCCCAGGGCGGAGTGATGAAGTCGCTCAAGCGGGCCGCGCTCGGTGGTGAGAGCTTCTTCATCTCCACCTACACAGCGCCTTCGCAGGGCGGATGGGTCGATGTCGCCGCACGTTTGCCCGGTGACATCTCGTCGTACACCGTCGGTCCCGAGCGGGCCTTGTTCGTGTCGAAAGGCTCGTGGATCGCCAACGAAAGCGCGGTCGAGATCAACACCAAGTGGGGTGGCTTCAAGAACATGTTCGGGTCCGAAGGTGGCTTCGTGCTGCGGGCCGAGGGGCAGGGCCAGCTCGTGTTCGCGCTGCTACGGCGCGCTCGAGGTCTGGAACCTCGAGGTTGGACAGCGGATCACGGTCGACACCGGACACATGGTGGCCTACGAGGAATCGGTGCAGATGTCGATCCGCAAGGCGACCGGGGGCCTGGTGCAGACGTTCAAGAGCGGCGAGGGTCTCGTGTTCGACTTCGAGGGGCCCGGTCGGGTGTGGACGCAGACCCGCAATCCGAACGAGCTGCTGGGTTGGATCTCGGCCACGCTCGGCTCGGGCAGCGGGAGCGGTCCCGGGCAGGGCGGACTGGGCAGCCTGCTCGGGCGGGGGTAACCCGAATACCGAGCGCGGGCCACGCCGACGAATCGCCAACCGTCGATAGCTTGAGCGCATGCTCTCGACCCGCCGGCACCCGCAGTGATCACCCCTGTCCTGGCCGCTGAGGGCGCGCGAGAGAACTTCGCCATTCTCGACGTCGAGATCTGGCACTGGGTCGTGCTGTTGGCGGTCATCATGGCCTTGCTGCTGGTCGATCTGTTGGTCGTTCACAAGGAAGCCCACGAGGTCAAGACCAATGAAGCTGCGATCGAATCGGCCGTGTGGGTCGGGTTTGGGGTGGCGTTCACCGCCGTGATCTGGTGGTGGTTCGGTGGCGCCGCCAGCGGTGAGTACATCTCGGGCTACCTCATCGAGAAGAGCCTCAGTATCGACAACGTGTTCGTGTGGGCGCTGATCATGGGCTACTTCCGGGTGCCCTCCAAGTACCAGCACCGGGTGCTGTTCTGGGGCATCTTCGGCGCGCTCGTGATGCGGGCGATCTTCATCTTCGCCGGTGTCGCCGTGATCGAGCGGTTCGAGTGGGTGCTGTACCTGTTCGGCGCCTTCCTGTTGTACACGGCCGGCAAGCTGGTGTTCACCGACAACGATCATGTCGATCCCAGCGAGAGCAAGTTCCTGGCGCTCGTCAACAAGTTCGTGAAGACCAGCGACGAGCTCGACGGACAGAAGCTGTTCACCCGCCGCAACGGTCACCGGCTGGCGACGCCGCTGTTCTCGGTGCTGCTGCTGGTCGAGGCGACCGACGTGGTGTTCGCCGTCGACAGCGTGCCGGCGGTGCTGGCTGTCAGCCGCGAGCAATACATCGTGTTCGCCTCGAACGCGTTCGCGATCCTCGGGCTGCGGGCGTTGTACTTCCTGCTGGCCGACATGCACGGCCGGTTCGCCTTCCTGCAGGAGGGGCTGGCGATCATCCTCGCCTTCGTCGGGGTCAAGATGATCATCGCCCAGCTGCCCGGGGTCGAGTACCACATCCCGACCTGGTTGTCGTTGCTGGTGATCGCGATCGTGCTGACAGCAGCGATCGGCTTCTCCTTGAAGGTCGAACGCAGCCAGGCCGATGCGGCACTGGCAGAAGAGGCGTTCGAGCATCACGAGGTGCCGCCCCCACCGTCCGAGCGCTGACTCCTGCCCACCCAGGGGGCGTTAGATTCCGTGCATGGCGATTGCTGACGACGACATCGAGCGGATTCGCTCGACCGTGTCGATCGTCGACATCGTCGGCCAGCACGTGCAGCTCAAGCGCACGGGCCGCAACTGGGTCGGGCTGTGCCCGTTCCACGCTGAGCGCACCCCGTCGTTCAACGTGCGCGAGGAGACCGGCCGCTATCGCTGCTTCGGATGCGACAAATCGGGCGACGTGTTCACGTTCGTCCAGGAGACCGAGCACACCGACTTCGTCGGCTCGGTCGAATACCTCGCCAATCGGGCCGGGATCCAGCTGACCGAGGCGTCACCCGGTCGCTCGAAGGAACGGGCCCGCCGCAAGGCGTTGGTCGAGGCGATGGACGCCGCCGTGGAGTGGTACCACCAGCGCCTGCTCACCAGTCCCGATGCCGCGTCCGGCGCGCGCCTACCTGCGCGACCGCGGGTCTGGCCGGTGACATCGCACGCCAGTTCAAGCTCGGCTGGGCGCCCGACGATTGGGATGTACTGGCGAAAGGGTCGGGCATCGGCGAGAAGCTGTTGCGCGACAACGGGCTCGTGTTCCGCAACAGTCGCAACCGGTTGCAGGACTCGTTCCGCGCCCGTGTGTTGTTCCCGATCTTCGCCGAGAATGGCGACGCAGTGGCGATCGGCGGTCGGATACTGCCCGGCTCGTCCGATCCGGCGAAGTACAAGAACAGTTCCGAGACGCCGATCTACAAGAAGTCGAAGGTTCTGTACGGCCTCAACTGGGCCAAGGGCGACATCGTCAACTCGAACCAGGTGATCGTGTGCGAGGGCTACACCGACGTGATCGGCTTTCATCGCGCCGGCTTGCCGCGGCTGTCGCCACGTGCGGCACAGCGTTCACCGAAGAGCATGTGCGGCTGCTCAAGCGCTACGCCAGCCGGGTGGTGCTGGCGTTCGATGCCGATGCCGCCGGGCAGGGTGCTGCCGAGCGCTTCTACGAGTGGGAAGAGAAATATCAGGTGGAGGTCAGCGTGGCGGCGTTCCCGGGTGGCAAGGATCCCGGTGAGATGGCCCAGACCGACCCGGAGGGGCTCGCCAATGCGGTCGAGCAGGCAAAGCCGTTTCTCGGTTTCCGATTGGGGCGTGTTGTCGATGGCAAGGCTCCGCAGTCACCCGAGGCCGTCGCTCGCCTCGCCGAGGCCGCCATGGCAGTCGTGAACGAACACCCCAACGTGAATATCCGAAAGCTCTACGCCGGCCAGGTCGCCGCCCAGGTTGGCATGCCGGTCAGCGATCTGGTTGCGGTCGCCGAACGACGGGTGCGCCGTCCACACGTCAACGTGGCGCGACCCAGCCGGCGTCAGGATCGCCGCGAGAACGCCGAGTTCGTGGCGATCGCCTTGCTGGTCCAGAACTGGGACGCGATCGCCTCGTGGCTCGTGGAGGCGCTGTTTGCCGACGAGGTGTACCGCAGGGCGTTCCTGGCGGTGGCTGAATCGGCCGGTGTGCTCGACGTCGCGCTCGAACTGGCCGACCCCGAGGCGCGCGATGTGTTGGAACGAGCGGCGGTGGTCGATGTCGAGGTCGATCCGGAGGCTGAGGCCCGGAACCTCATCACAGCAGCGGTCCGCCGTGAACTTTCGGGATCGATGCCCGGTGCCGATTCGAGCCGAATCCGTGACGATGCGGAGGCGAGGGTTCGGATGGAGGCGCTGAGCACAGACGAACAAGGCTTGGACGCGGCCGGATGGTTGCTAGGTTGGCTGGAAGGACGCAGAGAGGGACGTGACTGTGGGGCTTGAGCCAGTCGACGCGCCGGCGGTACCTGCACCTGTCGTTGGTGTGGACCGATCGGAATGGGACTCGCTGGTCGTGCGCGGACGCGCCCAGGGCGTTCTCCACGCCGAGGCGATCGCTCATGTGCTGCGCGATGTCGAACTCACCCCCGAGGCGCTGCAGGCCGTGAACGAGTCGCTCTCCTCGGCCGGGATCGCGGTCGACGTCAGCGTTCACCACGAGGACGTGGAGGATGACACGCCGCCCGCCGGTGCGAAACGGGCGCAGGGTACTCAGGAGGACGAGGACGTCGAACGGCTGCTGACACGGCGACGGCGGCGGCGTGGACAGAAGCGCCCCTTGCGGGTCGATGGTGGTACGTCCGACACGGTTCGGCTGTATCTCCGCGAGATCGGCCAGGTCGATCTGCTCACCACCGAGGACGAACGCCGGTTGGCCCAGCTGATCGAGACCGGCCATCACGCCGCCGAGCAGATCGACGCCGGTGCGCCGGGGGGATCCGAGCGTGAGCTGCTTCGTGCGGTGCAGCGTGGCGAGCGCGCCAAGAGCGAGCTGACGCAGGCCAACCTGCGGCTCGTCGTCAGCATCGCCAAACGTTATTCCGGGCGCGGCATGCAACTGCTGGATCTGATCCAGGAAGGCAACCTCGGCCTGATGAGAGCGGTCGACAAGTTCGACCACACGAAGGGCTTCAAGTTCTCGACGTACGCCACCTGGTGGATCCGTCAGGCCATCACCCGGTCGATCGCCGACCAGGCCCGCACGATCCGGATCCCGGTCCACATGGTCGAGCACATGAACCGGCTGACCCGCATGCGTCGCCAGATGCACCAGGAGCTCGAGCGCGAACCGACCGTCGACGAGTTGGCTGCGAAGCTCCAGATGGAGCCCGAGAAGGTGCGTGATCTGCTTCGGATCGCGCTCGACCCGCTGTCGCTCGATTCTCCGGTCGGCGAGGAGGACGAATCGAACCTGGGCGACTTCATCGAGGACTCCAATGTCGACGGCCCCGCCGACGCCGCCACGCGGGCGATGCTGCACGAGGCGGTCGAGCAGGTGCTCGGCGACTTGTCCGAACGCGAGCAGGAGATCGTGCGGATGCGGTTCGGCCTCGACGGGGCGCAGGCCAAGACGCTCGAAGAGGTCGGCAAGGAATTCGGAGTGACACGCGAGCGGATTCGCCAGATCGAGGCCAAGACGCTGGCCAAGCTGCGTCACCCGCAACGCTCCCAGAAGTTGCGCGAGTTTCTCGAAAACGAGTAGCCACCATCTGGTGAGCGCTCCCCAGCCAGGCAGCACGGCGACCGACAACGTCACGGCGGAGCACTTCGATGTGCTGATCGTCGGTGCAGGCATCTCCGGCATCGGTGGCGCCTACCACCTCCAGCAGTACTGCCCGACCAAGAGCTTCGTGCTGCTCGAGACCAAGGACACGTTCGGTGGCACCTGGGCCCAGCACACGTACCCGGGGATTCGCAGCGACAGCGATCTGTACACGTTCGGCTACAGCTTCAAGCCGTGGACCGGCCCGCCGATCGCCTCGGCGGACCAGATCTTGACCTACATGCACGAGGTGATCGACGACAACGACCTGCGTCGCCACATCCGTTATCAGCACACGATCACCCGGGCCGACTGGTCCAGCGAGGATCAGCAGTGGGTGCTCGACGTCGAGCGTGGCGACACCGGCGAGCAACTGCGGTTCACGTGTGGCTTCCTGTGGATGTGCTCCGGCTACTACCGCCATTCCGAGGGCTACACGCCGGACTGGCCCGGCATGGAGCGCTACCAGGGTCGGATCGTGCACCCCCAGACCTGGCCCGACGACCTCGACTACACGGGCAAGCGGGTGCTGGTGATCGGTTCGGGTGCCACGGCCGCCACCCTGATCCCGGCGATGGCCGACGACTGCGAGCACGTCACGATGCTGCAGCGTTCGCCGACCTACTTCTATCCGCGGCCGAATGTCGACGAACTCGCCGACACCTTGCGCGAACTGCAGATCCCCGACGAATGGGTGCACGAGATCATCCGCCGCAGGAACTTGCGCGACGGACAGGTCATCCATCAGCTCTCGGCCGAGCATCCCGAGATGGTGATCGAGGAGTTGCTCACGGCGGCGCGTGGCTATCTCGGCGACGACTTCGACATCGACACCCACTTCCGCCCCAAATACCTGCCGTGGAAACAGCGCCTGGCGGTGATTCCCGATGGCGATCTGTTCAAGGGCATCAGCTCGGGCAAGGTCGACGTCGTGACCGACCACATCGACACCTTCACGGAGAAGGGGATTCTTCTGAAGTCGGGTACCGAACTCGAGGCCGACATCATCGTGACGGCGACCGGCTTCAACCTGAACGTGTTGGGTGACGCCGAGTTCAGGCTCGATGGCGAGCCGATCGACTATCCGAGTGCTGTGACCTACCGAGGCGTGATGTTCTCCGACGTCCCCAATATGGCGGTTGTGTTCGGGTACCTGCGCACGAGCTGGACGATGCGAGCGGACCTGATCTCCGATTTCGTGTGCCGGCTGCTCAACCACATGGACGAACTCGGGGTCACGGTCTGCACCCCGACGCTGTCCGAGGCCGATCGCGACATGGAACTCGGCCCGTTCATCCCACCCGAGGATTTCAACCCCGGCTACATGATCCGTGGGCGGGCTCTGATGCCACAGCAGGGCACCCATGCACCGTGGACGGCGTCGAACGACTACTACATCGAGAAAGACGAATTTCCGGTCATCGATTTCGACGAGCCCGAGTTGCAGTACCGATAAGGCCGATCACACGGTTGCTGGCGATCCGCGAGCGGGTATCGTGTCGTTCGCCATTCCGGGATAGCTCAGCTGGCAGAGCGGCTGACTGTTAATCAGCATGTCGCAGGTTCGAGCCCTGCTCCCGGAGCCAAGCAACAGGGTCCCAGATGTGGGACCCTGTTGATGTTTTCGGGGCGGTAGCTCAGTGGTTAGAGCATGGGACTCATAATCCCCGGGTCGTGGGTTCGATACCCACCCGCCCCACCGCAATCTAGCTGGTGTTATGGACGAGATAGCACTCGCTGGACCGTCCTTTGGAAGTGCGATCCAACATTTGTCCAACATTGTCGCACCGATCGCGTAGGATCGGTTCATGGCTGAGCTGCGTACCGCCCCGGGGATGCGGGAGCGTTCTCCGGGCGTGTGGGAGCTGATCGTCGAGGCCGGCCGCGACCCGGTCACGGGGAAGCGCCGTCAGGTCAGCCGGATCTTCCGGGGCAACCTGCGCGACGCCAAGAAGGCGCGAGCGGCGTTGCTGGTCGAGGTCGGCAAGGGTCGACACACGGGTTCGCGGGCCACGCTCGACGATCTGTTCGCCGAGTGGATCATCGAGCTGCGCCGCAAGGGCCGGTCGCCCAACACGGTGCATGGGTACGAGCTGGTCTACAAGCGCAACATCCAGCCGACGCTCGGCAAGGTCGAGGTCACCAAGGTGACCACCAAGACGCTCACTGACCTCTACGGCGCCCACCAGAGCCGTGGACTGGCGGCACGGAGCGTGTACCAGGTGCACGCGTGCCTGTCGTCGATGTTCACGCAAGCGTGCCGGTGGGGCTGGCGCGACTCCAACCCGGCACAGTGGGCCGACCCGCCGTCGATCCCGAACACGGAGCCGACCGTTCCGACCCCCGCCGAGGTGCGGGCGCTGATCGACGAGGCCGAGCGGGGGAAGCGCCCGGAGATGGCGAGGGCGATCCTCGTCGCGGCGACCACCGGGCTTCGCCGAGCGGAGTTGTGCGCACTGCGGCGGAGCGTGACCTCGATCTCGAGAGCGGTCTGATGCGAGTGTCGGCGTCGGTCGTGAAGATGCCCGGTGAACCCCTGCGGGAGATCCCCACCAAGAACCGCCGCACGCGCGCGCTCGCGCTCGACGACCTGACGGTGGCGATCCTCGCGGCCCAGCTGGCCGAGGTCGACGCGCGAGCTGCGCTCGTCCGCGTCGACCTGGTCGACGACCCCTACGTGTTCACCGACTCCGCCGACGGTTCCGAGCCGTGGAAGCCCGACACCATCTCGCAGTACTTCGGCCGCATGCGCAAGCGGGTCGGCCTCGACCATCTCGACTTCCACGACCTCCGCAAGTTCATGGAGACCTACGGCCAGGAGATGGGCTACAGCGTGACGCAGGTTGCGATGCGCGCCGGCCACGACCCGTCCATCGCCGCGAAGCACTACAGCGGTCGAGTCGACGAGACGGATCGAGCTCTCGCGACTGCTGTGGCGTCGCTGATCGCCCCACCGCACGAGCCGAGCAAGGAGTAATGTCATGTCTGTGAGCGCAACGCCCGCCGCCCTGCGAGACGAGGCTCTCGCGCTGCCTGCCGAGCAGCGCGCCGAACTCGCGGTGGAGTTGCTCGCCAGTCTTGACGACGACATCTCGGAGGAAGATCCCGAAGAGATCGACCGAGCGTGGGGCGACGAGATGCTGCGCCGCTCGGCGCAGATCGCCTCCGGCGAAGTCAAGACGTTGACCTGGGACGAGGTGCTCGCCCAGGTCGCTGAGAACCGCCGTTCGCGGTGACCCGCAAGATCGAATACCACCCCCTTGCCGCGGCTGAGGTCGTGCGTGCAGAGGCCTGGTACGAGAAGGAGACTGCGGGATTGGGTGATCGGTTCCTCGCCGCGGTTGAGGCGACCGTGGTACGCGGCAGCCGCTGGCCGAACGCCGGCAGGCCCGTTGTGATCGCACCCGACGGTACGGTCGTCAACCGCAAGATGCCAGTCGGAGGATTCCCGTGGGCCGTCGGCTACGAGGTCACCGACGAGAAGCTGTTCGTGCTCGCTGTGTTCCACCAGCATCGCAAGCCGGCGTACTGGACCGACCGCACCAGCGTTTGAGCCCTGGCGCACGCTGCCGGCCGATCCGAGTCCGAGACAAACGCTCGAGATCGACGGATGGATTCAGAAACCGATGTCGAGTCCGGGTGGTTCGGGCCGGTGTTGCAGTTGCGGCTGGACGTGTCGCTGGATTGGAGTTGGGCGTTGTGGGGCGAGGTCGTGTTGGTGGATCCAGGTCGGTGAGCGGTTCGGCGAGGAGTGTGTGGTGGCCGCCGGTGTGGTGGAGGTGGTGGGCGGCGTTGATGAGTGCGGCGGGGCGTGGGGTGTGTCCGTTGGCCCATTCGGCCCAGGTGTCGAGGGCGTCGAGTCGTTGTTGGGCGTTGTGGAGCCGGTGGTCGTAGCGGTCGAGTTGTCGGGCGAGTTGTCGGTCGTGGTGAGGTGGTGTTGGAGCCGGTCGCGTTCGGAGCGGAGTTGGTCGCGTTGGTCGAGGAGGGGTTGGGCGCGGCGGGTGATCTCGTCGAGTGCGGTCGTGGGCGGTGGTGACGTCGTGGGCGGTGTCGGCGACGGTGTGTCGTGCGGTTCGGCGGTGGAGGCGTCCTGTGTTGGCGAGTTCTCGTTCGGCTTGACGTTGTCGTTGTTGCGCGTGGTGGAGGTCGGTGGTGGTGCGGGCGATGGCGTGGTCGTGGGGTGTGCAGTGTGGTTCGAGGTCGGCGAGTTGTCGGGTGAGTTGGTCGATGCGTTGTTGGAGTTCGAGGTCTCGTTGTTGTTGTGCGGCGGCGTCGGCTCTGGCGTCGGTGAGTTGTTGTCGGGCGTGGTGGTGGAGGTCGTGGAACCAGTCGGGGATCTCGCATCGTGGTGGAGCGTCGGGTGTGGTGGCGGCGAGTTCGCGTCGGGTGCGGGTGGCGGGGTGGTCGGCGCGGTCGGTGGCGAGGATTTGTTCGAGGACGTCGATGGCGTCGGTGATGTCGTGGGTGTCGGTGACGACGCAGATCAGGTTCTCGTTGCGGCCGCGGGTGACGGCGACGTAGAGCCCGCGGCAGGTCGTGGCGCCGGTGGCGAGGGTGATCGAGGCGGTGGCGGTGTCGGATTGGTTGCCGGGTTCGGTGGCGGCGTAGCCGAGCTGGACGTGTTCGGTGACGTAGTTGTGGGGGAGGGTGGTGGTGCCGTGTCCGTCGATGCGGGTCACGGTCAGATCTCCGTTGTTGGTGATCTGGTTGATGGTCCAGTCGTCGCGGTTGCGAACCGAGTCGCCGCAGTTGGTGCGGAGGAGTCGTTGGTTGCGTCGGGTCGTGATCACGTCACCGACGTGGAGGGTGGTGTCGCCGATCTCGAGGTGTTGGTCGTCGAGTTGTCCGAGGGTGAGGCGGTGGTGTTTGCACGGCGTGGTTGATGGTGTTGACGTGGTCGTTGGTGGTGGTTGTGATCGCGATGTACTCGCCGCGTTGGTGGGCGCCGGTCCATGCGGCGGCGATGTTGTCGAGGTGTTCGGCGAACGGTGCGGCGTGGATGCGGTCGTGGGCTGCGTATGCGTCGAGGCCGGTCGGGTCGCCGTGTCGCAGTTTCGAGCGACGCGGCTGCTTCCCATTGGTTGTGGAAGCGGTGGATGGTGTCGAGTTCGATGGTGCGCCCGGTGGCGCAGAGTTCGGCGAACATGCCACCACGGCCACGGCGTGGAGTTGGTGTGGGTCGCCGATCAGGGCGAGCCGCCAGTGGTGTTGGTCGGCGAGCAGTGTGAGGTGGTGGAGGTCGCTGGTGGCGAGCATCCCCGCCTCATCGACGATCAGTGTGGTGTCGGCCGGCAACTGCCAAAGCGGTTGGGGTGGCCGATCGGGGCGGGTGTGTTCGTACAGGAGTTTGGCGACGGTGTCAGCAGGTCATGCCGGTGCCGGTTTCGAGGACACGGGCAGCTTTCGCGGTCGGTGCCAACCCGAACACTGGGCGACCGTGTCCGGTCGAGGTCGGACGACGGCCGTGTGCGAGCATGGTGGTCTTGCCGGCCCCGGCCGGGCCGACGACGAGCACGAGCCGGTCGTGACCGGCGACCGCGGCAGCCGCTTCGACCTGCATCGCATCCAACCCATCGGCGCGGATGGTGGTGGAGGGGTTGGGTGGGTCGAGTTGGTCGTCGATCGCCCACATGATGATGTGTTCTTCTTGGGCGAGGACCTGGTCGCTGGTGTGGTGGCGGGCGGAGGGTTCGATCCACACCGACCGCCCATCCGAGGTACGGCGTCGGCTGTGGGTGTCGGTGGGATCGAGGTCGACGCAGTCGTCGAGCACGGTCCCGGTCGCCCGTTCCAGCAGTGCGGCCCATCGGGTGCCGTCGATCGCCGGGTTGCGGGCGGACGGTGTCGCACAGGGCTTGGGTGACGTCGAGGCGATGCCACGCCGAGCGCCGCTCGGCGAGCTCGGCGACCACGTCGCCGACGGTGATCTGTTGCCGCTCGGTCGGTTGTGCGTGTGCCGCGGTGTGGATGTCGGCGGTGAGCGTGTCGGCGGTGACGCCGAGCGTGGCGGCTTCGGTGAGCCACCGTGACCGCAGATCGGTGACACCGTTGCCGGTCTTGTGCCCGCGGGTGTCCGCTGCTGCTTCTCGTCCGAGGGCGCCGCGTTCTTTCGGGGTCGGGTCGCGTCCCTCGCGGCCCAGAACTCGGCCAGCTTCGCTTGGAACGCGGTGTCGACTTGGACGGTGCGCTTCGAGAACAACTCCAACAGTTCGTCACCGATGCCGGCGATCTCGGCTTGCCCTTGTCGATGTCGCCCAGGCGACGTCGTAGCGGGCGGTGACCTCGGCGCGCAGCACCGACTGATAGATGCCACCGAGCGCCCGCTGGAAGCCTTTCAAGGTGCGGGCGTCGAGCGCCAGCCATCGGCCATCGATGGTTTGCACTTTGGATGAGATCACGACATGGGAATGCAGCTGCGGATCATCCAACCGTGACGTCGTCTGGCGGAACACCGCCGCGATCAGTCCTTGGGTGTCGGGGTGGAGTCGGTGCCCGTTCGACCGGATCCGGGTGGTGGATCCGTAGCGTTCGAGATAGTCGATGACCGCCCTGCACGGCGGTGTCGTGACATTGGGCGAGGCCGTCGTCGCCGGTGAGCGCCCACCACACCGACAACGACTTCGGTGCCGAGAACGTCGCATCGAACCCGGCCACCGCCCGCACCACCTTGCCCGACTTGGTGACCCGATCCAGGAGCGGGTTGCCGAGCGGTGACCCACGAAGTTGGGTCACGGCCCTCCAGCAGCGTCTCGAGTGCGTCGGTGGTGACCTCACCGTGAAGGCCGAGCAGGGCGGCTTGGCGGCCGGTCCACCGTCCCGGGAGCTCACCGTCGGCTTGCGGTCAGGTAGCGGGTGTAGTACCGCGCCGTCGCCGCCGCGGTCGAGGCGTAGAGGGTCGTCACCCGCAACATGTGCGCTCCCCACAGTTCGCGGGCACCTGTCTGTTCTGGGAAGTTGTTGTGGTGGTTGAGATGAGGTGGTGGTCATGGCCGGGGGGTGCACTCAGGGGAGCGGCAAGGTGAGCTGGACGTCAGGGTGATGGTACGCGGTCGTGCGGTGGCGGGTGATGCGTGGCACGCGGGAGGCGTTGTTGTGGATGCCGGTGATGGGGTGTCGTCGTCGAAGTTGATCGAGGTCGGGATCGTGAGCGTGTAGCAGCCAGTCGCGTACGCGCCGGTACTCGGTCCGCGACTGTTGGGCGGTCACCAGTCCGAGGCGCCGAAGCTGGCCCAGGGCGCGGAGCGACGGTGTCTTTGGCGAGACCGAGCCGGGATGCCAGCGACCGGATCGACATCGTGCGCCCGACAGCACGTCGACAGGTCCGCTCGAAGCCAGTACGAGTTCTTCGAACACCATCCAGGTGGTCGGGTCGAGCCGGCGACGCAACTCGCCGCTGTCGGCTGTCAGCACGACCCGGCGGTCAGTCGCCACTGGACGACCTCGACAGCGACTTCGGCGTCGCATAGCCGCACGACCCGGCCCGGTGGAGAGCGAGTTCGACCAGTGCCCAACGCGGCACCCGTAGACAGCCACCGAGGCGGATCACCGGCAGGCCTGCCACGCCGCCCGTGATGTCGTACTGGCCGGCCAACTGATACACGAGCGAGCGACCGATTCGCAACACGCCCGCGGCTTCCTCAACGGTCAGCAACGGCGCCGCGGAATCCCCAACATGTCGGATTTGTCCATGAGAACGTCCGACTTACACGGATGTCATTCAGAACGCAGACGGGCTGACAGTGGGCCTCGATGTCGAACTCGGAACACACGGACGCAACGGACACCGACGGACACCAGCGAACTCCACGGACACCAGAGGAGCAGAGAATATGTGTGACTGATGTCACAACACCGTTGTGGTGGCTGCCGAATCCCAGGACACGGACCACGAACCAGTCCGCGTCACCATCACCCGACTCGGCGGGGCTGCAGATCTTGAGTCGCACCGACAATGTGGACCCAACACATGATGGAACGTCGCCGAACATCACATCGGTGGCGCCTCCACGGGCTCTGTGAGCGCGCAGTTGTCGGTGGGTCATGCGTCAACGTGGCCACTGCATATCGCCGGTTATCGCTCGCTTCTCGGATGGTCCGGGCAGGCGCGAAGTGTGCGCCCAGGTCCCGCGGTAGGGCACATCGAACGTCCGTCGTCTCCCGCTCTCACAGCGAAACCCGCAACCGAAAACAATCGTCAAGCAACGTTGTTGAAGGTCGGCGGGTCATCGGGTATGTGGAGGTGGACCATGGCGCTATCGCTGAGCCCGACGGCGATCTGGGGTGCGCCAGCCACGGACGGCCGGCGGTTCCACGATTTCATGAGTTGGCACGCATCGAACCGTTCGACGAGGGCACCGACGAGGCGCTATGGGCGACCGTCGCCGAGCACCTTCCGCGCCTGGGTCGGTTTGCCCTCGGGCTGACCGATCACCCCGACGCAGCCGACGACCTCGTTGCCGAGGCGATCCGCGCGGACACTTCCTAAGTGGCGTACGGGCAACGTGACCGAGCCGGTCGCTTACGTGCGCAGGGTGATGGTGAACCAAGCTGCGCGGCGGTGGCATCGACGAAGTGTCGCGTCGACTCGATCATCGCGCACAACTGGCCACGCCCTTCGAACAATGCAACCGCGACTGTTCGACGACCGCGACCGCACGCTGTCGGCCGTGCTCACCTTGCCGGTGCGGCGTCGAGCGATCGTGTTGATGCGGTTCTACGACGACCTACCGATCGCCGACATCGCTCGCCAGACTGGACGTCCGCGAAGGAACCGTGAAGTCACAGCTCTCGCGAGCGCTTGACCAACTCCGCGAACAACTTCAGGAACAACAGTGAACAAACATCGCTGGAACTACTGGGCGACGCAACTGGTTCCAGACGAGGGTCTACATCAACGTGACTGGGCACAACGATGAACCGTTCGAGCATCGCATTCGGCTCGGACTCCAAGGGCTCGACGACCTGCCGACTTCGTGGGTGGCGGGCGCGCCGACACAATGCTGGATTCATTCGAAGACCAGCACGCCGTGCGCGCGCCGTGGAACATGAACAACGGTCGGCGCGATCGTGGGCAGCATGGCCATGAGTCGCGGCCGGTCTGCACCCGGGCTGGTATTGGCCCGCGGCGGCGACCCCGGCCGTCGCCCCAACCGCTGCCTGGTTCCCACCCCCAGGCGACTTTCGGTGCGACTCCGACCATCGAGCCACAAACCTCTTCCTCTCCAGTTATCACTGCCGAGTGGCCCGGGTTCCGCAAGCACAACCCCAGCTGTGACCGTTGCAGCACGACCGTTCCGAGGGCTGGGCCGATGTGTTGGGCGCCGATTAGCGCTCTGGACTCCGATCTGATTGGGTCACCGAATCTTGACCCGGCGGTGGCTGTGTGGACGGAGCTGAGGCGATTGTCATCGGGCCGAACGGACCGCGTTGATCGACACGCTCGTTGGTGCGGCTGTGGCCTATGACCCAGCGACGGACTCGTGGCGTGAGCTCGCCGACCACCCGCAGCGACTGCTGGCGATGAGATCGCTGTGTGACCGGCACGGAGATGTTGTTGTTCGCGCGGTTCCGAGGTTGTCGCTCTGGCGTACGACCCGGCGACCGATGCGTGGCGAGATCTCGCCAGTGGATTTGGGTGATGCCGATGGGCTACATGGTCGGCGGGGGAGCGTCGGGCACGCCGTTTGTTTGGACCGGTTCGGAGCTACTGGTGTGGAGCGTTGTGCGTGGTCAGCAGCATGGGTCTCCACGCCTACGACCCTGCCAGCGACACCTGGCGTGCCCTTGCCTACCCGCCCGATGGCTTCTCTTCGTCGGAGCGCAGCGGCGTCGGTGTGGACTGGGGCGGAATGGTTGATCTGGGGCGGTATCGGAACCGACGGAAACCGGCACCGATATCGTCGACGATGGCCTGGCGTACAACCCCGCCACGACTTCCTGGCGGGTGCTTTCGGAGTCGCCGTTGCAAGCACGGCGTGCCGCCGGAATCTGGACCGGCACCGAGATGCTGATGATCGCCGGTTCGTAGGTGGTATCGACGGCGACGGAGAGATGGCCCTCGCCGACGGAGCGGCATACAACCCTGCCACCGATACGTGGCGTCCAGTGACGCCGGGTCTCGCGCATCCAGGGCTGCGACCATTGTGGACTGGTGAATCCCGGTCATGTTCTTCAAAGGCACCGCCGGGGTGTACCACCCGGCGACCGACACCTGGATCGACAGTTGCTGCAACATCGGCAACGGCGCCGGGCGCACCCGCGTGTGGACCGGCACAAGCGTGATCTCGTTCAACGGCTACGACAGAAGCTCGGCGGCACCACCTTCACCCCACCCGAGTAGCGTCCTCGCGGATCACTTGCTGGGTCACG
>CAVRNX010000054.1:0-160458 GCA_963722635.1 uncultured Acidimicrobiaceae bacterium
CACCAGGTCAGAGGCTAGTTCATGAATCGTCTCTTGATTTCTCGTGGGACGTTTGGGACGTTTTCTCTGGCGTCGATCGAGAAATTGCCCTCCGGCAAGTACCGCTCGGTGGTCCGCCACGCCGGCGCGAAGCGTGCCAGCGTGGCCGTCGAGTCGGCCGCCGTCGCAAAGACGTTGGAGGCGACGCTCAAGCTTTCGATGGGCGGATCGCCGGCGCCGAGGGAGCGTCACACGGTGGGAGGTGGTCTCGGCTACATCGCCGACGGCGCCGGCCGCCTCTCGCCCGGTTCGATCGACTTCTATCGCAAAGGCCTCGCAGCGCTGCCCGAGTCGTTCAGTGGTCGCCCGGTCGGCGAGGTGACGCCGCTCGTGCTCGACAGCCTGTACGCCGAGCTGCGCGCCGGTGGCGCTGAGTGGTCCGACTTCAGCGGCAGGCGGCTGACGTTTCGTCGCCGCTCGTCGAGTCCGAGGGTCGCCTGATCGAGCGCCGCACGAAAACGGGAACCAAAGGGCACCGGACGATCGCTTTCGACGTCGACACGCTCGAGGCGATCGAGGCGCTGCGGGTCCGGCAGGCGAGGCTCGCCGACGAGCACGAGCTGCCGGACCCGTGTGCGTGTCTCGTTCGACGCCGGTGTGTCGCCGTGGCGACCGGACTACCGGTCGCTCGCCTTCGGCCGGTTGTCGGGCCGCGAGTTCGGCTGCATGACCTGCGGCACTATCACGCGACCCAGCTGATCGCCGCGTTCGATGATGATCATTGGTGATTCGGTCACGCCCGCAAGCTACGGGGTGTTCTGTGGACGATCCGGATGGGACGAGCGTTCGCGGCAAGTGTTCACTTCGGGTTCACCGAGCGAGATAGGGGCGGTTCGCAGCTTGGCGGTCAGCAACGGTGTGCCTGTCGGGTTGACGGTTGCTTCGATGACTGCCCGCCTCGTCATCCCCCTCGCAGGCGGGCAGTTTCGTGTCTCGGCCCGGTCACGGTGGTGTGGCTCGGTCATTGTGACGGACTGGTAGGTCGCGGAGTGCGGCCCGACGTGAGCATTCGGGCGGCTGCTCCCACCGCGAGCGCGGTGACGCCGGTGATGACCGCTGTGACGGGCAATGCGACGATCAAGGTGAGGCAACCGGCCAGGCCGATCACCGCAACGAAGGGCGGCCATCGGCGTTGGCTGGCGTCGAGGGTGAGCGCGGAAGCGTTGGTGATGGCGTAGTAGCTGAGCACGGCGACACCGGAGATGCCGATGGCGCTGCGCAACTCGACGATGAGCACGAGGCCGATCACGACTGCTGCGATGGTGAGTTCGGCTCGGAGTGGCAACGATCGGGTCTGGTCGATGTGGGCGAACCAGGTCGGGAGTTCGCGTCGTCGCGCCATGGCGAGCGCGGTCCGTGAGATGCCGGGGATCAGGTTCAGCAGGACACCGAGCGCAGCGATTCCGGCACCGACATCGACGATCGGGGACAGGCCATCGAGTCGACCGGAGTCGACGACGAGACGCAACGGGGCCGTAGCGTCGGCGATCTCGGTGGCAGGGACAGTGGCGAGGATCGTTACTGCGACGATCGCGTACACCGCGAGGACCGCGGCGAGTGCGAGGGGGATGGCGCGCGGGATCGTGGTCTCGGGGTCTTTGACTTCCTCGCCGAGGGTCGCGATGCGGGCGTACCCGGCGAACGCGAAGAACATGAACCCCGCCGACTGCAGGATCCCGAACAGGTCGGCCTCGATCGGAAGGACCTGATCGACGGTGGCGTTCGGGCTGCTCCAGCCGGCCACGACGACCACGGTGAGCGCTGCGAGCGCAACGACGAGCAGGAGACGTGTGACTGCAACGGTTCGTGACAGGCCGCCGATGTTCACCGCGGTGATCACCACGACCGCGGTGACTGCGACGACGCGGTCTTGGGCGGGCCACAGGTAGGCGCCGACGGTGAGTGCCATCGCAGCACACGACGCGGTCTTGCCGACCACGAACCCCCACCCGGCGAGGTGCCCCCAGAACGGGCCGAGGCGGTGGCGGCCGTAGACGTAGGTGCCGCCCGATTCGGGATACAGCGCCGCGAGCTGCGCAGACGACGACACGTTGCAGAACGCGACGACGGCTGCGATCGCCAACCCGATCAGCAGGCCGGTGCCGGCGGCTTCGGCGGCGGGCGCCCACGCTGCGAACACGCCGGCGCCGATCATCGAGCCGGCACCGATGATCACCGCATCAGAAACCCCGAGACTTCGTCGCAGTCGACCGCTGCCAGACACCGACCAGACGATATCGCTACCCGATATCGATCGGCGCGGGTCCCGTCGTTCTGGAGGGGTCAGATGTCGTCGTCGAGGACTTCGCGAGCCAACTCACGCAGCGTTTCGCGACCGGCGTTCAATGCTCGTTGTCCGTCGACGGTGATCGTGTACTCGCGCGTCGCACGTCCGGCAGTGACCTGCTTGCGAGAGGCCAGTTCACCGTCGGCTTCCATCCGATGCAGCGTCGGATACAGCGTGCCGGGGCTGATCAAGTAGCCGTGCGTGGCCAGTTCGTCGGACATCCACGCCCCCGTCACCGGATGCTGTGCCGCGTGATGAAGGATGTGGAGCCGGACCGCACCACGCCGAAGATCACGCACCCCGACCACGATACGCGCAGCCGCGGAACAGTCAGGAGATGACGTCGGGTTTCCGTATCGACAGCAGATATCTGAACCCGATACCGCGACTGACGCATCCCACTGGACCCGTCAGTCGCGGATGGGCACCCGCGGGCATCCGCAACGATGCACGAAATATGCCGCGCACCCAAGGGACACGCGCCGCACTGGAGCCCCGGGTGCAGCAACTCGATATTCGCGGCGCCGCGACGGCTTCAGACCCGTCCGGGATCCGGCAGGGAAGAGCGCCGCGACGAGTGAGGGAGCTCTCTGCACGATCTGCGGCGGGTCCGCTCGATCGAACGTGCCGATATCGCGTGGCACGACAGCGCGAGCCAACCACAGCCTCTTCACCGCTCAACGGCGCAGATCGCCGAAGCGAAACGATCGGCAGATCCATCGGCCAGGTCGAGGCAGATCGACGGCTCATTCAGTTCGACTTCCATCAACACCGGCCCGGCCGCGGTCGCTACAACATCGACGCGAGCGTACGTCGGGCGACTCGGCAAGGCGTCGAGGACCTGTAGCCCGAAATGGACGAGCTCCCGAGCGGCCGTCGTCGCCTCCACGCGGCCCCCGTACTGAGAGTTGACCCGGAACTCGCGAGGCGATGGGAGCCGCAGGAATGAATGCGACAGCACCCCTTCGAAGAAGACGAGAGCATGCTCGCCCTCAGAGATCGAGTCAACGAACTCCTGGACCAGGAACGGTCTGTCATCTTGTGCCGCAACCCCGAGAACATCAGCAGATCTGGACTCGCCTGCCCGCAGGATGTCCACGAGATGGCCGCTGGCACCCCATGCCGGCTTGAGAACCGCTGCTGAGAAACCCATCTCCGCAAACCACGAATCGAGTGACGCAACATCGGCGGGCGCATCGACCGTGCGGGGGACCGTGATGCCATTGGTCGCGAGCCCGATGAGGTAGCGCTTGTCGACGTTCCAGCGGACGAGCTCCGGATCGTTCAGGACACGGGTCCCTGCCCCCTCCACATCGACAAGCCAAGCCAGGAAGCGGTCGAGATCATCGTGGTAGTCCCAGTTCGAACGAAGTACCGCAACGTCGGCCGACTCCGCGGCACCGGGATCGCCGTTCCATGGAGCGACAACGACCCGGTGGCCGAGCTGGCACAACGCATCGGCCAAGAGAGAGTCGCTCTTGGTCAGGTTGGGATGGGTTACACATGTCACAAGGGCCACTCGCATGCCACACATCCTGACGGTCGAGGCGTCCCTGGTCGAGTACCAGCCCGGGCGGGCCCCACAGATCGACCGTACGGCCCCGTCCGAGCCGTAGAGCCGCTCAGACATCACCCGCCCACCCTCCCCGAATCGGCACCCGCTCATAAGCGGGCGCTCGATAACGCTCCGGCACGAGCGGGGCCGAGACCGCACGGTCTCGTTGGCGGTCCATTCGATACGTCAACTCGACCGAGGGTCGACTTGTTCCGTCGCACATCGATCAGGCCGGCAGGTCAGCGGTGCTGCCGACTGGTTCGCCGGTCGCAACCCAGCGTCTGAAGTGTCCCGCTCAGCTGACCCAGGTCGGCCGCAGCGGGAACCCCGAGCGGCCGTGCTCGTCGGGGAGTACGCCGAGCACCTGGTGCAACTGGATCTCGTTGCGCTCGAATCCGACCCGCGACCCGGCCATGTAGATCCCCCAGACCTTGGCCGTGCCCTCGCCGACCTCCTCGACACACCGGTCCCAATGCTCCACGAGGTTCTCGCACCACCCCTTGAGCGTGAGTGCATAGTGCTCGCGGAGGTTCTCCTCGTGGCGCACCTCGAGCCCGACATCCTGCATGACCGAAATGATCCGGCCGGACCCGGTCAGTTCGCCATCGGGGAAGATGTAGCGGTCGATGAAGGCGCCGGTGCCCTTGGCGGCGTTGTCCGGGCGGGTGATGCAGTGGTTGAGGATCCGGCCGCCCGGCACCAGCCGATCGCGCAGGAACGTGAAGTAGGACGGGTAGTTGCGG
Source organism: uncultured Acidimicrobiaceae bacterium (assembly GCA_963722635.1). Classification (GTDB taxonomy): domain Bacteria; phylum Actinomycetota; class Acidimicrobiia; order Acidimicrobiales; family Ilumatobacteraceae; genus Ilumatobacter. Next base: position 4,625 of record CAVRNX010000054.1, read on the forward strand.
ACCCCGATGTGTTCGGTCAGACCGATCGAGCTGATCGCGTCGAAGCCGGTCTCGTCGATCTCGCGGTAGTCGCCGTGGCGGACCTCGGCCAGGCCGGACAGGCCCTCGCGTTCGATCGCCTGCTGCGCCCACGTCGCCTGCTCGCGCGACAGCGTCACGCCGATCACCTCGACGCCGTACTCGCGGGCGGCGTGACGCACCATCCCTCCCCAACCGCACCCGACATCGAGCAGTCGCATACCCGGGCCGCAGATCGAGCTTGCGGGCGACCAGGTCGTACTTGTTGGCCTGGGCCTCCTCGAGCGTCGCGTCTTCGCTCGGGAAGCAGGCGCACGTGTACGTCATGGATGGACCGAGCACCATCTCGTAGAACGCGTTGGACACGTCGTAGTGGTGGCTGATCGCCACCGCGTCACGGCTGGGCGAATGCCGAAATCCCTCGAGCAGCCGGCGCCAGCGCGGCAGCGCCTCCTGCGGCGGCGGCTCGGGTGGCAGCAGCGTGCCCAGCCCGATCCCACGCGCCAGTTGGAACGCCTCGGCCGGCGACGGCATCCGGAAGCGCAGGTTGTTCTGGAGCAGCACCATCGCGTCGTAGGGGTCGCCCGGATGGGCCCCCTCCATCTCGAGGTCACCCGAAACGTAGGCCCTCGCCATGCCGAGGTCGCCGGGCGACGACAGCATGTAGGACAGACCGCGCTCGTTGAGCAGCCGGACGTGGATCGGCGAGTCGGCCGGCCCGGCGGTACTGCCGTCGTAGGCCGTGAACCGGAACGGTACGCCCCCGACCATCAGTCGGTCGAGCGCTTCCCCGACGGTGATCTGATCGGTCCGGTTGGTGATGGTCATCTGCGTGCCACGGCTTTCTCGTAGAGGTCGGACAGGCGACCCTCGGGATCGGTGCGCTGCCGCATGTCCCGTTGCAGGGTCTGGTCGTAGAGCCCGTCGAAGGTCTCACGATCGTAGTAGGAGTCGGAATACAGCGACTTGTGCCCGCCGAGCTCGGTCACCTTGGATTCGATCGCCCGGTTGCGGTCTCCGTCGTGTGCCCCGGGCAGAATCGGCACGGTTCCCCAGAAGCCGACGTTGACGTAGGTGACGCCGGGAGTCAGCGGATAGGCCGGCCACTCACGTGTGCTGCGCAACGGGCACAACCACACGGGACGCATCCCGATCTCGGTGTCGAACCAGCTCACGAACTCCGCAAGCTGCTCGACCGGCACCTCGATGTCCTGGATCACGCGCTCTCGCTCGGGCAACCCGCGGCGGCGGTCGAGCCGCGACTTGAACCCGAAGCGGGTCTCGAGCCCGACCAACCGGTGGTAGACGTCGCTGCGACGCCACCGACGCGGCCAAAACCGTCGCACCCTCGGGTTGTGCAGCCCGAACGCCCCCGAACACCAGAACCAGTCGGTGTCCCAACGCCAGAGGTAGTCGTGGATCGTCAGCCGGTCGGTCGTGCGCTGCTGCAGCGACTTGAAGAACGGTTGCATGCCGGTGTAGTCCGACGTCGGGCCGTCCTGATCGGTGAATTTCGCCACCGTGATGTAGATCTCGGTCGGCTCGAACGCGACACCGTCGAGGGCGTCGACCCGCTCTCCGTCGTAGGTGCCGGCCTCGACGATCTGGGCGATCGCCCGTGCCGCGTCGTCGAGAGCACCGAAGCGCACGTGCTGCAGGGCGACGAAGGCCGGCACCCGCTCGAGCCGGATCCGCAACCGCGTGGCGTAGCCGAGCGACCCGTACGAGTTCGGGAAGGCATCGAAGAGTTCGTCGCCGGGGCGCACGGTGCGGACCTGGCCGTCACCGCCAAAAACGTCGATCTCGAGCACCGACTCGTGCGGCAGCCCGCTGCGGAAGGAGGTCGATTCGATGCCGAGCCCGGACACCGCGCCGCCGAGCGTGATCGTACGAAGTTGGGGGACGACGCACGGGATCAGGCCGCGCCGCAAGGTCACGTCGACGAGGTCCTCGTATGTGCACATGCCCTGCACATCGGCGGTGCCGGCGTCGGTGTCGACATCGATCACCCCGGCCAAGCCCGACACGTCCAACCCGGGCACGCGGGTGCGCGAACGGGTTCGGAACAGGTTCGACGTTGATTTCGCCAGGCGAACAGGAGCACCGTGGGGAATCGCGTCGTACGAGGCGCGCAACCGACGCACCGCAGCATCGTGTTGCTCGAGTCCGACCACATCCGCCACTCCCGGAAAGCTACACACCCCGACCCGAACCCACCGCAGGCACTTCGGCCAACCGATCGGCGGACCTCAGTCCAACCCCTCGAACACGGCGTCCATCAAACCGGCGAGCTCTTGGTCGTGCACCGTCTTCGAACCTGTGGCGGGGCTGCCGGACTCGACACGCGCCACGTGACGCAGGTCGTAGCCGAGGTCCTTGACGCGCCACGTGTGGTGCTCGATGAAGTTCCAGGCGCCCATGTTCTCGGGTTCCTCCTGGAGCCAGCGGATCTCCTTGGCGTTGGGATACCGGTTCTGCACGATGTCGAGCATCTGCTCGGTCGGCAACGGGTACAGCTGCTCGACGCGCACGACCGCAACGGGAGCTTGACGTTCGTCGCGGGCCGCCAACGCGTCCCAGGCCACCTTGCCCGAGCAGAACACGATCCGCTTCACCTCCGATGGATCGACGACATGCGGATCGTCGAGCACTTCCTGAAACGATCCGGTCGCCAGTTCGTCGATGTGAGAACGTGTCTGCTTCATGCGCAGACCCTGCTTGGGAGCGAAGATCACGAGCGGGGTGTGGCGCACGCTGTGCACCTGACGCCGCAACAAGTGGAAGTACTGCGCTGCCGTGGTGGCGTTGCAGACCTGCATGTTGTCCTCGGCGGCCAGCGTGAGGAACCGCTCGATGCGGGCTGACGAGTGCTCAGGCCCTTGGCCTTCGTAGCCATGCGGGAGCAGCATCACCACGCCGTTGCGTTGGCCCCACTTGTCCTCGGCGGCGACGAGGTACTGGTCGATGATGATCTGGGCGCCGTTGATGAAATCGCCGAATTGGGCCTCCCACATCACCAGCGCGTTGTCGTTGGCCTGGGCGTAGCCGTACTCGTAGCCGAGCGCGGCGTACTCGGACAGCAACGAGTCGTAGACCCAGAAACTGGCCTCGGCACCGTCGAGGCCGCTGAGCGGCACCCACGGCTCGCCGGTGTCGAAGTCGACGATCGCAGCGTGGCGCTGGCTGAAGGTGCCGCGACGCGAATCCTGGCCCGCCAATCGAACCGGATGCCCCTCGAGGATCAGCGAGCCGATCGCCATCGCTTCGCCAGTGGCCCAGTCGATGTCGTGCCCGGCCTCGAACTGCTTCGTTCGCGTTTCGAACTGTCGCACCAACTTGGGGTGCGGTGTGAAGCCCTCGGGATAGGCGGTGAGCTGGGCGAAGATCCGCTCGAGTGTGGACCGGTCGACGCCGGTCGGGATGTGTGCGAGCACCCCCGGCGGCTTGGGTGGCTTGGGCACGTTCGGCGCCTCACCGCCGCGCGAGCGGGTCTCATCGAGGGCGACCTGCAGCTTGCCCTGGAAGTCGCCGAGCGCCTGCTCTGCCTCGTCGACGGTGATGTCGCCGCGCTTCACCAGCGACTCGACGTAGAGCTTGCGAACGTTGCGACGCTCGGCGATCGCCTTGTACATCAGGGGCTGGGTGTAGCTCGGGTCGTCGCCCTCGTTGTGGCCGTAGCGGCGGTAACACACCATGTCGATGACGACGTCCTTCTGAAACGCCTGGCGGTACTCCCACGCCAGCCGAGCCACGCGCACACACGCCTCGGGGTCGTCGCCGTTGACATGGAAGATCGGGGCCTGCACGGTCTTGGCGACATCCGAGCAGTACAGAGAAGAACGACTCCATTCGGGGGCGGTGGTGAACCCGATCTGGTTGTTGATGATCAGGTGCACGGTGCCACCGACGCGATAGCCACCGATGTCGCTCATGGCGAGGCACTCGGCCACCAACCCCTGGCCGGCGAAAGCGGCGTCGCCGTGGATCAGCAGGGGCAACACCGAATAGGCACCGGGAGGATCGATCTGGTCCTGTCGGGCGCGGACCATACCCATCACGATCGGATCGACGGTTTCGAGGTGGCTCGGATTGGCAGCGAGCTCGACCGGGATGTCGGCGCCCGACGGACTCTGGTACTTACCGCTCGCACCGAGGTGATACTTGACGTCACCCGAGCCCTGCACGGTGTTGTGGTCGACGTGGCCCTCGAACTCGGAGAAGATCGCCTCGTAGCTCTTGCCCATGATGTTCGACAGCACGTTGAGACGCCCACGGTGGGCCATCCCGATCACCGCCCCGTCGAGACCTTCGTCAGCGGCGCCGGACAGGACCTCGTCGAGAATCGCGATCGCCGATTCGGCGCCCTCGATACCGAATCGCTTGGTGCCGACGTACTTGGTCGCCAGGAACTTCTCGAATGCTTCGGCGGCGTTCAGGCGCTCGAGGATCCGGTCCTTGCGCTCCTTCGACAACGGCGTCGGTTTGATCTCGACGTGCTCTTGGATCCAGCGCTGCTCTTCGGTGTTCTGGATGTGCATGTACTCGACACCGATGCTGCGGCAGTAGGCATCACGCAACACACCGAGCAGATCGCCGAGCGTCAGCTTGTCGGTGCCGGCGACGCCGTCGGTGAGGAACTCGCGGTCGAGGTCCCAGATCGTGAGGCCGTAGGTCGCCGGGTCGAGTTCGACAGGTGTGTGGGGCTTTTTCCAGTGCAGCGGATCGAGGTCGGCGATCAGATGGCCGCGGACGCGATGCACGCGAATCAGTTTGGCAACGGCCATCTGCTTGGCCAGCATCGCCTCTTCGCGGTCGATCGGGTTGATGTCGGGCCGCCACTTGACCGCCTCGTACGGCATGTCGAGGTCGTGGAAGATGTCCGAGTAGAAGTCGTGCTCGCCGAGCAGCAGTTCGTGGACACGCTTGAGGAACAGCCCGGACTCGGCGCCCTGGATGATGCGATGGTCGTAGGTGCTGGTGATCGTGACGACCTTCGAGATCCCGAACGACGACAGGTTGCGGCGGTCGGCACCTTCGAACTCGGCCGGATAGTCGATGTTGCCGACACCGACGATGACGCCCTGTCCGGGCATCAGCCGCGGTACCGATTGCACTGTGCCGATCGTGCCGGGGTTGGTGAGCGTGATGTTGGCGCCGGCGTAATCGTCGATGGTGAGCTTGTTGTTGCGGATCTTGCGGATCAGTTCTTCGTAGGCGGCCAGGAACCCGTTGAAGTCGAGCGTGTCGGCATGCTTCAGCACCGGCACGACCAGCGTGCGGGTGCCGTCGCCCTTGTCGATGTCGGCCGCCAGGCCCATGTTGACGTGCTCGTGGCGAACGAGGCGAGGCTTGCCGTCGCTGCCGGCGACGAACCCGTTCTTCATGTTCGGTACGGATTCGGCGATCGCCCTCACCAGCGCGTAGCCGATCAGGTGGGTGAAGCTGACCTTGCCGAGGCCCGACCGCGAGCGGTACCCGTTGATGACCTTTCGGTTGATCTCGAGCAACTTGGCCGGCACGTTGCGAAAGCTGGTGGCGGTCGGCACCTCGAGGCTGGCCGCCATGTTGCGCACGATCACGGCACCGACGCCCTTGATCAGTTCTCCCGGTTCCTCGGTGACGGGCGCCGGTGCAGAGTCGGAGGTGGGCGGTGCAGCGGCCGGCGGTTCGGGCAGCGGCTACCGCAATCGGTGCGCGCAGGTCTGCGGCGCCGCCAATGCGGCCTCCGGCGCGGCGTGGGCTGCGGCCGTGACGGACCGGTAATCCTCGAAGAATTCCTGCCAGGACTCACCCACCGAATCGGGGTCGGCACGGTACTGCTCGTACATCTCCTCGACGAGCCAGGAATTGGCACCGAACGCCGAGCCGGAGGTATCTGAAGCAGACATCGTGCTCGATCGTACTCGCGCCGACCTCCGTCACATTCAGGAACCTGCGCCACGGACACCGAAAGCACCACCGAACCGGGGCCGAATCTGGCACGATGGTGAGATGCAAGGCGGCGAACTCGACAAACCACCGACCTCTGGGATCCCGTTGCCACCCCTCGAGCCCGAGCGCGCCGACGCCCGAGCGCTGTCGACGCCACCACCGCCACCGCCGCCCGGCCAACCGGCTGCAACGGCGCCCTCGGCCGAGTCGGCGTCGCCCTTGCTGCCGCACGGGTCGGCCAAGGCGCCACCGGCGATGACCGCGACCGGCGACCAGCCCAAGGCCGGCGCCGCGACCTGGTACCGATCCGACCAGGAGCGCAACAAGAGCGTACGGCGGCGCGCCAATCCGTGGTATCGCAGGGCGGGCCGGGGCGTGGTGGCTCTGTGCTTGCTCAGCCTGTTGGGCCTCGGCCTCTACTACGGCGCCCGAGAAGTGCAGGACTACATCGAACGCGATCGCCTGCCCAGCGCCGGAGTCGAAGTACCCGATATCCGCTCGACGAGCTTCCAGATCAGGTCGAGTTCACCGGGCCCCAACGTCGATGGCACGCTCACGCTCGACACCGCGTCCCTCGCCTTCGAGTTCGTCGGGCGCAACGGAGGGCCCCAGACGGGCGTCCAGGTGATCAGCCCGACCGGTTCGTCGTTCTATACGAGCGTGACGGACGGTGGCTGGCAAGTCGCCGCCCCAGGTGATCCACTTCCAGGCGATCTGCGCATCGCCGCCCGGTACCTGGCCAACGACAACGCCGCCGATGCGATCTTGACCAACCGGCTGCGACGCGGATACGTCGAGCTCGCCGCACAGGCGACCGAGGGTGTCGGCGACGACGAACTGACCCGGTATGAGCTCACGCTCAACACACTCGACTTCAGCGTCGCCTATCCGCTGCAATGGCAGGAATATCTCAACGACGCAATTCCTGGCGTTGCGAAGTCCGCTTCGGTGCCGGTCATCATCTGGCTCGACGTCGACGACGTGCTCGTGCGCGTCCGGAACGAGCAGACCAACTGGTCATGGGAGCGCCTCACCTACTCGAACTCCCCGTTCGAGCCGGCCGATCCCGCTGCGACCCTGCTCGACGCAACCACCGACGACGAAACAGCCGACGACTCGGACGCAACGACCGACGGCTGACGAGTGCCGTGACACGTGTGGTCGGGGCGCTAGATCCGTTCGAGAGCGTCGCCGTCGAACAGCGGCGTGATTCCGAATTCGGCGATATCTGCATCCATCTCTCGATCGCTCGGCGCTGCGAGTGGGCCGTGTGCAGCGGAAAAGATCAGGGGCAGTAGCCGAGCGTCACTGGTGGTGTTGAGAAACAGGTCGTCGGCACCGAGCACATATCTCACGGCACGCGCGATCGCAGACGGGTCGGTGAGCGGTTGGTACCAGCTGAACTTGCCAGGGTCGTTGTCCGCCCAGCGGCCCCGTGCGACGGCCTTGATCGTCTGCAGCGCGACCGAACGGTCAGCGCACATCTCTCGCAGACGGTCGACGTCGGCCCGATAGGCGTGGCTGCCGAGCAGCGAGTGGTTGTAGGGGAACAACACGCTGTCGAAGTCGAAGCGTTCGAGGCTGCGGGCGTGCATGTCGGCGATCCGCATTCCGTGGCCGGTCACCCCGATGAAGCGCGTCAGCCCCTCCTCGCGGGCCCGGGCGAGTGCGTCGACGACCCCGTCGGGGGCGAACGCGGCCTCCCACTCGTCGGGTTCGACCAGGTTGTGGAGCTGGATCAGGTCGACCTGGTCGACACCCATCCGCTCGAGCGACCGTTCCAGTTCGGCCCGGGCCGCTGACCCCGACCGCTCACCGGTCTTGGTCGCCAGGAAGAACCGGGTGCGGTGCTGCGACAGGAAGGGCCGCAGCCGGTCTTCAGAGGCTCCATACGAGGCGGCGGTATCGATGTGGTTGATGCCCGTGTCATCGATCAGCGCCAACGTTGCGTCGGCGCGCTCCTGACTCATGCCGCCCAGCGCGGCTGCGCCGAAGATCAGGCGTGTCGACCGGTGTCCGGTTCGACCGAATGGTGCGATGGGGAGCATGTCTGAAACGGTACCAGAGGCCACCATCAGCGCTCGGAGGGTGAGTGATTGACCGCTTGAGGTGACCAAAATGACGCGTTCTGCCTGCATGGAGCCCATCTTCTTGACATACTTGACATACTATTGACATAATCGTCCCAACTCGATAAAGTAGAGCACCTGACCCATCAACCCACCGGGCACGGTTCGGACTGACCACATCACCCGGCCGCCAGCCCACCCACCAGCCGAATGCGATCCTCCGGCCCGACCACAGCCAGACGCAGCGGCCGACCCGAAAGCCACCATGTCCCAAGTACTCGCCAGTCAAGTCGCACCATCACCGTGGCGACTGCCCACCGCCCAGATCGTCGATCTGAGATCGCTTCCCCAAGTCACACGCGATCGCCGCTCCGATCGGGATCTCGTTACACCACTTCACCGAACTCGTGAGCAAACACCTCGACGTCACCACGATCGAGCTCCACCGCATCACGACGATCCTCACCAAGCAGGTCAGCCGCGTGCTCGGCGGGCCCGCCGTGTTCGAGTCGATCCGATCGCTCGTCACCGATCCCAACCGGATCGCGATCTCGGACGGTCGCACGGCAGCCGAGCTGTGCGGCCCGGATTGGGACCAGGTCCGCTCGCTCGCAATCGACCGGGCGGACGCTGCGGTCGAAGGTGCCAACCGATACGGCGAGGCCACCGTGCTGCAGCTCGCTGCCTTTTGCACCGCCGCCGCACGGCTGCCCTGGTGGGGAACCCAGGCGTGGGAGGACAGGGTCGACGTGTGGGCCCGCTCCATCCGGTTCGCCCCTCGACTCAAACGAGCCGCCCGTCACGCCCCCGAGCTGGTCGATACCACCGTCCTGCGTTCGATCCTCGGCGGCTGACGAACCGATGACGGCCACCGGTGACATCTTCGGAATTGGCCCAGGCGAGATCGTGCCGACACTCTCGCTGCTCGACTGTGTCGACCAAGCGATCCTCGTGCTGGCCGACGACCGCCGCGTCAGCTACGCCAACTATGCCGCGCTCCAGCTCCTGACGGCTGTCGGCGTGACATCGGCACTCGATCACCTCGACGCCACGAGCTACGTCAGCCCTGTCGACCTCGAACACGCGATCTCTCAGCTCGGCGAGCAGGGAAGCTCGACGGTCCGGATTCGGCCACCGTCGGGTGACCACGAGCTCGAGATGTCACTCACGGATCACAGATCGACGCCGGGAATCGACGGCCTGGTGGCCTGCTTCCGAGACCTCGATCGCGAGCGGTTGCTCGATCAGCGCGTCGAGCACCACCGCCGGCAGGCCGAACACTTGTTGTCAGCCCTGACGGATGAACTCACCGGGCTCCCGACCCGGCGCCTGTTCCTGGATCGTCTGGGACAGCGACTGCGATCCCGACCGACCAACCATCCGCTGTCGGTGTTCTTGATCGGCCTCGACGGCTTCAAGGCCATCAACGACGCGCTCGGCCCGACCGCAGGAGATTCGATGCTGCGCTCCACCGCCGAACGCCTGCAGGGCACCGTGCCCAACGTCGAACAATGGGGTCGAGTCGGCGGGGACGAGTTCGTGGTGTTCGTCGAACAGTGTGGGTACGAACGGGCGGAAGCGATCGCCGACAACATCGCTGCGTCACTCCGCCAATCGATCGTGTTGGGCGGCCGCACGCTGCACAGCTCGGCATCGATCGGCCTGAGGGTGGTCGACACCGACAACGACGCTGCGACGGTGCTCCGTCGGGCGGAGATCGCAATGAGCAAGGGCAAGCGAACCGGGCCGGATACCGTCACCGTCTTCACCCCGGCGATGGAACACCACGTGGTCATTCGTGCCGAACTCGAAGGACAGCTGAGATCGACGCTGACCGGCGGTGGCCCCGACGTCGTCTTCCAGCCGATCGTCGATCTGCAGTCGGGCCGCACGATCGCCGTCGAGGCACTCGCCCGCTGGCACAGCCCGACTCAAGGCCCGATCGGCCCTGATCGGTTCGTCGCCATCGCCGAGAGCATCGACCTCGTTCGTCAGCTCGATCGACACGTCCTGCGCAAGGGGTCCCGAGCGATCGTAAATCGATGTGAACCAAGCAGCGGATGGCCGCTGGACCTCTCGGTCAACGGTTCCACGACGAGCCTCTCGCACCCCGATGACGCCGAACGGATCCTGCAGATCATCGCCGACGAGGGCTTCGCCCCTCAGCGGTTGATCCTCGAGGTCACCGAGTCGATGGCGATCGAGAACGACGGAGTGCTCCGCACACAACTCGAGATCTTGCGGGAGCGAGGCGTACGGATCGCGATCGACGATTTCGGTACGGGGCACTCGTCGCTCGCACAGCTCGAGACACTCCCGGTCGACTTCGTCAAGATGGATCGGAGCTTCCTCGCTGGTATTCCCGCGTCGAGGCGCAGGATGAGGTACCTCGAGTCGATCATCGCCATGGCAGACGCGCTTCGGCTGGAGGTGATCTTCGAGGGAATCGAGGATCGGTCCCAGGCCCACGCGCTCGCCGAACTCGGAGTCGAACTCGGTCAGGGCTATCTGATGGCCGAACCGATCGGTGCCGCCAAGCTCGAGTCTCGGATGGTCAGCGCCCGGCAGATCGTGCTCGACACCACCGGTGACTCGGCCCACTGGCAACCCGTGCTGGAGTGGGCAAACGATCGAACCTGACCTCATCGACCAGCATCGATCAGGATGTCATGCTCGCTTGGCGTGCGACACCGCGTTCACGAGGTAGGCACCGGCAACGGCGACGGCGCTGCCCACGAGCGCCAGCAGATGGACCGTCTCACCTCGAATAGCGACGCCGAGCAGGATCGACACAGCAGGGATCAGATACGTGGTCGATGACGCCCGTGTGCTTCCGAACCGGCCTGCGTTCGATGCCATCACCACATAGGCGGCGCCCGTTCCGAACGCACCGAGCACTGCAACGGCGGCGGCACTCCCCCATTCGAACGTCGAGTCCGAGATCGTTGCGATTCCGAATGGAGCGGTCAACACGAAGGCGATCGCCAGACAGCGGCCGATCACCGGCAACGAGCCGAGTCGACGCTGGACCGGGCCGGCGATGTTGAGCGCAATCCCGTAACACACCAGCGCCGACAGGATCATGATCACGCCGGTCGCGCTGGACGAGCCCTCCGACCAGGACGGCACCGCGATCAACACGACTCCCACCAGCCCGATCACCAGGCCCAGCAACTGTCGCCTGGCGGGCAACGCGCGTGTGATGATTGCCGCCACGATCGCCGTGAAGATCGGGTTGGCCCCGTTGAGCATGCCCGTCACGCTCGACGACACACGCTGCTCGGCAAGTGGGAACAGCGATAACGGCACCGTCATCCACACCACCGCCAACAACGCGATCCGCGACCACGATGCCGGCGGTATCGGCCGGCGTGTGGCCGGTATCGACGCGATCACACACAGCCCGAATCCGATCCGCAGCCAGGTGATGAGATACGGCGAGAATGTATCGAGTCCCTCGGCGATCAAGTAGAAGCTCGAGCCCCAGATCAAGCCAGGCAGCGCCAGCGTCAACCAGTCCCGGGGACGCAGCTCGACGTGTTCGGGTGCCAGGATGGCCGCGGCCGCCGGAGGCGAGGGTGTTGTCGACATGCGGCCCGCACGCTACGTGATCAGACCCGATCGGCGATGATGGCGAAATGGCGAGCGGTGACACCCCGCAGGCCGGGTGCCGTCTTTGCGTTCGGGGTCCGCGGCGGGCGGGCCGCCGGCGCTCGGTTGATCGAAGGTGTCCGCCTCGCCTCCCACCTCGCCAACATCGGCGATGCCCGAACGCTGGTCATCCATCCGGCCTCGACCACCCATCAGCAGCTGGCGGATGACGCTCTGGCGGCAGCCGGGATCGGCCCTGACCTCGTGCGCATCTCGGTCGGGATCGAGGATGCCGACGACATCTGCGCCGATCTCGACCAGGCGCTGCACGCAGCGGTCACGGGAGAGCTGATGGCGATCCTCGACCGGGCGGCCGACCGTCTGGCACTCATGCACCGAACCCGATCCGTCGCGATCGTCGGCATGTCCGCGACCCCCGCCCGAGCGAGCCACTTCGTGGCTACGTACCTCCACGGCCGCACCGACTGGACCGTGTTCTACGTGAACCCGAACGAGACCCAGATCCTCGGCCGACCGGTGTACCCCTCATTGTCCGACCTCCCCGTGATCCCCGACCTGGTCGACGTCTTCCGCCGCACGGAGTACCCGCCTGACACGGAACAGGAGGCGATCGGTGTCGGCGCAGAAGCGGTGTGGTTCCAGCTCGGTCCGTCCACGACGATGCTGCCGTCGGCGCCGCCGAGGCCGGCCTCGACGTGGTCCAGAACCGGTGCCTCAATAGTGAACATGCGCGATTCGCGGGCGGCCTCCACACGGCCGGGTTCGTGACCGGCGTGATCGACAGCCGCCGCTCACACTTGATCTGAATGTGAGATTCTGATGCCATGATCGATCGAGCAGTGATCGCCGATGTCGAGATCGAGACGTTTCAGCGCGACGGGGTGACCATCCTGCGCCAGCTGCTCGACCCGTATTGGATCGGGCGTCTCGCGAGCGGGGTCGAGTACAACCGCACGCACCCCAGCGAGTGGTCGCACTGGTACACCGACCGCGACGAGTCGGTCGGTTTCTGGAGCGACTACGTCACCTGGAAGCAGGTACCGGAGTACCGCGAGATCGTGTTCGAGAGCGGTCTCGGCAATGTCGCAGCCCAGCTGATGCGATCCGGGACGGCGCGCTTCTTCCACGAGCACGTGCTCGTGAAGGAGGCCGGCGCCTCCGAGCGCACCCCCTGGCACCACGACCAGCCCTACTACCCGGTCGACGGCGACCAGAACGTCAGCATGTGGATCGCACTCGACCACGTACCCGCCGGGGCGGGGTTGCGATTCGTCGCCGGTTCACACCTCTGGAACCGCTGGTTCATTCCGCGCAAGTTCATCGATCACACCCCCTACGCCGATGCGAGCGACCGCTACGAGCTGCTGCCCGACGTCGATGCATTGATCGCCGACCATGCGGACGAGCACCAGGTGCTGTCGTTCGATGTCGAGCCGGGCGACGTGATCGTGTTCCACTACCGCACGCTGCACGACGCCCCGGGCAACCCATCGCGGTCGACCTCGCGGCGTGCGGTCAGTCTGCGATGGGTCGGTGACGATGCGGGGTGGGCCGAACGCCCGTGGCAGGTCTCGCCCCCATTCGAGCCCGAGGGTCTTCAGGTCGGCGACCCGTTGGACGACGAACGTTTCCCGCTCGTCGTCGGTTGAGCCGCGCCGCAGCCGCACCGGCGAGCCGACCATGAGCCGTGAGCCATGTGCCACTCTGCCGTCAGGCTGCGGACGGAGCGAAGACCTCTGCGTCGAGGCTGGCCGTGCGACCTCCCCGGGTGACCTCGAATGTCCAGCAGCCGCTCGACGGAAGAACCCAACCGGTCCCCCATTCGTCACCAGGCCGTGACCAGTTCGAGTTGCCATGAGGGGCTGGGCCCCACGTCGGCTCGATCGATGCACCATCCGGTCCGCGCACTTCGATCGCGAACGAGCCCTCACCGGTCGATCGCCACACGATCTTGACTTCCTCGTCGACCGGTATGCGGACCGCCTCGCCTGCCGGCAGCGGCCAGGTGTTGAAGAACAGTGCCCAGACCTCGAGATCGTCGGTTGCGTGAGCTCGAGCCTCCGCGCCGAGGATCGGCTCTGCTTCGGTCAGCGCCGGTTGACACGACCCTGGCTCGCGCGCAGACCGCCCGCTCGAACAGCTGAAGAGCGCCACCGCCACCACAACCAGCAAGATCCGGGCGTTGTTCACGAGCTCAGATTCCCACATGCTCTCGTTCGATTGCAGACAGGCGAGGAGCCCGACGCCACCATCGGTGAACAGCAGCATCTCGCTCGGACCCGGCTCGCTGCGCTGACGAACCGAGATGTCACAGCAACTACGGTTCGACGGATGATCAAGCCGACGTTGCCCGATGGATTCGTCGTGGTGGTCAAGCGCGACTGCGAGACCTGCCAGACCGTCGTGCCGGTGTTGCAGCAGCTGGCGGCGGTGGCCGACCTCACGGTGTACACCCAGGACGACCCCGACTTTCCTGGTGATCCAGCCGCGATCCACGACGCCGATCTAGCGGTCAGTTGGCACCACGAGATCGAAACGGTGCCGACCCTGATCAAGGTCGTCGACGGCACGGAGGTCGACCGCACGTTCGGCTGGTTGCGCACCGCCTGGGAAGACCTCACGGGCCTCTCGGACCTCGGCGAGGGCCTGCCGCCGATGCGACCCGGATGCGGATCGAAGAGCGTCGACCCCGACCTCGTCGACGAGCTCAACGTGCGCCACGGTGGCAGCGTGCTGCGGTCGAGGCGGATCGAGGTCGCCGACGCCGAGGACGAGATCGAGATGATGTTCACCCGCGGCTGGACCGACGGCCTCCCTGTGGTGCCGCCGACCGAGCAGCGGGTGCTCAAGATGCTCACCGGCACCACTCGCGCCCCTGACGAGATCGTCGCCACCGTGCCTCCCGACCTGGTCGACATCACGGTCGAGAAGGTGGCGATTTCAGCTGTCATGGCCGGCTGCCTGCCCGAGTACATGCCCTGGGTGCTCACCGCGGTCGAGGCCGTGTGCAACGACGACTTCAACATGCACGGTCTGCTCGCCACCACGATGCCCGTCGCCCCGGTGCTGGTGTGCAGCGGGCCGGGCACCAGGGCGATCGGCATGAACTCGGGCATCAACGCCCTCGGACAGGGCAATCGCGCCAACTCGACGATCGGGCGTGCCTTGCAGCTGATCGTGCGCAACGTCGGGGGCGGACGCCCCGGCGAGGTCGATCGCGCCGCGCATGGCAACCCGGGCAAGCTCAGCTTCTGTTTCGCCGAGAACGACGCCGACTCACCGTTCGGCACCTTGGCCGGCCAACGCGGCATCGAACCTGGGGTCGACGCCATCACGGTGTTCGCCGGCGAGGGCCCACGTGGCATGGTCGACCAGTTGTCACGAACGCCCGAGAGCCTCGCCAACTCGCTCGCCCACCAACTGCAGGTGATGCACCACCACAAACTGGTGCTCGGTTTCGACGCGATCCTGGTGCTCGGCCCCGAACACGGTCGCGTCTTCAGCGAAGCCGGCTGGGATCGCGACCGCATCCTGTTCGAACTCCACATGCGGCTCACCACGCCGGCAGCCGAGCTCGAGCGGGGCGCGGGCGGCATCTCCGAGGGCATCCCGGTCGGCATGAGCACCGCCGATCTGCCCAAGTTCCGGCCCGACGGGCTGATGCTCGCCTACGCCGGTGGCGGGGCGGGACTGTTCTCCTCGATCATCCCCGGCTGGGTCAACGGGGAGATGGGTTCGAAGCCGGTCACCCGCGAAGTGCGATACTGAACGACGACCTGGGGGTAATCACTTGAGCACACGCACAATTCTCGATCCGACCGGCGAGCGCACGTTGGCCGAACGCGCCAGGCTGGCGCGGCCGGCTTCACTCGACGGCCTGACCGTCGGTCTGCTCGACATCAGCAAGCCACGCGGCGACATCTTCCTCAACCGCATCGAGCAGCGGCTGAACCAGGTCGGCGCCAACGTCAAGCGCTACAAGAAGCCGACGTTCGCCAAGCCGGCGCCGGTCGACCTGCGCCACGAGATCGCCACCGAGTGCCAGGTGGTGATCGAAGCGCTTGCCGATTGAGGCAGTTGCACGTCGTGCAGTGTGCACGACATCAGTGATCTGGAAATCCGAGGCGTGCCCGGCGTGTTCGTGGCGTCGAGCGAGTTCGTCACCGCAGCCGAGTCACAGTCGAAGTCGCTCGGCTATTCGGCGATGGCGAGGGTCTTCACTCCGCACCCGATCCAGGACCGCACCGACGACGAGATGATCGCCTACGCCGACGCCGCGTTCGACGAGATCGTCAGCCAGGTCACCGCCGGCTGAGCAGGCTCATTCCGGTAGGCGCAGTTGCGAGCCGATGGGTTCGCACAAACCCTCGCTGACGAGGGCATCGACCAGCCGTTGCGCCGTGCTCTCGTCGCGCTGCATCAACCCGGCTACGCCGCCGACCGGCACCGGCCCATCGGACAGTGCTCTCATCAGCCGCCCCCTCGCCTGCCGGTCACTGCCCTCGAAACGCGCCTGGCGACCACTGACCCCGCTCGACCCGACCGCAGGGTCATCGGCGAGTTGCCAGCGAGTTGTGCCACGCACATCTAGTAACAACCGGGCACTCGTGGCACGACGGATCGGCTGGGCGGCACAACACGGCTCCGAGATCCATCAGGCATTGGTTCCACGTCCAGGCGTCGCCCGACGGGCAGGCCGCGTCGGCCAACGACTGCAACCGCTTCGGTGTCAGACGCTCCCCCGCCAGACGGGCGTAGACCCGGGCGATGTTGGTGTCGGCGACCGCCGCGTCGAGCTCGAACGCGAACGCCATCACCGCCCGCGCTGTATACGGACCAACCCCTGGAAGCGCCAACAGACCCTCGAGATCGCGAGGAAACGAGCCCCGTTCGCTCACCTGGCGGGCGCTGGCGTGGAGGTTGCGCGCACGCCGGGGATAGCCGAGGCCCTGCCACTCGCGCAGCACGTCACCGACCGTCGCGGTGGCACATGCGTCGACATCTGGAAACCGGGCCAGAAACGCCTCCCACCTCGGGATCACCCGAGCCACCTGGGTCTGTTGCAGCATCACCTCGCTCACGAGCACGGCCCACGGGTCGCGTGTTCGTCGCCATGGGAGGTCGCGCAACCGCGGGACTCCCCAGGCCAGCACCTCGCCCGTGAACTCGGTCAATGTTTGCGGTTGCGGCGCCAATCCTGGAACCGCTCTTGTCGGCGATGGATGGCAGAGGATCGTGGGCGCCGGACCTGGCCGGTTTCGTCGCGCGGCGGACGCCGAATCAGCTCGCCCGTGTCGTCACGCGTGGGGAACCTGAGCTGGAACTCGAGATTCGATTCACCGCGACGCGTTTCCTCTTCCGCCAGATCGCGCAGACGCATCAGTCGCTCATGACGCTCGATCGACCACGGCCCGACCCGGAGCGACAGGTACATGATTCCGCCGAGCAGGATCGGGAAGAAGAACTGGGCGAAACGGTACGAGGCGACACCCAACGTCGCCCGGCGGGCGCTGGCACCGAAGCCGGCCAGCATGCCGATATAGCTCGTGTCGACGTAGCCGAGACCGCCCGGCGTGATCGGGATCGCGGCCAGCACGTTGGCGATGCCGAACGAGATGATCAACGCATCGATGTCCATCGAGATGTTGAACGCCCGCAGGAAGATCCACAGTGCGGCGGCGTCGAACAGCCAGTTGAGGGCGGCCCAGAAAGCGACGCGGGCCAACAGTTGCTTGTCGCTGATCAGCTGCTCGAGCCGCTCAGCGACACGGTGCAGCACGATCGCCGCCCGATCGTCGTTCATGTGTAGTTTCCTGGCGATCCAGCGAATCACCTTCTCGGAGTGACCTTGCCCCTCCATCAGGCCGAACACCAACGCCGCCGCCAGTCCCATCACGATTACGCCGGCGAGTGCGGCCGAGCCGTAGATCGCGTTGACACCGCGTACCGGGATCGACACGATCAACCCACACCACAGGATCATGTTGAGGATCACTGCCGAACCGAGACCGACGGTTGCAAGTGCGAATCCGGCGTCCGGCCCGGCCACCCCCGACAACGTCATCAGCCGATACCCCAACGCCGAACTGGCTGCGCTACCTCCCGGCACGATGCTCGACATCGCCCTCGTGCTCATCTGGATCCGAAACAGACGCCCGAGCGACAGTGGAAGGCCGGCATCGCCGAGGGCGGCCTTCATCAACGGGGCATAGCAGGACAGCGCCACCAACTCGAGTGCCAGACCGACGATCAGCAGGATCGGTTGGACCTGCTGCAGTTCGGTCCAGGCGTTCCTGAAGTCGGGGATCAACGGAACGACGAAGTAGTACAACACCGCCACGAAGGCGAGCGCCTTGAGCGACCAGCGGAAGTGACGGCGTGGCGGAGCGGCGTCGTCGCGATCGCGTTCGACCAGCGGCAACTCGCCCGTGCGCAGGGCCAAGTCGTAAGGATCGGGTGCCCCTCCGGGGGCGGTTGGATCGGTCATCGTCGAGTGCCAGCGCCGTTCGGAGCGCGTCCGATGTCAAGCCTAGGCGCTGACCGGCACCGCGTGGATCAGGTCGCGCAGATGTGACAGAAGCCGCACCCGCACGGCGGCATCCGTCTTTCCGAGGTGGACAACGGTCAGTTCGCGGTCGGGCACCACCACGATGTACTGCCCCTCGTAGCCGTGCGCCGCAATCGAACCCGGGAACTCCGGCCACATCCACCAGTGGCGGCCGTAGTCGAGGCCGTGTTCGAGATCATCGGTTGGATCGTGTGCCACGAAGGTACGCCCGTGGTCGGCCCAGCCGACAGGAAGGATTCGATCCCCCGACTCGGCCACCCCGTCGCGTCGGTACAACTCACCGAACCGGGCAAAGTCCCGCGCCGTGGCGAACACGTACGACGAACCGACCCAGTTGCCCACGTCGTCGAACTTTGGGGTCGCCGAACTCATGCCTGACGGCCCGAACAGGCGCTCGGCGAGGAAGCTCTCCATCCCCTGTCGCCCCCCACCGATCGCCCGACTCAGGATGCGGGTGATGATGTTGGTCGTACCAGACGAGTAGTTCCACACGGTGCCGGGATCGTGGACCAGCGGCAGCGCTGCTGCATACTCGGCGTGATCACCGGCGCCCTCGCCGTACAGCATGGCGATGCAGTGCGATGTGTCGCCGTCGACGTAGTCCTCGACGAACTCCAGCCCTGACCGCATCTCCAGCAGGTCGAGCAGTGTGATCCGTTGTTTGTCGGTGCTGCGCCACTCCGGTACGTCGGCAGGTGCGTCGAGATCGATCAGACCGTCGCCGACCAGCAACCCGACCGCGGCATGCGTGATCGATTTGGCCGTGCTCCATGAGATCAAGGTCGAATCGGCGGTCACCGGCTGGCCGGGCCCGAACGGCGTGTCGGGCTGCGTGCCGTACCGCTCGGCGACGACGTCGCCACGGTGCATCACCACCATCGCCAGCGATCTGCCCTGTTCGGCGGGACGCTCGAAGATCGCATCAACTCGACTCTGCACGGTCACACCTCGACGCTATACGGTCACTCGCTCCGGACTCGATCCAGGTCCTGTGGGATCAGACGGTGCGTGCGCAGGTGCGAACCTTCATCTCACAAACGACACCGCGGGATGGATTTCCATCAGCGCCGGCCGACCTCATCGGGTGTGCCGGGCGGGTCGTCACCCGACGGTCGGGTCGGTCCACTTGCTGGGGCTCGACGGCGCCGGACCGGTCGCGATCCGGATCGCCGACTCGACCGAGTCGGCGCGCGCTGCGCCATCGTCCGGTGCGGCGGGCTTGATCAAGCCGCCGGCGACGGCGTCGTCGAAGAACCGGAACAGGCTGTCGAAATAGCCGCCGACATCGAGGAAGGCGACCGGCTTGGCAATACTGCCGATCTGGTTCCACGTGAGAATCTCGAGCACCTCGTCGAGCGTGCCGAACCCACCGGGCAGGGCGACGAACCCGTCCGACCGGTCCGCCATCGCCGCCTTGCGGGTGTGCATCGAGTCGGTCACGACCAAGTCGGTGACCTCGTGGTGCCCGACCTCGCGATCGAACAGTGCCTGCGGGATGAATCCGGTGACGAGCCCACCGCTGCTGAGGGCAGCGTCTGCGAGGATGCCCATCAGACCGACCCGACCCCCGCCGTAGACGACCTCGTGGCCCGCCTCGGCGATCGTTCGGCCCAATTCTCCGGCTGCGACGGCGAGTGCCGGATCATTCCCGGTGTTCGACCCGCAGAACACACAAATTCGCTTCGACGACGCCGACATGGACCACAGGATGACACGCCGCGACCGGACCGTGGGCGGTTACCCGTAAGTAAGTTGTGCGATCTAGGTTATGGGTATGACGACTCCCGACCTGCAGGCCGCAGCAGCTGCAATCGATCTCGCCGATACAGCGATCGCCAAGGCGATCGCCCGCTTGACCGAACTCGGCGGACCCGACCAACAACAAGTGTTCGCCTACGAGCTAGCGCACGCGGGCGCCGGAATCGCGACCGCCAAAGCGATGCTCGCCTATGGCGCCAAGGGCGATGTCGAGGCCAGCCTGACCTGTGGTTTCGCGGCGGATGCGATCCACGACCTGATCACCAAGCTGATCGGCCGTGAAGCGCTGTGGGGTGTCGATGCGGCGATGCTGGCCGACGTCCACCGGTTCGTCGGCACCTACCGCGACCCCGAGTTCATGGCCTCGCTGGCCGACTCCCCTGGCCCGAGGCACCTCGACGGCGACATGGAGATGGTGCAGGACACGTTTCGGGCATTCGCCGCCAACGTGATCGGGCCACACGCCGAACACGTGCATCGCAACAATGACGACGTGCCCGAAGAGATCGTGTCAGGGCTCGCCGAGATCGGCGCCTTCGGGCTCAGCGTGCCCGCCGAATACGGCGGTTACAGCGAGGGCGGCGATGCCGAGTACCTCGGCATGGTCGTTGCCACAGAAGAGCTCAGCCGGGCCAGCCTCGGCATCGGCGGCTCGCTGATCACCCGTCCCGAGATCCTCACACGGGCGCTCGTCAAGGGCGGAACCGAGGAGCAGAAGCTCGAATGGCTCCCCAAGCTGGCCACCGCCGAGGTGATGCCGGCGGTTGCCGTCACCGAACCCGACTACGGCAGCGATGTCGCCGGCATCAAGGTCACCGCCACACCTGCGGTGGGGCCCGATGGCGCCGACGGATACGTGATCAACGGCGTCAAGACGTGGTGCACGTTCGGTGCCCGCGGCGACGTGTTGGCGTTGCTGGCCCGCACCGACCCGGATCGCACAAAGGGCCATCGCGGCCTCAGCCTGTTGATCGTGCCGAAGCCGCGCGGCGACGCCCACGGTTTCCAGTTCACGCAGGATCCGGTCGTGATCGACGGCGACGAACGGATCGGCAAGATGGAGGGCCGCCCGATCGACACGATCGGTTATCGCGGCATGCACTCGTACGAGATCGCGCTCGAGGACTGGTGGGTGCCGGCCGACAACCTGGTCGGCGGCGACGAGGGCCTCGGCAAGGGCTTCTACCTGCAGATGGCCGGCTTCGAGAACGGCCGCCTGCAAACCGCCGCCCGCGCGATCGGCGTGATGCAGGCCGCCTACGAGGCCGCCGTCGAGTACGCCCAGAACCGCAAGGTGTTCGGCGAGAACATCTTCGAGTACCAGCTCACGCAGGCCAAGCTCGGGCGGATGGCGATGATCATCCAGGCCAGCCGCCAGTTCTCGTACCAGGTCGCCACGCTGATGGCCCAGGGCCAGGGAGCGATGGAGGCGTCGATGGTGAAGGCCTACGTGTGCAAGGCCGCCGAGTGGGTCACACGTGAGGCGATGCAGATCCACGGCGGCTTCGGCTACGCCGAGGAATACTCGGTCAGCCGCCTGTTCGTCGACGCCCGCGTGTTGTCGATCTTCGAGGGTGCCGACGAGACGCTGTGCTTGAAGGTGATCGCCCGCCGGCTGACCGCCGGCTGATCAGAACCAGACTGATCAGAACCAGTCGACGATGTCTGCGACCGACGCGATCCGCTCGAAGTCGGCGTCGAGGTGGTCGTCGTAGGGGTCGACGAGTACGGGATGCAGTCCGGCGCCGCGGGCGCTGGTGATGTCCATCGTGACCGAGTCGCCGACATACAGGATCCGATCCAGTTCCAACTCGGAGAAGTACGGCAGGGCGTACTCGAAGATCTTCGGGTCGGGCTTGGCGACACCGACGACGTGGCTGTCGATCACGACCCGCATCGCGACCCCGGGACCGTCACCGACCTGGCACACGCCGGTTCGCAGCAACACGTCGGCGATCTGACCACTCGCATTCGAGACCACCCCCATCGGCACCGAGCCGTCGGCCAGCGCCGACAGGGCGACCAGCGTCTCGGGGATCGGCCATCGCCAGAGGTGGGCCGACCGCGTGTGGTCGAGCACCTCGGCGGCGTGCTCGACGAGTTCGTCGTCGATACCGAGTGACGAGACGTAGGCCCGGTTGTACGCGTTCCAGTCGTTTTCGTCCGAACGTTGTCGTGACTTGCGGGCCATGCCGGCGTAGTGGGCCCTGCGATGAGCCTCGACGTCGTCCGCGCCGCCGTACGTGGCCAGCAACGGGCGCAACACCGTGGGATCGGGCAGCAACAACACGCCGCCGGCGTCGAAGAGGACCGCATCGAATCGACCCATGAGCGTGCGATCAGCCACCGAGTTCTGCGAACCGGGCGAGATCGATGTCGCACAACTCGAACACGGCGACGATCGTGTTCGTGTCGGATGCAAGGTTCGGATCGGTGAGATCGACGTTGTCGATGAAGCAGCCGGCCTCGGCCTCGGTGAACCCGAGCCCGACCATGGTGGTGACGGCCTGCTCACGAATCGTTCCGTCGAGCGGGTCGAAGTCGCCGCCGGCATCGCCGCCGTCGGCCGTACCATCATCATCGGAAACGATGCCGCACACCTGCTCGTTGTACGCCTCGATGTTGTCATCAGAGCCCCGGCTGGCATCGTCGGTGAGCGCAGACAGGTCAGCGTTGAGGAGGTCATAGTCGGCGGCGATCAACGCCGCTTCGAGCTGCTTGATGGCCCCCAGCGAAATGGCGACATCGTCCACCAGCTCGGGCGGCGCCAGCGGAGCGACATCTTCGTACGTGCTGATCATCTGATCGACGGCCGCCTCGACCGCCTCGGCATCGGTGAAGTCGACGTCGCTGAACAGATCGTTGGCGCCGTCGAGCTCGCGGGAGGCGACACACCATTGCGAGTTCGGGTCACCCGTGAAGGTGACGGTGTCGGCGTTCGTGCCGTCGGAGTCGGGCTCGTCGACGGTTGCCGGGCCGGTCGTCGACACGACGTCGTCCTCGGGTGCGCCCGACTCTTCGAGCACTCCGTCATCTGAACTGGGAGCAATTCCGCACTCGCGCTGGTTGTAGGCCTCGATCTGCTCGGTGGCGGCGTCCATCTCGTCGCCCATCGACTCGAGTTCGACGAACGCAGCCTCGTCCATTTCGAACAGGTCGTAGTCGGCCTCCTCGAGCAGCTCGCCGAATCGCTCGATCCCCTTGGCGGAAGTGTCGACCGCCTCGCTGATCTCGCTGGGCGCAACGGCCTTGCCGTCGTTCAGGAGCGTGGCGAACTCATCGAACGCCTCGCCGAGTGCCACCCCGCCCTGCTCGAACGCCTGATCGTACCGCTCGCTGCTGTCCTCGATCCGCTGCGCCAGCTCACACCAGCTGTCACCCGAGACACCGTCGCTCGAATCGTCACCCCCACCGCAGGCCGCCAGGACCAGCGCTGACACGATCACGAGGGAGGCACGCGTACTCATTGGCGAAACGCTAGCGGGACGATTCTTGCAGAGACCTGCATATCGGCGTCGCGGCAATATCGTGCTGTCGTATGGGCCTGTTGCACTGGATCTTCGGCAAACATCCTCCGCGCCCGCCCGATCCCGAACGTACATGCGAGGCGGCATGGCTGCCGATGTGGCAGGCACAACTGGTTCTGCACGAACTGTGGGAGCGCGAAGTCCCCGCTGTCGTCAGCGAGGATTTCACCTCGCACCTGCGATTCGGTGCCCGCGAGCCGATGGCACGGATCTTCGTGATGGAGCCGCGCCTGGTCGAGGCCGAGGCGATCATCGAGGAGATCACGGGCTACCCGCCTGCCCACCAGGGAATGTGAACCGGCGCGATCCGGCGGCCCTCAGAAGGCGCCCGTGCGCAGCAGCTCGGGAGCGAACGGGCAATCCGAGCGCAACGCAACGGCCACATCATCGCTGACTCCATCGACCGAACCGACGTGCGTGACCAGATCGACCGGCAGGTCGTCGAGCTCGAGATCCCACACGGCAGAGCTGACGAGAACACGCTCGGCGATCGCATCGACGTACTGGACGGGCAGTCGCCGGCCGACACCTGCAGCCAACCAGACCGGGGTACGAACCGAACGTGCCACGGCAGCTACGACGTGCGAACCGACCGGCGCCAGGACGCGCGAGGGCGCCGCAGCGATCGTCTCGATGATCACGAGGTCGGCGGTCGACGCCGCCAGGGCGAGAGACTCGGCGGGGATCGGCTCACAGTCGACCTCATGTCGCTCGAGCCGCTGCATGAACGACGATGCCTGATGGCGGCTGTCGGCGCAGAGCACCCTGACATCACCTCGCCGCATCAGGGCCGACCCTGCGATCTCCGGCCAACCGATCGTCAATACGACCGCCTCGTCGGGCAGTGCAAGAGCGATCTGACGCTCAGCGCGATCGTCGTCGATCTCATCTGCCAGCGCCCAGGCCAGCTCGGCTGGATCGTCAGAGGTCAGCAACCGGGCGCACAACCACCACACCGGGCCGACCTCCGGGTGGCGTTCGACGATTCGCCGGCAGGCGATCACGAGGTTGGCCGGGTCGATCCGCAACGACGCCAGCGCCATCGCTGCCTCACGGACCAGCGTTGAAGCATCGGCACCTTTCGCCCGCGCCACATAGCGAAGATGCTCGATCGGATGCATCCCCGTACGGTACGCCAGAACCAGCCTCATGACGTGCTGGTTGGAGTAGCCCTCGGATTGGTCGTTAGGATCGCACGCCGTGGCGACGAAACTGCCTCCCGAACTCTCACTCACACCGCTCGACGGCGAACAGCGCGACCTCTCCCAATGGTTGACCACGTTCCATCTCGCCAGCGTTGTGCTCGATCCGTACACCAACGAGAGTTCATGGATCCTCAAAACCGCCGTACGGATTCTCGAGGAGTTCCGGGGCTCGGATGCGCGCGTCAATCTGATCGTCACGGCCGACGCCGACGATGCACGCGCCTTCCTCGGGCCGCTCACCGAGCGGTTCCTGGTGTTCTGCGATGCAGACCGCTCGGTCGTCAAGGCGATGCAGCTCGACACGTTGCCGGCGTTCGTGTTCACTCGGGTCGACGCCGAGGTGCACGCCGCCGCCGAGGGCTGGAACTCGGCTGAGTGGCGATCGGTCGCCGAGGCGATCGCCGCCACCACCAGCTGGAACGTTCCCACGATTCCAGCCGCGGGTGACCCGGCGCCATTCGCCGGTTCGCCAGCCGCCGGCTGAACGTGCCGTCTCCGGGGCGTCCACCGCTTCCCGACCTCCCGGTCGCCGAAACCTTCGATGCGCTTCGCGACGCTCTCAGGCGTCCAGAGGCGGGCCGTGCTGGTCGCCCCACCGGGCGCCGGGAAGACCACCACCGTGCCGTTGGCACTGCTCGCCGAGCCATGGCTCGGCGAACAGCGAATTGTGATGCTCGAGCCGCGCCGCCTCGCCACTCGCGCTGCCGCCCGCCGTATGGCTCATCTACTCGGAGACAACGTCGGTGAGACCGTCGGATATCAGACCCGAGATGAACGACACATCGGCAGCAGCACCCGCATCGAGGTCGTCACCGAGGGCATTCTGACCCGGCGCCTGCAGAACGATCCCGAGCTCCCCGGGATCGGCCTGATCGTGTTCGACGAGGTCCACGAACGCAATCTGCCGACCGACATCGGGCTCGCGCTGGCCCTCGATGTGGCCGACCATCTACGGCCCGATCTGCGAGTACTGGCGATGTCTGCCACGCCTGACACGCAGGCGCTCGTCGCCGTGCTGGGCGAGATCCCGGTGATCGAGAGCGCCGGCCGAATGCACGATGTCGACATTCGGTGGATGCCACGTGAACGGCGCAGCCGTATCGAGGACGCCACGGTGCAGGCCGTGCAGCGGGCGCTGCGCGACGAGGCCGGTGACGTGCTCGTGTTCCTGCCCGGGATCGGCGAGATCATGCGCACCAAGTCGGCCCTCGACCGCGCCGTTGCCGGCGATGTCGACATCTACCCGCTGGCCGGCGCGCTGTCGCTCGCCGAGCAGGACCTGGCGCTGTCACCATCCCCACCGGGCCGGCGCCGCGTGGTGCTGTCGACCGACATCGCCGAGACCTCGCTGACCGTCGATGGGGTTCGAGTGGTGGTCGACTCCGGCCTGGCGAGGGCTCCCAGGTTCGATGTCCGCACCGGCATGACCCGTCTCACGACCGTGACCACCAGCAGGTCGTCTGCCGAACAGCGCGCCGGCCGTGCCGGTCGTGTCGAGCCGGGAGCCTGCTACCGCCTGTGGAGCAAGATCGAGCACGGCTCGCGAGCCGCCCACCGCTCGCCGGAGATCGAGGAGGTCGATCTGGCGGGACTGGTGCTCGAACTTGCGGCCTGGGGTACCCCGGCGGACCAACTCGGATTCCCGACCCCACCACCTCCCAAGGCGATGCGGGCAGCCTCGGAGCTGTTGCGCGACCTCGAGGCGATCGACACCGAAGGGCACATCACCGAGATCGGCCGCCGCATGCTGGGCCTTCCGGTGCACCCACGCCTCGCTCGCATGCTGGTCGCCGAACCGACCTCACTCGGTTGCGCGCTGGCGGTACTGATCGACGAGCGCGACATGTTCCGCGGCCGACCCGACGAGCTGCCCTGCGACCTGTCGCTGCGCCTGCGCGTGCTCGCCGGCCGCGACCACCACGATCAGGCCGATCGCCGCTCCGTCGGCCGGCTCCGCGACCGAGCCAAGGACCTGGCTCGACGTCTGCGAATCCGGTTCGAGCCGGATCTGATCGATGCAGATCGCGCTGGCGGTGCTCTCCTGCACGCCTTCCCGGACCGGCTGGCAGCGCGCCGCCGACCCGGTCAGTTCCAGCTCCGCACCGGTTCGGGCGCCTGGTTGCCCGACACCGACCCACTCGCCCACGAGGACTTCGTCGTCGCCGCCGACCTCGACGGCAAACGCGACCGATCCCGTATTCGATTGGCCGCTGCACTCGACGCCGACGACGTGGCCGACACCTTCGGCGACCAGGTCACCGAGACCGCCAAGCTGGAATGGGACGACCAGCGCGACGATCTGGTCGAACGCGTCGAGAGACGTCTCGGGTCGATGCAGCTGGGCGCCACCACACGTCGACCGACGGCAGGAGAAGCCACCACGGCTGCCTTGATGAGGCGAACGCGTGCAACGGGGCTGGCCGTGCTCGGATGGTCGGGCACATCGGTCGCCCTGCGTGAGCGCGTCGACTTCTTGCACCGAAGCGTCGGCGAGCCATGGCCCGACTGGAGCATCGCCACATTGGCTGCCAGTCTCGACGACTGGTTGGCGCCCTATCTTCCGGGGGCGGTCGGCCGCTCCGATCTGGAGCACGTCGATCTGGCGATGGTGTTGCGGTCGCAGCTGCCGTGGCCGCAAGGTGGGGACCTCGACGAGATCGCTCCGCCCGAACTCGTGTTGCCGACCGGCCGCTCGGTGCCGATCGACTACTCGGCCGACGAACCGAGCGCCCGCGTTCGGGTCCAGGACCTGTTCGGCACCACGACCCATCCGACCGCGGGCGGACGGCCGATCGTGCTGCACCTGCTCTCCCCCGCCGATCGGCCGGTCCAGATCACCGCTGACCTTCCCGGTTTCTGGACCGGCAGCTGGGCCGACGTCCGCAAGGATCTCGCCGGCCGTTACCCCAAGCACCAGTGGCCCGAGGATCCTGGTAGCGCCTCCCCGAGGCGCTTGAAGGACCGCTAGTGCTGGCGGCGGAGATCATCGGCCTCAACCCGTGGGTGGCCGCCATCTGCGTGGCGATCGTCTTCACCGGTTCGGCGCTGCAGGCCTCGATCGGCGTCGGGCTCGGGCTGCTGGCGGCACCCACGCTGTCGCTGATCGATCCAGACTTCATCCCCGGAGCACTCACCGTGTGCGTGGTTCCGCTCACGGTCGGGATGACGATCCGCGAGCACCACCACATCGATCGAGGCGGTATCTCGCGCGCCGTGATCGGGCGATTCCTGGGGGTCGTGATCGGCGCTGTGCTGATCGCCAACATGGGTCAGGGAACGATCGCGATCGTGATCGGGCTGAGCGTTCTGCTGGCCGTGGTCGGCTCGCTGACCGGCGTGCGCTTCGCACCGACGCCTCGCAACCTGTTGGTCGCCGGCACAGCCTCCGGCTTTTCGGGCACCGTCGCCGGTGTCGGCGGCCCCCCGATGGCGCTCACCTACCAGCACTCGGATCCGCGCACGCTGCGGGCGACCCTGGCGATGTTCAACATGATCGGCTCGGCATTCACGATCCCCAGCCTGGCGATCGCCGGAGTGATCGGTCGCCGCGAGCTGCAGCTGGCACTGCTGCTGGTACCCGGGGTGCTGCTCGGTCTGTGGATGGGGCAGTTCACGATTTCTCGGTTGCCACCCGAACGGGTTCGACCGTTCGTGCTGGTCGCCTGCGCCGCTTCGGCGTTCGTGCTGCTCGCCCGCCAGCTGCTCTGACGGATGGCATGGTGGCTGGGCGACGGCCACCGGACGCACGTAGGGTTCAGTCATGGCAGATGCTTCCGATCGCGACGATTTCGGCTTCACCGAGCTGCTTCCGCTCGGCCCCGACGACACCCCGTACCGCCTGGTCACCACCGAAGGCGTCTCCACGTTCGACACGGATGAGGGCCGGTTCCTCAAGGTCGACCCTGAGGCGATCCGCCGTCTCACGGCCGAGGCGATGCACGACATCGCCCACTTCCTGCGTCCCGCCCACCTCCAGCAGCTGCGCAACATCCTCGACGACCCCGAGGCCAGTGCCAACGACCGGTTCGTCGCCACCGACCTGCTCAAGAACGCAGCGGTGGCGGCAGGCGGCGTGCTGCCGATGTGTCAGGACACCGGCACGGCGATCGTGAAGGGCAAGAAGGGCCAGTACGTGTTCACGGGCGGCGGCGACGAACGGGCGATCGCCCACGGCATCCAGGACACATTTCTCACGAGCAACCTGCGCTACAGCCAGATGGCGCCGCTCACGATGTACGAGGAGAAGAACACCGGCGACAACCTGCCCGGCGAGATCAAGATCTCGGCGGTTGACGGAGACGCCTACAAGTTCCTCTTCATGGCCAAGGGCGGCGGCAGCGCCAACAAGAGCTACCTGTTCCAGGAGACCAAGGCGCTGCTCAACGAGGCCACCCTGCTGCCGTGGGTGTTCGACAAGATGCAGATGCTCGGCACGGCGGCGTGCCCGCCGTATCACCTGGCCGTCGTGATCGGCGGCACCTCCGCCGAGTTCGCTGTCGAAACCGCCAAGCTGGCATCCACCAAGTACCTCGACTCGCTCCCGACCCACGGATCCGAGCTCGGCCACGGCTTCCGGGATCTCGAACTCGAGGCGACCCTGTTGAAGCTGGCCCAGACGACCGGGATCGGCGCCCAGTTCGGCGGCAAGTACTTCTGTCACGACGTGCGCGTGATCCGGCTCCCGCGGCATGGCGCCAGCTGTCCGGTGGCGATGGCGGTCTCGTGCTCGGCCGATCGCCAAGCGCTCGGAAAGATCACCAGTGACGGTGTGTTTCTCGAGCAGCTCGAGCGCGACCCGGCCCGCTTCCTCCCCGACCTGACCGCTGAGGATCTCGACGATGCCGACGTCGTACACATCGATCTCAACCGCCCGATGCCCGACATTCTCGCCGAGCTGTCGAAGTACCCGGTGCGCACCCGCGTGATGCTGACCGGTCCGATCGTGGTCGGCCGCGACATCGCCCACGCGAAGATCAAGGAACGCCTCGACGCCGGCGAGTCGATGCCGCAGTACCTGCGCGATCACTGCATCTACTACGCCGGCCCCGCCAAGACCCCCGAGGGCTACGCCTCGGGTTCGTTCGGACCCACCACGGCCGGCCGCATGGACTCGTACGTCGATCAGTTCCAAGCTGCCGGCGGCTCGATGATCATGCTCGCCAAGGGCAACCGGTCACAGGCCGTCACCGACGCCTGCAGACGCCCACGGCGGGTTCTACCTCGGCTCGATCGGCGGGCCGGCCGCCCGCTTGGCGCTCGACAACATCAAACACGTCGAGGTGCTCGAATACCCCGAGCTCGGCATGGAGGCCGTGTGGAAGATCGAGGTCGAGGACTTCCCGGCCTTCATCGTGGTCGACGACAAGGGCAACGACTTCTTCCAACAAGTCCGCGCCGAGGCGGCAACCAGGGTCGCCACCGTCGTCGTTCGATGACGCGGTTGCGTCCGATCGACCGACTCGCACCACCGATCGTTCTGCGCCGCTTGATCGACAAGCAGGGCGGGGCCTGGCTGTTCTTCATCTGCGCCACGGTGCTCGCCACCGTTGTGCTCGCCGGTTCCGCTTCGCGGCAGTGGTTTCTGCAGGATGACTGGGAATTTCTGATCGGGCGCGACAACCTCGCCGAGCGCGGTGGCCGACTTCGAGGCGGCACCATCGGCCAGTACATGGAACCTCACAACGGCCATTGGGTCGCCGTTCCCGTGCTGATCTACTACGTCAATCGCACGATCTTCGGTCTGTCCTCCTATTGGCCGTTCGTCGCTCCGTGGCTCGTCTTCCATCTCATGTCCGTCTGGCTGGTCCGTGCGGTTGCGATTCGAGCTGGGGTGACGGCGTGGACCGCCAGCGTGCTGGGCTGCATCCTGCTCGTCTTCGGAAGCGCCGGCGAGTACCTCGTGTTCGCTCCGGTCATGAGCTGGACGATTGCCCTGAGCGCCTTGTTCGGCCAGTTGCTGCTGATCGATCACGATCGACCGCTCGGCCGGAGGGAGGTCGCTGCGTCGGCGATCGGGTTGATCGGAATGATGTCGTCGGGGTTCGGCATCATCTTCGCGGCAGCGATCGCGATCGCGCTGGCGGTACGCAGACGTTGGACAGCGCTGGTCGTGGTGCTCGGGCCGCAACTGCTGGCGTTCGCCTGCTGGTGGGCGATCTTTGGCTGGGATCAAGCCGCCGATACGGCACGCGCAGAGCGATCCATCCCGTCGGTACCGGAGTATGCGGTGGTCGGGATCACCGCCGTGTTCGACGCACTGACGGGGGCGCCGGCGACGTCCGGAGTCGTGATGCTGGCCACGGCGATGTTCGGGTTGGCGCTGCTCACCGACGTCAGGCGATCCGCTGCGGTGTGGGGCCTCGGGGCCACCACCGTGCTGTTGTACCTCGGCCTCGGAGTTCAGCGCGTGGGGTTCGGAATCGACCAGGCCGGAGCTGCCCGGTACACGATCGTCGGCGCCATGCTGCTGCTTCCCTCGGTGGGGCTCGCCGTCGACCGGCTTCGCCGCTGGGGACGACCGGCACTTGGCTTCGCATACGTGTTCGCTGTCGTCGCCATGTTCGTCAACCTCGGCCGACTCGACACGAACACGAAGGCACGCGGGGAGCTCGCCAACCAGAACAAGGCGAACCTGGAACTCGTGGCGGGATCACCCGACTTCGACAGCTACGAAGCCGACCGATTTCTTGTGCAGCCGAGCAACATACGCATCCGCGACATACCGTGGCTCGTCAGCAATGACATGATCGAGCCACGACCGGCAGCGAATGACGAAGACCGAGCACTGCTCGCCGCGATTCCGAGAACCGACGGCTGAGTTGCCGCTGAACTCAGGTTGGTCGAGCGAACGAAGGCGAGGCTGGGTCGAAGGTCGAACTCGGCTGATCAGGCCAACGAACGCTGGACGAGCGCTCGGCGACGAGGCGTTCAAAAGGGTTCTCAGCGTGTCAGCCACGTGAATCCGGTGTGGACCCTCATCGCGGTTGGCGATAGCGAGCCTGCACCGATCGGAAACACCTCTGACCAGGGACGTTGTGGATCAGACCGAACATCTGTACGATTCGTCTATGACCCTGATCGACGAGCAGATTGCCGGCTACGAGGCCGAGCTCGCCGAAGCGGCGGGGGCCCTGAATCTGGCAAATGCCGGGCTGGTCGAGATCACCGAACGGGTGCTGCACGACGAATCCTGGGTCGGCACCGGCGTGCATTCGCTGAGCCAATGGTTGACGTATCGGGCAGGCGTCTCACCCGAACGCGCCAAGGCGATCGTGGCGGTGGCCGAACGTCGAGCGTCGTTCCCGCAGGTGATGTCAGCGTTCGAATCGGGCGAGCTCTCGCTCGAACAGGTGGTCGAGTTGGTCAAGGCGCCCGCATGGGCGGATGGCCTGGTGCTCGACTGGGGTCGGGTCGCTACGGTCGCTCGGTTGCGCAGGACGATCCGGCGCGAATGGTTCACCGGTGCGCCCGACGAACCCGAGCCTGATCATGCTGCTGGCCCTGATCGTGACCGTGTGTCGACCAGGGTGACCGACGATCACCGGTGGCGCGTCAACGGCGAGCTCGACCTCGGGCGTGGGGCAGTCGTCGACGCGGCGTTGATCGAGGCGCGTGAGTCGCTGTTCGAACGCGGACAAGAGTCGATCAGCACCGCCGACTGCCTCGTCGAGGTCTGCCAGCGTTTCCTCGACGGCATCGAGTCGCCGACCCGCCGTGAGCGGTCCAAGACGTGGGTCCACATCGACGTGACAGATGGTGCCGCTTCGACAACCGACGGTTGGCGGCTCCCCGATTCGGTGCGTGACCACATCTGTTGCGACGGTCTCGTCCAGCCGGTGTGGGAGCGCGAAGGTGTTCCGTTCTCGGTCGGCCGTACGCAGCGGATCGTGCCCGAGCGCACCCGGCGGATCGTCGAGCGGCGAGATCGCGGCTGCCGGGTACCCGGGTGCACCAACGACCGGTTGCTCGAGGTCCACCACATCATCCACTGGCTCGACGGCGGCGTGACCGACACGTGGAACCTGATTTGCCTCTGCCCGCACCATCACCGCCTCCACCACACCGGAGCGCTCGGTATCACCGGCAACGCCGACGACCCGGACGGCATGGTGTTCACCGATTCCCGGGGAAGCCCGCTCGGGCCGTGCGGCAAACCGAAACCTCCGGCCAACGCTCCCCCATCTCCCACCCAGCCGTACCAGCCACCGCTGCGGGGCCGCGTCGACTATCACTGGGTCGGCCTGGGCTGGGTCCACCCCGACGAACAACTCCGCCGCCGCACCCGCCACAACAAAAACTAGAGAGCAAGCCGGCACGCGCACCCCTGCGAACTCCCGCAGTTGCGGATCGTCGGCGGCTGAAGCGTGACCACTCACAAATGCCGAGCTTCGCTCTTCATGGCGAAGCGTCAGACCGTGATGACGGGGCAGCGCAGCGCCAACCTTTGTCGCGACACCTCGCCGGTTCCCGAGTGGACTGCCGTCGGTTGTCATCCGTGATTTCCGGGCGGGTTGCCACGGATCCGCATGCGTGGCACAATCGTGACCATGACGACTGATTCGTTGCGGAACGTGAAGGACCGGTTCTCCGAATTCATCGACCGAGTCGACCGTGAGCACGAACGAATTGTTGTCACCCGCAACGGCCGACCAGCCGCAGTTCTGATCAGCCCTGACGACCTCGACAGTCTCGAGGAGACCCTCGAACTGCTCGGCGACCACGACGCGATCAAGGAACTCGTCGAGGCTGAAGCCGCAATCGCCAGTGGCGACGTGGTCCGAGGAGTCGAGGCCGTCCGAGCGTTGCGCGCATCGCCGACACGATGACCGCAGCCGGCTACGAACTCGTCGTTGCCCGTCCTGCGGCGCGTGCGATCGCCGAGACACTGCCCGAAGCGGTCAGCGCCGCCGTCATCGACTTCATCACCGGATCGCTGATCGAGAATCCACATCGCGTGGGTCGAGAGCTGCGCAACGAACTCGCCGGCATCCACAGCGCACGCCGAGGGAGCTACCGCATCCTGTATCGGATCGACGCCAGCGAGCGGACAGTGACGGTGCTTCGTGTCGACCACCGCGGCGACGCCTATCGAACACCCTGAGATCCGGCCGAACGAAGTGATCAGCGATACCGAGCGACCGGTGGCGAGCCGACGAGATGGGTTGAATGGCCTGAAGTTCATGGACGTACCCGGTCAACGGCGCGACAATTGAGTTGAAACATCAGGTCATTCGACCGAGGAGGCGCCATGGATGCGCTGGCCGAGATCGTGGGCATCGTGATACAGCTGGCATTCTTCGGGGTGATCGCGTGGGCGATCGTCCGCTTTCTGGGGCACCGCCGCGAAGAAGGTGAGGAGGCAGAAGTCGATCGCGCCACGTCGGTCCGTCGCTTCGTCGTCTACGGGCTCATGCTCGTCACGCTGATTCTCGGTGCGGTCGGCGCCACGATGATCGGCCGCACGCTCCTGACCTCCGGCTGGTCCGATGATGAGCGCACGGCACTCGCCCTCGGGCTCGCGTTCATGCTCGTGGCCGGACCCGCCTACACGTTCCTCTTGCGGTTCGCCCGCGGTCGCCTGCGCGACGATGACGGTGAGCGCACCTCCTTGGCGTGGGCCGCCTATCTCAACATCGCGCTCGCCTCGTCACTGATCGTGTCGACCGTGACGGTCCACAATTTCCTCGCGGGAGTGTTCGGCGTCGACGATTTCGAGTGGCGGGGCATCGCACCGGTGATCGTGTGGGCGGCGGTGTGGGCGATGCACTGGTTCTGGCTGCGGCCCGCCCATGGCCTCCCTGGCGATCTGCACCTGGCGGTCGGGAGCTTGACCGGCCTGGTCACGATGATGATCGGTCTCGGTGGTGTCGCCTACGTCGCCGGCGACGAGATCTACGCCTCGGTCGTCGAGCGCCTGCCGGCCGGCCACGAGTCGCCAGAACTCGCGACATGGCTCATCGCGACCGGGGTCGGCGCGGTCGTGTGGGCCTGGCATTGGCTGGGGTGCTATCTGCGGGCCGAGCGGACGTCTCTCTGGCACGTGTACGTGTTGCTGATCGGCACGCTGGCCGGCCTCGCCGCTTCCATCGCGTCCGGCGCCACGATCGCCTA
This sequence comes from uncultured Acidimicrobiaceae bacterium, assembly GCA_963722635.1. GTDB lineage: Bacteria > Actinomycetota > Acidimicrobiia > Acidimicrobiales > Ilumatobacteraceae > Ilumatobacter. Next base: position 39,423 of record CAVRNX010000054.1, read on the forward strand.
CTGGACCGCCGTCTGGTACCTCGGCAACCCGAAGATGGACCTGCCCAGCGAACACTTCGAGCACGTCCCGGTGGCCGCCGCGTTCCTGGTGGCCGGGATGGCCACCTGGCAGTACCACCGAACCGTCCTGCGGACCGGAGGCTCCGTCGACCGGTCCGAACCGCTCAGGGCATACGACTATCTGATGGCCGCTTCCGGTCTCGTCGCGACCGTCGTCGGTGCCACGCTCGCCCTCGTCGCGCTGTTCGAATCGATCGCCGCCCGGATCACCGGCGACCCGTCCGACGTCGCGAACCGCCTGATCCTGGCCGTCATCCTCGGCGCGATCGGCCTGCCGTTGTGGTGGACGTTCTGGTCGCGGATCCGCGGGCACCTCGAAGCCGACCCGACCACCGAGATCGGCTCGCTGACCCGCCGGCTGTATCTCGTCGTCCTGTTCGGTGTCGGCGGCCTCACCGCGCTGATCAGCCTGATCGTCGTGCTGTTCGTCGGAATCGACGATCTGCTCGACGGCACGTTCGGTGGCGAGACACTCGACTCGGCCCGGGTCGGGCTGGCACTCCTCGCGACCGTCACAGGTGTCGCCTGGTACCACCTCGGCGTGTTCCGCTCGGACCGGGCCATCGCCGAGCAACTCGCACCTGCACCAGCGCCGCTGCCGCCACCGCGCCGCTGCCGCCACCCGCGACTCACGTCGTCCTCATCGCTCCGCGCGACGGTGAACTCGCCGAGGCGCTGGCGGCCGCGACCGGAGTGGTCGTCGAGACGTGGGTGCGCGAGGACGACATGCCGATGCCCGACATCGACATCGACGAACTCGTCGCCCGCATTCTGGAGGATGCCGGTCACGAGGTAGCGGTCGTCGTGGGCCCGACGGGTGCCGACGTCATCCCCTACGTCACCTGAGTCGTCCTACTCGGTGGGGCGCTTCGCTGAGTGATGACGGATTGCAGACATCACATGTGGCGTTGCCGGGCACCCGTAACACTCGCTCGGATTCGCCAACCGCCGCCGGCAGTAGCGTGCTCCTTCGGCCCATGTGCCGAGCACTCGATACTCGCGCTCGAACTGGAAGGCTTCTCCGTCATCACGTGTCGACACACGTCGACGGCGGCGATCGATACCGAACGGTCAGGCGAGGCTGACGAGGTCGAGCCACTCGTCGTTGAAGTAGTCGACGTCGCCGTCGGGCATCAGCAGCACCTTCGTGGGGTTGAGCTCGGTCACGAACTCGGTGTCGTGGCTGACGAAGATGATCGAGCCCGGCCAGTCCCTTGAGGGCGTCGGCGACCGCAGTGCGCGAGGGCGGATCGAGGTTGTTGGTCGGCTCGTCGAGCAGCAGCAGGTTGTTGCGGCCGACCATCAGCATCGCCAGCGCCAGCTTGGTCTTCTCGCCGCCCGACAGCGTGCCGGCGTCCTGGAACACCTTTTCGCCCGACAGCCCGAACATGCCGAGCAGGCCGCGCAGCTCGGTTTCCGTGAGGTTGATGTTGGCGGGCACGTCGGCCCGGATGTTGTCGAGCAGCGAGGCCGAGATATCGAGGTTGTCGTGCTCTTGGGCGTAGTAGCCGGCGTGCACGTGATAGCCGAACTCGAACTGGCCGAGGTCGGCCTCGGTTTCCTCGGCCAGGATCCGCAGCAGGCTGGTCTTGCCGGCACCGTTGAGACCGAGCACGAGCAGCCGCTCGCCACGCCCGAGGTCGAAACCGACGTCCTCGAAGACCGGTGGCCCGCCGTAGCCCTTGCACAGCCCCGACGCCTCGATCACGGTCTGGCCGCACGACGGCGGATCGGGGAACCGGACCGTCATCGTCTTGGTGGCCTTCGGGGCCTCGACCTTCTCAGCCGCCAAGCGGGCGATCCGCTTTTCGACGCTGTGGGCCTGGGCCGCCTTGGTGGCCTTGGCGCCGAAACGATCGACGAAGTTCTGCATCCGAGCGATCTCACGCTCTTGCTCGGCGGCTTGCTTGGTCAACCGCCGTTCGTCCTCGGCGCGTGCGTTGACGTACTGGGTGTAGGTGCCCTTGTACTCGACGATCGTGCCGATCGCGGTCTCGGTGGCCCGGTCGAGGTGCAGCACACGTGTGATCGCCTCGTCGAGCAGTTCGAGGTCGTGGCTGATCACCAGCAATGCGCCCCGGTACTGGCGCAGGAAACCCAGCAGCCATTCCTTGGCGTCGATGTCGAGGTGGTTGGTCGGTTCGTCGAGACACAGCACGTCGCTGCCGGCGAACAGGATCCGCGACAGCTCGACGCGCCGCCGCTCGCCACCCGACAAGCACGCCGATCGGCTGTTCCATCCGGTCTTCGCCGAGCCCGAGACCGGCCGCCAACGCACGCGCCTCGCTCTCGGCGGAGTAGCCGCCGGAGATCCGGAACTGCTCTTCGGCTCGGCTGTACCGACCGACGTTGCGCTCGTCGGGCGATCTCCTCCATCGCGATCCGCAGCTTCTCGATGCGGATCATCTCGTCGTCGATGCCGCGACCCGACAGCACGTGCTGGATCGCGGTGCGCGAGTTGTGGTCGCCTTCGATCTTCGGGTCCTGGGGCAGGTAGCCGAAGCCGCCCTTGCGAACCACCTTGCCGGCGGCCGGCTCGTTGGCGCCGCCCAGCACCTTGAACAGCGATGTCTTGCCGGCGCCGTTGCGCCCGACGATGCCGACCTTGTCGCGGGGCATCACGGTGAAGCTGGCGCCGTCGACGAGTAGTCGACCACCAACTTCCACCGAGAGTGCCTGCGCCTGGAGCATCGCACCAGGCTACGGTCAGATTCGTGACGGCCACGGTGACGTCCGCCGGCGCACGGCTACCGGCGCTCGCCGCACCGATCGCGTGCGGGTGTTGCCTGCTGGCCGGCGCCGCGTACGTCGCCGCCGTCGATCCGAGTGACGGTGGAGTCTTTCTGCCGTGCCCGTATCGGTCGCTGACGGGATGGTGGTGCCCAGGGGTGGGGTCTGACACGCGCCACTCACCACCTGTTGCGCGGCGATCTCGACGCAGGCGCTGCGATTCAACCTGTTCGTGGTGCTGATCCTGGCCGGGCTGGCGCTGACGTGGCTGGCGTGGACGCTCCAGGTCGGCGGGCCGTCCGCTCCGGTGGGTCAGCGCGTGTTCCGACCTGGGCGTACACGACGAGCGTCGACGGTGCTGATCGTCGTTCGCCGTCGTGCGCAATCTGCCTGGCGTGCCGGGCCTACGCGGTTGACCAGCGGGAGCGGGTCACAGCACGATCGCCGAGTCGTCGACGAACACCGACAGGCAGGCATTCGCCCGGCTTCGCCGACGTTCGCCACCGGGCGTCTTGCCGAGCGCCGCGGCCGTGTACAGCACCAGCACGCCGCTGCCGTCGCTCGGTCAGCTCGGGGCCGTCGCCGTCGAGCATCCGGTCCGGATCGGCCTCGGTCGCCGCGGCCCAGTCGACCACGACACGTTCGGCGATCGGACCTGGGCAGCTGCGCGGATGATCCGGTTGATCGCCACCGCATCGTCGTCGACCTCGCTCAACGTGTACACGATCGTCGGTCGCGGCGAGAGCCGCTCGAGCAGCGTCTCGAGCCGGCGGGAGAACGCGTGCGAGGTCACCGTCGAAATGATTGCCGAACATCGACGCCGCCGCGTCCCACGTTCTCGCCGTCGGCGGGCTCGAGACGCTCGTCGAGCACCTCGGTCGCCGAACTCGATGAATCGACCCGGCTCGGCGGCGAGCTCGACCGTCCAGCCGAAATCGTCGAGCACATCGCACATGATCCCGTCGTTGCGCGGCGCAGTCGACGCCAGCACGGTGTCACCGATCAGCGAGCACGCGATACCCGACGACCGAGTCGGCGATCGACCCGGCGATCGGGCTCGGGCGCAGGTTCGGTGGTGGAAGTTGCCGAATCGGGCGGCGTCGGTCGGCGGCGCCGGAAACGGTTCGCGATCCGACAACGGCTCGGGCAGCTCGCCGAGGGCGACGGTGTCGGCCACGTCGATCGGGGCGGGGCGCCGTGGTCTCCGCGGACCCGCAAGCCATCGCCAGCAACGCCACGCGACACCGGCGGCACCGCTCGTCGCCACGCTACGCTGCGTCGTGGTGGTTCGTCTCGCCCTGCTCATGCAGGGGCCATTGAAGCCGATTGTGGGCCCACCCACATGCGCGGGCCCACAATCGCTTCGGTTTCAGTGGGGATCAGCCGCGGATCAGCGGTTCTGGAGCGAATCGCGGATCTCGGTCAGCAGATCGACCTCGGACGGGCCGGCGTCTGCCTCCTCTTCGGGCTTCTTCATCTTGTTGTAGGCCCTGACGATCAGGAACAGGATGAAGGCGACGACGACGAAGCTGATCGCAGCGTCGATCACGAGACCGATGCTGATGCGGGCATCACCGATGTCGAAGCCGATGTTGGTGAAGCTCGACTCGCCGAAGATCGCGGCGATGATCGGGTTGATGACGCCGTCGAGCAACGCCTCGACGATCTTCTGGAAATACAGCGCCATGATCAGGCCGACGGCGATGGTGAGAATGTCGCCCTTCTGGATGAAGGCCTTGAATTCGTCCATCATGTCTTTCATTGAATATGTCTCCTCAGGTTTGTGGGTTTCCCCCAGCGGCCATAGTCAAGCACACCCGACGCGCCCGCGATGTGACCCCTCGTCGTCGCATGGCGACCGCTTCGCTACGGTGTGCAGCCGATGAGCTTCGAGAACGACCCACACGCCGGCGAAGACAATCCCGAGCTGCTCGACCGCATCGACGCACTGCGCGTCTTGCGGGCCAGTTCGACCGAGGAGAAGGGTCGCCTGCTCGAGGAGATCGGCGGGCCCGGCAAGGTCGAACAGGAGATCGTCAGCCAGCTCTCGAAGATCAAACCGCTGTGGCAGCCGGACCAGTTCCCCGAGGCACACCGGATGGCGATGCGTTCGCTCGAGGTGCTCGACCGCAACGGTGTGCGCAGCGCGCCGATGCCCAAGCTGCTCGGGCCGCTCGGGCCGATCGTCGGGTTGATCGTGCAGCTCGTCACCCGGCTGATCGTGCGGGTCTACCAGAACAGCCTGGTGTCGAACATCCGCAAGCTGTACGAGCGTCGCGAGGCCAACAGCATCTGGGGCAGTCCGGCCCACATGATGCTGCGGCGGGCTCGCATCAACGCCGTCCAGGTCGAACACGGCCTGAAGTCGAACCCGGTCGGCGTGCCTGGCTTCCTGCTCGGTGGCGCCGCCCTGTCGGGCGTGTTCTCCTTGATCGGCCGAGGCGCTGTCGTCGGCGATCAAGGACGACGCCGGCCGGATCATCCTCGGCGTCGTCGACGGCGGCACTGATGCTCGAGCCTGTCGTGGGTCGCGATCTACGCCGCCTCGATCGCTCGCCGCCGGATCCGTCTCACCACGCAACAGCCGATGCAGGCGCTGTGGGACACGATCGGTGCCGCCGGCGACCCGCCGCGCGACCACTCGTACACGTTCGCCCTGGTCGCCCTGATCCTGCTGGCGCTGGCGGCGCTCGCCGTGCCGCTGATCGTCTCGGCATTCCTGTGACCTGAAAGAGGTTCCCTCCGCATGTCTCATCAGTACGACCTCGTCATCATCGGACTCGGTTCGGGTGGCACCTTGGCGGCCGAGTTCGCTGCAGGCGAGCTCGGGCTCAAGGTGGCGGCGGTCGAACGCGGCCGGATCGGTGGCGATTGTCTCTGGACGGGATGTGTGCCGTCGAAGGCCCTGATCGCCAGCGCACGCGTCGCCCACACCGTTCGGCAGGCCGCCGGGTACGGCGTCATCGCCGACGAGCCCACCGATCGACCTGACGGCGGTGTGGGGTCGCATCAAGACCGTGCAAGCCGGCATCGCCGCCACCGACGACTCGCCCGACCGTTTCCGTGAACTCGGCGTCGAACTGATCGAGGGCGAGGGGCGCGTCACCGGCTACAGCACGGTCACCGTCGAAACCGCCGACGGCGTTCGCCAGCTCGAGCCACGCTTCATCCTGATCTGCACCGGCAGCCGCCCCGCAGTGCCACCGATCCCTGGCCTCGCCGAGGTCGACTACCTCACCAGCGAGAACATCTTCGAACTCGACCGGCCGCCCGAATCGTTGGTGATGATCGGTGGCGGACCGATCGCCAGCGAGATGGCACAGGCGATGGTGCGGCTCGGCGTGCCGACCACGGTGCTCGAGATGGCGCACCGGCTGGTGCCACGTGACGAGCCCGAGCTCGCCGACCGACTGGCCCAGATCCTGCGTTCCGAGGGTGTCGACCTGCACCTGTCGACCGCCGCATCGGCGGTGCAACGCGGCGGCGACGGCGTCATCGTCGAAACCGACGACCAGCAGTTCACGGCGGCCGGCGTCGTGATCGCCACCGGCCGCATCGCCAACGTCGAGACGCTCGGGCTCGACAAGTTCGGCGATCCCCGACCGGCCCCGACGGGGTCGAGGTCGACGGCCGCAACCGCACCCTCGTGCCCGAGCATCTACGTGGTCGGCGATGCCGCCGCCGGGCGACCGCAGTTCACCCACTCGGCAGCTCACGACGCCGTGCTGGCTGTGCGCGACATGTTCCTCCCGGGCCGCGGCAGCCCATCGCAGCTCGTGCCGTGGTGCACGTTCACCGATCCCGAGCTGGCCCACGTCGGGTTGACCGCCGCCGAGGCACGCGAGCGGCACGGCGATCGAGCTGTCACGGTGTATCGCCGCGAGCTGGCCGCACAACGATCGTGCACGGGCCGATGGCACACACCGAGGGGCTGTTGATGATCGTCACCGCCAAGGACCGCATCGTCGGCGCCCACGCCCTCAGCCCGCGGCCGGCGAACTGATCCACGAGCTGGCGCTGGCGATCAAGTTCGGGATCGGCCATCAACGAACTGTCCGAACTGGTGCACATCTATCCCACGATCGCCACCGGCATCGGGCGAATGGCTGCCGACCGGTCGTACAAGACGGCGCGGCGATATCGCATGCTCGCCAAGCTCAGCCGTCGCCTCGGCTGACATTCGACCGACTCGGGTCGAGCGCGTCCGAGCCCGTTTCGGATCGAGTTCGTCGAACGTGTCGATCCTTCGCAGCGACGGGAACAGCACGGCGAAGCTGCCGGCGACGACGATCGTGAGGAAGCCACCGCCGGCGATCGCCCACGGCAGACCGAAGGCACGTGCCGTGACACCGCTCTCGAACGCGCCGAGTTCGTTGGAGGCACCGATGAACACGCCCTCGACCGCCGATACCCGACCGAGCTGATCGTCGGGGGTGACGAGCGGCACGATCGAGCCACGGATGTACATCGACACCATGTCGGCCGCCGACAACACCACCAGCGCCAGGAACGCCACGACATAGCTGTGGGTCATGCCGAACACCATCGTGCCGGCGCCGAACACGGCGACGACCCACAGCAGCGTCGGCCCGACGCGGCGTTGCACCGGGCCGCACCGCCAGCCAGATCGCCATCGCCGCAGCGCCGATGCCGGGTGCAGCCCGCAGCCAGCCGTAGGCGATGTCGCCGACGCCCAGGCGCTCGCTGGCGACCGCCGGGATCAGCGCCACCGCTCCACCGAACAACACGGCGAACAGGTCCAGCGAGATCACGGCCAACACGACCGGCGTGCGACGCACGAACTTGAGACCCTCCAGCGCGGCGCTCAGTGTCGGTCGCTCGGTGACCTGTTCCGGCTGACGCACGTACACGATGCCGAGCATCGGGACGATCGCCACGAACCCCAGCCCAGCCGCCAATCCATAGGCGAGCGACGGACCGATCGAATACAGCAGGCCACCGAGCACCGGCCCGACGATCGCCGAACCGGTGAAGGTCGCCGTCCAGAGGGCGATCACCTGTGGGAACTCGGCTTGCGAGCAGATCAGCGGCGGAATCGATCGGCGGGCCGGCATCAACATCGCGTCGGAGGCACCGAGCACGAAGGCGATCAGGAACAGCGGCCAGACGGTTCCCGGCTCCCACCGGCTGTACATCACCAGCGCCAACCCACACAGCACACGCCCGAGCATGAACAGCGACGACACCCGCCGACGGTCGAACCGATCGGCAACCCAGCCCGACACCAGCACCAGCATGATGGCGGGCACGAACTGCGCCAAGCCGACGAGGCCGATGTCGAGTTCGTCGCCGGTGATGTCGAACACCTGCTTGAACAGCACGGTCACCAACATGTTGTGACCCGACGGCGGCCAGCGCCGTCGACGCCAGGTAGCGCCGCACCGAAGCGCTGCGAAGAACCTGTCGGGCGTTGGTCACCCGGGCACGCTATCGAGCGGTCGAGATCCGGCTGGTGTCAGCCGGCGAACGAGATGATCAACGCCAAGGCCAAGGCCAAGCCGGTGAACACGATCGAGCCGATACCGACGATTCGCGTCGCCGTCGGGTGTACCGGTGTCTCCCCGGAACGGAGCCGCCCGTGCAGGTTCTCGTAGTGCTGACCCGACCACAGCAGGATCGCAGCGCCGACGACGACCTGCCCGATTCCGAAGAAGGCGAACACGAAATGCAGCGACTCCGCGGCGTAGCGGGCAAACAGCACCCCGGCCACCATCGAGGCGATCGCCGTGCGCTCCCACGCCAGCGAGGTGCGCTCGTGTTGCAGGCCGGGGTCGAAGACCGCTGTCGGGCGTTCGGGACTCGTCACGGCCCGCTCACGACACATCGATCACGAACAGCACGGCGGCAACGACCGCCACGACTGCGACACCGACCGCCATCATCATCGGCAGACGTGATGGCGGAAGTGGCTCGTTCAACCGCATCGCTCGCTCATTGAGCGCCCAGCGCCGGTACGCGGTTGCCGATGTGAGGAAACTCAATGCGAGCAACCCGATGCCGAGCACCTTCTCGCCGGTGAAGTCGTCGAGGATCGTCACCGCCCCGAGCCCGCCGGCGGCGAGTGCCAGCGCAGTTCTGATCCATGCCAGGAAGGTGCGCTCGTTGGCCAGGCTGAAGCGGTAGTCGGGGTCGCTCCCGACCGATCGTGGGTCGCTGGGGAAGAGGTTCCGCTTCATGATCGCGCCACCTCGGCGAGCGTCGACAGGAACCGGTCGTTCTCGGTCGGCGAGCCGATCGTGACGCGAATCCCCTCACCGGAGAACGGACGGACCACGACGCCGCGCCGTTCGAGTTCGAGTGCAACGGAGTCGGTGCGCTGTGCGGTACCGAGCCAGACGAAATTGCCTTGATGGTCGGGGAACGTCCAACCGGCAGCGGCCAGCTCGGCCTCGACACGACCGCGCTCGGAGAGAATCCGTCGAACCCGTTCGTTGACAGCCACCTCGTTGTCGAGCGCCGCCAATGCCGCCGCCTGGGCGAGCGCATTGACCGAGAACGGCAGCAACGTCTTGTCGACGGTGGTGATCAGGTCGGGGTGGGCAACGGCGTACCCCACCCGCAACCCGGCCAGGCCGTGCGCCTTCGAGAAGGTTCGGGTCACGATCACGTTCGGGAAGTCGGGCAACAGCTCGCCGACCGGGTCACCGAAGCTCGGATCGAGGAACTCACGGTAGGCCTCGTCGATGCACACGACCACGCTCGATGGCACCCGCTCGAGCAACGACCTCAGCTCGGCCGTGGTGACGGCGATGCCGGTCGGGTTGTTCGGGGTGGCCAGAAAGATCAGCTTCGTTCGGTCGGTGACAGCGGCGGCCAGCGCCTCGATGTCGGCCCCGAGATCGGGAGCGAGCGGCACCTGCACGCTGACTCCGTTCATCAGGCGCGTGAACACCGGGTAGACCTCGAACGAGCGCCACGGGAACACGACCTCGTCGCCCGGGTCGACGTAGCTGAAGAACAGCTGCTGCAGGATCCCCGACGACCCGTTGCCGACGGTGACCTGCTCGGCAGACACCCCGAGCCTGGTGGCGAGCGCCTCGCGCACCGGGGTCGCACGATGGTCGGCGTATCGATTGACACCGGTCGCCGCCGAGTTGATGGCGGCCAGGATCGGATCGAGTGGCGGTTCGGGGTTCTCGTTCGAGGCGAGCTTGATGGCACCGGTGATGCCGTGCTCGGCCTCGGCCTGGGCGGCGCCCTTGCCGGGACGGTACGACAGGAAGGTCGGCGACGACCGTTCGCGGTCGACCGATCGTTGGTTCAGTCACGAATCCGACGGTAGCGGTCGGTGTGGTGGTCACGTCGGACCGGCGTACAACACGCCATCCCGTTCGAGCTCGTCGAGCTCGGCCGGCGCTGTACCCGACCTCGGCCAGCACCTCGCGGTTGTGCTCGCCGTGCAGCGGGGCGGGCCGACGCACGACGTCGACGCTGGCCGACGCGCCAGTGAGCGGCGGGGTGACGCGGTAGCGACCGCCATGCGGGTGCTCGGCGATCGGCAGGTCGACCATCAGCTCGTTCACGGTGCCGACCCGAGTGTGTGGGATATCGGCCGATCGGAACACGTCGAGCCACTCATCGGTGGTGCGCTGCAGGAGGATCTTCGCCACCTCGCGGTACAGCGCTCCCCCGTGCTCCATCCGCGACCTGCGGGTCAGGATCCGCGGGTCGCCGATCAGTTCGTCACGCCCCCCGAGTCGGAAGATCGTCTCGTAGTGCCGCTGGTCGTAGGGCAGCACGTTGACCATTCCGTCGGCGGTGGCGTGCGGACGCCGCTCGGGCGTGAGGATCCGTGAATAACCCGCCGGCCCGAGCGGCGGCTCGGGGATCGCCGAGGCGCCGTGCTCGACCAGCAGGTACGAGCGCATCACCTCGGTCATCGCGATCGTGATGTCGGCGCCCTCTCCGGTGCGCTCACGCTGGAACAGGGCGACGGCGATCGCGTTGGCGATCACGAGCCCGGCCGACTTGTCGGCCACCAGCGTCGGCATCAGCACCGGCGGCAGACCGACCTGCTCGGACAGGTCGCAGACGCCGCTCGCGGCTTGGATGATGTCGTCGTAGGCCGGCGCGTCGGCCTGCTCGGAGTCGACCGGATAGCCGGCCGCCGCGCAGTACACGATGTCGGACTTGAACGCCCGAATGTCGTCGTACGTAATGCGCGCCCGAGCCCGCGACCCGGGCCGCAGATTGGTGGCGAACACGTCCGCCGTCGCCACCAGCCGGCCGAGCGCTTCGTAGCCCTGCGGCGTGCGGACGTCGAGGCCGATGCTGCGCTTGTTGCGCATCAGGTTCATCGTGACACCCGACAGCTCGGGGTGCGGCCCGATCCCCATCGAGCGGTTCGTGTCGCCGCGCCGGTCCTCGATCACGATCACGTCGGCACCCTGGTCGGCGAGGATGTGCGTGCCGAGCGGACCCATCACGACCGAGGTCATGTCGATGATGCGAATTCCGTCGAGGGGAAGCTCCACAGCGTCGAACCTAGGCGATCCGTGGCGACTCCGGCAGATCGGCTGAAACCGCAAGGTCGTTCCATTCGGGTACCGAATGAGCGCGACTGGTACCGTTCGGGTCAGCACACCTGGAGGGTCCCGATGAAGACTGCAATCACCGAGATGTTCGGCATCGACGTGCCGATCCTGGCATTCACACATTGCCGCGACGTCGTCGTCGCCGTGTCGAAGGCGGGCGGCCTCGGCGTACTCGGCGCCGCCGGCCACGGCGATCAGCAGCTCGAGATCGACCTCGACTGGATCGAGGACGAGCTCGGCGACCGGCCGTACGGCGTCGACCTGATCGTGCCGGCCAAGTACGCCGGCTCCGACGAGGGCGGCATGAAGCTCAGCGACCTGGTGGCCATGATCCCCCAGGAGCACCGCGACTTCGTCGACGACATCATGCAACGCTACGACGTTCCCGAGCTGCCCGCCGACAGCGGGCGCGGTGGCCTGGTCGGCGGCAACGATGCCGCCCCGTTCTCCGCCAGCCGGGCCGACCCACAACTCGAGATCGCCCTCGCCCACACCCCGGCGATCGTCGTGAACGCGCTGGGCCCGCCTCCGGCCCACATGATCGAACGGGTGAAGCAGGAAGGTCGGTTGGTCGGCGCCCTCGCCGGAGCGGCGCAACACGCCGAACGGCATGTCAACGCCGGCGTCGACGTGATCATCGCCCAGGGTTCCGAGGCCGGCGGCCACACCGGGGAGATCGGCACGATGGTGCTGATCCCCGAGATCGTCGACGCCGTCGGCGACATCCCGGTGCTCGGTGCCGGCGGCATCGGCCGCGGCCGCCAGATGGCCGCTGCGATGGCGCTCGGCGCACAGGGCGTGTGGTGCGGGTCGGTCTGGCTCACCACCGAGGAGGCCGAGACGCACCCGGCCGTCAAGGAGAAGTTCCTCGCCGCCACGTCGAAGGACACGATCCGGTCTCGGTCGCGCACCGGCAAGCACGCACGACAGCTCAAAACGGCATGGACCGACGAATGGGAGCGCCCCGACACGCCGGCGCCACTCGGTATGCCGCTCCAGCCGATCCTGGTCGACGAGGCGATCCGACGCATCGACCGGTCGGCACATCAGCCCGACTCTGGCGCCAACAAGCTGGCGAACTACTTACGTCGGTCAGATCGTCGGCGCCATGAACGAGTCGAAGTCTGCGACCCGCGTCGTCTACGAGATGATCGAGGAGTTCATCGAGTCGGTCGAGCGCCTCAACGATCAGATGAACGGCTGACCGGAGGCGCCAGACCCGATCCGGTCAGACCTGCAGCGCCCGCACGATCAACTCGAGGATCTCGTCGACGGCCTGTTCGAGCGACAGCCCGATGTCGGCCTGGACGCCGGGCTGGTTGAAGAACTGCCCGCCACCGGCGAGCAATCCGGCCACGACGGCTGGGGTGACAGGGCGAAACTCGCCGGCGTCGACCCCGCGCTGCACGAGCTGCTCGGTGATCGCCATCACGTAGCCGTAATGCCGGTCGAACAGACGGCGAGCGGCCGGCTCGTCTGCGAGATCGTCGCCGAACACCTGGGTGATGCGCTGCAACTCGATCCCCCCCAGGAAGTACGCACGGATCTGATCGGCGAACGACCTGGTGGTATCGATCGAGTCGAGCGCCGCCCGCCCGACCCGATGCAGGAACCGGTCGAACACCAGCAGCACCAGCTCATCTTTCGAAGGTGCCAGCTCGTACAGGGTGCGCCGAGAGCAACCGACATGGGCCGCCAACTCTCGCACGCTGAAACCGGAGAAGCCTTCCTGCAGGAACAACGCCTCGAGCTGATCGAGCACCTCGCGGTGGCGAGCGCCGAGCTGCAGCTCGGCGCGCTGTGAGATCAACGGCCGTGGCCGACGATGCACAGCGACAGACTCCGGTACCGACATAGCCAAAACAGTACCCGACGTCGCCGACGATGCCTGCTAGGAAGGCCAGATGTCCGACACCGTCAGGTACGAACTCACGTCAGAACGCCTCGCCCACGAACTTCACGACCTGGTCGGGCTCGAACTCGAGATCGATCACGGGCACCAACACGACGTCATCGGAGGCCGATCATGATGGCGGTCGTCGGTCTGCTCATGGTCGTCGCCATGTTCCTGATCGTGTTCGTGCTTCGGTCCATCGTTCAGAAACGTCGGACCGGCGACAGTGGCCTGCGCGCCGGCGGCTTGTCAGCCTCATTCGGGTCGCTGGAATGGGTCGCAGGCTGGCTGCTGGTCGCCGCAATGCTGGCGGCCCTGGCGGCTCCGATCGCTGAGATCGTCGGGCTCGATCCACTCACGTCGAACGTGTGGGTGCGCGGCACCGGCGTCGTGATCGCCGCCGCAGGGATCGCTCTCACGTTCCTCGCCCAGATCAGCATGGGGACCGAGTGGCGGATCGGCATCGACACGACCGAAACAACCGGGCTCGTCACCGGGGGCGCCTTCACCATCGCACGCAACCCGATCTTCAGCTCGATGCTGATCACTGCCGTCGGACTCACCCTCATGGTTCCCAGCCCGATCTCGATCACTGGGCTGATCGCGCTCGACGATCGCCATCGAGCTGCAGGTCCGTTGCGTCGAAGAACCACACCTTCGCGAGCAGCACGGACCGGCCTACGCCGACTACGAGGCGCGGGTCGGGCGGTTCCTGCCCTCCGTGGGGCGCTCGGCACCGCTCGCCGCCCCGGGATCCACCGATGCCGCTCGGGACTCACACATCGAACCCTGACGGAGCGCCAGGACCGTCGCCCACCGGCGAGATCAAGCGCGGCGCGGGTCAGTCCGGGAGCTTGGGGACCTCGAGTCCGGAGCGTCGGCCAAGCAGCGAGGCCCGAGTGAGTGCGGCGTGACCGAAGCGGTCGCGGAGGCCGTCGACGATCTCGTCGAGACCCGATCGGTCCCTGCTCCCGAACGGCAGGAGGAGCTGTTCGGTGCCATCGACGACGTTCTCGAGATTACCGACCGAGAGCCCGATCAGGGTCAGACCACGTTGCTCGATCATGTCGGCGGCATCGCTCAGCACGGCGAGGGCGATGTCGCGGATCGGCTCGGTGGCTGCGGTCGGGTGCTTCAGCGAGCGCGCCCTGGTGGCGCGCGAGTAGTCGTCGAACCGCATCCGCACCGTGACGGTGCGTCCGACCCGGCCGGCGTTGCGCATACGACGGGTCACACGATCGACGATGCCGAGCAGCAGTGCCTCGATCGTTTCCGACGACTTGTGCCCGCGGCCGAGCGCCTGTTGCGAACCGATCGAGCCGCGCCGCTTGCCAACCTCGACCGGGCGGGGGTCGCGATTGTGGGCGAGGGCATGCAGGTGTCTACCCGAACCCGCACCCAGCATCGCCACCAGGTGGGCCTCACCCAGGGCGGCGACCTCGCCAACCGTGTGGATGCCGCGACCGTGCAGCTTGCGCTCGGTGACCGGGCCGACCCCCCACAATCGCCCGACCGGCAGCGGGTGCAGGAACTCGATCTCGCGATCGGGTTCGACCACCAGCAGTCCGTCGGGCTTGGCGACCCCGCTGGCGACTTTCGCCAGGAACTTGGTTCGGGCCACGCCGACAGTGATCGGCAGCCCGACCCTGCGCAGTACCTCCGACCGCAGCCGGGCGGCGATCTCGGTCGGGGTGCCGGCGATCCTCCGCAGCCCGCCGACGTCGAGAAACGCCTCGTCGATCGAGAGCCCCTCGACGGCCGGCGAGGTGTCGTCGAAGACCTCGAACACGGCCTTGCTGGCCGCCGTGTAGGCCTCGAAACGGGGCGGTACCACCACGACGTCCGGGCACACACGACGGGCCTGGAACTCGGGCATCGGCGTGTAGACGCCCATCCGCTTGGCCTCGTAGCTGGCGGCGAGCACGATCCCTCCACCGACGATGATCGGTCGACCTCGCAGAGATGGATCGTCGCGCTGTTCGACAGAGGCATAGAACGAGTCGAGATCGGCATGCAGGATCGTGGCCTCGGCACCGGGGACAACGCGGGTCATCGAACACATGTTCGCATCTGTGGGGCTCGCCGTCCAGAGCGGACATACTGGTCATCCGTGACTGCACCCGATCTGCCCGGCAACGACCTGTCCGGGCCTGCCCCCACCGCGATCGCCGCCGGCTCCGAATCGGACGTCGAGTTGGCGACGCGCCTGGCGGTCGAGGCGGGCCATCGCCTCGTCGCTCTCCGGGAGCAACTGTGGCAGGCCGGCGCTCGTGCGTGGGACGTGATGGACAGCGGTGACCTGATGAGCCACCAGTTCATCGGCGAACAACTGCGGCTGCATCGGCCGGCGGATGCCGTGCTCGACGAGGAGGGTGTCGAGGACCCTCGCCGATTCGATGCCGATCGGGTCTGGATCATCGATCCCCTCGACGGCACTCGTGAGTTCGGCGAGCCGGGCCGCCACGACTGGGCGGTCCACGTTGCACTCTGGGACCACGATCACTTCGCCGCCGGAGCGGTGTCGCTGCCCGCTGTCGATCTGGTTTTGGCGACCGATCCGGCACCGGTGCTGCCGCCGTCCAACCGTTCGCGGCCGCGTCTCATCACGTCTCGCAACCGGGCACCGTACGCAGCCGTGATCGTGGCGAACGCGCTCGAGTGCGATGCCGTCCGGCTCGGCTCGGCGGGTGCCAAGGCGATGGCCGTGGTGCTCGGCGAGGCTGACATCTACCTCCACGACGGTGGGATGTATCAATGGGACTCGGCGGCACCGGCCGCAGTCGCCCTGGCGGCCGGCCTGCACGTCAGCCGTGTCGACGGCACACCGATCGTGTACAACGAACGCGACCCCTGGCTGCCGGACTTCCTGATCTGCCGTCAGGAGCTCGCCGACGAGATCCTCGAGGCGCTCTGGGGCGACGACCGCCTGCCGTAGCAGACCGTGACCGGGACCGACGTATCGTTCACGTATGTCGACGAGCAGTACGACCGGCAGCCGAATCGAATCCAACCGATGGAACTGAAGGCGATCCGATTCGAGACCGACCGTCACGTGGCAACGGTCTCTTTGCACCGGCCCCACCGGCACAACGCCTGGACCGGCCGAATGCACGCCGAGTTTCGCTGGGTCATGGCCCGGCTCGAGACCGACCCGGCCATACGCGCCGTCGTCATCACCGGAACACCGCCTGCGTTCTGCGTGGGCGGCGACAGTGAGGCGCTCGTCAAGCACGCCGATCGCGGCAACTACGACGCCGGGCTTCCACCCGAACCGGCGCGACCCGGCCTTCACGTGCGCCCCGAGTACGACGATGATTTCGCCTGGATGTACGGGTACCGCACACCGATCCTCGCCGCCGTCAACGGCGCAGCCGCCGGCATCGGGCTCGCCCTGGCGTTGTTCGCCGACCTCCGGTTCGGTTCGGCCCCCGCCAAGCTCACCACGGCGGCACCGAAGTTGGGCCTACCGGCCGAGTACGGCATGAGCTGGGTGCTGCCCCGCCTGATCGGCGTCACGCGGGCCGCAGACCTGCTGCTGTCGGGTCGCATCGTCACCGTTCACGACACCGCCGCATGGGGCCTCTGGAACGAGGTGCTACCCGACGCCGAGGCAACCCTCGCCGCTGCCCTCGAGTACGCCCAGATGCTTGCCACGACCGCCGGGCCGAACGCCGTGACGACCACCAAGGCCCAGCTGTATCGCGATCTGCACCGGCATTCGGCCGGCGGCTCCGTCGCCGATTCGAAACGGCTGCTCGACGAAGCGATGGGCAGCGATGAGTATCGCGAGGGCATCGCCGCACTGCGCGACAAACGCCCCCCACAGTTCTGACCACGACTGCGCCTGTCGGCGCCGAACCCCTAGGGTGTCGGCATGTCTGAGCAGCATCAGAGTGCAGCCAGCCCGCTTGCGATCGCCGCGATCGCGTCAGCGGGCGCCGCAGTGGTGCACGCGACAGCGGCCGGCATCCACGCCGAGCACACCGCGCTGACCCGACTGTTCATCATGTTGGCGGTCGCGCAGGCCGCCGTCGCAGTCGCAGCACTGCTCCGCACCACCCGCTGGGTCGGCGCCGCGTTGCTCACCGTCAACACCTTCGCCGCCCTCGGCTGGCTCGTGACCCGACTCACGGGCATCTCCTGGATCAGCGGGCTCGAGATCGCCGAGCGACCCCAGCTGGCCGACACATCGGCAGCGATTCTGGCGATCGTTGCCGTCGTCGCCACTGCAGCGTGGATGGCCGGCCGGTCGCCGGTCCTGGCGGGCCGCAGCCTGACGGTGGCGGCGGTCCTGGCAACCGTGCTGGTGATCCCCGGGCTGGCCGACGCCACCGACCACGATCACGCAGGCGACGACGACCATGCGGCAGATCACGGCGCAGGCGACGACGACCACGCGGCAGATCACGGCGCGGGCGACGACGACCAGCCGGCCACGGACAGCGCTGCCTCGCCCGTTCAGGGCCTGAGCGCCGCCGACGGCGACCACAGCGACGATCCGGACCACACCGATCACAGCGACGGCGATCACAGCGACGATCCGGCACACCGGCGACAGCGACGATCCGGACCACACCGATCACAGCGAGCCGGAGGCGGCCTGGCCGCGATCGTGGGATCCGAACGAGCCGATCGACTTCTCCGGCGTCCCGGGTGTCAGCGCCGACCAGCAGGCACGTGCCGAACAACTGGTCGTCGACACGATCCGCGACCTCCCAGCGTTCGCCGATGTGAACGCTGTTCCGGCGCTCGGGTTCCGCTCGATCGGCGACGCCAGTACCGGCGTCGAGCACTACATCAACACCGCCTTCATCGCCGACGACAAGTTCCTCGATCCAACGGCACCCGAATCGTTGGTGTACGCCGTCGACGGCGACGAGCGCACGCTGGTGTCGGCGATGTTCATCGCCAAGGAGACCCCGATCGACGATCCGGTTCTGCTCGACTTCGCCGGCCCACTGATGCAGTGGCACGTGCATCTCAACCTGTGCTGGGGTCTCGATGACGACGGGGTCCCGGTCGTACAGGGTGTGCTCGACGACTTCGGTGGTACGTGCCCGCCCGGCACGATCAATGCCGGCGGCGAGAATCCGATGGTGCACGTCTGGATCGCACCTCACGCGTGCGGCCCGTTTGCAGCGCTCGAAGGTCATGGCGCCGGACAGGCCGACGTCGGCGAAGGCGCCCGCATGGACCAGTGTGACCACGACGGTCACGACCCGCAGGCCGACGAACACGACGGTCACGGGGAGGCGACCGGCACGACACCCTACGACCCCGAGCTGCCGATCGACCTCGGTGGGATCGACGGCGTCACCCTGCAGCAGCAGGCATTCGCAGAGAATCTCGTGGGCGCGACGGTTCGTGACCTTCCGCAGTGGGCCGACCTCGATGCCGTCGATGCAGCCGGCTTCCATTCGATCGGTGACGCCGCCACCGGACACGAGCACTACATCCAATGGGACTGGATCGACGACGACGTGTGGCTCGACCCCGACTACCCGGAGAGCCTCGTCTTCGAGCCGCAGCCAGATGGCAGCAAGCAGTTGGTGTCAGCGATGTTCATGCTGCCGAGCGGCTACCCGATCGACGAGATTCCCGACTGGGGTGGCGACCTGATGCAGTGGCACGTTCACGGCGACCTGTGCTTCACCGACGATCCCGTTGCCCCTCAGGTCGCAGGATTGAAGCCGATCGGCGGCAGCTGCACTCCGCCGCTCGTCGACGGCACGATGGCCCCGATGATCCATGTCTGGATCAGATCCCACGAGTGCGGCCCGTTCGCCGCGCTCGACGGCATCGGAGGCGGCCAGGTGCCCGACGGCGAAGAGGTGCTCTGCGACACCGCCCACGGCGCCCACTGACTCAACCGGGTTGGTCCAACACCGTCACGACACCAGCGCTGCCGTCGACCCGCACCCACGCACCGTCGGGGATCCGGCGCGTCGCATCGGTTGCCGATACGACGCATGGGATACCCAGCTCGCGACTGACGATGATGGCGTGGCTGAGCGCCGCCCCGACATCGACCACCACGCCACCGGCAGCCACGAACAGCGGCGTCCATGACGGATCGGTGATCGGCGCCACCAGTACGTCTCCAGGTTCGAGCGCCGACGGATCGTGCGAATCGAGCACCACTCGTGCCCGACCCTCCGAAACACCCGGACAGCCGGGGAAGCCTTGGATCGATTCGCCGATTCCCAGTGCCACCGCGTCTTCGTTGTCGCGTCGACTCCAGCCCGCCGGGTCGGTGGTCTGCTCGACGAACACGAACGGTGGCACCTTGGCGGCCAGTGACTCGTGTTGGGCGCGCCGCTCCCGAATCCGGTCGAGCAACACCTCTGGTGTCGCGCCGAGCATCTCATCGCGCTCGGTGGCCAACACGAAGCCGTAGTCCTCGACCTCGTCGAAGGCGCCCCGCTCGACCAGGCGACGACCCAACTCGCGCAACGGCATCCGGATCTCGTGGATCAGACGGACGTTGTTGGTCTTGGTTCGCTCGCGTGCCGGCAGCCATGCCGAGGAGCAGGCGATCGCGGCCGCCAGCCGGCCGTGCGTCTCCGGGTCGCCCTCGACCATGCCCAACAGCGTTTCCGCAGCCTGTGCCCGTTCGAGAGCTCGTTGCGCCTGACGTCCGCGCGGATTCGCTTCGTCACCGGCGCCGCGCATGCGATCGATGGCGACCAGCGCCAGCTCGGGCTCGGTCTCCCACGTCGGAGAGCGCGACTCCCATTCGTTCGGCCCGCGGCTGCCGAAGTCGACCAGGAAGGCCTCGAAGCGGGCTCGGAACTCACCACTCGTCGGGTCGAGCCGCGAGAGGTCCCACATCGCATAGCTCGGCTCGGCGGAGTCCACCGAACCCATGCCCGACATCAGCGGCAGGATCAGATCGGGACGCCCGACGGCCTCGGCGACGCCCTGGATCACACCGACCGGCACGGAGGTGAGCGTCGTGACGAAGAGGTGCTCCTCGAACAACTCGCCGTGGATCGGGAACAGCGACTCGGCATAGGCGTACAGGCCTACGTCCGAGAGGGCCGCCAGATCCGGCCGGTCGGCCCGCAGTTCGATCGTACGATTGCGGTGCCCGGTGAGACGCTCGAGGTCGTCCACCGAACCCTGTGCGAACACCCACCCGAACGTCTCCTGCAGCTTCGCCGTGAGATCAGGTCGGACGTCGCCGGAACGCTCGACGTAGTCGGGGATACCTGGCTGGGCACCGAAGAACTGATCGTCGATCGTCTTCCACGACAGCCCGGGAGCGCGTTCCCCGAACAGCCGCATCACCGATGCATTGAGATAGCAGTAGCCACCCGCGATTCCGAGGATGCAGAAGCGGTCCGATGGAAATTCGTCGATCTCGAACGCGCCCATCCGAACATACGCCCGCCGCCACCCGAGCTCGGCCTCCCACATCAATGGGAGTTTCGATGCGGGCGCCACCGGATCGGGGAACACCTCGCCGACGTTGGCGCGGGTGTAGATCGGAAAGCGTGAAGACAACTCGGTGTCGGTAACAGTGAACATCGACCCCCCAGTCGATCTCGAGGGCGCCGCCGGACGGCCACCCACGTGACGAGCGTCACGGTAGTCGATCGCGGTCGAGGTGGCAGACGCCGACCGAGCAGGCATCATGGTGCGATGCCCGACGTCGAACACAGCGACCGCAGCTGGGGCGCCTTCACCGAGGAGGCACCGTGGGTCCTCGATCGCACTGAGATCCGTTGGCTACCGACCGTCGATCGACTCCGGCGGGCGGCCCACGACGAGGTACCGACGCTCACCTCGCCGAGTCGCCGGCCACCCGGTCTGCGGGTCACCACCGTCGTCGCCCATATCGCCACCGCCATCGGCCCGTGGCTGATCCGCAAACGTCGCGGCAGCTACGACGAACCGGAGGTCGGCCGGGCCGATCTGTCGCGTCGGCTGCGGCAAGCCGCAGAGGCGCTCGGGCCGAGCTACATCAAGCTCGGACAGATCATTTCGTCCGGCGAGGGTCTGTTCCCGAACGAGTTGGTCGACGAGTTCAAGAAATGCCGCGATCAGGTACCGGCCGAACCGTTCGACGTGGTCGAGCTCACGATCGAGCAAGACCTCGGGTGCCGCCTGGGCGATGTCTTCGAGTACGTCGATGCCGAGCCGCTCGCCGCCGCCTCGATCGCACAGGTACACGCCGCACGGCTGCGCACCGGCGAGGACGTTGTCATCAAGGTTCAGCGGCCGTCCGTGGCGCGACTCGTGCGCAAGGACCTGCGGGCGATGGCGTGGATCGCACCACACCTCGTCGGCCGGATTCCCGTCACGGCGCTCGCCAATCCGCCGGCATTGGTCGAGGTGTTCGCCGAAACGATCGTGGAAGAGCTCGACTTCCGTCTCGAGGCCGCCAACATGCTCGATGTCGCCCACGTCATCCACGATCTCGGCCAGGACGGCTATGTCGTCCCACGCCCTCACCCGACGCTCGTCACGCGACGTGTCCTCGTGATGGAGCGCCTCTCGGGCTTCAACTTCGACGATGTCGCCGGGATGCAGGGCGCCGGCATCGACACCGAGGCCGTGGTCCGCGCCGGGATGATCTCGTTCATGGAGGGCGCCATGATCCACGGCATCTTTCACGGCGACCTGCATGGCGGCAACCTGTTCGTGCTCGCCGACGGTCGCACTGCGCTGCTCGACTTCGGCATCGTCGCCCGCCTCTCGCAGGAACGTCGCGTGGCCTTTTTGCGCCTGATGCTGGGGGCCACGACCAACGACGTCAAGGGCCAGATGGTTGCGCTCCGAGATCTCGGAGCGCTGCCGCACGACACCGACCTCGACGCCGTGATCGCCGAGCTCGGCCTCGACCGACCACCGATCGACCCCACCACACTCACCGGCGAGGAAATGATCCACGAAGTCCAGCGTGTGGTCAAGGCCCTGCTCGGCTACGGCGCACGACTGCCGAAGGAACTCATGCTGTATGTCAAGAACATGGTGTTTCTCGACGGGGCGATCGCCCGACTCGCGCCCGACCTCGACATCCTGGCCGAGGTCGCCACGATCTCGATGCTGTTCGCCCAGCGTCACGGTGAGCGGATCGCCAGCGACCTGGGGATCGCAGCGATGCAGGTCGAGTTCGACTTCGACGGTGTCAAGGCCGGATTCGGACTCGACGCCGACGTCGACAGCCTGACCTACCGCGAGCTGCAAGAACGCCGTCAGCTGATCCAGAAACGTATGCGCTCGGCGCGCTGAGTAACGTCGCAGCTCGTGCGTCTCGTCATTGCCCGCTGTTCTGTCGACTACGCCGGTCGGCTCGCGGCTCACCTCCCCGAGGCCAACCGGCTGATCATGGTCAAGGCCGACGGGTGCGTCGCGATCCATGCCGACGGTGGCGCATACAAACCGCTCAACTGGATGAACGCCCCGAACACGGTCACCGAGCTGACCGACGCCGATCCGCTGCAATGGGTCATCACCAACCCGAAACAGGAGACCCTCACGATCACCCTGCACGAGGTGATCGCCGACTCGGCGCACGAGCTCGGCGACGACCCTGGCCTGCAAAAGGACGGCGTCGAGGCCCATCTCCAAGAGCTGCTGGCGGCAACACCCGAGGCGATCGAGGACGGGCTCACGTTGGTGCGACGCGAGTATCCGACGGCGATCGGCCCGATCGACCTGGTCTGCCGAGATCCCGACAACACGGTCGTGGCGATCGAGGTCAAACGGCGCGGCGAGATCGACGGCGTCGAACAACTTGCGCGCTACATCGAACGGCTCGAGCTCGATTCGTCGCTCGGCACGATCCGCGGTGTGCTCGTCGCCCAGTCGATCAAGCCGCAGGCGAAGGTGTTGGCCGAGTCACGCGGTTTCACCTGGGTCGAGGTCGACTATGACACCCTGAGAGGCATGGCCCCCGACGACCTACGGCTGTTCTGACCGCGACGCTCTGTCGGTCACGGGGTCAGCCGGGTCGGATTCGTTCGACCACGACATCGAGCAGCTGCGAGTTCGGCACCAGCATCGATCGGCCATCGCAGTCGAGCTCGACCGCCGTCGGATGGATCTCGACGACCGTGCCGTCGATCTCGACACCGGCGACACCGGATGCTCGAATCCGATCCCCGACCGCGAGCGAGTTTCGCCACGCCCGGCCAGCCGCGATCTCGCCCGCTACCCGGCGACCGCCGAGGCCGACCAGCAGTGCCATCGTCGCCGCCCCACCGAACAGCACTGCGGCCGCAGCGATGTTGATGATCGTCGTGTCGATCCCGAGCTGGGCGGCGGCGAGGATGAAGGCGAACGCCAACACGACCGCTCGAACGACCGAGGGGCCGACGCGTTCCGCCCCGGTGCCTCGCAGGGCGCGTTGTGTCGTCGTCCTGGCGATGCTCGCAACGACGTTGCCTCCGATCGCAACGATCCCGGCTGCCAGCACTCTGGGGAGATAGTCGACGAGATCGGCCGGGATCGTGTCGAGCGAGTCGGGGTCGACGAATCCGAGGGCGACGACCAGCCCGACGATCACCAACGTCGAGAACACGAAGGTCGCCAGCGGGGCTGCCGCCGACCTGAGGGCCTCCCGGCTCGATCGCGCCAGACCGTTTCGAACGATTCGGGCGGCGATCGCCCCGACGACGACAGCACTTCCGACGGCGATCGCCGCCTTGATCCACTCATTCACGGTCGTTGTCCTCCTGATGGTCGACGATCCGACGATCGTCCTTCGGCGTGTTCCGCGTTGGGCTGGGGAGTCGTGTGCGATTCCGGGATCGAGCAACAGCTGAGCGGTCTCGACCCCGATCGAGAACAGCCCGGCGATCAGCGCCAGTTCACGTTCGGCCCGCAGGCGGCCGTCGACGCCTGACAGCACTCGATCGACGAGATCCTGGGGTGGCGCGATCAGCTCGCTGAGCGCCTGGCGGAGCGGGCTCGGAGCATCGGATTGCGCCGGTGGTCGGTCATCACGATCGATGTCCTCGAGCCGGTCGGCACACACGTCGCACCGCTCGACATGTTCGCCGACACCGAGCGGTTCCCCGGTGTTGAGCCACTCCTCGAGCCGGGACCGTGAGGGATGGAACAGCCCGCGCATCCGACTCATGGCCGCCATCCTTCCAGGCTGATCGCCATCGATCGGCGCGCCCGGAGCAGCCTCGATTTCACGGCCGGGACCGACACGTCGACCGTCGCCGCGATCTCCTCGTACGCCAAGCCCTCCACTTCGCGGAGCACCAGGATCGCTCGGGACAACTCGTCGAGCGTGTCGAGCGCCTCCCGGAAGCCCTCGAGCGCGGCTCTGCCCTCGACCAGCCGGTCGACCGTGATCTGGTCGGCTCGGTGACCGAGGGCGGAGTGTTCGGTGGGCGTGTCGCGCCGGCGACGCAGCGCGGCGATTGCCTCGCGGTGTGCAATCCGCAAGATCCAGCCACGCATCGACCCCTCACCCCGGAACTCGTCGCGGTGCTTCCACACCTTGATGAACGTCTCCTGGGTGACGTCGTCGCTGAGCCCCGGGTCGCTGACCACGGACCGAGCGAGTCGGTAGACGGCTGCGGAGTGCTCGGCGACGAGAGCAGCGAGTGGAGCATCGAGATGACCCACTTCGAGGTCAACTGTCGGCTCCACCCGCTGCAGTGTGCCACAGATCAGTCGTTGTCGGTGGCTGAGGTCTCGTTGCGGCTGGAGGCGATGTTGTCGTACACGGCCGGCCAGAAGCGGTCACGAGCGGCCCAGACACCACCGACGCCGAACTTGATCACGAGGATCAGGCCGAGGCTGTAGGTCACGGTCTGGAACAGCGTGTCGACGGTGTCGCTGGCGACTTCGAGCTGGTCGAACGCAGCGAAACCACCGATCACCCAGATCGCCACGAAGGCGGCCTTGGCGAGCAGCGGGCCGACACCGAGGTGCGAGACGGCCGGCTCGACGAGCGAGCGGACCGTGTTGGCCACGACGCCGGTGATGACCACGATGATGATCGCGATGAAGAGCTTCGGAATGAAGGCGATCAGGCCGTCGAAGGCCTCGTTCACCGCTGAGTCACCGAAGACGCCGATCGCCAGCTGCAGGACCGTCAACATGATCATGTAATAGATCAGCTTCGCCAGCAGCTTGCCGGAGTCGGGGTAACCAGCTCGCTCGATCGGGGCGCCGAGGCCGGCTTTGTCGACGTACTGGTCGAACTTGATCGTCGAGAGGACCTTCTCGACGACCTTGCGGATGATTCGTGCGATGAACCAGCCGACCATCAGTACGACGACGGCGGCGATCAGCTTCGGTGCGAAGCCGGCGAGATCGGACCATGCGTCCTCGATCCCTTGACTCCATTCGACTGCAAGCATGTGTTGTTCTCCTTTGTTGCTCCCTCCAGGGTGGATGGGCGCAGAGTGGAGGACGCGCCCGGACGACAGAAAGTTTCAAGAAATCGTGAACTTCTTCGTGAGACCGGTCAGCCGCCCCGTCTGGCATCGGCCCGTGATGGTCTGTTACGTTCGCTCCCATGCCGCAGGAAGTACAAGGAATCGTCGCCCGCTCGAAGGGTGCTCCGGTCACGCTCGAGACGATCGTCATCCCCGACCCGGGGCCGGGCGAAGCCGTCGTCAAGATCCAGGCGTGCGGGGTGTGCCACACCGACCTGCACTACCGCGAGGGCGGCATCAACGACGAGTTCCCGTTCCTGCTCGGCCACGAGGCGGCCGGCGTCGTCGAGTCGGTCGGCGACGGCGTCACCAACGTCGCAGCCCGGCGACTACGTGATCCTCAACTGGCGGGCGGTCTGCGGCACCTGCCGGTCGTGCCTGAAGGGCAAGCCGTGGTACTGCTTCTCGACGTTCAACGCCACGCAGAAGATGACGCTCGCCGACGGCACCGAGCTGTCGCCGGCGCTCGGCATCGGCGCCTTCGTCGAGAAGACGCTCGTGCACTCCGGCCAGTGCACCCCGGTCGATCCCGAGGCGCCGGCCACGGCGGCCGGCCTGCTCGGCTGCGGCGTGATGGCCGGCCTCGGCGCCGCGATGAACACCGGCGACGTCGGGCGCGGCGACTCGGTCGCCGTGTTCGGATGCGGCGGTGTCGGCGACGCGGCGATCGCCGGCGCCTATCTGGCCGGTGCCTCCACGATCATCGCCGTCGACATCGACGACCAGAAGCTCGAATGGGCCAAGGACTTCGGCGCCACCCACACGTGCAACGCCAACGAGACCGACGCCGTCGAGTACATCCGGTCGGTCACCGACGGCAACGGCGCCGACGTGTGCATCGAGGCGGTCGGCAACCCGCACGTGTACCAGCAGGCGTTCGAGGCCCGCGACCTGGCCGGCACGGTGGTGCTGGTCGGCGTACCGCACCCCGACCACGACGATCGAGCTGCCGTTCATCGAGATGTTCGGTCGGGGCGGCTCGCTGAAGTCGTCGTGGTACGGCGACTGTCTGCCCAGCCGCGACTTCCCGATGCTGATCGATCTCTACCGCCAGGGCCGGCTCGATCTCGACCGGTTCGTCAGCGAGACGATCGCGATCGACGACGTCGAAGAGGCATTCCACAAGATGGAGCGCGGCGAGGTGCTCCGCAGCGTCGTGGTGATGCCATGAGAGCCGATTCGGGACGGGACGTCGTCTGATGTCGATCGAACTGTGCACGACCGACGGCATCTTCGCCCTCGACGGCGGCGAATGGGAGGTCACCAACAACATCTGGTTGGTCGGCGACGACCGCGAGGTGGTCGTGTTCGACGCCGCCCACGACCACCTGCCGATCGTCGACGCGATCGCCGGCCGCAAGGTGAGGGCGATCGTGCTCACCCACGGCCACAACGACCACATCAACGCCGCCGTGCCGCTGCGCGAGGCGGTCGACGCCCCGATCCTGCTGCACCCCGACGACCGCATGCTGTGGGACGTCGTGTGGCCGGGGGAGCAACCGGATCGCGAGATCACGCCCGGTGCAACGATCTCGGTCGGCCGGCCATGAGCTCGGGGTGCTGCACACGCCGGGTCACTCCCCCGGCTGTTGTTGCTTCCACGACGTCGACTCCGGGCTGGTGATCTCGGGGGACACCCTGTTCTGCGGCGGACCGGGCGCCACGGGGCGCAGCTACAGCGACGAGCCGACGATCCTGCGCTCGATCATCGCCAAGCTGCTGGCGCTGCCGGCGCACACGGTCGTCCACACCGGTCACGGCGACTCGACCACGATCGGCGCCGAGTTCGACACCGTGATGGCCCGGGCGGCCGAGCTCGGCGTCGACTGAACGCCCGCCGAACGCGGCGGGATGACTCGGTCCTGAACCGACCCAGATCTTGCCGTGAGCATCGGCCGCTACCGTGCAACGCATGCCACGCCTCCAGGGAACGATCCAGCACTACCGCTGGGGCGATCCGAGCTTCATCCCTGAACTGCTCGGCCTCGAACCCGACGGGCGCCCGTGGGCAGAGCTCTGGCTGGGCACGCATCACACGGCACCGTCACAACTCGATGACGGCCGCCCGTTGTCGGAACTGACCGGTCAACTCCCCTACCTGCTGAAGGTGCTCGCAGCGACGGAACCGCTCTCACTCCAGACCCACCCGAACGCCGCCCAGGCGAGCGACGGCTTCGCTCGCGGCATCTACCCCGACGACCAGCCGAAACCCGAGCTGTTGGTGGCCTTGACGCCGTTCGAGGCGCTGTGCGGGTTCCGGCCGCCGACGGCCACGCTGACGCTGCTCGACGAACTCGGGATCGACGACCTGGCACGCGTGCTGGCCACCGACGGACCAGGCGCCGCGCTCGCCGGCTTGTACCGCGGAACAATCGATCCACGACCGGCCGTCACCGCCTGCGACGATTCCGACCGGCCGGAAGCCGTGTGGGTTCGGGAACTGGCGCAGCGATATCCCGACGACCCGAGTGTGGCAGCCACGCTGCTGTTGAACCACGTGGTGCTGGCACCCGGTCAGGCACTCCGTCTCGACCCCGGCAATCTGCACTCGTATCTGCGCGGCGCAGGAGTCGAATTGATGGGACCCAGCGACAACGTCGTGCGTGGCGGCCTGACCGACAAGCTGGTCGATGTCGATGAGCTGCTCCGGCTCGTCGACCCGACACCGCTCGACGAGCCCGTGCTGGCCGACAGCAGGCGCTACGAACTCCCGGCGGCCGGGGTTGCCCTGATACGACTCGCCCCGGGTGATGAGCACGTCGCCATCGGCCACGAACTGGCTGTCGACCTGAACGGCGCAACCTGGTACTTCGCACCGGGCGACGCGGTCGTCGCCGAGGCGGTCACCTACCTCGTCACGCCGATCTGACGTTCGGCCTCACAGATCGAGGGCGTGCGTCATCATGGCCGTGCCGTTCACCAGCGCCGTGGCCTGGGCATCGCTCAGGCTGGCGTAGGCGGGCGTCAACAGTTCGTCGGTCAGTTGCTCGGCACGATGCCAGTTGACACGGTCGTCATCGGTCACTTCTGGCACCTCGTCGTAGCCGAACATCGCCACATCGTCAGGGCGCTTGATCGAGTGCGCCACCGGCGTCGGAACACCACAGGCCGTCAACGCCAGCAGGTGCACGCTGCCGCGCAGTTCACGCAGCACCATCGCCTGATGCATCGCCGCTGCCGGCACGTCGGCCGGCACCGGCTCGGCCCGCACCCCTGCGAACAAAGGAAGCGAGGAACCCTCGACGTGGTTGATGATCTGCGTCGCAGCGTCGACGAACCCGGCGAGACCGTCGATCTCGGAGAACTTCGCCCGCCCGAGGCGATGTGCACACTCGAGATACAACCGTGCCGCATCGCGGGGAGCCATGAGTTCCTTGGCGCTGTTCCAGATCTTGTCGATCAACCCAGTGTGGAAATACCCGAACGCGGCGTGCACCACCGCAGGCTCGACATCACCCAGCACGCCCCCGCGGCCGAGCGTGTAGAACCGAAACCCATCGAGACCCGCCTCCTTGCCGGTGGCGATGGTGTCGGGGTGGAAGTAGAAGGCGGCACCGATCCGATAGATCGGCTCGGTCGCCAGCATGATCTCAGTTGGCTGCATACTTCGATGATCACACCCGAAACCCGTGGGCTACGAATTGGGCAACCGCTCGCGAGCCATGTCTGACGCAACTCGCGAGTCAGCCGGAGATCTTCTTGCGGATCTCGACGATCTTCTCGGACGAGTGGTTGACGTCGGTTCCCTGTGTATCGAGCAGCGACGATCGGTCCTTGGCGGCTTCACGTTCGGCGAGTGCGGTGTCGGCCTTCTCGATCGCAGCGTCGGTGCCGTGCTCGTTGATGAACTCGGCCCACTCGACGAGCGCTTCGACCATCTCCGATTCGGGCACGACGGCAATGTTGCGACCCTTCACGAACAGGTGCCCACGCTTGTTGCCCGCAGCGATGCCGATATCGGCCTCGCGCGCCTCACCCGGTCCGTTGACGACACAACCCATGACGGCGACCTGAAGCGGCAACTTGCGTTCGCCGAATGCCTCCATCGCCCGGGTCGCGACATCGATCACGTCGACCTCGGCCCGGCCACAGGAGGGGCAGGCGATCAGATCGACGTTCTTGCGCTCACGCAGCCCGAGCGCCTCGAGCAGTTGGCGGCCGGCGCGAGCCTCCTCGACCGGGTCGGCGGTGAGCGAGTAACGGATCGTGTCGCCGATCCCTTCCAGCAACAGCGTGGCGATGCCGGCCGTGGCCTTGACCAGCCCTGCGGGAGGCGGACCTGCCTCGGTGACGCCGAGATGCAGCGGCACGTCGGTGACCGCCGAGAGTTGGCGATAGGCCTCGACCATCAACGGGACGCTGGACGCCTTGACCGAGATCTTCATCAGGTCGAAGTCGACCTCCTGGAAATACGCCATCTCCTGAACAGCCGACTCGACCATTGCCTCGGGCGTCGGCCCGCCGTACTTGTCGTACAACGCAGGGTCGAGCGAGCCGGCGTTGACACCGATCCGGATCGGGATGTTGCGGTCGCGAGCCTCGCTGGCGACCGCCTTGATGTGTTCGGGTTTGCGGATGTTGCCAGGGTTGAGCCGCAGGCCGTGCACGCCTGCCTCCATCGCCGCCAATGCCATCTTGTACTGGTGGTGGATGTCGGCGATCACCGGAATCGGCGAGCGGGGCACGATCTGTGCCAAGCCTTCGGCAGCTTCGGCTTCGTTGCAGGTGCAGCGCACGATGTCGCAACCTGCCGCGGCGAGCGCGTAGATCTGCTGCAGTGTGCCCTCGACGTCGGCGGTCTTGGTGATCGTCATCGACTGCACCGTGACAGGGGCACCGCCACCGACCGGAACGTCTCCGACCATGATCTGGCGGGTCTGCCTGCGTTCGGTCTGCCAGTCTGAGACGTCCATGACGACGACGCTACCGCTCCAACGGTTTCATCCGATCAGCCATCCCCCCGCCCGGCAGCCTCAGAGCAGCAAGCCGAAAAGGGGCCTCTGACCGGGGATCGGTTCGTTCGAGCGCAAGGCGCGACGAACCCGAACAGCCTGTGGGCTGTGAGCGGTGAGGCGGAACGCAGCGATCGGGCGAACCGGCCCCGCTCAGCGGGGATCGGATTTTGTCCTGGCAAGGCGCAGCGAGCCCGAGTTGCCTTCGGGCAACGAGCGGCGAGATGCAACGCGACCAGACGTCATCCGCCCCCCCAACCCAACGCAAAGAGAAGCTACGAATATCGCCACTGATTCGGAGTCGGATTGCGGTCTCGCCAGGCGCGGCGAACCCGAGTTGCCTTCGGACAACGAGCGGTGAGACGGAACGCCGCGAGACGCCGAATCCGGCCCCGCTCAGCCGACGGGGTCGGTGATGTCGAGGTAGAGCCCCGACACGAAGAGAAACAGCAACACCGTGATGACCGCCATCGCGAACGGCATCATCTTGGCGACGTCGGCGTAGTACCGCTGACCATTACGTTCGCGGAGGCGTTCGTACGTGGCGATCGCGGCGTGACCACCGTCGAGCGGCAGCAGCGGGAACATGTTGAAGACGCCGATGAACACGTTCAGAATGGCGAGCAGGAACAGGATCCCGATCAACCCCTGGGAATCACCGACGTCATCGGAGAGCCCGGTGACGCCGACCAGCGTGGTCGGACGCGTTTCGAGGTCGTCGTTGGTGCCCGCCAGGTGGGTGAACACGTTGACCGGGTTGAGCACCTTCACGGCGCCCTTGGTCATCGTCCACGAGGTCGGGAAGATATCGGTCACGGCATTGACGGCGGCAGCCGGCACCGAGTGCTCGATCGTGTCGTAGTAGGCGCCGCTCGACACCCCGATGTACGGCTTGCCGAACAGTGGCGAGTCCTCGTCGATGTTGGCGCCGAGCGCCACGGGCACCTCGATCACCAGGTCGTTGCGCAGCACCTCGAACACGAGCGTGTCCTGCGGTTGGTTGGACTGGATGATGCGACCGAGGTCGCTCGAGCCGGTGATCGTTTCACCGTCGATCGACAAGACGACGTCGTCGGGCTGGAGACCGGCTGCATAGGCGGGACCGGTTTGTTCGACGATGCCGATTGCGGCACCATCTCGGGCCACGACCTCTCCGTCGACCGTGTACACCGTGAACAGCAACACGATCGCCAGCAGCATGTGCATGATCGATCCGGCCGAGATGACGAGCAGACGCTTCGGAAAGCTCTTCGAGCGGTAGGTGCGGTCCTCGTCCTCCGGCTCGACCTCGTCCATGTTGTTCATGCCGACGATCCGTACGAACGCTCCGAGCGGGAGTGCCCGCACGCCGTACTCGGTCTCGCCACGCCGGAAGCTCCACACCCGCGGACCGAACCCGATGAAGAACTGGGTCGCCTTCATGCCCGTCCATCGGGCCGTCGAGAAGTGGCCGAGTTCGTGCAGGAAGATCGCCACCAGCACGCCGACCACGAACACCAGCCACCAGATGCTGAACAGTGCCAACATGCCGATCAGTGCCACGATCGCCAGAACACCAGCACCGCCACGCCATCCACCGACCAGCTCGTCGTCTTCCTTCTCGACCACCGCGCCGCCGGCCATCACCTCGCTGGTGAACCGGCCCGTCTGACGTCGGGAGGGAGCCTCTGGCGGTGGGAATTCGTTGGTTGTCGTCATCGCTTCATGTCGCCATTCGTCGTTCGAGAACCGCAGTAGCCCGGCGCCGCGCCGTGGCATCAGCGGTAATCACCTCGTCGACGGTACCTGGAACGGAACCGTCATGCTCGTCGAGTACTGCAACGCAGATATCGGCGATCTGATTCCAATTGATGAGCCCGGCGAGGAACGCCTCGACCGCCACCTCGTTGGCGGCGCTCAGCCATGCTGGGGCCGAGCCGCCGGCACGCCCGGCGTCGTACGCCAGCCGGAGACACCGGAACGTGTCGAGGTCCGGAGGTTCGAAGTCGAGACGCGACAACGTCGTCCAGTCGATGCGTCCGAACGCGGTCGAGATCCGATCGGGGTATCCCAGCGCGTATCCGATCGGCAGTCGCATGTCGGGCATGCTGAGTTGAGCGATCGTGCTGCCGTCGCTGAACTCCACCATCGAGTGCACCACGGATTGCGGATGTACGACGACGTCGATCCCCTCGTACGGCACCCCGAACAGCTCGTGGGCTTCGATCACCTCGAGCCCCTTGTTCATCAGCGTGCTCGAATCGATCGTGATCTTGGGCCCCATCGACCACGTTGGATGGGCGAGTGCCTGCTCGACGGTGACATCCGCCAGTTGATCGGCCGTGCGACCCCGAAATGGTCCGCCGCTCGCCGTCAGCACGATCCGGGCGACCTCGCGATGTCCCCCGTCGTCGAATCCGATCGAGGAACGAAGGCATTGGTGCACAGCGCAGTGTTCGCTGTCGACGGGCACCAGTTCGGCCCCGGGCGTGGCACGCAGCGGCTGCACGACCGGCCCGGCAGCGATCAGGCTCTCCTTGTTCGCCAGTCCGAGTCGCTTCCCCGCCCTGAGCGTGGCGACGGTCACCGACAACCCGGCGAATCCGACCACCCCGTTGATCACGACGTCAGCGGGAGCGACCAACTCGGCCTGATCACCGACCACTTCGGCCTCGGGCAAGGCCGCCGCAACCTCGGCTCTCCGGGTCTCATCGGCGACCGCCACGACCGCCGGCCGGAACTCTCTCGCCTGCTCGACCAGCTGGGCGACGGACGAACCGACGCCGAGCCCGACGACCTCGTATCGATCCGGGCCCTCAGCTCGGATCACCTCGAGGGTTTGGGTTCCGATCGAGCCGGTGGAGCCGGCCACCGAGACCCGGATCGGTGTCACCATGATCGAGCGGGAGGCGCGAGGACCGACACGAGCAGGCTGGTCAGCCGCTCAGGCGACCCAGGGCTCGAGCACCAGCGTGAGGTAGTACACGCCGGGGAGCACGAACAAAAAGCCGTCGAACCGATCGAGTACGCCGCCGTGGCCCTTGACGATCGAACCGAAGTCCTTCACGTCGAGGTTGCGCTTGAACATGCTCTCGACCAGGTCACCCATCGGGGCCAGCACGGCGATCACCACAGCGAGCGCCAGCAGGTGCCAGTTGGACAGCCAGGTCTCGCTGCGATCGGTGAGGCCGACGAACATGAGGGCACAGATCGTGAACACGGCGCCGCCGATGAACCCCTCGACCGTCTTGTTGGGGCTGATCCATGTGCGCAGCGGCGTGTTGCCGATCGCTGATCCGATGAACAACGCACCGACGTCGTTGGCGACGACGCCGAGCGCCATCAGGAACAGGGTGTCGGTGCCACGGTTCTCGGCGATCGCCTGAACCGCCTCGATCTGGCTGACCTCCTGCGTGGAGAAGCGCAGGATCAGCATTGCGAACGAGCCGAGCACGCCGATCCACACGATTCCGAGTGTGGTGATCGAGACGTTCGGCATCGGGCCGGCCTCGACGCTGCGGGCACCGATGAAACTGGCGGCCGTCGCCATGAAGCCGAAGGCGATCACGAGCGGCAGGGTTCCGTCGCCGAGCCAATAGGCAGCCGCAGGTGCCGCCACACAGGTGACGATGCCAGGGAACACCGCCGGGCGATAGCCCTTCTCGGCGACCTTGTCGTAGAACTCGACCGACGCCAGACCGAGGATGACCACGATCACGGCGGCGGCGGCGACCGGCTTGTACAACAGCGCGGCGATGAACGCGGCAGCGATCAACAGACCGACGGCGATCGCCGTGGGCATGTCGCGACCGGAACCGGGAGGTGATGCGGCGGGAGGTCGACCGCGACCACGACCGGTCGGCGGGCCCACCGCGACGGCGGCCCGACTGAGTCGGCGGGCGACGCGGCATGCCAGAAGGGTCGGTACCGATCGTGATCCGACTCGGTTCGCGGCTGACCGCCTCGGACTCGCCGGTCACCCTGCGATGCTGACCCGACACTCGCTCGTGCTGGTCGGTGACGCGGCGTTGCTGGGCCGTACGACCGGGATCGTCGTCCGGCGGGGCTGCCTCGGGCGCTTCGTCGTCTTTCCACACGGGGGACTCTGACGAGAACGACGACCAGACGTCGAGATCCTCGTGCTCGGCGTCGTGATCGGTGGTTCCCTGCTCGGCGGTGTCGAATCGAGCGATCTCACCGGTTGGTGGCTCGGTCCAGTGCGGCAGTGACTCAGCACCGTTGTCATCGAAGCTGAGGCTGTCGTCATTGCCAACGGGCGCAGCAACCTCAGGGATGTTCTCCGTCGGCGCGGCGTCGTCGAACAACGATCCGAACTCGCTGAAATCGTCGTCGTCTCGGCGATCGCGCCAGATGTCGTCGCTCATCGATCTCGTCCCTTTCCCAGCATCCCCACCTACGTACGTCGCTCAGACTTCGAGCAACTCCTCTTCCTTGCGTCCCAGGGCCACGTCGATCTTCTCGACGTGATCGTGGGTGATCTTCTCGAGCTCTTTCTCAGCCCGTTCGAGGTCGTCAGCCGAAATCTGGCTGTCTTTCTCGGCGGCTTCCATGTGCTTGCGGGCGTCGCGCCGGATACTTCGGATGGCGATCCGACCGTCCTCGGCCATGTGCTTGACGACCTTGACGTACTCGCGACGGCGCTCCTCGGTGAGCGGGGGGAAGTTGAGTCGAATCACGACACCATCGTTGTTGGGCGAAACACCGAGATCACTGTCGCGAATCGCTCGTTCGATGGCGCCCAGCGAGCCTCGATCATGTGGCTTCACCAGCAACACCCGCGCCTCGGGCACCTGGATCGTCGCCAACTGTTGGATCGGCACCGGGGTGCCGTAGTACTCGGCATTCAGGCGCTCGATCAGCACCGGAGCAGCGCGCCCGGTGCGAACCGTCGCGAACTGACCCTGCACGTGCTCGACCGCCTTGTCCATCTTGTCCATCGCATCGAGCAACGTTTCCTCAGTCACGCCGCCCAGCGTAACCAGGGATTCACCCCCGAGGGGAGATACGTGACGTCGACGACGCGTCGGCGACCTTGGTGCGGCCACCGTCAGTGGACGATCGTGCCGACCTGGCCACCCGTGAGAATCGACCTCAGCGCCCCAGCGGCGGACATGTCGAACACCACGATCGGGATACCGTGGTCGCGGCAGAAGGCGATCGCTGTTGCGTCCATCACCCGGAGATCCTTGTTCATGACCTCCATGTACCCGATCTCGTCGTACTTGATGGCGGAAGGGTTGCTGCGGGGATCTGAGTCGTACACGCCATCGACACCGGAGTGAGTGCCCTTGAGCAGGGCGTCCGCCTCGATCTCGGCAGCCCGCAGCGCAGCGGCCGTGTCGGTCGTGAAGAACGGGTTGCCGGTCCCGGCTGCGAAGATGACGACTCGGCCCTTTTCCAGGTGGCGCATCGCCCGACGCCGGATGTACGGCTCGGCGATGCGGGGCATCTCGATCGCCGACTGGACCCTGGTCGGCTGCCCCCGACGCTCGAGTGCGTCTTGCAGCGCCAGGGCGTTCATCACCGTACCGAGCATGCCGATGTGGTCGCTCTGGGTGGCGTCCATACCCTCCATCGCCCCGGTGCGGCCACGCCAGAAGTTGCCACCACCGACGACCACGCTGACGTCGACATCGAGATTCTGGCGAATGTCGATGATCTCGACCGCTGTCTGGTCGAGCGTGGGACCATCGAGGCCCCGGCCGGACGCGCCGGCCAGGGCCTCACCAGACGGTTTGAAGACGATCCGCTTCCAGCGAGGCGTTGGTGCAGGGGCCGTCTCGTCAGACATCAGAGGGGATTCTGTCAGACCGGGTCGATGGTCGGCGCATCTGCCATCACCTGCGCTGACGCGCGTCGGTTCACTTGTGTTCTGAGCGGCGATCGGGTTTCGTCCTGGCAAGGCGCGGTGAGCCCGAGTTGTCTGTGGACAACGAGCGGCGAGACGCAACGCCGCCAGGCCGGAACCCGGCGCCGCTCAGCCGATTTCGACTTGGGCGAACCGGACGACGTCGGCTGACCCGATCAACTGCTTGATCGACTGCTTGTCGTCTTTGGCGTACGGCTGCTCGAGCAGGCAGACATCCTTGAAGAAGCCGTTGAGGCGACCTTCGACGATCTTCGGGACCGCCTGCTCGGGCTTGCCCTCGTTGAGCGTGATGGTTTCGAGCGTCTTGCGCTCGGCTTCGACCACGTCGGCGGGGATGTCGTCGCGGGTCAGGTACTTGGGGCGGGCGAACGCGATGTGCACGGCGACGTCGTGCGCCAACTCCTCGGTACCGCCGCTGATCTCGACCAGCACACCGTTGACGCCGCGTCCACCTTGGACATGCTCGTAGTGCCCGATCAGGTTGCCGTCGGCGGCGGGCATGTGGACGACCTGGCCCAGCTCGATCTTCTCCTTGAGCGTGATCTTGAGCTCTTCGAGCTGGGCGTTGCGCTGGGCGATCGCGTCTGGACCATCGGCCAGCACGAGATCGGCCAGCGTGGCAGCCTCGCCCTTGAACTGGTCGCTGCCGGCCACGAAGTCGGTCTCACTCTTGAGCAGCACGATTGCTCCGACATTGCCGGCGACCTTGATCGCCACGACGCCCTGGTTGTTGTCACGATCGTCGCGCTTGGCGCTGGCTGCAAGGCCCTTCTCGCGGAGCAGTTGCTTGGCGGCTTCGATGTCGCCGTCGGTCTCCTCGAGGGTCTTCTTGCAGTCCATCATGCCGGCGCCGGTGCTGTCGCGGAGGGCTTTCACATCTTGTGCGGTGAATGACATTGGGGGTTGCTTCCTTCAGCTCGGGGTGTTGTCGTCACTGGCTTGCTGGCTGGCCGGCTTGGAGAAACCGGCCGCCTCGGCGGCCGCCTCGGTGGCGAACCAGACCTCGGCCTTGGTGCGCCCGTAGAACGCGCTGTCGGTGTTGTGGTACAGCATCGAACCGGCGTTGCCCTTGATCGGGAACCCGTCCGGCTGTTCGCCACTGTCGAGCGGAGCGTGGCTGCCCTCACCGTGGGGGGGTTCGGCCGATGCCTCGTCAGCCACCGGAGCCTCAGCAGCAGGAGCCTCAGCCACCGGAGCCTCAGCAGCAGGAGCCTCAGCCACCGGAGCCTCAGCAGCAGGAGCCTCAGCAGCCACCGGAGCCTCAGCCACCGGAGCCTCAGCAGCAGGAGCCTCAGCCACCGGAGCCTCAGCAGCGACAGGAACCTCAGCAGCGACAGGAGCCTCGTCAGCAGCCGGAGCCTCGTCTGGGGCTGCTTGTTCGGGCTTGGTCTTGCTCGCAGTGAGACGCGCCTCGCGCTCGGCCTGGGCCTGGGCTGCTGCGTTGCGAGCCTCTGCCTGGGCCTGGGCGAAGGCTTCCTCTTCTTCGGGGCTGCGCTCGGGCTTGGGCTCGGCGGACTCGCCGGCCGCTGCGACCTTCGGACGGCGAGAGGCGATGTAGCGGCCTTCCTCGACCGCTTCGGCGATCACCTGCACCAGCAGCCCGTTGGCACGGATCGCGTCGTCGTTGCCGGGAATCGGGAACTGGATCACATCAGGGTTGACGTTGGTGTCGACCACGGCGACCACCGGAATTCCGAGCTTGTTCGCCTCGGTGACGGCGATGTGCTCTTTGAGCGTGTCGATCACGAACACGCAGTCGGGTGCCTTCTTCATATCGCGCAGCCCGCCGAGGTTGCGCTGCAACTTGGTCAGCTCGCGATCGAGCAGCAGGGCTTCCTTCTTGATCATCGCGTCGAACTCACCCGACGTCTTCATCCGCTCGTAGTCGAGCATCTTGCCGACGCGCTTGGAGATCGTTTCGAAGTTGGTCAGCATGCCACCCAGCCAACGCTCGTTGACGTACGGCATCCCGACCTTCTCGGCGAAGCTCTGGACCGGGTCCTGGGCCTGCTTCTTGGTGCCGACGAACAACACCACGCCGCCATCGGCGACGAGATCGCGGACAAAGGCGTACGCCGCCTCGACGCGAGTCAGCGTCTGCTCGAGATCGATGATGTAGATCCCGTTGCGCTCACCGAAGATGAAACGCTTCATCTTCGGGTTCCACCGGCGGGTCTGATGTCCGAAGTGGACCCCAGCTTCCAGCATTTGACGCATGCTGATGACGGCCATGACAAGCTCCTTGTGCGGTTTCGAACTCGCTCCCGGCGCCGAGGCGACCGCTGCATTGGGGCGAGTGGGTGTGAGTTGGTCGACCCATCGGACGATGGACCGACTCACGATTGTATCCGCCGCCTGCTCGTTTGCGACCCGACGCCTCGCTGAGACCGGCCGGTCAACTCGCGCAGCGCCAGCGCGGAGCCGGTGCGGGCGCAGGACGAGCCCCGTCGGAGGGGATCAGTCGCGGCGAGTACACCAGTCGGCCGATCAACGGCGTCGGGTCGACGTAGCGTTCGTTGCGCCGGAGGCCCAGGTGGAGGCGGCCGGCGGTCGTTCCGATCTGCATGCCTCGCACCACGAGGTCACCCATCTCGAGCCGGCTGTCCGTCACGTTGCCGTACGTGACGCGCCGGCCGTCGCCGTGGCGAACAACCACATATCCCGTGCCGGCCACCGAACCGACGAAGCTGACACGCCCCGTGGCGACCGCCGTCACGGTGGCACCCGCCGACGTGGCGTACTCGACACCCCGGTTTCCGGGACACCATCGACAGTTGGGCAGGCGAAACGGATCGGAGATCGGCGCACTGACCGGTGGTCGCCAGCAGGGGGCGGCCCGGGCGACACCGCTCGGCTGAATCATGGAGAGGACGGCGACGATCGATATCACCCGCACCAGGAGGGGACGCGACATGGCATTGCTCTTTCGGACGACGCGAAGGCGTAGGGATTCGGCCGGTGAGGCGAGCGGGCCGTTGGGCCGATGGTTCGGATGTCGACGAGCGACCCCGATCAGGTCAGGACAGGCCGGCGGCCGACATCCGCGACCTCAGGTGCAGCACCGACTTGGTGTGGATCTGCGAGACCCGACTCTCGGTGACACCCAGCACCTCGCCGATCTCGGCCAGCGTGAGACCCTCGTCGTAATACAACGAGAGCACGAGCTTCTCGCGCTCGGGCAGACGAAGGATCTCGGACTTCATGATGTTGCGCAGTTCGCGATCTTCGATTGCGGCCGCTGGGTGCTCGAGACCGGACGACTCGACAGCGGCCGGCTCATAACCGGCGGCGACGGCGCGGTCGAGTGGACCGATCGTGGTCGCCGCGATCGAGGCCAGCCAGCGGGCGAGTTCATCTTCTCCGATCCGCAGCAGGGCGGCCAGCTCGAGGTCGGTCGGGGCCCGGCCGAGCTCGTGCTCGAGGCGCGAGAACGCCCGCTCGACCTCTCGGGCCCGACTGCGCACCGACCGTGGAACCCAATCGAGTTGGCGCAAGCCGTCGTAGATGGCCCCACGGATCCGTGGTGCTGCAAAGGTCTCGAACTTGACCCCCCGCTCGGGGTCGAACCGGTCGATCGCATCGATCAGGCCGAACACGCCCGAACTCACCAGGTCGCCCGGGTCGACACTGTTGGGCAAGCCGGCGCCGATACGGCCGGCGACGAACTTGACGAGCGGTGAATAGTGCACGATCAAGTGATCACGCGACGCGTTGTTCTGGCGATTGAGCCATCGCGTCCAATGCATCGCCAGGTCTGGGTCGTCG
This sequence comes from uncultured Acidimicrobiaceae bacterium, assembly GCA_963722635.1. GTDB lineage: Bacteria > Actinomycetota > Acidimicrobiia > Acidimicrobiales > Ilumatobacteraceae > Ilumatobacter. The sequence continues at coordinate 79,655 of CAVRNX010000054.1, forward strand.
GGAACAATGCTCATGCGCGTGGGTGGCTCTTCAGGTAGGCAGATTGCAGGCGCTCTCTGCTGACGTGAGTGTAACGCTGTGTTGTGGCCACGTCGGAGTGCCCCAACAGCTCTTGCACCGCGCGCAGGTCGGCGCCTCCGTCGAGCAGGTGCGTGGCGAACGTGTGCCGTAAGGCGTGCGGGTGGGTCGGTGTCGGCGAACGGCGGTCGAGAATTCGCCGGACATCGCGAGGTGTCAGCGGCTTGCCGCGCTCGTTGGCGAACACGACGGGCCCGGCCTCGACGGGCACAACCTCGTGGCGAATCGCCAACCACGCCTGAACCGCGGCGGCCGACGGTTCGCCAAGCGGGACCCTGCGCTGCTTCGAGCCCTTGCCCCACACGATCAACGCACGCTCGGGCAACTTGACCTGCTCGAGTTGCAGTGTGCACAGCTCGGAGACGCGGATGCCGGAGCCGTACAGGATCTCCAGTACGGCGTCGTCTCGGCGCCGCCGCCACAGCGGCTCGTCGTCGGGAGCGGACCCATCGAGCAACTGCTCGAGCTGACGCCGGTCGAGCACGCGGGGCAGTCGACCCGGCCCGGCGCTGACGTGCAGGCCGATCGTTGGGTCGGTGTTCGCCATGCCCTCGGCCAGCGCCCAGCGGTAGTAACGCCGCAGCGCGGCTGCCTTGCGGGCGATGCTGCGTCGGGCGAGCTGGCGTGTGGAAAGTGATGCGATGTAGCGGCGGACCAGCGTGCGCGTGACATCGGCGGGCGAATCGATGTGCGAGCGCGCCACCCACTCGGCGAACAAGCGCAGATCGGTCTCGTAGGCGGCGAGGGTACGTTCGGACAACGACGTGTGGGCCCGCACGAAGTCGCCCAAGCGCCAGAAGTCGTCGTCCGCCATGGTTCCCAAGGTATTCGGTCGTCATCGCCGCAACCGGGATCCTGCTACCTCGAACCAGCCGCCGGCTTCGATCAACCAGCCGTCACGCTCGAGGCGGGCAGCAGCGAGCGCCACGTCGGTCAGCGAAGCATCGACATCGGCCAAGATCATGTCGATCGTGCAGGGCTGATGCTCGCAGGCGACCAACACCTGGGCCTGCAGTGCGGTGGGAAGCGGACGCGGATCGAAGGGCAGCGCACCCTGGCGGCGGTGATCGAGCCCCAACATCGCCAGGATGTCATCGACCGACGTGACGGGGCCGGCGCCGTCGACCAGCAGCTGATTGGTGCCGGCCGAGGCGCGGCTGTGAGGCGAGCCGGGTACCGCCATCACCTCCACGCTGCGGTCGGCAGCGGCGCCCGCTGTGATGAGGCTGCCCCCGCGCTCACGGCTTTCGACGACGACCAACACCTCGCACAGCGCCGCAAGGATGCGATTGCGCTGCGGGAACCGCCAGGCGTCAGGCGTGGTGCCGGGTGGCCATTCGGAGATCAACAGCCCCTCGCCGGCCACCCACTCCCACAGGTCGGCATTCGGTTTGGGGTAGTGCACGTCGGGCCCGCTGCCGACCACGGCGATCGCACGGCCGGGACCACCACTCGACCTGACGCCGCGATGGGCAGCGCCGTCGATGCCCCTCGCCAGGCCCGACACGACAGCGACCCCCTCGCCGGAGAGCCCCGCCCCGAGTTCGGTCGCCGTTGCCCGGCCGGCTGCCGTTGCGTGACGGGTGCCGACCACCCCGACCCGGCGGGCGTTCACGGCGTCGAGGTCGCCGCGGACGAAGATCACTTCCGGAGCCTGCGGATCGACAGCGAGTTGGGACGGGAAGCGGGGATCGGCCCGCTCGAGCACGGTGATGCCGCATCTCTCACAGTTGGCCGTGACCACATCCGGCTCCGCAGGCGGCCGCCTGGGCGCGCAACCGCGCCAGCAGATCCGGTGGTGTCGCCCGCACGATCATCGGGTGCAACGCGGCTCCGCTCGCCAACCGGCCGAGCGCATCATGTGGTTCGTGGTGGGTCAGCAACAACTGCAGACGCTGGGGCCCGATCGACGGCAAGCTTGCCAGGGCTGCCAGGGCTGCCAAGGCCGCGTTGGTGCTCACGTCGCGCTCCCGACCGCGCTCAACCCCACGCGGGCTCGCATGCCCAAGGCACCGGCGACCCGGGCCTCACCGATCTCACCCTGGTACTCGCCGGCCAGGTCGGCGAGCGTTCTGGCGACCCGTCGAACACGGTGATACCCGCGTCCGGTGAGCCGACCACGTTCGATCTCGCCTCGGATCAGGCTGGTCGCGGCCGCGTCGAGGGGTGCGAATTCGTTCAGCCCACTCTCGTCGAGGGCGGCGTTGAGCATGCCGCTACGTTCGATCGCGACCCGTCGCGCCCGCGCCACTCTGGCAGCGACATCGGCGGTCGACTCGCCCGGCTCGCCATCGAGCAACTCGGCCACATCGGGGCGATGGACGGCGATCCGGAGGTCGAACCGGTCGAGCAGCGGCCCGGACAACCGGCCCACATACCTGGTGCGAGAACGCTCGTCGCAGCTGCAGTCGCTGTTGGAACCATTGCCCCCGCACGGGCACGGATTGGTGGCGCCGATCAGCTGAAACCGGGCCGGCATCGGGACCCGGATCTGCTCGACCCGGCCGACCATGATCTGCCCGTCCTCGAGCGCTTCGCGCAGCCCGTCGAGCACCTTGGGAGCGAATTGGCCCATCTCGTCGAGGAACAGGATCCCGCCGTGCGCCAAGCTGATCTCGCCCGGACGCATCTGATGGGAGCCACCGCCGACCAACGCCCCCACGGAACTGGTGTGGTGCGGAGATCGAAATGGGGGCCTCATGACCAGCCCACCGGACGGCAAGGCCACGCCGGCGGCCGAGTGCACCATCGTCGTCTGCAGCGCCAACTCGCGGTGCAGGTCGGGCAGCAGACCCGGCATCCGGCGCGCCAGCATCGTCTTGCCGGCGCCCGGCGGACCGACGAACAGCAGATGATGGCCACCCGCCGCTGCCACCTCGAGCGCCAAGCGGGCCACCGGTTGCCCCTTCACGTCGGCCAGATCGTGCAGCTCGGGCTCGACGAACGACGACGGCAACTCGTCGAACCGGGGCCAAGAGCCGGCGCCCGTGAGGGCCTCGACGAGTTGATCGAGCCGCTCGACCGGGCGCACCACGCCGCGCCCGGCGACCCGCGCCTCGGCGACCGACCCTGCCGGGACGACCCAGTCGTGGTCGGGCCGCACGCCCACCATCGGCGCCACACCTGGAATCGGGCGTATCGAACCGTCGAGCCCGAGTTCGCCGGCAAATGCGAGACCACGCACGACGTCGGCGGGAATCACCTCGAACGCGACCAGCGCAGCGACTGCGATGGCGACATCGAGCCCTGAGCCCGCCTTGCGATAGTGCGGTGGGGCGAGGTTGACGGTGATCTTCTTGTCGGGCCACTTGAAACCGCTGGACTGCACGGCGGCCCGCACCCGGTCGCGCGCCTCGCGACACGACTCGTCGGGGAGACCCAGCATCGTGAAGCCCGGTAGCCCGTGCCCGCTGACGTGGACCTCGACCGTGACCGGATGCCCACGCGCCCCCAGAATCGTCGCTGCAGCGATCGTGGCAATCATCTCAACCTCCCAAGACACGCCGGTGTGATCGACCGGCGATTCGATTGGGAGGGAGGGCCTGACCTGCCCCTCGACAGGTGCCCGTCACCATACCGATCGGGTGTCACATTCCCCGCCACGAGCGGTCGCCAATCCTCAAGAGTTCGGCAATGCCCTTGCCATCCGGAACGAGAATTGCGAAGTTGGGCAGGCACCCCCGGCGAAACGGGTTCGATCATGGCGGCGAGAATCGGTGGATCGTCAGTGCCGGGCCCGGAAAGAGACAGACGACAGCCCCCCTCGGTTCCGCACCAACTCCCGGTGGTCGCCGCCGCGTACGGCCTCAACCTTGGCGAGTTGCGTCAGCTACTACTCGACGACGACGCACTCGCCGTCGACGTATCGGCCGAGTCGAACATCGTCGACGTGACGATTCCCGTCGTGCTGACCTCGACCGCGACCGGCGAGACGCCGTGTCGGGCGCGGTCTCGGGGTCGTACCTCGCCACGACCATGATCGGCGGCTCGGTGCAGACCATCAGCGAAGTCGATTCGGGCGGCAAACCGTCGAAACGGCACGACCGAGGCCGAGCATCGTTGGGCGATCCCGGCCAGCCAGGGCAACCAGCGACTGACGATCGTCGCCTCAGTTCTCGACGGCGGCGACGCCGATGATGGCTTCGTGTTCGAATGGTCTGGCCAACGGCACGGCCTGGGTTCCTGTCGCAACGGTGCACGCCGGCACGCCGCTCAATGACAGCTTCAACATCGGTATCCGCACCGGCACGGTGCAGGTACGCGTGACCGACACGGACCGGACCAGAGGCGAACGCATCCACGACAGCGTCGCCGTCGATTTCCTCCAGATCGATGGCGACGGCGACACGACTCCAGTCGATGCAACGCATGTCTTCGTGTCGATCTCGGTCGCCACGCAGAGCGTCGGGAAGGGCCAGCAGCAAGGCGTCGCCACGGTGCAGGTCAACGATGACCAGGGTCGACCGGTCGCCGAGGCCGGCGTGGAGATCCGTTTCACGGGCACGTTCGTCGAGAACATCACCGTCACCACCGACATATCCGGTTCGGCAACCGCCAGCACCACGGCCAGCGCCGGCAAGCCCGACGTCTCGGCCTGTGTCGCCGGTGTCTCCGACGTCGGCCTGGTCTACCTCCCCGGGCGACGAAGCGTGCCCACCGTGGATCTCGTAGTCCGCAGTCGTGCCGATCGGTGCTGAGTCGGAACCGCGCCGTCGTGGCACACTCTGGCCGTGCGTTGTCGCTCCTTCAGCTCGGTCGCTCTCGCCGTCGGCCTGGTCGTCACTCTGGCGGGATGCCAACGCAGCGACGAGGTGCAGAGCGATGCCGAACGGTTCTGTGGCGAGGCGATCGCCCAGCGCGACACGATCGTTGCACCGCCGATCGGCAGTGAAGCCGAACTCCAGGCGACGCTCGACTTCTATCGCCTGATGGGACAACTCGCGCCGGTGGCGATCGCGGCGGAGTGGAACGACATCGTCGTCAACCTCGAAACGGCCGCTGCGCTGGTTCCCGGCGACCCGGAGTCCGAACAACTGGTGGCGATGACGGCCTACGCCACCGAACCCTCGGCGTACCGGGTCAAACGGTGGCTCGAGAACAACTGCGGGCTGGAGATCCCGATCACCACGATCGCGCCGCAGGAGCAGCAGCCGGCGCGTACGACAACGATCGTGCCGCCGGGCACAGACGCACCGGCCGGCTGACACCAAACCGGATCGAATCGGTGGCCGGACCGGTGGCCAGATCGATGCTCAGACCGATGGCATCTCGCCGCGTCGGCGGATCACCGAGTCGACCAGGCCGTACTCCTTGGCCTCGTCGGCGGTGAACCAGCGATCGCGCTCGGAGTCGCGCCTGCACCTGCTCGAGTCGTCTGGCCCGGAGTGTTCGGCGATCATCTCGGCCATGCGGCGCTTGATGTAGCGCAGCTGCTCGGCCTGGATCGCGATGTCGGAGGCCTGGCCACGCAGACCGGCGAGTGGCTGGTGCATCATGATGCGTGCGTTCGGCAGCGTGTAGCGCTTGTCGGCAGCGCCGGCGGTGAGCAGGAACTGGCCCATCGAGGCAGCCAGGCCGAGGCACACCGTGGCGACGTCGCAGCCGACGAACTGCATCGTGTCGTAGATCGCCATGCCGGCCGTGATCGACCCACCGGGGCTGTTGATGTAGAGCCAGATGTCGGCGTTGGGATCCTCGCCCTCGAGATACAGCAGCTGGGCACAGATCTGATTGGCGATGTCATCGTTGACATCGGAGCCGAGCATCACGACCCGGTTCTTCAGCAGGCGGTTGAACACGTCGCTGCGGGGGTCGAAGCCCCCCTCGAGCGCCATCGGCGAGTCACTGCGATCCGTCATGCCGAAAGACTACCGGCACGGTCGCCGAAGCTCGTCGCCGGTCCGCCGACCAGACGACCAGACCACCGCCCGGTGCCGTGAGTACCGTCGAGATATCGACAACCCCACCTGAGAATTTCAGAAAGCCGTGACGATCGCATTTGGTACGGTTGGTGCGGCGGGAAGGGATTGGCATGGCGATCGTGATCGATGCGAGGACACATCCTCCGATCACTCGCGGGCTGCGCCGCGAACGCCTCGACCTGTTGCTGTCCCAGATCTCGGGCCACCAACTGACGTTGGTCACCGGCCCGGCCGGCAGCGGCAAGACGACAGCCCTCTCGCAATTCGTCGCCAACTCGAAGGCACGGGTCGCCTGGTACAGCATCGACAGCCTCGACGGCAACCCCGACGTGTTCTTCGAGTATCTGCGGCGGGCGATCGGGCACGTGGCCGGCGAGATGGGCAGCGAGCCGTGGACCAGCTATCTCGACGTTCTCCAACACCTCGAGAGCCTGGGCCCCGAACCGCTGGTGATCGTGCTCGACGACTTCCACCTGATCGCCGGCCAACCAGCCGAGGCGTTGGTGGCCCAGATCCTTCGGCAGTTGCCACCCAACGTGTGGGTCGCTGTCGGCAGCCGCCTGCCTCCGAGCTTCGACACCACGCAACTCAGGCTGACCGACAATGTGCTCGAAATCGATGCAGACGACCTGCGGTTTCGCACGTGGGAAGCGGAACACCTGCTCGACGAAACGTACGGCCTGCTGCTGCGCCCCGACGATGTGGCACGACTCACTCGTCAGGTCGCCGGGTGGGCCGCCGGCTTTCAGCTGTTCCATCTCGCCGCACGCGGGAAATCGCCGACCGAGCAACGCCGATTGATCCGTACGGCGTCGACACGATCTGTGCTGGCCCGTCAGTATCTGACACAGAACGTCCTCGGCACGCTTCCTGCCGAACTGCGTGATTTCCTGGTCCAGACATCGGTCCTCGGAGTCGTGCGCGGCGACCTCGCTGACGATCTGCTGGGTCGAACGGGCAGCGACGCCGACCTTGCACAGGTCGAGCGATACGGGCTGTTCATCGTGCGCGTCGACGACACGACCTATCGGTATCACGAGGTATTGCGGGCCCACCTCGAGGCGGTGTTGGCCGAGCTCATGCCCGCCCACGAACTGATCGAACGGTACGTGCGGGCGGCTCAGTTGTTGGAAGGGGCCGGCTACCCGGGCGAGGCGGTGCGCTGCCACGTCCGCGCCGGGCAGCGATCCGAGGTCAGCCGGCTCGCCGGCCTGGCGTGCACCGAGCCGTCGATGACCACGACCGGATGGCTCGACGTACTCGACGAGGCGATGTCGCCCGAGTCCGGCGGTGATCCGTGGATCAGCCTCGCCCAAGCTCGCGGCGAGGTCGCCGCCGGCAGGTTCAATCAGGCTCGGGCCCACTACCGCAGAGCTCAGGCATTGTTCGGCGACTCGGATATCGCATCCACGTGTCGCCATGAGCGGGTCACGCTCGACAGCTTCAGCGACCCGCTCAACCCACCGCCGACCGGATGGCTCGGCGATCTGCATCGTGGGCTTCGAGACGACCCGATCGGTGCCGCGTGCGACCTCGGCGACCGTGGCAGCGCCGAGTCATCGGTCGCCAGCGGCGCCCTGTTGTTCCTGGCCGGTCACCTCGACGAGGCAGCCGAACAGTTCGATGCGGCGCTGTTGTCCGAAGACCTTCCCGACTGGGCCGTCGATGCCGGTCGACTCGGGCGCCAACTGGTCCGGCTGCTGCATCAACCCGCCGATCCCACCGCCACCCTTGCGCTGATCGACCGGTTGACCGGCAGCTTGGGCAATGCATGGTTCGAGCGGTTCGCCCAGGCGGTGGTGTCGATGGCGAGCGATTCGATCCCCCCGACGAAGCCGTGCGCATGGCCGAGCGATGCCTGGACGACGGCGATGCATGGGGGGCCGCGTTCGGGTTCCTGTGTGCGGGCGTGGCGACGGCAGGCCGTGCCGACTCGGCCGAGCGCCTGTTCGAACGGGCACTCGAGATCGCCGACCAGCAACACAGCGGCGTGATCGCGGCGGCCGCCCACGGAGGCATCGCCCACGTGGCCCACGGCGCCGAAGCCGAGCGTCATGCCGTGATGGCGCGGCGGCTGTGCCGCAAGATCGGTCTCGACCGACCGCCGACCGACGTCTTCTTCGAACTCGTCGAACGCCACCGCCGCGACGCCGACCCCCCTCCTCACACGGTCGACGACGGCGCCGGTTCGCCGATCGTGCTGCACTGCTTCGGAGAGTTCCTGATCGCCCCTGGCGGGCCGGAGATCGACCAACTCAAGCCCCGCTCGCGCGAGCTCTTGATGCGATTGGCGCTCGAACTCGGCCACTCGGTTCACAACGATCGTCTGATCGCCGATCTGTGGGCGGGGGTCGATGACCGATCGGCGACCCGCAGCCTCCAGGTCGCCGTCTCGGCGGTCCGCAAGGCGCTCGACGCATCCGACGCACCGATCTCGATCCAGCGAGCCGATGGCGGTTACCTCCTGACCGAGCCGATCACCGGGAGGTGCGATCTGACCGAGTTCACGCACAGCGCCGAGGCGTTCGACCACGCCTCGAACGATGCCGAGACCCGAATCGCAATCGCCGACTCTGCGCTCGCCCTGTTTGCCGGCGAGCTGATGCCGGGCGCCGGATCAGCCGAATGGGTACTCGCGGAACGCCAGCGGTTACGGCTGATCGCGGCACGGCTCGCCCGGCAGGCCGCCCAGTTGGCGCTCGAACACGATCGTGCCGACGCGGCGATCCGACTCGCACACAGCGGGATCGAGTTCGACCGTTTCGACGATGGTCTGTGGCGGCTGACGATCGACGCCCACCGAGCGGCGGGTGACGAGGGGTCGGCCGAACGGCAACGCCGCGCCTACCACCGGATGCTCGACGAACTCGGCGTGACCGCCCACAACGATTCGAACTGACGCCGTCGGCCCGCGCCGACGTGCCGCTCAGTCCTTGCTCTGGAACTCGAGTTCGGTGACCGGACACACCTTCAGCACCGGGTCGGGATAGCAGTTCACGACGACCGTCTCGACGCTGATCGCGGCGTCGACCTTCAGATCGATCGTTTGGAAGCCGTCCTCATCGGCGATCGACGCCACGACTTCGGTGATGGTGCCGGATTCGTCGGTGACCCGGAACAACATCTCGCGCGGACGCGGATCGGGCCGCACGACCTTGCCGCCGTCTTCTTGTTGCCCAGGGTGCACGAGCACGTGGGCGAGGTCGGTGGTGTCGACGAAGACGACGGTGACCGATGCGGCGGGATCCGTGGCGTCGGCCAGCCAGAACGTGAGCGTGTTGCTGTCGGCGACGTTGACGGCTTCGCCGTCGACGGTCTCGCTCGACGCCGCGACGCGCAGCGGATCGATCGGGATGTTGCTGTAGGTCGGGCTGACGATCCGGCGTACCTTGCCGAGCGCACCGGACCCACCGTCCATGATCGCCGAACGAGCGCTGGGGATCGCGAACCCGACGCCGATCCCGACGATCGCCAGCACGGCGAGGATCCTGCGGACGTCAGCAAATTTGCCGAGCACCTTGCCTCGCAAGAGCCGGGCCTTCGTACCGGCCGCCCGGCCGCTCGAGCGATCGGGGCGATCGCCGGCCTTGAGCTGCTTCTTCTTGCGCTGTGGGATCAGACGCTTGTACCACGGCCGTTTGGCGACGACCGCTTCGACCAGCGTCTCACCACAACGTCGACAGAACTTGCGGGTCTCCGGATTACCCTCGCCGCACCGCCCGCAGATCAGGTCACCGGGGTTGATCTTTCGACTCGGTGCCTGCTTCTTGACCTTCGGCCGCGACTTGGCAGCCTGTGGCACCTGCGCCGTCGGTGCCATGGCGGTCGGCGCTGAATCGCCAGGTCCGGCCGCCTTGCGCGATGTGCGCTGGGGAGGCTCCATCCGCTTCTGCTCGGCGACCGGTTTGGCGACGAGCGCAGCCGCCCGACGCGCATCTTCGTCGAGCGCGGACGGCTGCGTCGGTGTCGCCGCGTGTGATGGGGTCTCGGCTGCGCGACCCGTCGGTGGCGGGAGATCATCGCCGCTGATCGCATGCTTGATGCGAGTGATCAGGCCGGCCTGATCGTCGTCGGGCGGTTGCTCGACCACCTCCGGCAACCCGTCGTCGACAAACTCGCCGGTGTGCTCGAGGAACCCGGGGCAGCCGCCGCAGAAGATGTCGTCGTCGGCGTTCTGCGTGCCGCAGTCGCGACAGACGATCATCGTCCGCGGAACCTGACTACTCGTGTTCGGGTCCTGGCGGCTGTTCCGGTTGTTCGTCATCAGCGATCTGAGGTTCCTCTGCGTCGGCCCCACCGGTCTGCTCGGTCTGGGGTTGCTCGGTTGTTGTCGTGGGTGGCGGTGGTGGCGGTGGTGGTGGTGGTGGTGGCGGCGGCGGTGGTTGCTGCTTGTCCGGTGCTGCGCTCTTGGCTGCCGTCTCCTTGACAGCCGGCTTGTCGCCGACGACGATCTCGATGCGGTGGACGACGTGAGCCGGCTTGCTCATCTCCACCATATTCTCTAGCCGCGCCCTGTCGATGCCGTCGACGTCAGAGACCTCGAGGCGCACCACGAGTTCGGCCTCTGCGTTCCCAGGCATCGCAGCATCCGGGGTCGGCGACCACACCACTCCGCCGCCATCGATGATCTCCGGTCGCACCCCGGTGTACAGCTCGATCAGGTCGGCCAGACCACCCGCCGTGCCGCGGAAGTCGTACAAGCGGTGGGCTCGAGCGACGAGTTCACGGCGGCGCTGCTCGTCCCAGGTCTGGTCAAGTTCGAGCCCGACCCAGCCGGCCAACCATTCGACGAAATCGACGGGGGCCAACGCCGGGTCGAGATACGCCCAGAGGTTGTCGAGCGTGGCTGGGACCGGGGCGATCACTTCGTCGAGGCCGTCGCACCAGCGCTGGGCCATGTCGTCGTCGTGGAACATCGCCGGCAGCATCTCGCCGATCCGCGTCCGCACCAGCAGTCCATCGAGTTCGCGTCGTTGGCTCATCGCAGACCCTTTCAGCTCACGACCAGGACTTGGTGCTCGTACGAGAACGTCAAGGCATGCCGGTCGAGCACGATCGTCTGCACGTCGTCTCCTCGTTCTCCCGTGACCGGATCGGCGGCGAACAGGCGCGCATCTTCGATGATGTCGGTGCCCGGCAGGCGTTGCAGCACCGAGTACACCTCGCCGACGTGGACGGGCCGGCCGAACGGCCAGCCGGCGCCGTCGGGCCCGCCTCGCGTCGGATGGAAGTACTCGTACAGGGCGCGGAGGCAGTCGTCTCGCAGCACGTCAGGGGCGAAGCGACGCCGGGCTCGTACACGAGCCACGACCGTGACACCCTGATAACGCGGGAGGCTCGACCACGACTCGGGCGCCGATCGTGCGCCGCTCGTCGAGATAGTTGGCGATCCGCTCCAGGGATGCATCCTCCGGGATCAGTTGCTCGAACCGCAACCGACCGCTGCCGTCATCGGCCACGGCCGGCACCACGAGCACCGCGAACACCGCCACCCGACTCGTCGTTGGCGGCGACGCCGCGCACGCGGATGATCTCGGGTGCCGCCGTGCGCGACAACTGCTCGTAGTCCTCCACCGTGACGGCACGGTTGCGTGTGCGCAACATGATCGGGCCACGCACCTTGGCGTTGTCGAGGTCTTCGCCATCGAGCCCTCCGACCGCTGATCGACGGTTGACGACGCGATTGACGGTGGGGATCGGCGTGCGCAGCACCGACACCATTCCTGCGGCCACGTTGGCCTTGCGTCCGCCACCCGTTCGATACCGTGCGACCCGAATCGCCGACCCCTTCGGCGGGACAGCGCCGTACTGGCGGGTCGTGCCATCAGCGAGACGCACCATCGGGCCGAACATGATCTCGGCGGCGGTGGCATCCAGCAGGAACTCACGGCTGCCGGCCTCGGAGTCGGCGAAGTTCGGAACCGAGCGCCACTGGGTCCACCCGTCGTCGCTCGAGACCTCGACGACCACCTCCTGGCCGGGGACCACCGGCGCCCGTTCCAGCTTGAATCGCTGGCCCGGCACACCGTCGGAGACGCCGACCATCTCATCCTCGATCGTGTCGGCGTTGACCGCGGTCACGGTTCCGCCGACCGTGAAAGCGGCCAGCGCCATGATCCGCGGAGATGCCGAGTAGCCGGGCTGTCCGATCTCGGGGTCGATCACGCGCGCCCGCAGCCAGCCGGCACGGTTGCCCTCGATCACGGACACCTCGTGCCTGTGCGGTACATGGATCGTCACGTCGCCTGCCCGGTTCAGCCCTCCGGTCGTGTCGGTGTCGAGATCGCACTGCTCCCATTCCGAACCAGACCACGCTTCCCAGATCAGCGGGGGGTTGGACGGGTCGACGCCGATGCCTTCGATATCGCACTCGAGCCGGAGTGTGACGGCGTTGCTGGGAACGGCATCGGTGAGGCCGATCAGGAGCGCGTCACCGGCCTGCGGTGGCTCGGCGAAACAGAAGAAGGGATTGCCCCCAGCCAGTGCCTCATCGTGCTCGCGCACGACCTCGTCAGCTTGCGGGACGCTGGCGACGTGGGCCACACCGCTCGGCACGATCACGAGATCCTCGGTCGTCGTGTAGCTGATCGGTTCGTCCTGGGCGGTGCGCAGCGTCGCCACTTCGATGTGCTCGCGAATCGTCAGCGGGGTCTCGGCGGGGGCCGACAACCAGAACGTCACATCGACGTTGGCGGCGGTCGGGGGAAACAGATGCACCCCGATCAACTCGAGGAACTTCACGAAATGGCGATCGGGCACCCGATTCAACCGGTACAGCATCTGGTCGGTCATCGAGGCGAACGTCTCGATCAGCGTGACGCCCGGATCCGACACGTTGTGGTCGGTCCATTCGGGGCACTTCTGCTGGACGAATCGTTTGGCGTCGTCGACGAGATCTTGGAACGAACGGTCGTCGAGTCGTGGGGCTGGCAGTGCCATGACCTATTCCTCTCCGGGAATCGAATAGAAGGGGAACACGAGGTTCCGGGGGTCGTTGGTGGACCGAACGCGATAGGAGATGTCGATGTACACGACGCTCGGTCGATCGTCGTCGAACCCGACCTCGACGTCGGTCACGTCGATCCGGGGTTCCCATTGGCGTAGCGAGGTGCGAACCTCGTGGGCGATCAGGCCGGCCGTGGTGGCGTCGGCCGATGCGAACACGTGCTCGTGGATCCGACACCCGAACGCAGGTCGCATCGGGCGCTCGCCCGGCGCCGTTCCGAGGACGAGCCGCATCGCCTCTTCGATCTTGCGGTCCTCGCCTGCCATGGCGATCCCGCCGGCGGCGTTGGTCCGGAGCGGAAACGCAAACCCTCTTCCGATGAACTGGTCAGCCATCGTCACACCTCACGCGATCTGCACGGTCGCCGCCGTGCCCGTGACTTGCCCCGGAGCACCGAAGCACACGGTGCCGGTCGAGCCCGTGCGGGCGGCGGGCTTGCCCCCGATCAGCACCGTCGGGCTGCCGACCGTGACGGTGCCCATCTGGGCGGGTGGGGCCATGAACGGGTCGGCGGGATGGAGACCGACATGGGGTGGCGTGCACAAGCCATTCGAGCCGACCACTGCGGCCGGCTTGCCGTCGATCAGTACGGTCATCTCGAGCCCCAGGTTGAGGGGTGCACTGAACGGCATCGGCGGGCCCGGCTGGGGCGCGCCGGAGGCCGGGTTCGGGATCTGGTGACCGGCGCACGTGGCCATGATCCGGTCCCCTTGTACTGCCGCTGGCGTTCCCATGATGTCTCCCGTCTCCGTCTTCCTCGTCGATGCTTCGTACGCGGCTCGTCAGTTGATCTTGACGATCCCGCCCTTGACTTCCGTCTGTCCCGACCCCTCGAGCTTCGTAGTGGCTCCGGTCAGCTCGAGCGACGATTGGGCTTCAATCTTGATGTTGGCGCCCTTGAGTTCGAGGTCCTGCTGAGCTTCCACCACGATCTTGCCGTCGGTCCTGATGGTGATCTCGCTGTCGGCCTGGGAGATCGTGATCGTGTGTGCCTCGTCGCCCGAGCTGATGACGATCGCTTCCTTGTCGGTGTTGTCGTCGAGGGAGATCATGTGACCGCTGGTGCTCTTCCACCGTCGGACCTTGATGGCGCCATCACTGCTATCGCAATAATCGGTCGACGGTGGAGTATCGACCCCGTTGTAGAGGCCACCCAGCACGAACGGCTGCCGCATGTCGCCGCGGGCGAAGATCACCAAAACCTCGTCGTCGACCTCCGGCACCAGCATCAATCCACGTTCGGCGCCGGCGCCGGGATACGCGACACGCGCCCAGTAGCTCTCGTAGTCGTCGGACAGCCACGGGAACCTGAGCTTGACGCGTCCCATGTTCTCGGGGTCCTGGGTGTTGGTGACCAGCGCCACGACGGCGCCGTAGATCGGTGGCGCACCCTGGCCGGTCGCCCCCATCGTCGTGAGTCCGAGCAGCGATCGCTCTTGGTGGCCCGCCACCTCGAAGTCGGTGTGGTAGCCGTCCTCGTCGAAACGGTGACGCGAGTGCGAAACGAGGTACTCGCCGTCGAACGGTCCGCTGCCCCTGATCGTGACGCTTCCGCCGGTGACCAGCCGCGGGTTGCCCTCCGCGGTGCCCTCGGCCTCGGCGAACGACGAGGAGATCCCTGCGACCGTCGCCTCGGCGACCGAGCGCGCCTCGGCGTCGGTGGCGATCGGCAATTCGCACGTGAGATACGACGGGCTTCCGAACGTCTGGGCCAGATCGGCCGGTGTCCAGCCGCTCTCGTTGAGGGTGACACTGGATGTCTCTGCACTCGCCTCGTGGGTGACCGCCTCCTTGCGGCTCATGTCCCATCCTCGGGCCTCGACCTGCGAGACCTGTTGGGCGCCGGTCACCCGCGGGCGGAACATCAACAGTCCGTCCCCGACGGTGAGCTCCGCTCCGCCACCGAGCCCACCGAGGACGCCGCCTCCGCCGCCTCCGGATCCGCCGGCCGACTCGAACGTGAACTGGCCGTCGCGCACCCCGACCTTGAAGCCGATCTCCTGGGCTCGGGTGCGCAGGAAGTCCCAGTCGGTCGTGTTGATCTGGCTGACGTGATCGTGGACCGTCGAGGTCGACTCGATCGTGCCGACCTGGAGGCCGGCGTCGCCGGCGATCCGGCGCGCCAGATCGCTGTCGGTGACGTTGTTGAACGATCTCGTCTTGCGTCCGGCCTGGAGCCGGTGCGAGGCGTCGTAGCCCTTGATGATCAGGTAGCGGTTGCCATGCTCGAACAACGCCTCGATCGATGTGATCTCCGCCTTGATCAATGTGGCGTCGGCCGACTCTCCCAGCCCTCCGGAGCGGATCTCGATCTCTTGGCCGATCCGCGCACGAAGGTTGTCCCACAGCGATGGGTCGTCGAAGCGGAAGCGCACCATGAAGGAATCGGGCAGCACCAGATGATCGTCGACGTAGGCCTCGACGATCTCGCGTCGAAGATCGTCGCGGATCGCTGTGCCGTCGATGCCGACGAACGGGAACTGGGCCCTCGAGGTCACCGTGTCGAACCTTGCGTGAGCCGACGAGCCTTGGCGGCGTCGTCTGGGGAGGGCACCAGCACCACGGTGCCTGCGGGAACACTCATCGGATCGTCGATGCCGTTCATCTCGGCGATCACCCGCCACAAGTTGGCGTCGCCGAGCTCGCGGTAGGCGATGCCCTGCAACGTGTCGCTCTCGACGATCGTGCGTGACCGACGTCCCGGCGGTCCGCCAGAGGTGGGGTTGGTCGGCGACGTTTCCGGGGGACGTTCTTTCATGCTGACGGCGACCTCGGCACGCGCAGGTGTGCCGTCGCGTCGGAACAGCTCGAACGTGGCGTTGACGCTGGCGATCTGTCCCGTGAAGTTGAACTTGCCCCAGACGAACATCACCTTCGGTGGCTCACGGCGGTTCTCCGGACTGGCGGGGTCGGGATTGCACCAGTTCTGCAGCTTGGCCACCATGTCGCCCACGTCAGAGCCCTGTGGCGCCTCCCATTCGTCGAGAAAGGCGCTGAAACCGAGCGTTCGAGTGCCCGTATTGGCGAACTGCTCCTGCCCACCGGCCTCGCTCTCGCGGTTGTTGGTGCCGCCATACGTGGCGGTCTTGTTGAGCGTGAGTTGGGTCGGGTTGAACCGGAAGTTCATCTCACTGTCGTTCCACACCACCGGAAGCATTCCGCCGATGCCGCCGGCAGAGGCCGCCGCCCCGCCGATCGCGGCACCGATCCCACCGCCCGCTCCGCCCGCCGTCTTCACGAGCTTGGCCTTTTCGAGTTTCATCGGTATCGACATCGTCATCTCCTCACAAAGCCGGCAGGTTCGAGGCCATGCCGATATCGAAGAAGCCCTCGTGGGCGATCACCAGCGTCTCGGTCATCACACCGGTTGCGCCTGCCTCGACGGCCCCGGCCGACCAGGTGACCGGGAAGACGCCCATCAGGTTCCACGTGACGACCTCGTTGCCGGCCGTGTCCATCACGCTGATCCGTCCGGTCGAGCGCTTGATCATCGTCTGGTAGGAGGCGAACCACGTGGCCAGCCCCAGCGACTCTGAGTTGACCGCCCTGGTGAGCGTCACGTTCTCGTACGAGAGTCGGCCGGGGAGCTGATGGACGTAGCCGTTCTGGCCGCCCTCTTCGTAGGTCTTGACGGCGTAGGTCGCCTTGAGCCCCTCGCACTTGGCGAACGTGCCGAGTGGGCAATTGTCGATCATCACCTTGAAGCCGCCTTGTACGGCTGGATCAGACATCGTGCGAACCTCCCCATGAGACGGTCTGCGTGATCATTCGTGTGCTGCTTCGTTCGTTCATCGTCATCACCTGTCGAACAGTCGTCCGGAACGTTCGCGATCCGACAGCAGGTCGCTCTTGAGCCGGGACCGAAATCGTGGGATAGAGCTGGCCCGCAAGCCTTTCGAGGTCGCCTTCGGACGCGGGCTGTGGCTCGGCTGGAGCGTTGGCGTTGGAGGTGGCAGCAGCGGCCTGCGGGCTCGTCGCGCTGACGGACTCCGTTGGTGTCGGAGCTTGGCTGGTCTGCATTCGCTGCACGGGAATCGATGACGTCGCAGCGCTGACCGAGCCGGTTGACGATGCGCGCCGCCGGGGCCGCCGGAACGCCGGCTTGTGACGCAGCCGCCTGGATGGTGGCCACGATCGACTGTTGCGCGCTGAGTGGCATCGCCGAACCTGCCGGAGCAGGGGTGCCGGCGGGCGCTGCTGCCATGGGGCGCGTCATCTTCGGCATCGGCGAACCCCCCAGTCGCTGAGCGGGGCCGGCGGCCGCAGGACGCGGCGGTGGGCGGCACCGGGCGGGTCGGAACCGGGTCCTGGCCTCCGACGACGCGGGCCTCGGCCTCGAGCCGGGCACCCTCGGCGGACTCCTCGCTGGGCACCGAACCACCCAGCGCACGTTGCTGCACGACATGGGTCAGCTCGTGGGCCAACACCTTGCGGCCTTCACCCGAGGCGGTCGAGCCGACCTCGTCGGGCATGTACACGGCGCCACCCGTCGTGAACGCCTTGGCCTGGATCGAACGGGCGGCGGCGCCCGTCTCCGGTCCCCGATGCACCTTGACGTCGTCGAGCGACTCACCGAGTACGGGTTCGAGCTCGGAGCGAACCGTCGGCGGCACCGATTCGGGCGCTCGCTGCACCCCGCGTCGCGCCGGCACGACCTGTCCGCTGCCCGCGGCCGGCCGATCGGGGCTGGACAGCTTCGGCACGGTCATCGACGGCGCACCACGAGGCAGGCGCTGGATCGACGCTGCGCTGCCTGCGATCGGTGCATCGTTCGTGGCGACGACTGCGCCGCGTCGGCACCGACAAGGCCGCCGCAGCGACGCTCGGTTCGGTGGCAGCGGTCATCGCTCGGGCCGGCCGCACTGGCAGCGCCCCAGGGGCCGGTTGGGCGACCCGTGGAGCGGAAAGCGGTGCTGCTGAGACGTCGGTCGGGGGTGCGGCCGAAGCGGCGACCGGCAGTCGCTGTGCGCCGATCGGCACCTGGTCTGCGGCCGGCACGGCCTCGACCATCGACGACGGGCGCGAATGCATCGGCGCCCCGATTCTCCTGACGATCCGCGTGCTGCCGAGTGTCGGCGCGTCGGGACGGGCCGAGGTGGGACCAGGCACGACGCTGCGTTCCACGGTGGAAGCCGGCGACGACGGGCCGGGTCCGGCCGCCGGCTCGGCAAGGCGCTGCACGGCGGGAACCGCCAATGACGGAGGCGCTGCAGAGACCGGTGCAACGACGGATGGGGTCGGCGTCACACGCACCGGCATCGATCGCGCAGGCATCGCAGGCATCGACGAGGGAGGCTGCTTCGGCGATTGCGCTGACGATACGTGGGGGGTGGCCGACGGTGCTGTGCCCGACGGTGCTGTGCCCGACGCGGCTGGACCCGACGGAACGGCTGGACCCGACGGTGCTGGACCCGACACGGCCGGACCCGACGGTGCTGGACCCGACACCGCTGGACCCAACGCGGTGGCGACCGCAGACGAACCCGACACGGAGGGTGTCGGTCGACCGGCACTCGCCGAAGCGGGGAGGCGCTGGGCACTTCCCCACGCACGAAGCGGCACGGCGTCGGCGGCCTCGACCGGTTCCGGCGCGTGCGCGAACGTGAACGGAACACCGGTTCCCGGATCTCGCTGAACGACGCGATGCGGGCGCACCAGGCCGGCCACCGAACCGGTCGGGCCGATCGAGGTGCGGGCATGGCCGAGCTCGGTCGATGAGACCTGCGGGTGCTGCATCGAGGTGATCGTGTCGGTCAGGCGTTGCACCGGTGCCGTCAACGCCAGCGAGGCAGAGGTCGGCCGCAACGCCGGGAGCTGCCGCCACGCGCCGGTCGCAGGCCGCGCCGGTGGCCGCGCCTCAGCAGGTGGCTGGGCCGCCGCCGGTGGGGGCGCAGCGGTGGTTGTTGCCCGCTGCCGCTTTCCGAACGGCCAGAACCTCACGGGACGTCACCCTCCCGATGAGATGCGCTCGTTGATCGAGCCGATCTCCGCGATGA
Source organism: uncultured Acidimicrobiaceae bacterium (assembly GCA_963722635.1). Classification (GTDB taxonomy): domain Bacteria; phylum Actinomycetota; class Acidimicrobiia; order Acidimicrobiales; family Ilumatobacteraceae; genus Ilumatobacter. The sequence goes on from CAVRNX010000054.1 coordinate 98,656, forward strand.
ACTGCTGACGAACCGGGTGCTCGAGATCGAGAATCCGATCGAGGTCCCAGTGGAAATGGTAGGCGACGTACGCAACCTCCTCGTAGAGGCGTGTGGTTGCGTACGTCACGATTCCCCCGGCGCGTCACCCGCCACGTCGACTTGGAAGTCGTGGTTGCACGACGGACACGTCACCGCCGCAAGGGTGTGGCCCTCCTGGTTGATCCGCCGGTACAGGTCCTGCAGGAACGCCAGGTCGGCGGCGAACAGCCGCTCGACGACGCCTGCGTGGACATCGGTCATCGTGCCCAGTTGCGTCACCACCCGTGCCAGCAGCACGATCGACAGGTAGGCGTCGTTCTCGCGGACCCGAGGGTCGCGCAGCGGCAGGATCTCGTCGCGGGCAGTCGCCAAACGCATCACACCGTCGCGGTGCACCGTGCCGTCGTCGTCGACGAAGCCCCGCGGCAGCACGAACGCGTACTCCGTCTGGAGTTCGGTCGGCTCGTGCGGACCGAGCGACGTCGGCGGCACTTGGTGCGCTCATCTCAGGCTGGTTCCAGTCCCTCGTGCGCCAACGTCATCTCTTCGACGAGCACGTCGGAGCTGCCTGCCTGGAGTCCGTTGATCGTCGACCTTCGAGGGCCAGGCGTTGATGAGGTTCCAGCGTGAGGTCTCACCTCCGGCGTAGTCGTACAACACGATCGAGCCGTTCTTGCGGGCCTCGTCGATCTTGCCGTCCATCACCAGCTTGTGCCAGTCCCAGACGACCGAGTTGTCGGTCACACCACGCTTGAGCACGATGTCGCCCCACGACTTCTTGCCGGGCAGCTTCTTGATCACCTCTTTGCCGAGGAGGTTGTTCTCGCGGTGTTCGATGACCTCACGCGACGACTCCATCCCGCTCACTTCTTTGAACTGGGCGATGACTTGTCCGTCGATCTCGATCTTGAATGTGAACCCCGCAATGGCGTCTTCACCGATAGGCATCTCTGCTTCGCTCCTTGATTCGTGGGATGTCGCTGTTTGAGTTGGTTGCTGATGGTTGCGGTGAACCAGGTCGGGTCGAGTCGCCCCGACCCGACCGGCTCACGTCGGGTCATTCGGAGATCGACGTGCCACCCGAGAACTGGGCCAGGCGGAACACGACGAACTCGGCCGGCTTGACCGGTGCGACGCCGATCTCGCAGGTCACTTGACCGGCGTCGATCGACTCGGACGGGTTCGTCTCGTCGTCGCACTTGACGTAGAAGGCCTCGTCCGGCGTCAGGCCGAACAGGGCGCCGTCACGCCACTCGGCGAACGAGGAAGGCCGAGATCGTGCGGCGGATCCGCTGCCAGAGGTCGTAGTCGTTGGGTTCGAACACGACCCACTGGGTGCCGCCCATGATCGACTCCTCGAGGTAGTTGAAGAGTCGCCGGACGTTGATGTAGCGCCATGCCGGATCGCTCGACAGCGTGCGAGCACCCCACACCCGGATGCCCTGGCCGGGGAACGAACGGATCGCGTTGATACCATTCGGGTTGAGCTGGTCGTGTTCGCCCTGGGTGATGTTGCAGCTCGAGTGCGATCGCGCCTCGCACGACCTCGTTGGCCGGTGCCTTGTGGACACCACGGGTGTCGTCGTTGCGGGCCCAGATGCCGGCCATGTGGCCGGACGGGGGCACGAACTGGTTCTGCCCGGTGGCCGGATCGAAGACCTTGATCCACGGCCAGTACAGCGCCGCCTGCTTCGAGTCGTAGCCGGCCTTGTCGACCCGCCACTCCTTGACCTGCTGGGCGTTGAGCCCTGGCGGTGAGTCGAGGATCGCCACCCGGTCGCCCATCAACTCGCAGTGGGCGATCATGGCGAGCTGGACGGCCTGAACACCTTCCAGGTCGATCAGCCGTTGCTGGTAGGCGGCCATCAGGTCGGGCACCGAGAGCATGGTGATGTCGTCGACGGCCTCGAGACCGGCGAAGCCGGTGCGGTCGGCGGCGTCGCCGACGTAGTCGTCCGCGGACAGCTGACTCGGCATCGGTGCCGACTCGCCCCCGCCGGACAACTCGACCGATGCCCCGGTAGCCGGGCGACGATCGATCGAGCCCTTGACCGAGACATCCTGGACCTCGATCAATGTCGAGTTGGCGTTGACGTGGGTGGCCACGTTCTGGCGCCCACGACCGGTCGTCAGGTTGTCGAACGACTCGAGCTCCTGGTTGCCGCGCTTGACGACGAGCTTGAACGCCGAGCCGTCCTCACCGGGCTCGGAGGCTTCCTGTACCTCGACCGACAATCCGTTGCCATCGGTACCTCCCTGCTTGGCAGAGATCTCGTAGCCCATCTGGGATGCATCAGCAGCCGTCGGCAGAGCTGACTGGGCGGCGACCAGCTGTGGAACGCCGGATTCAGCATCGGCGGCGCCGATCCGCACGATGTAGGCCGAACCGCCCCCGTTGTTGAAGTAGCCGTACACGGCGTGGGCGAGATACGACCCTTCCATGTGATCGCCGAACGTCTGTGTGAACTGGGTCCAGTTCGTGACCAACGTCGGTGCGTTGACCGGGCCCGATTTCGCCAGACCGACGAACGCCGCCACCGAAGTGGCAACACCCTCGATCGGCCGGGAACCAGCCTCGACCTCTTCTACGTAGACCCCTGGTGACAGGTATTGGGGCATGTGCGACCTCCTCGTGATGATCCGTGGCTCCAGCGTGATGCCGGGAGTGCCGCACGAGCAGGCCATGTGACCCTGTCATCGGGGAAGCAACGACTACCCGAACGGGCAACCGATTCGCCTCCGTGGGTGTGAGGTCAACCACGAAGCTGAAACCCATGTCGGACGAGGCGGTGACCGAGGAGCGCGTTCGGCCCCGCCTGCCCCGACCACCACCACCACCGTGACGCCGGCGTCGGCCGCGCCGACCTCAACCGCCGGCCCAGATCGTCGAGTCTGCTCGCCATGCAACAGGCGATCGGCAACCGCGCAACCGGCAACGTGATTCGGCGCAGTGTGCAGCGTCACCCGGGAGAGCATCCTGCCCCGACGGACACGCCGCCGAAGAACACGACGAGGAAGGCCGTGGCCCGAGGTTCGAGCCGTTACGCACGATCGGCGACGACCCGTCGGTGTTCGTCAATGACATCGGCGAAGTGCTCGCCAGCGTCCGCAACCTGCGACCTGATGCCGAGTTCCTGGCAGCCGGGCAGAACCCAGCCGTGTTCCGCCCGAACGGCGCCATCATCTACTTCGAGGACTACATGGTCACGACCGACGGTCGGGGCCGGATTCGATTCGTCCTCGAACAGGACCCGGACCGGAAGATCATGATGGCCCGGAACATGGTGTTCCTCCGCGAACCGGGCACGACCCGACTGTGGACGCTCGGATGGGTCGGCGACCGATTTCGAGCCCGGTTCCTGCCCAACCACGGCGGGGCGCCGACGGCGGGTATGGATGAGGGTGACAGTCGCGTATTGTCGTTCGTCCCCGGGCTGCCGCTCGGCGAAGAGCGGGCGGCTTCGATGAGGCGCCGCTCGCAGGGACGATCTGGCAGCGCTGCCGAAGCGCCGGCCTGGGCGCAAGACTCCGCCAGGAGCGCCAGCGACCGTCGCCGCCAGCGACGCCGGCGTCGCGATCGCCGACGTCGGCGACAAGCTGAGGAACAGGCACCACTCCCGGGTGGTCCGACCGGAACCGAGGACGGCACCGGCACGGGCGTCACCGGGACCGGTCGTGGCGGAGGCGGCGAGGCCGACACCGGGCACGGAACAGGGTCGACTGGTGGGGGCACCGGGCGCGCCACCGACTCCGACGGTACCGGCCGTGGCCGGGGCGGCGGCCAGCGCACCGACCAGTCGCAACAGCCTCTGCAGGGTCCCGAGATCATCCGGCTGGAGGTGTCGCCCAGCGGCCGACCGCGACTGAAGATCACGATCGACGGGGCGACGACACGCGCCAACCTCCGCCACGGTGACAGCGAGCGTTCACTCGACCGGAAGATCGACCGGGCGATCGACCACCTGCAACGTTCGCGCGACCCGAACGCCCAGGGCGAGGGCGTTCACAACGGAGCGACCGAGACCGAAATCGGTGGCGAGGCTCAGGAGGGTGAGCTCGGCGGCGAGGTTCCCGAGGGTGAGCGTCGCGGGCCCGGTGGCGCCGGGCCCGAAGGTGAAGAGGGTGGCACCGGCAGCTTGGCCCAGGATCGAACGAGCGGGTTGAAGGCGGCGACAACATCGCCAACACGCCGCCTATCGCGTCGTCGATCCGGATGGCCGGGTATCAGCGTCCCGAGCGCCGCGAGGGCGACCCGGAACCGCTGGACATCGCCGCCGACGTCGACGCGCCGACGACCGTGCTGGGATCCACCAACAGCTTCACGATGTCGCTCGACTACGCCGCCCGCTCGGTCGGCACGCTCGATGAGGTCGTGAACCGCCTGCAGTCGATCAACTTCTACTGGGAGCTGATCCAGGTCACCGGCCAGACCGAGGAACAGGCCGAACAGACCAGCCGCGAGACCGCCGTCGGCGAGAACGAAGACGACACCGTCGGCATCGGCAGCGGCGAGAGTGCCAACCTGAGCAGGACAGCGCACGACATAGCGGACGATCAGGAAGCTGACATCCGCATGATGAGCGAGCAGAACTGGAGCTGGCAGGCTCGAGCCGCTTATCTCGGTGTGATCGGTTTGTCGAACTCGGTCCGCATGATCGGGTCGCTGATCTCGTCGTATGTTCGCGATCGTCACGACGCCCATGAACGAACGTTCGATCGGCTTCGACCAACCGGGCGAGTACATCATCCGGTGTGTCGCTACACCCAACAACACCGACGAAGCGATGGCCGATCCGGACAACCATGTGATCCGTGCGTCCAGCGTTGCCGTGCTTCCGATCCGGGTCCAGAACATGAGTGAGCGCCTCGACGAGGCGATGAGCGCCGAGGAACGCAATCTCCAACTCCTGCAAGAGCGGCTCGACGCGGCGACGACCGACGAGGAGCGTGAGGACGCGAGATTGCGGCTGGAGGCCGCTCAGCGCGACCTGAACCTGACTGGATTTGGAGCGTTCACCGCCACGCTCAATGGACTGCGACGCCAGTTGCGGCTGGCCGTCAGCCTCAAGGACGTCCAGGACCGCGCTGTGCCAGAGAACCAGTGGGAGCTGCCCAGATCCAGCTGGCTCTGTATCTGGCCTCGAAGCACCAGAACGTCGAGGCACTGATCACACAGATCCGCGCCCAGCTGACGGCGTACGGCGGAGCGGGAGCCGACACCGGCGGGGCCAACAATACTGGCACCTTCGGCGCCGGCGAACACGAACGCTGGGTTGGCGAGCAGCACAGTGAATTTCGGCGTGGTTCCCACGACCACCGACCGAGGATGGTGCTGGCGAGCGGTGTCAACGGTCAGGTCACTCCGATTCTGGCGATGCTCGGTGAGATGCCGCGCACGAACGAGGATGACCCACCGACGTGGCGACTCGTCGACATCACTTCGCCAGGCAGCCGCGATTACTACGAGGGCGAGACCTCCCTCACGGGCGAGGACGGCCACCAGGAAGCGATCCGGAGAGCGTTCCGCGAGTTCGCCGAAGGCAACCCGTACGGCCGCGGCACGATTGCCGTTCGGCTGCCACCTCAACTGCTGCGGCGCTACGGCGAAAACATCGACATCCCGTCGAGATTCGTCTCGGCACCCGGATCGACCGAACGAGCGCTCCAGAGATTGCAGGATCTGGCCACGGTCGCCGAGATCGCCGGTCTGTTCATCACCGGCCCGGCAGGGCTGGCGTTGGGCGCCGTGGGCGCCGTCGCCGGATTGGCCTCATCGATCGACAGCTTGGCGCGTCGAACTCGCACCGGGCACGTGCTCGAGGTCGGAACGCTGTTCGATATCTGCGGTCTGGTCGGAGGGGTCGCCGGACTCGGTGGACTCGGTGCGGGGCTGAGCAGGCTGCACCTCGATGACCTTGCCCGCACTGGACGCCGAATCCCGTCATGGGTTTCGCGGGTCGAGCAAGTCGAAGGTGTGCTGCACATCCACGGCATCTTCGACAATGTCCAAGGGATGCTGGCGATCCCGCATCAACTGGTCGTCCAGATGGAGGGTGCCGCAAACATCGAGCCCGAAGGCGAACGCCGCAAGGCGGTCGCGTTGGCGTTGCTCGGGGCGGTGCGGTCCGGCGGGATGATGTTCATCCAGACGACCGGCGCCTTCCAGTCCGACCCAGCCGCCCATCCCGACGCCGACACCGACCTACTTCCGGACACCGGCACCCACCCTGCACCGCAGGTCGACGTCGACGTCGCCGCCGCTGACGCTCACGCCGACGGGTCCGGGCCGGCGATCCGCCGCGTCAAGGCGCGGCCGACGACTCCCGATGCCCAGCCCGAACCGCACCTGCCGGCTGGCGACAGCGAGGGTCCACGACGGCGCGTCGAACCACCAAGTGAAGCCGATGTCATCGCGGCGGCCGAGGCACGAGGCCGACGACGGGTTCGGGAGGCGAGCGCCGTGATGGACGGCGAGACCCGCCCGCGGCGCGATCGGCCCCGCCCGGGCCGTCGGCGGCCGGAGGCGAGGCTGCAACCACACCTGATCAAGCGGCGCCTCGGCCTTCTCGCCCAGCGAACGCCGAACCGCGGTACGCGACCGACCCTGACGAGGCGGCTCGTGTCGCTCGTCGGCCCGACCGGATCGAGGTGGACACCGAGCCGGGCCGGACCGCACCGGCGTCCGATCCCGCCGCCGAGGCGACAGTCGAGAGCGCCGAGACACCACGCCCCGCCACACCTGAACTGCACGTGGGCGAAGATGGCGTCGTCGACCTCGATCATCCGGCGAACCGGCATCTCACGGACGGCATGGTTGGCGCATTGCCGGGAGCCGCAGCGACAGACCAGGGACAGGTCGGCAGTTCTACGGGGAGTTCATCGAGGCACACCGCCGATCTCGAATCTGCCCTGCTTCGCAACACCGCCACCGGTGAGTTCCTGGTGGTTCAGGGCAACGAGCTCCGGGTCGACGTGGCGCGGCTGAACGAGGCGGCCGCCGAGTTGCTTCCCGGTGGCCGAACCGGTCGGGGGCGCTGGGTGTTCGAGTCGCACAGCCGTCCCGTCGACACGACGACCGGGGTCACGCCGCCCGTCGGCACGCGTGCCATCGCTCGGCGACATCCACGGGGCCGCCGTCGAGGCCGAGAGCGGCGTGGTCGAGCCTCGAGTGAACAGATCCGCGTTCGAACGGAGTCGGGGCCCGCCGATGTCCGTTTCGGTTACGACCCCGATGCCGCCCGCCCGATCACGATCGAGATACCCAACGCCGAAGGGAACCACGACCAGCATGACTTCGGGACGATCGAGGAGTACGCCGACTGGTACGCCCAAGAGTTCGGTCACAGCGCGGGACCGATACCCGAAGGCTTCGCTGGGGCCCGGCGAGCGGAGGCGGCGACGACGGACGCCAGAGCGGCAGGAGCGCGAGTCGGGGCGACCGTTCCGCTCCGGACGCGCCCCGGCGATCTCGATCGGGCGACATCATCGACCAGCCCGACGACGTCGAGAGAGGTGTCGGATCGCCAGATCGTGCGTCGCGAGTTCTTCGATGAAGATGCTGATCCTGACTGGCCGCGCAACCCCCGCTACCACACAGACTCGCGGCTCTCCGACGACGGCACGATGACGATGGACTTCTCGCTGCGTGGAGCGCGGCGGCGAGATGCACCGGTCCGGTGAACTTCGAGGAGGCGAGGAGTTCACCGCGGCACTCGACCCATTTTCGACAGGTTCACGGCGCCGATGCCGTCCAGCGGATCGAGGGCGACTGGGGCCAGCGGCGACGATATCGAGCACTTCCAAGCACGAACACGTGAATCTGGTCGGACTCGGGATGTCACTCCACGACGCACAACTCGTGGCGGCTTCGGAGACCGCTACGGGACGATGGGCGGCAGGCGGACTTCGGCCACATCACCGCCGTATCGATGTGTCCGGCGACGAGGTGACGGTCACGTTCGAACCGGGCCCGCCAACGCCCGACCGGCACCTGCCCTGCCGACTCCCAGGATGGCTCCCAACGGATGCCGACTCGGACGAGGGTGGCGGCGACACGGACCGTTCCGAACGGTCGACCCGACGAGACGGTCTCCCCGCAGCCCCGAGCACCGAACGTCGGAGCATCCCGACGGACGAACATGCCGGCGAAAGACCTGAGCAAGCTGCCGCCACCACCCGGCGCGCAGCGGAAGGCCGAACGACACCGGCGGCCATGACGCCCGACCCGCCGGGTCCGGCCGAACGGCATCTGCCCGAGGTGCGACGCAGCCTGGAAGCAACCTTCGAGCCGACGGGGTCGCATCCGGAGGAATACGTCCAGGCGCAGAGCTGGTTCGAGTTCTACGAGACCTGGAGGGGAGACGATCCGACTCGGGCGGGCGAGGTGCCCGAGGCCGTGGCGTATTTTGATCGCAGCAATCGCAAGGTATACCTCGCGTCGGATGACGTCAGCGTCCACGGTCGCCCACGAGACGCTGCATGCGCTGACCACGACAACTTCCGCACCATGGTGCCGCCGACTGGCTCAACGAAGGCGTCACCGATCTCTACACCGAGCAGTCGATGGGCGACAGGTCGGAGAGCAGCGCCTATGACGAGAACGTTGCGTTTGCCAGGCTGTTGCAGGACGCCGTCGGCGAAGACGCACTTCGGGGCGCCTACTTCGACGGGAACATCGGCGCACTCGAGGCCGCCCTGGACGCACGTTCCGGTGTCGAGGACACGCTCGAACGTCTTGGAGTTCTGTTACCTGGCGACGGGACCGCCAGCGCAGACCCGGACTTCCTCTCGGCAGCCCGGGCACTGTTGGCAGGCCGATCGGCCGAATCCACCCGGACCGATCGGGCGACCGTCCGACGCTGCCACCGGGTGGCCGGTACGCAACGACGCGTCGACGCCGTGCGTCCGGAGGCCTCGGGTCTCGATGGCTTGACCGATGGTGCTCGGGCGCCGACCGCAGCGCACCGAGGTTCGCTCCGCTGCCGCTGCCGGCGATCCCGTCGCCACCGCCCAGCCGCGCCACAGCTCGCCCGACCCGCAACCGCTCCCCACGCCTCGACCTCGATCGAGATCCTCGCCACCCGGAGGTGACCAACTGATCGACGGATCGGTATCTCGGCCCATGCCAACGATCGCAGGCTCGGCAAGGCCGAGGTCGCGGGCGTGGAGGACGGCGCTCCGACACCTCGACGCCGGCGAGCGGATCGATGGCGATGCTGCGCTGCGCGGCCCATTGGCGGAGGAGCGCGGCTGGTCATCGAGGATGCCGCATCCCGACCTGCCACCGATCAGCTGGGCATCGTTCTGCGATCGGGCGGCGATTCGGTTGTTCCCCAGGACGAACTCCGCGCGATCGGTCGGCTCGGCTTTGTTGAACCGGTCCTCCACACCGCACCGCTGGCCGGCGGGGGCTTCGCTGCTGCGCGTGCCGCGCGGTCGTTGGCAACAGGCGACAGATCTGGGCGAGTTCGTCGAGCACTACGACGTTCGGCAGGGACCCCGGAAGATCTCGCCATCTGGTGGGAGGCAGCCAAGTGCTCGACAAGCAAGAACTGCTGGCCGATCGCGTCGGCGAAGCCATCGTGCAGCGCCTACTCCGCCGAGCACGAACCCGATCGCTGGTGGCCGGTGCTGGCCGTACTCACCGACTGGGTCGTTCCGTGAACCCAGGCCGGGTGGTCAGCTGACCGGCAACGGCACACCGGGAACCGGTTGTGCCCTTGGGTCGATGACGTGGAACCAGTTCTTGAACTCGCCTTCCAGACACAGGCGACCCAACTTGCGGTACTCGCGGGCAACCGCTTGCACCAGATCGACCATGCCGACGCTGCGACCGTCGTCGACAGCCAGATAGGCCGCTGTCACGACCGCATTTCGGATACTGCCTCCGGACAGCTGGAACGCATCGGCAAGGAACTGCAGATCGACGGTGTCGTCGACCGGCAGGCGCCGCCCCATGAGGTGGATCCAGAGCCGCAGCCGCTCGGCGACGTCGGGCTTCGGGAAGTCGACCGTGACATCGAGGCGGCGCGCGAACGTGTCGTCGATGTTGAGCCGCAGGTTGGTCGCCAGCACCACCAGGCCGTTGAACCGCTCCATCCGCTGGAGGAGGTAGGCGACCTCGACGTTGGCGTACCGGTCACGGGCATCTTTGACCTCGCTGCGCTTGCCGAACAATGCGTCGGCCTCGTCGAAGAACAACACCGTGTTGACCTGCTCGGCCTCGTTGAAGATCCGGTCGAGATTCTTCTCGGTCTCACCGATGTACTTGTCGACGACGGTAGCGAGATCGACGGTGTGCAGATCGACACCGAGCTCATGGGCGATCACTTCGGCCGCCAACGTCTTGCCGGTGCCACTCGGCCCTGCGAACAACGCCGTGATGCCCTCCCCGCGCCCCCCGCCACGCCTCAGGCCCCACTCGTCGAGCACGAACGATCGGTGCCGCACCCTGGTGGTGACCTCGTGCACGGAGGCCATCGCCTCGTTCTCCAAGATCAGATCCGACCAATCGGCCGTCGGCTCGATACGACGCGCCGACCTTCTGAGGCCGCTCGAGTTCTGTTGACGAGCGCCCCACTGGAGATCGTCGGCCGCCAGCCCGGTCCCGCGATAGTCGGCTGCCAGGACGGCGGCATGGGCGGCGCGACGGATCCGATCGGGCCCGAGCCGGAACGCCGATGTGGCCTCCGCGATGTTCGGCACACCGGGCCGGCCTTCCAGTGCCCGCAACCAGGCCTGGTCGCGTTCCCCGAGATCGAGCGACGGCGCCTCGAGCGACAGCGGTACCGACGAACTCCACGTCGGTTCCCACGCCTGCCGGCCGACCAGCACGACCGGACGCGGCAGCAGAGCAAGACGATCGACGACGCGTGGGTCGGAGGCCAGCAGCGTGTCGAGCGAGTCGACGATCAGCCCACAGCCCCTCAATGCCGCCTCACGCGTCGCGTCGGCAAGCACATCCGGCCAGTCGCGCAGGCCTTCGTGAACGTGCGCCACGACGGCCGCCCCGGTGCTCTCGACGATCGCCGCCGAGGCCAGCGCCACAGCGGTCGAGTCGGCACAGTCGAGCACGTGGACGAGGTCGACCCCGGCATCGGCGGCCCGGGTCAGTCGCCTGACCCAGTCGTTCACGATGATCGCCGAATCGGCAACCGTGACATTGGGCGCCGGCCGATCGTCGCCCAGGAAGCGCCGAGACCACACGATCGGGTGCCCGTAGTGACCGCGTCAGGAACGGACGCTCGTGCTCCTCGAGTTGCACCAGTCCCAACGCCAGCAGCGGCGCATCACCGGTGAAGCGGCGTCGCGCCACCGGATCGGTGACATCGTGACCGTTGAGTCGCAATGCCAGACCGACGGTGGCCCGCCGCCGTGTGATGTCATCGTGCAGGAATCCGTACAGCTGCTCGAATCGCCGGTCGAGATCGGGGGCGATCGCCGTGATCAAGAGGTCGACGTCGAGCTCGTCGATGCCGACATCCGTTGCCCACCCGATCAGCACGGGCGACAGGGGCCCGAGTGGACCCTCGCCGATCGTTCCGGCCGGCGGCGCTGCGGCGATCTCCTGTGCCTCGTCCTCGGAGATGTACAGCCCTCGCAGCGGGTCGGCGATCGGGTCGGCCACACGCATCCTGGCGATCGCGTCACCGACGCGCCGGTCGAGCAGCGCCAGCCGCTGGAGGACTGCGGCGCGCAGCGTGCCGTCGTGGCTCATCGGGGCATGGCGCGAACCCGGTACACGCGTCCCGGCTCGTCTTCCTTGCCGCCCCGGATCGTCTCGTCCGGGAGCTCATCGACGGTGGTACCGGCGTCGTCGGCACCCTTCTTGCCGCGCGGCCGTACCTGTTCGGTCTCGTCCGTGTCGGGGCGACCGACCGAGATCCGCGGCTCCTCGGTGACCGGTGGGCCGAACGGCAGCGACCTCGACACATCGAACGGGGCGATGCACACCACGTTGATGGCCGGTTTGAGTTCGCCGCCCAGCGCGCTCCACACGTTGGAGTACATGCGGTCCTCGTCGATGGCCATCGCCACCTGGGTGATCACCGGGCGCGGCGAGTCGGCCAACGAACCGGCGAGAATCTCGGGTGGCAGCCGCTCGTTCTGCACGAAACAGCCGAGCACCGACGACAGCAACCTGTGTTCGTCCTCGGGCCGCTTCGTCCAGGCCGTCACCAGGTAGGCGATCCGGAACTGACGCGGCGGCTGCTTGCGTTCGATGACTTTGCCGACGTCATCGCGGACCTCCTCGAACATCACCTCTCTTCGGGACAGGTCCTCGCGAATGTCGTAGAGGAAGACATTGATCGTCGGTTTGCTCAGCTTGCCCGACCACTCCTTGGTCGGCGCCTCGAAGTCGAGGTCGACACCCGAGCCGTTGACGATGTCGCGTTCGAACAGATTGCGCATCGACGCATCCAGGTCGTGAATCACAACAGGCCCTTTCGTCGCTCAGATGATTCCGGACTTCATCGCGTACGCGACCGCGTGCGATCGGTTGCGCAGCTTGAGCCGGGTCGTGACATCGTGGATGATGTTCTTGATCGTGCGCTCGCTGTAGGCCATCGCCTCGGCGATCTCGGTCGTGTCCCGACCCTCCGACAAGTGGCGCAGCACCTCGATTTCGCGTTCGGCCATTCCCTGCGGGCCGAGCCCTCTCGGCGCCAGCACGTCGCGTTGGAGGCGACTCATCTGCTGCAGCAGGGTGCCGAGCAGGTCGGGCGCCATCGAGCCCTCGCCCCGTGCCGCCAGCTCGACCGCCTGCGAGAGACGCTCGGGCGATGCCTCCGAGCGGCGAAGCACGGCGCTCGCCCCGCACTCGACCGCTCGCAGTAGCGCCGCCTCGTCGAGCGCCGATGCCACCAGCACGATCCGAGGGCACTGATCGCGTTGGATGCCGCGAACATTGCGGGCCGCATCGTCGTCGATCTCGTCGACCACCACGACGGCCACGTCGGCGTCATCGATGCGCCGCTCATCGATGACGGAGATGCGCGGACGGCCACGCAACTGCGATGCCACGCCCGCCTGAGAAATGGGATCACTCCCAAACACGAAAACACCGATTCGACCAGTCACGTGGCCCCCTTCTTGATGCCCTTTGATGCCTTGGGACAGGATGATCCGAGGACCTCAACGAGAAATCAACGCGTCCTCAACGGGAACCTACGAACGGCCGGAAGACCGCCAAGCATCAGGTATCTGAGCAGGAGCTTTCTCGTCGGTGCAGACGATCGTTGCCCGTTCGGGCAACGATGTCGAGCGGCTTGTGCCGGAGGGGCATCACCGACTTGCTACCGTCTGGGCATGGGTGCAAGCGCGTCATTCGATGAGTCATCGGTCGCCGTCGAACCGGGTGGTCAGGCTGAGGTTCGACTGAGGGTCCGCAACACCGGCACCGTCGTCGATTCGTTCACGTTCGAACCAGTCGGAATCCCCGCCGAATGGGTCGCGGTATCGCCACCGGAAGTCCGGCTGTTCCCCGAGACCGAGGAGTACGTCACCGTCACGGTGATGCCGCCGCGGAGCGCTGACACACCGCTCGGCGAGCTGACCTTCGCGTTGCGTGTCATCTCTGCCGAAGACCCGGAGGGCTCGGTCGCCGAAGAGCTCACGTTGATGATCGCCGAGTTCGGTCAACGCGGTGGCGAGTTGCACCCGAAGACGTCCACCGGGCGCACCAAGGGTGTGCACGAACTGGCGGTCGACAACCACGGCAACACCGCCATCAGTCCCGAGTTCACAGGGATCGATGTCGACAACCGCTTGACGTTCGAGATCAAGCCACCGAACGTCACGCGTCGAACCCGGCACCGCAGCGATCGCGGTCGTCACGGTGACGCCTCGCAAGCGGTTCTGGCGGGGGAAGCCCAAGACCCTGCCCTTCCAGGTCTCGGTGGTGGACGGCGACAACGAGCCGATCCTGCTCGACGGCAATTTCGTGCAGCAGCCGATGGTGCCGAAGTGGCTGTGGAAGGCGCTGCTGGCGCTGTTGTTGCTGCTGTTGTTGTTCTGGCTGTTGTGGCAAACGGTGTTGAAGCCGACCGTCGAGTCGGCGGCTCGCGACTCGGTCGAGGAACTGGTACAGGAGAGCGCCGAAGAGATCGACGAACGTCTCGATGCCGCCGGCATCCCTGAGCTCGGCGAAGCACCTCCTGGCGGCGGTGCGACGACCACCACCACGTCCACCACGACTCCCGAGGCCACGACCACCACGGTGCCGGTCGTGGTTCCGGTGACCACGTTGCCACCCGATGGCGGCACCACGACCACCACGGTCGCGGCCGTCACGACCACCACGGTGCCTGCTCCGATCGAGGCCTTCGGCCCGGTCGACTTCCGGATCGAACTGATCGACCCGGAAGGTGGCCCGGGAACAACGGGCCAGCAACCGGTGCCGGTCGGCACCAGGCTCGAGATCACCGACATCGTCTTCCAGAACCCGACCGGAGCACTGGGCGGCATCATCGTCCGACGCAGCGGACAGCCGTTGTTCGAGGTCCAGATGGCCAACTTCCGTGATCTGGATTATCACTTCGTCGCGCCGTACGTGTTCGAGGGCGGCGAGAACGTCGAGGTCGTGCTGCTGTGTCTGAAGCGCGGCACACTCGAGCCGATCAACACCCCCGTGGGCAGCTGCAAGGCAGCGGTCAGCTTCGCCGGCTTCAACATCACCGTGACCCCCTGAGAGGTCACCGGCAGGCTGCCGGCATCGCATCGCCAGCGGCACGTGCTCGAAGTGAGACGTGACTGCGATCGGTTCGAAGGGCCACGCCGGCGGACCGCTGGTTCTGGGCGCCGATGACGTCCACGTCGGACGACCGGCACGAGGGCCGGATCAGCGGCGACAGCACTCGCGCGTGCGGGTCCGTCGTGGCGACCCGTTGGGGACCTGGGAAACGGGGTTGCGTGCGTCGAGGCGGCGGGTCAACGCGAGACGTGGCTGCGGCCCAAGCGGGACAGGGTTGCCGTGGCCTGGGGTCGCATCGGTGTGCCGACCACCTGGAGCGGCGCCGGTTCGGCATCGTACGAGCCGTCCACGGCGACGTCATCGGCGAGCAGCTCACCCTGCGGGATGCCCGACAGGATCAGCCACGGATGCATGAATGCGCCCGCCGCATCGGTCGCCACGATCACCGCAGCGTCGCCACCCAGGATGAGGCTCACGTTGGCCGAGGGAGGGAACCCGGTGCCGACCACCGTCACCACCTGGCCACCCGCTGCTACTTCGGGCGTCACCATCAACACGGCGTCGAATCGACCGGCGCCGCTCAGAACGGCGGACGCCGATGTCGAACCTGATCCGCTGGCGGTGATCGTCGCCGAGCGGTCGCCTGCCTGTGAAGGACTGAAACCCAATTCGAGCTGGCACGACGTACCGGACGCCAGAGAGACACCGGTGCATGCATCGTTGGCGACGGAGAAATCGGGGGCGGCGCCACCCGACAGCGAGACAGAGCTGACGGTGACCGACACATCACCGGTATTCGTCACGGTCGCAGATCGCTGCGGCGCTGCCGATCCGACGATGACGCCGTCGAACACCACGGGGTCGGGAGCGATCGACAATCCGGCCGTGCCCGGTGGCCGCGGAAGCGTTGTCGGCGTCGGCGTCGTCGTCGGTACGGTCGGAACACTGGGGTTGAAGGAACCGAACAGTTTGCCCGTCCCTGACAGCGGCACCCCTGGATACGAGTCGTCCTGAACGGTCAGGACACCGTTCGCGGACCCGGCGGCGGTTGCTTTGAAACGAACGGTGACCAGGCAGGTCGCGTCCGGATGCAGCACCGCTGGGCAATTGTGTCCGACCACCGAGAAATCACCGGTGGCGGCGATCGACGTGACCACGAAGCTGGCGAGACCCACACTTCGCACCGTCGCTTGACGGTCGGTGGCGCCACCGACCGTGCCGAAGTCGATCGAGTCGACGGTGACAGCGGGACGCCGTTGACGCACGTATACCTGCGTGCCGGACCCGTCGAACCCTTGACCGGGGACGAGCAGCGACGCAGCGTACGAATCGAACGTGACCCACCGGCCGTGTTCGGAGATTGCCGGATTACTGGTCGACCCAAAGGTTCCGGTGGCCGGATCGCCATCGCGGTACGACACCAGATCCGTCGCGAACGTGGCGAACGGCTGACCGGAGGTCGATCGAACGAGACGTAGGTCTCACCGATCTCACCGGTCCGAAGCTGATACGTCACGTAGCGACCGTCGCGTGAGATCTCGGCCGAATCTGCAGGCGACATGATCGGCCTGTTCGCTGCGTTGGCCCGATCTCGTACGATCACGGTCGGCGCCGATCCCGGGATCGCCAGCGTGTACGTGACGAGCGTGCCGTCACCGGAGATCGACGGATCGCTGGCGCCGGTGACTGTCTTGCCACCGTCATCGACGGAGATCGCCTCGACCACAGTGGGAGTCCTGCCTGTCGACGAGAGCTATCGATCCGCCGTGACGTTTCGAATGCAATCAGATTGCCATCGTCGGAGACGGCGACATTAGGTCCGAACACCGGGGCGGCCGAGGAAAGGTGATGGGAACACCCTCGGTGTAGGTGTTGCCCGATCGTGTCGAGTGCTCGATCGAAATCGGGGTCGACCAGACGATCACCGAACCATCCTGATTGGGTTTCGGTCGAGGTTTCGGATCTCCGGACACGACGAACGCGCTGCCGACGATCAGGTTCAGCCCTGCACACCGGTCGAACGCGTAAAGGGGGTACTCCGAACCGCTACCCAAGCTGAACAACGGCACATTGTGTGTGTAGGCAACGACGCAGCCGTTGTCGCTGATCGACCCGGTCAGGCCGGGGACGAGCGTCACCCGATTCGTGGTGTTGCCGACGCGGTCGCGGATGACCACTTCCTGGTCCTCCGCTGCGGCATCGAACTCGACGAACCGCCCGTCGGCGGCAATCGACGAGTCACGACTGCCACCACCGGTATACGCCGTGCCACCGGGCGTTTTCGACACGACCTCGGCTGGTTCGGCGACCGTCTGGGCCTGGCTGGCGCTGCCGGGGGGCAGTACGAGCGCGATCAAGCCGAGGACGGCGGCGCCGCCCAACCATCGCGGGTCGATCCGCGAGTGACGATGGGTGTGTCGATCTTCCGTGACTCCACAGTACGCCAATCGAGGCTGCCCGATCGGGTCGAATTGGGGTCGCAGCACCGAAAATCGGCGTCAGCAGGTGCGATCACCGAAGCTCATCGCCCCGATTGTGATGCGATCGACCGTGTCGGCATCGGCGAGGGCGTCGATGATCAGCGCTCGTCGCGCTCGACGATGCTGTGGATCCCCTCGGTGGAGGTCGACGGGGGCACATGCATGAGCGACATGACGGCTACCTCACTTCGGCCGCCAAGTCGGCGGCGGTGTCGAGTGACAGGCCGATCCGAGCGAACAACATCGGTAGGTCGACACCCTCCGTGCTCTTCTGGCCGGCCTGGTAGCGGGCATACACCCCGTGCAGGATGCAGGCAGTCTTGAACGTGTTGAACGAGCGGTAGAACGCCAGTTGCGACATGTCGGCGCCGGTCGCCTCCGCATAGCGCTCGGTCAGCTCGTCACGGCTCGGGAAGCCTGGGAGCGCGGTCGGTGGGTCCGAGCCGAAAACACCTGGATCGCCGGGCTCGGTCCAGGCGTTCAGCGAATAGGCGAAGTCGGCCAGTGGATCGCCGAGTGTGGCGATCTCCCAGTCGAGCACTGCCAGCACCTCGCCCGACTGCGAGAACAGGCTGTTGTGGGGGCCGTAGTCTCCGTGCACGACCCGGCCTGGGCCCTGTTCGGGAATTCGTGATGACAGCAGGTCGTGTAGTTCGTGCACCCTCGGCTCGTCGTGTCGTGCGTACTCGATCGAGGCGTTCCACGATCCGTACCAGGTCTTCAGCTGGCGGGCGACGTAGCCGTCGGGGCGACCCAGCTCTGCAAGGCCCACGTCGGCGGGTTTGATCGAGTGCAGCGCTGCGAGCACGTCGACAAACATCTCGCCCGCCCGCCGTCGCGCCGACTCGTCGAGCCAGGCCGACACGACTTCGCCGCTGTAGAGCGCCTCGCCTTCGACCTTGCCCATCACGTAGAAGTGGGTCTCGCACACGGCCCGGTCGTCACAGAACGCGATCGGCTCGGCAACCGGTACGGCGGTCGGCCACAGCCCGTCGATGATGCGGTACTCACGCCACATGTCGTGCGCCTTGGGCAGCAGCTCGCCCTGTGGCGGTCGTCGGATCACGAGCTCGCGGTCGGCCGCATCCGTGAGCTGATAGGTGAGGTTCGAGTGCCCGCCCGGCAGCCGCTCCCACACGATCGGGGGCGTCACATCGGTGACGCTCGACAACCAGGCCTCGATGACGGACACGTCGAACCCGACGACGGTGGATCCTTCCATCGGTTCAGCGTGCCACGCCCGACATCACGACGGCGATACGGTCGCCATCCGGGATGTCCGATCGGGCGGCGAGCACACCGGCGAGACCGGCGGAACCGGTGTGGCTGACCGGGTATCCGGCTGCGGTGGCGACTTCGTTGGCACGCAGGATGTCGGCCTCGCCGGCCACGATCGGGCTACCACCGCTCTCGACCATCACCCGGACATCGGCGATCCAGTCGTAGGTCTCGTCATCGAGGATGCCGTCGGCAGCCGAGTGCGGATCGGCCCACGGTTGCATGACCTGGGGCCACGGAGCGCTCCGGTTGCTCGATCGCGGCAGCCCGCCCCACGCATCGGCGAGCGGAGCGCATCCCTCGGCCTGCACGGTGTCGAGTCGGATCCCGCGACCCACGCCGGCTCCGACGCAGGCCGCGAACGCACCGCCACCGACCTGCACCACGACCCGGTCGAGCCGGCATCCGGCTGCGGCGGCCTGATCGGCGATCTCCCATCCGATCGTGCGGCCGGCGTCGAGACACAGCGCGTTCTCCGGGCCCTGCACCGTGAAGGGGATCGCACCGGCAGACCGCGCCTCGCGGAATCGCAGCATCGCCGGATCGCCGGGCGGGTCGTCGTGGCGCCGATCGCAACGATGGATGCGGGCCCCGAGCGCGTCGAGGTGTTCGCCGAAGGCGTCGTCCATCCAGGTCGGCACGTAGACGTCGAGCGGCCAGTCGACCTGCGCCGCCAGAGTTGCCGCCGCGAGTGCTGCATTTCCGCAGGACGCGATCGCCAGCGGCGGCCGTTCGGTGAGCAGCCCCAGCGTCTCGGCGGCACGCAGGTGCAGCAGGATCCCGACCAGGTGACGAGCCTTGTGGGAGCCGGCGACGTTACCGGTCTCGTCCTTCACCCACAGATCGAGATTCAGTTCGTCCGACAGGGTGGCAGAGCGCTCGAACGGGGTGACCACGAAGTCGGACGCCACCTCGTAGGTGAGGGCTTCGCAGGCTGCTGCGGTCATGCCGTTGGCACGTGCGAACGCCCACCAGGCCATCAGCGGCCCGTATCTCACGAATGGGTTGGCGGCGTCGCTCACCTCGGGTCGACCGGCGCCTTCGAGGATGTGCAGCACGTGATACGGATCATCGGCGGTTGCGTTCGGACACCTCCACGGGAACGGCTCGGCAATGTCGACCGTGGCCGCGCACACGGCGCACCGCAGGCCGGCGATCACGGCGTCACAGTCCGGTCGATTCGAACAGCTCGCATGCCGAGGCAACCTACCCGAGCTCCACCGGTGATCGCTGCGTGGGCCGCACCGACCGCTCAGCTGCCGGCCGGATTGCGGGCGATCCGGATCGCCCTGGCATCGAGGCGACTGACACCGTCGATCCGTGAGACGCTGATCAGCTGCGGTGGGCATCGACACGTTCACGGAGACGCCGATCACCGGCCTGGCTACGATCGTTCGGTCGAGCGTCTCGACATCGGTCAACCCGGCGGTTCGCAGCAGGTCGGCGATCTGATGGGCGTCGACCGCCGTGAAGCCATGGTCGGCGTGGTCGTGATCGGATCCGAATCGTTCATGTTCGGGGTGCGATGGATTGTCGAAGTCCTCGTCGACCAGCAGGATCCGGCCGCCGGGTCGCAGCACGCGGGCGATCTCGGCGACGCCGCGCTCGACGTCGAGCCAGTGGTGCATCGTGTTCACGGCGACGATTGCGTCGACGCTCCGATCGGCGGCCGGGATTCGTTCTGCGGCACCGTCGACCACCTCGAGGTCGGAGCGATGGCGACTGAACGCTCGACGTACGACCAGGCCGCGACGCATGAACGGCGTCGGCTCGACGGCGATCACGCGGGCACCGCCGGCTGCGGCGCGCACCGCGCCGGCACCCAGCCCGGCACCGATGTCGACCAGCCGCTCCCCCGGCTGGGGATCGATCAGGTCGACGACGGCGTCGTTGATCGCCGATCTCCACATCTGCGGCAGCCAACGCAGGTACCGCAGGGCGCCTTTGATCCCCTGATCGTTCTCGTGCCCGTGATGCCCCGTGATGCCCCTGATGCCCGCGGTCGTGATCTGCGGGGTCGTGATCTGCGGCGGGGTCGTGCTTCATCTCGACATCGTCCCAGCCGACCCCGTCGACGCATTCAACCCGCGATCCGGGCGTTGAAGTCGGTGATCATGTCGTCCCAGACGCCGAGATAGCGCCGCAGCCCGCGCCAGAAGGCCTGGTCGCGACGCTCCTCGAACAGCGCGAACGGCGTGCCCTGCTGTTCGACCCACGTGTAGTAGCCGAGCTGGAACACACGCCGACGGTCGGCCTCGGTCATGTCGATCATGTGCTCGGTCGAGACGTGGCCGAGGTGCTGGCCGAACGCCTCGGCGGCGTCGGTGTGGCTGTACTCGCCGCGGTATCGACGGGCGAGCGTCTTGGCGCGCTCGCTCGGGTAGAGGTCGGCGCCGTCGGTGGCGACGGTGATGATCACGTCATCGGGGCCGAGGTCGAGCATTTTGGCGGTCTTGATCGCCGCCAGCATGTTGCAGATCGACGAGAAGCCGAAGTGCGGGAGGTTGTCGAGCAGGTCGTCGCTGAGGCCCTTCGAACGCGACAGGTACTCACGGCCCTCGGCGGCGTTGAACAGCACGTCGAGCTCGTCGGTGGCGACGTCGCTGATGGCGCACACGATGTCGGTGTTCATCACGTTGTGGATCAGCGGGATGTGCTTGTCGCCGATGCCCTGGATGTTGTGCTCGCCGTAACCGTTCTCGAGCATCGTCGGGCACTCGAGCGCCTCGACGGCGACGATCTTGGCGCCGTACTCGTCCTTCAGGCGGTCGCCGGCGCGCGATCGTGCCGGCCGACCCGGTCGCCGACGTGAACGCTGCCAGGCGCAGATCGCGCCCCGACGCCGCACGAACGGTCTCGAACACGTGCCCGAGCGCCCGACCGGTGACCGCGTAGTGGCCGAGGTGGTTCCCGAACTCGCTGAACTGGTTGAGGATGAAGTTGCCGGGGTCCTTGGCGAGCTCGTTGCAGGCGTCGTAGATCTCTTTCACGTTCGACTCGGTGCCGTGCGTGCGGATGATGTCGTTCTCGGGGTCTTCGCACCACCGGTTCAGCCAGTCGAAACGTTCCTGGCTCATGCCCTCCGGCAGGATCGCCACGCCGCGGCTGGCCATGATGCGGCTGATCGCGATGCCACCGCGGGCGTAGTTGCCGGTCGACGGCCAGATCGCCCGGTGGTGGGTCGGGTCGAACTGGCCGGTGACCACTCGTGGGGCGAGGCAGGCGTAGGCGGCCAGCACCTTGTGAGCGGTGATCATCGGGAACCGATCGCCGAACACGGCGATGATCGGGCTCTCGACCCCGGTCAACTCCGGCGGCAGCACGACGTGCTGGGGAACGTCGACCCTGCCGCCGGCGAGGTCGTTGTACCAGTGGTTGCGCCACAGGTTGCGAGCGTCCTGTCCTTGCGGATCGGCATCGCCGACGTGCGAGGCGTGGTCGAGTTCGATCCCTGGTTGATCCCCCCGAGACCTGCGGGAGACGGCGCTCAAGCATCTCAGGGACCTGCGAGCCGAGACTTCCGGCGCCGTGCGTCAGCTGCACCGATCGGCACCGAGAAGCCGCACACCGTACTGAGGTGTAAATGCTGACGGCTTGTCCAAGGGACAGGCGTGAGGGACCATGCTGCGGGCAACACCGCGACGGCGAGCACCACCGTCGTGGTGGAAAAGCCCGGGCGCTGATCACGGCCGGCGACGCTGCTCCGTACGGGCCTCGCGCCTGAGCTCGACGACGCCGTCGAACTCAGGCGCCGTGTTGGCGCACCGACTCCCCGCGAGGTCGAAGCCGATCGATCGATCGATTGGGCCACATCGATGCAGTCACCCCGAATCGAGGTAGGGCCCCAGTACAGCAGCGGTGCGCGTGACACTCGCAGCCAGCGATGGCTGCAGACCAGCCAGTGCCGGGTCGCCGAGCGCGGCGTTCACGAGGCGCACACGACCCGCGTCTCGGTCGTACCAGGTCGGGTGCACCACCGGCGCGCTCGCGGAACTGTCCGTCGTCCGTCGTCGAGAACGTGACCTCGGCGATCACGCCGTCGTAAGTGGCCGGCCTCTCCGTGCCCTGGTTGGCGACCAGGTTCCCGACGCTCAGCAGGGCGTACTTGCCGTGGAACCTCTCGATCGGTTGCAGGACGTGAGGTCCGTGGCCGACGATCAGGTCGACGTCCGGCGATGCCAATAATCGGTCGGCGAGCGCCCGCTGGTCGGCGCTGCCGGAGGTGTCGTACTCGTTTCCCCAATGCAAGCTCACGATCACGAGCGCGGCGCCGTCGGCTCGCGCTTCGCGAGCGTCGGTCAGGATGCGGTCGGGATCGAGTACGTCGGCCATCCACGCCTCCGCCGGTGGCGTCCCGTTGAAGCCCCAGGTGTAGGCCAAGTGTGCAATCGGAACGCCGGCCACCTCGATGATCGAAGGCGCGGCAGCCTCCGCCGCGGTGCGAGCGGTTCCGCTGTGACCGACCAGCGCGCCATCGAGCGCATCGAGCGTGGCCCGGATGCCCGCTGTTCCCTTGTCGTTCACGTGGTTGGACGCCGTCGAACAGCGGTCCCATCGGCTGCTCCCGATGCCATCCCCGATCTCTGCCGGGATACCGAATGACGGATATCCGCTCAACGACGTCGACGGAACTGACGACGGGTCGGCCAGCTGAGCGAAGGTCGGCAGCGCGATCCCGCGCGTCGCGGAAGCGGGCGACCGAGTTGGCGAGTGCCGCCTCGTCGACGATCCGGTCGGCCAGCCCGAACTGGTTCTCGAGTGCGGCGCGTTGGGTCTCTGTGTCGGTCACATCGACAGTCTGACATGCCCATATGGCACACAGCGCTTGCGCCGTACCGTTCGGTGTTTAGCGTGCAACACGAGTCGGCGATCAACTCGCCGGTCAGGACGCGAACGGGCTGCTGCGCGGCTCGGGTACCCGGACTGCTACGTCAGCCCGAGTTTCCGGGCGCCCCATTCGAGTAGTTGATAGACGCCGTACCCGACGATGCCGAACAGCGCAGCAGGCAGGATCCACAGCGCAGCGACCGCAGCGACGAGGCTCGCACCACGTTGTTTCCCCCACAGCACTGACGAGGCGAACGGAAGCACCCCGGCGATGAGGAGCAGCAACCAGGTGTCGGCGAGTTGACCCCAGTCGAACAGCCACGAGCCGACAGCGCTCACGAACGAGGCGATGCCGGTGGCGGCGAGGAGGAGCCAAATGCAGACCGAGAGCCGCCTGATGCCGCCTGCTGCGAAACGTGAACGAAGCGCGACAGCGGCCCACATGATCCACCGCTTGAGCCACGGTACGCCGGACACTCTCATCATCTCACGGAAGAACCGATCCGACAGTGTGTCGCTGCCGAGCTTTCCGCCGTTCGGTTCTTGGGTGATGAGCTCGTCGTGGATGATGGCAGCGAGGGTGTGGGCCCCGTAGGGGTTCTCGAACCATCGCATGAACCGCGGAATCGACGCCATGTCCGTCGGGTTCTCGATGTTTGGCGTGAACCTGCGCGCGTCGTCGACCGCGCGACGTGCTTCAGTCTCGCTCTTGCCCTGGCCTTTGTCCTTCTCGTCGCGCATGAGCTTCGCGATGAGATCCCGCTCGATCTCTTCGTTGGTGAACTGAAATGCGTTCTCGACCCAGAAGTTCTTCTCGTCGAGCTGGATGATCCCGACATGTCCGTTCGGGTCGTCCACGGTGAAACCCGAGTTCTTGGCAACCCTCCACGGAGCCCACGCCGGTTCGTCGATGGCGACATCGGCCATGTTCGACCTCCCTGTGTTGATGTGCGCCACGGGAACGCTAGACGTGCACGAGGGTCCGCACAAGCGGTTCTGTCTGTTGCGGGCTACCTCCAGCGGGGCAACAACCTTGTGCGTCTTCCTGAGGTCGGCTTCTCCGATCGCCCGCATGACGATCCCTTGTGGGACCGCCCGACGAGACGCTCGATGCTCGTCTGTCAAAGTCGGAGCTACCTCGCGTCGCCGGCTGGAACCGGGCCGACACCGTCAGCCGAACAGGCCGTCGGGCTCGATCGTGCTGGGGCCGACGTGGGCGTCGAGCCAGGCGTTCATCTCGTCGGCATCCGTCCAGACCGCCCGGATCTTGGCTGCCGCGTGTTTGGTATGGATCCACTTCGGGGCGCCGAAGTTCTTCGACATCATGAGCCCCTTGCGACGGATCAGCTCGATCCGTTGATGGTCCTTCGGGTAGCCGCGCGGCGCCGTCTTCAGCTCACCGATCGCACCGATCTCGTACTTCTTCGAGAGCCCGGCGACGATTCCGTCGATCTCTGCACCCGTGTTGTCAGCGGCGACGGCAGCCCTGAACCGCTCCAGCTGGTCCTTCGCCATCGCGTAGTAGCCGGTACCGCACATCAGTCCCGTCGAGGAGATGTGGAAGTAGTGCCCGGCGCCGCCCTCCGACTCGCCGTAGGCGCCCTGATGGGTCTTGTAGGGCGGCTTGTTCTTCGAGAACCGCAGGTCGTTGTGTGGCCGAAACATGTGGAACGGCCCGTACTCGGCGAGCTCCTCGCACAGTTCCAGGGCGGGGCCCTTCACGATCTGTTTGAAGGTCTCTTTGTTGGCCTCCCAGAACGCCTTCGAGTTGTCGGCCTCGAGCCGCTCGTAGAAGTCGATCGCCTCGGTCGGAATGCCGGTGAACCCCATGGCCCGAGGCTACCCAACCTGCCCGGACGGACCGGGGGAGCCACTCCGTCGGCCGTCGTCGCCCGCGGCACCAGGTGAGCAGCGAGATGTTTCTGGAATTCGTTGCAGCGCGACGCAATGGTGGTGCGTGTGATCAATTGATGAACGCCACACTGCACCCGTCCGACGTCGCCACCATGGCGACCCGACCGATTCCGATCTACCCCATGTACCGCTCCGACATCGCCCTCACCACCACCTCGTTCGACGATCTCTACCGCCGCGAGTTCCCGGGCATGGTGGCCGTGGCCACCGCGCTCTCGGGCTACGACGGCGAAGACCTCGTACAAGATGCGATGGTCAAGGCGCTCGTCAACTGGGAGCGAGTCCAGCGTCTCGAACGCCCCGGTGGCTGGTGCCATCGCGTGCTCGTCAACCTGTGCCGGAGCCGCTTCCGGCGACGCCGTACCGCAGACCGATACCTCCAACGGCTCCGGCGCGAGGAGGCCACCACCGCAGGGCCCTCGGCTGACGTGCTGGCGTTCTGGGCGGCCGTGCGCGACGCTGCCCGAGCGGCCACGGCTGGCCGTCACACTCCACTACGCCGGCGACCGCCCGGTCGCCGAGGTGGCCGAGATCCTGAACGTCCCGGAAGGCACGATCCGAAGCGACCTGTCCCGCGCCCGCGCCGCACTGGTCCGTGAGCTGGGAGTTTCCTGACATGAACGGCAATGACGACCAGAATCCCTCCGACGACTTCGACGATTACGCCCGCTCAGCGGGCGCCTCGCTCCGCCGACCGGCACCGACCGACGGACTGCAGCACGTGCGGGCGACACGACGCCGGCAACGCATCACGCAGGCCGTCGGCGCCGGCACCGCCGTCGCGCTGCTCGCCGTGGGGGGCGCTGTGCTGATGCTCCGCGACCGAGACGACAGCAACATCACGACGACACCGGACACGACCGAGTCGGTCACCCCGGACCGAACCGAGCCGACGACCGAACCGACGACCGAACCGAACGAGGTGACGCCGACGCCGACGACCGAGCCGACGACCGAGCCGAGCGAGTGACGTCGACGCCCCCGCCGACGACGGTCGACAGGTCCGGCGATGCGCCCACGGCACAGGCGCCCTTCAGCGATCAGGCCCGAACGTGGATCGATGCCCGGGCCGCCGACGGGCTGACCCAGGCCCAGATCATCCAGGGTGAAGGCACCACGGCGCTGCTGATCGCAGCGTGGCACCCCGCCGAGCCACGATATGCGAGCGCTGTGATGCTGCCGGACGGACGGGTCGTGGCCACCCCGACTGCGTACACCGCCTACCCGTACGCGTTCAGCCTGTATTCGGTTGGCGAGCGGCCCGTGCTCGCCGACATCAGCGACGACGGCCTGCCCGTGCTGTGGTTGCTCGACCCGGCAACGGGCGAGTGGAGCAGCGGGCCGGATCTCGGCCTCGGCGATGTCGCCGGTGGTGCGTCGGCGATCGAGCCGTTGCGAACGTTGGTGGTGGACGGGTCGCTGCTCGTCGCCATCAACTCCTACGCCAGGGGCAGCGACGACGTCTTGTCTCCGGCTCCCGACCGGCGCGGCGTGGTCCTGCACCCGGACCTCACCGTCACGCCGATTGCGACGCCGCCCGACGGTGTGCCGATGTCGTGGTCGTCGGTCTCCGGCTCGAAGGCACTCCAGCTGTTCACGCCGAACGGCGGCGCCGACACGATCGCACCGGTCCCCGGTCAGTGGGCCTACGACGTGACGACCGACGCCTGGACGCCGATCACCGCCCCCCAGTGGTTTCCGTGCGGCGACCCGCAGCAGTGCAGCTGGATCGGTCCGTTCGAGATGGGGGATCCCGACCTCGAGGCCACCACCGAGCGCGGCGTCGTCGTCCGGATCCCCGACGGATCGGTCGGCCTCTACGACGCCGACGCCGACACCTGGACCCGCTTCGACGACGCTCCGTTCCCGCTCGCACTTCCCAGGACGCTGGCGATCGGCGAGCAGGTGCTCGTGGCGCCGATGCGAAGCTTCGCCAACGACTACGGCCTCGTCGGGGTCGTCGACCTGAGGACCGGGTCGTGGACGACGTTCGAGATCGAGTTCCCCGCCGACCGCCAGGCCGAGATCGACGCCATGTTCGATGCCAGCTGGGAGATCCGCACCGACGGGGCGATCGTCATGCTCACCCCGAGTATCGCCCAGCGCGGCACGAATCGAGACCCGCTCGCCGTGTACGACCCGGCGACCGGGTCGTGGTCGGCCCCGACGGCGGCCGAAATTGCCACGTGGCAGCGTTACCCCAGCATCTTCGGCACCGAAGGGATCTGAACGACGGCAGGCCCGCCACCGACGGGTGGCGGGCGATTGCTATCCGGCCCCGGCAGAGCTGTTTCTCGGCGGCAGCAGATCGAGGTCGAAGATCAGGGCGATCCGAGATCTGTCGCGGATCCGGTCGGATGGATCGGGTCGTCCGGCCCTGGTCGCCTTGCGGAGCGCGGGGCAAGATCAACGAGAGCATCAGCACGCCGGGGAGTGAGATCAACATGGCAGCAGAGCAACGCCAGCAGCGGTTCGAGCATCGGATGTCCGACAGCGAAGCGCTGATGTGGAACGTCGAGAAGGACCCGTGGCTGAATCCGAGTGGTGCAGCCCTCAATATCCTCGATCGGCCGATCGACTTCGATCACTTCAGGCAGACGATGCGGGTCGCTGTGGCGCAGCTGCCGCGTCTGCGCGAGCGGGTCGTCCCGGCGATCGGCCGCCTCGCCACCCCGGTGTGGGTGCCCGACCGCGAATTCGACCTCGACTTCCACGTTCGCCACATTCGTCTCCCCGAACCGGGAACGGAGCGGCAGCTGTTCGACCTGGCGACCCAGCTGTACCTCGAACCGTTCGATCGCACCCGGCCGATGTGGCGCTACGTGGTGATCGACGGGATCGAAGGAGGCCGCTCGGCAATGTGGTCGATCCTGCACCACGTCGTCGCCGATGGGATCGGCCAGCTGCGGATGGCGGAGGCGTACGAAAGCCCAGAGCCGCAAGCGCTGTCACCCGAGGATGTCGACCTCGAGGGCATCATCGAGCGGGCGGCCGACGAGCACGAACCACGCCAACGCGGTGGCGATCTCGGTGAGAGTGTGTTCGAGTCGACGATCGGGGTGATGGCGCACCTCGCTCGTCGCCAGGCAGGGCGAACACGCCGGCTGTTGGACGAAGCCGCGACCTGGCCGGGCCAACCCGGCCGCTTCCTCGATCGGGTCAACGACATCGCGACCGCGACATCGTCGACGGTCGCCGCGGTGGTCGGCTCTGGCGACAACAAGCAGGCGGGTTCGCCGCTGTGGGTGGGGCGCTCGCGCCATCGCCACCTCGAGTGTGTCCGAACCTCGCTCGACGACCTCAAGCGCACCTCGAAACGGGTCGGTGTGACCGTCAACGATCTGTTCGTCGCCGGCATGGTCGAGGGGGCGGTGCGCTACCACGCCGACCGGGATGTCGAGGTCGAGGCGTTCAACTCGAGCTTCGTGCTGAGCACCAGGAACGATCAGGCGGTCGGCGGCAACCAGTTCACGCCGGTGCCGGTTCAGTTGGGCGGCGGGCAGATCCCGCTCGCCGATCGGGTCGCCGAGGTCAGTTCGCTGCTCGCAGCCAAGCGCGAAGGCATGTCGCACGGTGGCGGGATGAACGCGTTGGCGGGCGTCGCCAACCTGCTGCCGACGTCGGTGACGACGCGAGCGGCGCGGGCCCGCGCCGCACACATCGACTTCGCCACATCGAACCTGCGGAGCGCGCCGTTCCCCCTGTACATCGGAACCGCCCGGATCGAGCAAGTGGTGGCGATGGGCCCGGTGGCAGGCACCGCGTGCAACGCCACGGTGATCTCGTACGACGGCGGCTTCGATATCGGTTTGTTCGTGGATCCCGTGGCGATCGAGGCTCCCGCCGACCTCCGGGCAGCCGTCGACGAGGCGTTCCGCGACATCTGTCGACTCTGATCGACCGGAGTGCACGCGGTCGGCACCGCCAACCCACCGGGACAGACCCCCAGCCCACGGCCCGGTCGGGGTGTGTGTCATCACACGTCATCTGCTGAGCGGCGTCCCGGGCAACTACCCTTCAATTCATGGCTGAACTGTTTCTCGGCGGCAACGTCGACCCGGCATCCCACGACCGCACGGGCGATGAGGTCCGTATCGACACCGACAAGTTCACGACGCACGGAGTGATCGTCGGTATGACGGGTTCGGGTAAGACCGGCCTCGGCGTGGTGCTGATCGAGGAGGTGCTGTCGGCCGGGCTGCCGACGCTGGTGATCGACCCGAAGGGTGACCTCACCAACCTGTGCCTCACGTTTCCGGGTCTCCAGCCCACCGACTTCCGGCCGTGGATCGACGATGCCCAAGCGAAGGCCGCCGGGGCGACCCCCGACGAGTTCGCCCAGCAACAGAGCGAGCTGTGGACCAAGGGCCTGCTCGGCTGGGGGTTCACCGCTCAGAACATCGCCAACCTGCGCAGCACGACCGACTTCACGATCTACACCCCGGGCTCCCAGTCGGGGGTGCCGGTCAACATCGTCGGCTCGCTCCAGGTACCCGACGACATGAGCGACGCCGAGATCGTCGGCGACGAGATCGAGGGCTACGTGTCCGGGCTGCTGGGTCTGGTCGGTGTGCAAGCCGATCCGCTCTCCAGCCGCGAGCACATCTTGCTCTCCAACCTGATCAACCATGAGTGGTCGGGCGGGAGGGCGCTCGACCTGGCGACGCTGGTCGGTCTGATCGGCAACCCACCGATCCGCAAGCTCGGGGTGTTCGAGCTCGATCAGTTCTTCCCGCCCAACGATCGTATGGCGCTCGCCATGAAGCTCAATGGCCTGCTGGCATCACCGTCCTTCTCGGCGTGGGCGCAGGGCCCGCCGCTCGATATCCAGTCGATGCTCTACACGCCCGACGGCAAGCCGCGCTGCGCGATCGTCACCACCGCTCACCTGTCCGACGAAGAGCGCCAGTTCGTCACATCGCTGATGCTCTCCAAGCTGGTCACGTGGATGCGGCGCCAATCCGGCACGACCGATCTGCGGGCGATGTTGTACATGGACGAGGTCGCCGGCTATCTGCCGCCGACCGCCAACCCGCCCACCAAGAAGCCGATCATGACGCTGATGAAGCAGGCCCGGGCGTTCGGCGTCGGGGTCGTGCTCTCGACCCAGAACCCGGTCGACATCGACTACAAAGCACTCTCGAATGCCGGCACCTGGATGATCGGCCGGCTCCAGACCGACCGCGACAAGATGCGCCTGCTCGATGGGCTCTCCACTGCGAGTGGCGGTGTCGACGTGGCCGAGGTCGACAACACGATCTCCGGGCTGGGCAAGCGCGAGTTCGTGTTGCGACGGGCCGGCAAGGACACCACCGAGGTGTTCACCACTCGCTGGGCCATGAGCTATCTACGCGGCCCGATGACCCGCGATCAGATCAGCGAACTGATGGCAACCGAGCGCGACCGCTCTGCGAGCGCCGCCCCATCCGCCCGATCCACCTCGTCGGCCACCGCCGGCGCCTCCTCGGCTGCCGCCCCGACGACCGACCTGGCCGACGACGAGACCACCGTGATGCCCGAGATCGCCAGCGGCATTCCGGTCCGCTGGATCGACATCGCCGCCCCCTGGCTGTCCGAAGTGGGAGGCGATTCACGGGGTAAGCGACTCGAGGCGGCGATCGTGGCACGGGTCCAGCTGCGCTACGACGAGACCAAGGCCGACCTCGTCCACGACGAGGAGTACGAGTGCGTCATCACCCCGATCACGCAGACCGCCGACGTGTCCAGGGCGATTGCCGTCGACTACGACGAGCGCGATCTACGAACCGAGCCTTCGGAGGGCGCCGTGTACGCCATGAGCGACGCCAAGTTGTCGACCAAGTCGCTGTTCTCGGGTATCGAGCGCGATCTGAAGGACCATCTGGTACGCAGCCTGACGATCGACATCCCCGCCAATCCGGGGTTGAAGCTGTACGGACGGCCCGGCGAGACAGCCGAGGCGTTCGAGGTCCGTTGTCTGCGGGCGGCCGACGAGGCCGCCGATGCCGAGATCGCCAAGCTGCGTGACAAGTACGAGGCCAAGGTCACCAAGTTGCGCGACCAGATCGACGCGGCGGAGGACCGCGTCGATGTACTGGACGAGCAGTCGAGCGGCAAACGTAACTCCGAGTTGCTGTCGACGGCAGGTTCGATTCTCGGTGGTCTGTTGGGAGGCGGTCGCTCGCGTGGCGGGCTGCTCGGCAAACTCGGCACCGCCGCCGGCCGACGCGGCAGCACGAAGGCCAGCAAAGAGCGGTTGAACGCTGCCGAGAACAAGGTGATTCGGCTGCAGGAGTCGCTCGAGGACGTCGAGCTCGACCTGGAAGAGGAGGTCACCGAGATCGACGCCAGATGGATGGGCCTCGCCAAAGAGACCAGCACCTTGCAGGTACCGCTCGAGAAGACCGACATCAAGGTCACCGAACTCGTGCTGGCCTGGCTACCAGTAGCCTGACCGCACCGCTGCGGGCGTGGCGGAACTGGCAGACGCGCAAGGTTTAGGTCCTTGTTCTTCGGAGTGAGGGTTCGAGTCCCTCCGCCCGCACCACTCGCCATGCCGCGACTTTGCCGAGAATTTAGTCGTGGCTCGGACCTGTCTTGACGATGTACATAACGCGTCGAATCAAAACGGCGCACATACGTCATGGCACCTACTCCACGCTCGCGCCACCCGATTCGCGTCGCCATCTTCGCCGGCAGTGTCGCGATGCTCGGCGCCGGCCTGCTGTGGCTGCTGGTCTGGACCGAGCTACAACACGGTCTCGCCAGTGTGAACTGGACGGTGTTCGGCGTCATCACGGCATTGATGCTGATCTGCGAACGGATACCGGCAACCTGGATCCAATTCGGACCGTTCGGCACCGTCACTCCACTGTGGATGTTCGCGTTCGCCCTGATGCTGCTCGGCTCGCCATCGGCCGCCGCCAGCGCGGCCGTGCTGGCCGCCACGCTGCACGCGATCGGTACCTCCACGAGTCCAGCGATGATCGTCACCAGGGTCGGAAGTGCGGCGGTATCGCTCGCCACCGCCGGCTTGGTGCTGTTCACGATGGATGTGCACGGTTCGATCACACGTCTCGACTCCGTACCGTGGAAATGGGCGTTGGCGATCGTGCTCACCGGGTGCTCGATCCTGACCGCCAACGCCTTCCTGGCTGCTGTCGAGTTGTCGGTACGTCGCCGGATCTCGTTCGTCGCCCTACTGCGCCGTGGCGTCGGCGCACGCGTCACCGCTGAGGGCGCTCTGCTCTCGCTGGCACCGATCTGGGTGATCGGTATCGATTTCAGCATCGTGCTGATCCCGCTCCTGGCGATCACGACGTTGCTCGTGTTCGGATCCACTCGTCAAGCCCTCGTACGTGCGCACGAAGCGAACCACGACGCACTGACCGGCCTGTTGAACCGGCGCTCCTTCCTCGAGCACGTCGACGATGCACTGACCGACCCACGCGACTCCGCATACACGACGATGCTCGTCATGGATCTCAACGGGTTCAAGGAGATCAATGACGAACTCGGGCATCAGATCGGCGACGCATTGTTGGTTGCCTTCGGCGAGCGGCTCGAACGTCGGATAGCGGCGGATGCGGTGGCGTGCCGCCTGGGAGGTGATGAGTTCGCGGTCCTGATGATCGAGGGCACCGACGACACGGAAATCGGTGCAACCGTCAAACGGCTGCACCAACACCTCGTGTCGCCGCTCGACATCGAAGGCTTCCCCGTCTCGATCGGCGTGAGCATCGGTGTCGCCACGTCACCCTCCGACGGCCTCACGACGTCAGATCTGTTGCGCGCCGCAGATGTCGCGATGTATCGGGCCAAGCGAACGAACGAACCGCTCGAGTATTACCAGAACTGTGTTCGCGCCCCGCAACGCGGGCGGCTCAACCTGCTGGGTGATCTCGGCGAGGCGCTGCGCCACCACCAGCTCCACATCAACTTCCAACCCCAGATCCGCATCGCCGACGGCTCGGTCGACACGGTCGAGGCGCTGATCCGTTGGACACATCCGGAACACGGTCCGGTCCCGCCCGGCGAGTTCATCGGGCTCGCCGAGCAGACCGACCTGATCGGCCCGCTCACCGATCGTGTGCTGCGACTCTCGACCCAGATGATCGCTTCCCACGCGTCATCGACGTTCCGGCTCGCCGTCAACGTGTCGGCGCGAAGCCTGCAGGACCGGCACTTCGCCGGGAACGTGCTGGCGATTCTGGCCGAGTCCGACTTCCCACCGAACAGGCTCGAGCTCGAGGTGACCGAGCGGGCACTCGTGAGCAACGCCGAGCGCAGCATCTTCACGATCGACAACCTGCGACAGCACGGCGTTCGTATCGCGATCGACGACTTCGGCGTCGGCTATTCCTCGTATCAGACGCTGCGGCTGCTCAAGGTCGATCGGATCAAGATCGACCGAGACTTCATCCAGGAGCTCCTGACCCAGCCGAGGGACAGGTTGATCGTCGCCTCGCTGATCCAGCTGTCGCACGACCTCGGCCTCGACGTGGTCGCCGAAGGTGTGGAGAGCGAGCCGGTGTGGAACGAGTTGGCGCAGCTGCACTGCGACGTCGCCCAGGGCTTCGGCATCGCGGTGCCGATGGGCTACCCGGAGCTGCGGTCGTGGCTGTCTCGGTGGGAGCGCGCCATCGACCGACCCCGGCTGGTCGCCGGACAACTGGCCGCCGGATAGCGCCACCGATTCCCGTCCGACCCTGGGCGGTGGCGGGCGGTGCGCGACGCTGTCGTGTGCACGTCGACGAGCTCCCGACACCCTCCCTGCTGATCGACGCCGATCGGTTCGACCGCAATTTGGCGACGATGGCGAACCGTCTGCCCGGTGATCGCCTGCGACCTCACGTGAAGGCCCACAAATGCACCGCCCTGGCAGCCGCCCAGCAAGCGATCGGTCATCGCGCCTTCACGTGCGCTACGCCGCGCGAGGTGCTCGGCATGTCGCGTGCCGGGCTCGGCGCCGACCTGTTGCTCGCCAACGAAACCGTCGACGCCGATCGGTTGCGGGCGATCGCCGAGCTCGACGTGCCCGTCACGGTCGCTGTCGATTCTGACGCCACCGTGGCTGCTGCGGCACGGGCCGGAATCACGAATTGCCTGATCGACGTCAACGTCGGGTTGCCGCGCTGTGGTATCGCCCCCCACCTCGCCGGCGGGTTGGCGGATCGCGCCCGCGCAGCGGGGCTGACGGTGCGTGGTGTGATGGGGTACGAGGGGCACCTGATGATGGTCGACGATCGAGCTGAACGGCTCGCCGCCGTCGAGGCCTCGATGCTGTTGCTGCACCAGGCTCACGGTGACGTCGGCGGCGACATCATGTCGGCGGGAGGTACCGGCACGTTCGATCTGCACGGCGACACCGGGATCACCGAGCTCCAGGCCGGCAGCTACGCACTGATGGACACCCACTACGGCCGGCAGGGCCTGCCGTTCGAACAGGCGTTGTTCGTCTCCGGCACGGTGATCTCGGTCAGCGACGAATGGTCGGTCGCCGACGTCGGGCTCAAGTCGTTGGGGATGGACCACGGCAACCCGACGGTGCCCGATGCGAAGGTGTGGTTCTGCTCCGACGAGCACCTCACGTATCAGCCGATCGATCGTCCAACGGTCGGCGATCGGGTCCGCGTCGTTCCCGCCCACGTCGACCCGACGATGGCGATGCACGAGGCCACCTGGATCATTCGCGATGACGAGGTGATCGACCGCTGGCCGATCGACCTGCGCGGCTGGTGAGCGGTCAGCTCCGGTTCGACAGCGCTGCGAGCAGGTGACGAAACGCCCTGCCGCGATGCGAGATGGCGTGCTTTTCGGCGTCGGTCATCTCGGCGAACGACCGGCCGTCGCCCTCGTCGGGCACGAACACGGCGTCGTAGCCGAAGCCGCGCTCGCCGCGCTCAGCGTCGGCGATCATGCCGGGGCACGCCCCGTCGACCGACAGTTCACGTCCGTCGGGCCAGCGCACCAGCACACAGGTACGGAACACCGCCCGCCGATCGGTGTGTCCTGACAGCTCGTGTAGCAACTTGTTGCGGTTGTCGGCGTAGCTGCAGTGCTCGCCTGCCCAGCGTGCCGAGTACACGCCGGGGGCACCGTCGAGCGCGATCACCTCGAGCCCGGTGTCGTCGGCGACGGCCGGCAGCCCGGTGGCCTCACAGATCGCAGCGGCCTTCAGGCGGGCGTTTCCTTCCAGCGTGTCGGCGTCTTCGACCACGTCGGGCAGGCCGGGGGGCCTCGGCACCAGGTCGACCACGTCGCGCAGGATGAACTCGATCTCGGCGACCTTGTCGGGGTTGGCAGAGGCGCAGACGAGTTGCGGCACCCGGCTCATCGGCGGCTGGGAGGGCTGGCGACCAGCTCTCGTTGCAGCGCCGTGATCTCGGCCAGGCCGCCTTCGGCCAGAACCAGGAGCGAGTCGAGTTCGCCCCGGGTGAACGCCATTCCCTCTGCGGTGCCCTGCACTTCGACGAACCGGGCTTCGCCGCCGTCGGACGGTGCCAACATGACGACGTTCATGTCGACTTCGGCTCGGCTGTCCTCGACGTAGGGCAGGTCGAGCATCGGAACACCATCGACGATGCCGACGCTGATCGCCGAGCAGAACGAGTGCAGCGGATGGGCCGCGATCCCTCCCCGCTGCATCACCCGCGTCAACGCGTCGTGGAGCGCCAGGAACCCGCCGCAGATGCTGGCGGTGCGGGTACCACCATCGGCCTGCAACACGTCACAGTCGACCATCACCTGACGCTCGCCGAGCACGGTCATGTCGCAGGCGGCCCGCAACGACCTGCCGATCAAGCGTTGGATCTCGACCGTGCGACCGCTCTGCTTGCCCCTCGCCGCCTCGCGTCCGACGCGTTCGGGTGACGAGCCGGGCAGCATCGAGTATTCGGCGGTGACCCAGCCCTTGCCGTTGCCGCGCATCCAACGTGGGACGTCCTCGTCGATCGATGCGGTGCACAGCACGCGGGTCTTGCCGAAGCTGACCAGGCACGAGCCATCGGCCATCTCGGTGAAGTCTCGTTCGAAGCTGATGGGGCGCAGTTCGTCGACTTGGCGGCCGTCGGGTCGGGTCATGCCGACCACCTTATGCTCAGATCCGGCCAGCCAGATCCGGTCAGTCGGATTCAGCGCCAACCAACGGCCAACGTTCGGTGTGGGCCAGCTCTGGGCCCAGCAAACGGCCGCCGAGCTCGCGGAACAGCTCGATGTCACCGCTCGACAGGAACCGGTGCCGCCCGGGGCGGGCCTCCGCCCGCAGCAAGCCGAGCTCGGACAGCCGGTCGCGGGCGGCGAACGCGGTCTCGTCGGCGGAGCTGACGAGCGTGACCGATGGCCCGACCACATCGCTGATCGTGCGGGCCAGAAACGGGTAGTGCGTGCAACCGAGCAATAGTGCATCGATGTGTGCGTCGCGGATCGGAGCCAGCAGACGCTCGGCCAGCACGGTCACCTCGTCACCGACCGTTTGACCTCGCTCGACGAATTCGACGAAGCCGGGGCAGGCGGCCGAAACGAGGTGAACAGGCGCCCCCGAGCGGGCGACGGCGTGCACGTAGGCACCCGACGAGACCGTGCCGACGGTACCGATCACGCCCACCCGGCCCGAGGTGGTGGCCTTGACCAACGCCCGTGCGCCGGGCTCGACGACATCGATGATCGGCACCGGCAACTCGGCCCGGATCTCGTCGAGCCCGGCAGCGGTGGCCGTGTTGCAGGCGACGATGATCGCCTTGGCGTCGAAATCGTCGAC
Source organism: uncultured Acidimicrobiaceae bacterium (assembly GCA_963722635.1). GTDB lineage: Bacteria > Actinomycetota > Acidimicrobiia > Acidimicrobiales > Ilumatobacteraceae > Ilumatobacter. The sequence goes on from CAVRNX010000054.1 coordinate 135,605, forward strand.
CAGCGAGCGGGCCAGCTCGTGTGCGTAGGTCTGGACGTCGGCCAACGGCTTCGAGCCGTACGGGTAGCGACCGGTGTCGCCGATGTAGACGAGATCCTCGGCCGGCACGAGATCCATCAGGGCGCGGGCCACGGTCAGTCCGCCGAATCCCGAGTCGAACATCCCGATGGGGCGCTGCATCGCGTGGACAGGCTACGACGTGCGACATGCGTCACGGACGGCACTGACACGAACCGACCCGGAAACTGGCAAGCTCAGGGGATGGACGCGGCTGCGGACAACGAGCGATGGACCTCCACGGTGGTGCTCGGAGACGGCAACACGGCTGTGATCCGGCCGATCACCCCGGCAGATGCGCCCGCCCTCAACGAGTTTCACGGCCGCCAGTCCCCGGACAGTCGCTACCTGCGCTTCTTCTCCCCCAAGCCCAGCCTGTCCGACGATGAGCTGACGCGGTTCACAACGGTCGATTTCGTCGATCGCGTCGCCTTCCTTGTCGAGCAACACGGCGAGTTCATCGCCTGGGCCAGCTACGAGCGTTGGAAGAACCGTGAGGACGCCGAGGTGGCGTTCATGGTCGGCGACGAGCACCACGGCAAAGGCATCGCCACCTTGCTGCTCGAGCATTTGGCCGCTGTCGCCCGCCACAACGGCATCACCCGGTTCACGGCCCAGACGCTCGGCAACAACCGCAGCATGCTGGCGGTCTTCGCCAAGGCCGGATGGCCGGTCCATCGGCGTTTCGACTCTGGCGTGATCGACGTCGACTTCGATCTCGAGGACACCTCCGAGTACATCGACTCGGTCGAGCGTCGCGAGCAGCGCTCCGACTCGCGCGCCGTCGCCCGCCTCCTGCTCCCGTCCTCGATCGCGGTGATCGGGGCATCCGACGAACCAGGCTCGGTCGGGCAGATGCTGTGGGCGAACGTCAACGCCGACGCCCGCTGCCCCGTCTACGCCGTGAACCCGAACAACGCCATCGCCTCGACGACGATGTTCGCCTCGTTGGCCGACATTCCTGACGAGGTCGGGCTGGCCGTGATCGCCGTCCCGGCCGACGCCCTGGCCTCCGCCATCGATGACTGCATCGCCAAGCGCGTCCGTGGCGCGATCGTGGTGACGGCGGTCGAACACACCGGTGTCGATGTCGAGGCGTTGGTCGCCCATGCACGCCGCAACGGTCTCCGGATCATCGGGCCCGCCAGTATGGGCGTCGCCTCACCTCGCACGGACACAGCACTCCAAGCTGCGTTGACGGCGGTCACCCTGCCTCCCGGAAACGTGGCGATCTCGATGCAGTCCGGCACGCTCGGGAACTCGCTGCTGCGGCTCACCGCCTCACTCCAACTCGGCTTGTCGTGGTTCGTGTCGCTCGGCGACAAGTGCGACCTGTCGGCCAACGACCTGCTCCAGTTCTGGGAGGACGACGAGGCGACCGACGTGATCGCCCTGTACACCGAGTCGCTCGGCAACCCGCGCAAGCTGGCCCGCATCGCCAAGCGGGTTTCGGCCCGCAAGCCGATCGTCTCGGTCCGTACGGGCGCCGCCCTCGTCGGCATCGGCAACGACGCGCTGTACGAGCAGACCGGCGTGATCGAGGTACCAACGGTGGCCGCCCTGCTCGACACGGTCCGGGTGTTCGCCAGCCAACCGCTGATGGCCGGCAATCGGGTCGCCGTACTCAGCAACGCCCGCAGCCCCGAGGTGCTCGCAACTGCGACGCTGATGGCCGCCGGGCTCAAGGTCGTGCCCCCACCGATCGAGCTCGATTGGCGCAGCCAGCCGGCCGACTACCAGGGCGCGATCTCTGCGGCACTGGCGTCCGACACGGTCGACGCCGTGTTCGTCGTGCACGCACCTGCCGTCGTGAGCGCGATCGGAAAGCCGATCGACGGTATCGAGACCGCCGCCGGCGGTGGCGACAAGCCGGTCATCGCCGTCATGCTCGGTTCGGGCGACGGACCCTTACGGCCGGGGTCGGCGATCCCGGCGTTCGCCTTCCCCGAGCAGGCCGCCGCTTCGCTCGGGCGGGTTGCCGCCTACTCGCGCTGGTTGCGCAACATCGAGTCCGATCACGACGCTCAGCCACCCGCCCGGATCGATCGGCTTCGTGCCGACGCCATCATCAGCGAGTATCTGCCGACCGGGTCGATGCCTCCCGGCCCACTGCGCGAGCTGCTCGACTCGTACGGTGTCACGATGCCGCGCACCGAGCTCGTCGACATCGGCGAGGCGGTTGCCACGGCGGACTCGATCGGCTATCCGGCTGCGGTCAAGTCGGCTCGTCGACGTGTCGGGCGTTCCGCTGAGGCCGGCATCGCGCTCGATCTCAGCGAGTCGGCTGACGTCGTCGAGGCGGTCGACATCATGCGCCTCCACCTCGGCGACGATGCCAGCCCCGTGTTCGTGCAGCAGATGGTCCCGCCCGGGCTCGATCTGCGCATGCACATCACCGTCGATGATCGCATCGGGCCGGTCATCACGGTCGGGTTGGGTGGCGTCCAGGCCGATCTGATCGGGGACGAAACGAGCCGCCTGGCTCCGATCTCGCCCTCGGTTGCCAGATCGCTGGTTTCGGCCACGAAGGCGGCGTCGATGCTCGATGACGATCGACTCGAGACGGTTGCCGACGTCGTCAGTCGGGTCGCGCAACTCGCATCCGACCATCCCGAGATCGTCGAGCTCGACCTCAACCCGGTGATCGTCGGCGACGACGGGTGCCGCGCGGTCGAGGCATCGATCACGCTCGAGGGCGCTCGAACGCCCTCAGCCGGCTGTTCGCCGTCTCGAATAGCGAGAAAATCGCCGGATCCGTGCCGACCGGTGGCCGGAAGGGGACTTTGTGCCGTGCCGAATCCGGTCGGCGAGACAGCAGAATGGACACATGACCTCCGCCTTGATCGACGGCAATGAAGCGGCGGCACGTGTTGCCTACGCACTTTCCGAAGCCGTCGCCATCTATCCGATCACCCCTGCGTCGCCGATGGGCGAACATGCCGACACGTGGGCGGCATCAAATCAGCCCAACCTGTGGGGCAGCGTCCCCGATGTCGTCGAGATGCAGTCCGAGGCTGGCGCCGCCGGTGCTCTCCACGGCTCGCTCCAGACGGGCGCTCTCGCCACCACGTTCACGGCCTCCCAGGGCCTGCTGCTGATGCTGCCGAACATGTTCAAGATCGCCGGCGAGCTCACGCCGACCGTGATCCATGTCGCCGCCCGAGCGCTCGCCACGCATGCCCTGTCGATCTTCGGCGATCACAGTGACGTCATGGCGGCGCGCACCACCGGGTTCGCGATGCTTGCGGCCAGCTCGGTCCAGGAGGCCCACGACTTCGCTGCTGTGTCCCACACCGCCACCCTGCGGTCGCGGGTGCCGTTCCTGCACTTCTTCGACGGGTTCCGCACCTCGCACGAGATCAATCGCATCGAACTCCTCGATGACGACCAGCTGAAGTCGCTGGTCGGCGAGGACGACATCGCCGCCCACAAGCTGCGCCGTTTGCGGCCGACCGCACCGGTGGTGCGCGGCACGGCGCAGAACCCCGACGTGTTCTTCCAGGGCCGGGAGGCCGCCAACATCTATCACGACGCCGTTCCGGGCATCGTCGCCGACGTGTTCGACGAGCTGGCCGAACTCACGGGCCGCAGCTACGGGCTGGTCGAGTACACGGGCGCGCCCGATGCCGAACGGGTCATCGTGATGATGGGTTCGGGTGTCGGCGCCGCAGAGGAAACCGTCGAGCACCTCACGGCCGCCGGCGAGCGTGTCGGCCTGATCACGATCCGGTTGTTCCGCCCCTTCCCCACCGATGCCTTTCTCGCCGCTCTGCCCGACACGGTCCGTTCGATCGCTGTGCTCGACCGCACGAAGGAGGCCGGTTCGGTGGGCGAGCCGTTGCTGCAGGACATCGTCACGGTGCTCTCCGACAACGAGCAATCCGACATTCGCGTCATCGGTGGACGCTACGGGTTGGGCTCGAAAGAGTTCACGCCCGGCATGGTGAAAGCGGTCTTCGATCAGCTCGCCGGGGATCGGCCCAGGCGACGCTTCACCGTCGGCATCGTCGACGACGTCACCAACCTCAGCCTCGAGGTCGACGCCGATTTCCGAGTCGACACGCCGCACCGTTCGGCGGTGTTCTACGCGCTCGGCAGCGATGGCACCGTCGGCGCCAACAAGGCGTCGGTGAAGATCATCGGCGAACAGCCCGACCTGTACGCACAGGGCTATTTCGTCTACGACTCGAAGAAGTCGGGCTCGATGACCGTGTCACACCTTCGCTACGGCCCGGCTCCGATCCGGTCGACCTATCTCGTCGAGGATGCCGATCTGGTCGCCTGCCATCAGTTCGGTTTGCTCGACCGGTTCGATGTGCTCGAGCTGTCCAAGCCGGGTTCCACGTTCTTGCTCAATGCCCCGTATCCGGCCGACGAGGTGTGGGACCACCTTCCCGCACTCATCCAGCAGGAGATCATCGATCGTAATGTGCGGGTGTTCACGATCGACGCCGCCCGTGTCGCCCGCGAGCTCGGGATGCCGGGACGCATCAACACCGTCATGCAGCCGTGCTTCTTCGCGCTCGCCAACGTGATGGACCCCGACCAGGCGATCGCCGCCATCAAGAAGTCGATCGAGGATGCGTACGGCCGACGCGGCAGGTTGGTGGTCGAGCGCAATCAGGCGGCCGTCGACATGGCGCTCGGCGAGATGACCGAGCTGGCGGTTCCCGAGCCGGTTGCGGAACGGGTCGAGGTCACCCACCTGATCCCCGGTATTCCCGCCTCGGCAACAGTCGCCGCCGGCGACGATCGCAACTTCATCGAGCGGGTCACATCGGCCCTGATCGCCGGCCGGGGCGATCTGCTGCCGGTGTCGGCGTTCCCGGTCGATGGCACGTTCCCGACCGCCACCACGCAGTACGAGAAGCGTCGTCTCGCCACCGAGATACCCGTGTGGGAGCCCGACATCTGCATCGATTGTGGCAAGTGCGCGATCGTGTGCCCGCACGCTGCAATCAGGTTGAAGGTCTACGAGCCGCAGGCGATCGCCCAGGCCCCCGACGGTTTCCTCACGAAGACGTTCCGGTCTCGCGAGCTCGACGGCCACCATCTGACGGTGCAGGTCACCCCCGATGATTGCACGGGGTGTGGCATCTGCGTCGAGGTCTGCCCGGCCAAGGACAAGTCCGAGGTCAAGCGCAAGTCGATCAACATGCGTGACGCCAACGAGCACGGCGATCGCGAACGGCAACGCTGGGACTTCTTCGCGACGATCCCCGAACTCGACCGCACCGCCATCAGCCACGACACCGTCAAGAACACGCAGCTCCTGCAGCCGCTGTTCGAGTTCTCCGGCGCCTGTTCCGGGTGTGGCGAAACTCCGTATCTCAAGTTGCTGACCCAGTTGTTCGGTGACCGCTTGCTGGTCGCCAACGCCACCGGCTGTTCGTCGATCTATGGCGGCAACCTGCCGACCACGCCGTGGGCGAAGAACGATCAGGGGCTCGGGCCGGCGTGGGCCAATTCGCTGTTCGAGGACAACGCCGAGTTCGGGTTGGGCATGCGGATCGGCATCGAGCACCACCAGAACGAGGCTGCCCGTCTGGTCGCCGAGCTGGCCGGCACGATCGGCGACGATCTGGCTACCGCCCTGCTCGCCAATGCCCAACCCACCGAGGGCGAGATCATCGGTCAACGCGCCCGGGTCGCCGAGCTGCGGCAACGCCTCGTCGATATCGACGATCATCGTGCACGCCGGCTCGACACGATTGCCGACGAGCTGGTGCGCAGCAGTACCTGGATCGTCGGTGGCGACGGCTGGGCGTACGACATCGGCTACGGCGGTGTCGACCACGTGCTCGGTAGTGGGCGCAATGTCAACCTGCTCGTGCTCGACACCGAGGTCTACTCCAACACGGGTGGTCAGGCTTCCAAGGCGACCCCATTGGGCGCCGTGGCAAAGTTCGCCACGGCCGGCAAGGCGACCGCCAAGAAAGATCTCGGTGCTGTGGCCCGCAGCTACGGAAACGTGTACGTCGCCCAGGTGGCGATGGGTGGCAGCGAGATCCAAACCGTCAAGGCGTTCCGCGAGGCCGACGAGTGGGACGGACCGTCGCTGATCATCGCCTACTCGACCTGCATCGCCCACGGCATCGACATGACCACTTCGATGGCGCACCAGAAAGAGGCCGTGAAGTCGGGGTACTGGCCGCTGTACCGGTTCAAGCCATCGGTCGCCGAGCACGAGCACCCATTCCAGCTCGACTCGGCTGCACCGTCGATTCCGTTGCGCGAATTTGCGCTGCAGGAGGCCAGGTACGCGATGCTCGCCCGGTCCGACCCTGCCCGCTCCGATGAGCTGCTCGATCTCGCTCAGGCCGGCATCGACGAGCGCTGGAACTACTACTCACAGTTGGTTCAGGTCGAGCGACGAGTTCCTCAGTTCGGCGCTCACGACCATGTGGCCGAGATCGACCCGGACGAAGCCACCGCTGAAGCCACTACCTCTGAAGCCACTACCTCTGTTGAGGAGACCAGCCATGAGTGATCTACACGTCGACTATCTCGGTCTCCGGCTGCGGTCGCCCCTCGTGGCGTCGGCAGGTCCGTACACGGGTGATCTCGACAAGATGGCCGAGCTCGAGCAGGCCGGGGTCGCTGCGATCGTGCTGCCCTCACTGTTCGAAGAGCAGATCGAACACGAGACCAGCGAGATCGACCGGCTGTTCTCGCTGCACCACGACAGTTTCGGGGAGGCGTCCTCGTTCCTGCCCGAGGTCGACGGCTACAACTCGGGCACCGATACCTATCTGGCATTGGTCGAAGCTGCCAAGCACCGGGTCGACGTGCCGATCATCGCCAGCCTCAACGGCACCAATGTCGGGGGCTGGTTGAGATACGCCAAGCTGCTCGAGGATGCCGGCGCCGATGCGATCGAGCTCAACCTCTACACCGTGGCTGCCGACCCTGCTGTCGCGGGCCTGGCGATCGAGGCCGAGCAGCTCGAACTGGTGGCGCTCGTCGCCGAGGAAGTCAGCCTTCCTGTGGCGGTCAAGATCTCGCCGTTCTACTCGTCGGTGGCGGCGTTCTTGCTCGCCCTCCAAGATGCCGGTGCGGCCGGTGTCGTGATGTTCAACAGGTTCTACTCACCCGACCTCGACATGGACACGCTCGACATCAAACCGAGGATCTCGCTCAGCAACCAGGCCGAGCTGAGGTTGCCGCTGCGCTGGATCGGTATCGCTCGTGAGTTCCTCTCGATCTCGATCGCCGGATCGACGGGGGTCCACACCGGCCGCGACGCGGCCAAGCTGGTCCTGGCGGGGGCAGACATCGCCATGAGCACCTCGGCGCTGTTGTTCCACGGCACCGCCCACATCGCCACGATGGAGACCGAGCTGCGCGATTGGATGAGCGAGCATGGTTATCTGTCGGTCGCCGAGATGCGCGGTGCCGTCAGCCGCGATGCTACTGCCGACCCGGCCGCCTACGAGCGGGCCAACTACATCGGCAACATCACGTCGTACACGAGCCGATTCCTGGGCTCCCAGTCGATCGGGCTGCAGCACAAGTAGACCGGGCGGGCCCGGTCAGTCGATGCCGGTCAGTCGTCGATGTCGGTGGCGCCGTCGTCGAGGTAGTCGATGTTCTGGAGTGGCTCGATGGCTGCTGTGACGATGCCGCCCAGGTTGGCCACGATCCGCTTCCAGTAGCGGTACAGCATCGCCCGCGGCACGGCCCAGCTGCCGGGTTGATCGGAGTGCATGTACTCGCGCACCTTGGCGCCACAGGCCTCGTTGACCTCGAGTGAGCGGGCCAGGAACTGCTTGGCGGCGGCGGCGTCGTGTGAGGCCAGCAGGTCGGCCGCTTCGACGTACATCTGGGAGATTTCCTGGCGGCGGGCGACGAACTCGTCGATGTCGTCGGAACCCGACAGCGAGACGCCGTCGGCGGCGAGGTCGAAGATGTTCTTGGCCTGGTCGCCAATTCGCTCGATCTTCTTGAGCAGCAGCGTGTAGCCCAGCACCAGCCCGATGTCGCCGCCGCCGCGCACCGAGACGTGCACGACCAGTTCGGAACGGAGCGCTTGTTCGGCCTTGTTGATGCGGTCATCGGTCGCCTCGATGTCGGCACCGATCGCTGCCGCGTCGGCGCCGCTGAGGATCACCGTCGACGCCAGGTCGAACGAGTGGCGGGCGTCGCCCAGCATCGAGATCGTCTGGTGGGAGATGTGATCCATACCCGATTCAGACTTGCGGAAGAACGACATGACCATGAGTAGACCTCCAGGACCTAACGGAAGATTGCCACACCGACAAGCGGCACGACGATGAACGAACCAACGACGTAGGCGACAGCGATCATGCGGCGCTGCACTGCGACGTCGGCCAGTTTCTCGGCCAGGATAATCGGAACCGGCCGCATGATCGGGATCACGTACAACAGCAGGATCCCGACCACGTTGAACACGGTGTGCACCAGCCCGACGGTGAGTGCCTCGGGGCGGCTTGCTGCCAATGCGGCCAGCAGGGCCGTGATCGTGGTGCCGACGTTGGCGCCGAGCGTGACCGGGTAGGCGTTCTTGAGTTTGATCACTCCGGCCGCCGCCATCGGGATCAGGATCGAGGTGGTGATGCTCGAGCTCTGCACCGCGATCGTGATCAACATGCCGATGACGATCGCCACGAAGCCGCCGCCGCGGCCGAGGATCGCGTTCATCGACTGCTCGACCCGTTCGGCGATCAGGGTCTTCATGTTCTTGGTGATGAGGATCAGCGACGAGAGCACCACGATCAGGCCGAAGATCACCATCAGGGTGCCGAGCACGTTGGTTTCGGCGCCGAACGATCCGAGCGCGTCTTTGAGCCACCCAACGGGTTCCTTGACCCATTTCTTGATCGGGCTCTCCCACTCGGTGCCGGCCGATCCGACCAGCCGCTCGCTGATCCATTCGGCGATCGAGGAGATCCAACCGGTCGCCAGCTCGAGCGGCAGCAGGATCGCCACCGCCATGACGTTGAAGAAGTCGTGCACCGTGGCCGCCGCGAAGGCCCGACGGAACTCGTTGGACTGACGAACGTGGCCGAGCGAGACGAGCGTGTTCGTGACGGTCGTACCGATGTTGGCGCCCATGATCATCGGAACGGCTGCGTCGACCCCGAGCGCCCCCGACGCCACCAGGCCGACGATGACAGAGGTGCTGGCCGACGACGACTGCACCAGCACCGTGCCGAGAATGCCGACGAACAAACCGGCCAGTGGATGGTCGACGTTCGAGAACAGGCTGGCCTGGGTGTCGGCGCCCATCACCTTGATGCCACCCTCGAGCGACGAGACGCCGACCAGGAAGATGTAGATCAGCAGCACGACCAGTGCTGCCCGCGCGGGTCGCGGGATCGGGAAGAACCGAGCGAGAGCTGGAGGAAGCTGCGGCATTGGTTTCAGATCGTAGGCGCGCCGATACGCCCGAGAAAAATCGAGGCGACCAGAAGTCTCCAGAACTGTCAGAAGTAGATGATCGCCTCGGCGTTGGCCTCGGCCTCGTCGAGGTCGGCGGTGTAGGCACCGGTCGAGAGGTACTTCCAACCACCGTCGCAGACGATGAACACGATCGTGCCGTGGTCGATCGAATCCGCGACCTTGGCGGCGCCTGCGAGGGCGGCTCCGGTCGACAACCCTGCGAAGACCCCGCACTCGTTGACGAGTCGGCGGGTCCACTCGATCGATTCGCGTGGGCGCACGACGCGCTTGCGGTCGAGCAGATCGAATCCGTTCCAGTTCTCGAAGATCGGCGGGATGTAGCCCTCGTCCATATTGCGAAGACCCTCGACACGCTCACCCAACGGCGGCTCGACGGCCACGATCTGGATCTCGGGGTTCTGCTCCTTGAGATACCGGCCGGTACCCATCAGGGTGCCGCTGGTGCCGAGCCCGGCGACGAAGTGCGTGATCTCGGGCACGTCACGCCAGATCTCCGGCCCGGTGCCTTCGTAGTGGGCGGTCGGGTTGGCCTCGTTGGCGTACTGGTAGATGAAGCACCACTCGGGATGCTCGTCCGCCATCTGTTGCGCCCGCTTGACGGCGCCGTTGGAACCTTCCGGGCCAGGTGTGAGGATCACGTCGGCGCCCATGATCTCGAGCATCTGTCGGCGCTCGATCGACACGCTGTCGGGGAGCAGGATCTTGATCGGGTAGCCCTTCAGCCGGGCGATCGCCGCCAGAGCGATCCCGGTGTTGCCGGACGAAGGTTCGAGGATCGTCTGGCCGGGGAGCAGGCTGCCATCGTTCTCTGCGGCCTCGATCATCGCCTTGGCGATGCGGTCCTTGACCGAGCCGAACGGGTTCTGCATCTCGAGCTTGGCGAGGATCCGCACGTTGGGGTTGGGCGACAGGTTGGAGACGTCGACGATCGGGGTGTTGCCGATCAGATCGAGCACGTTGGCGTGCACGTTGCTGATCCCGGGGATCAGCCGATCACGGTGGTGGTGCGTCTCCAAAGTGCTCATCGTCGTGTCCAACCCACTCCTGTTCGATCATATTCCGACAAATCCGATGTGTGTAGTCGTGAATCTACTCGCGCCAGCGCCAGACCCGTCGCTCGGACGGTCGTCGTCGGCCTGAGTTCCCAGCGTGATTGACACGGCATCGCCCGATACGGAAGGATCTGACCCTCATGCGATCCTTCCTGGCACCGACGTGCTGACCTCGCTGCTCGCCGATGAGGCGAATGGTGACATCGACACCTTCCTGGTAGTCGTCGAGATGCTCGGCGGTTTGGCGATCTTCCTGCTCGGGATGGACCGCATGACCGAGGCATTGCGCCTGATCGCCGGATCGCGCATGCGCGATGTGCTGGCGAGGCTGACGACCAACCGCTTCGCAGGCATGGCCACCGGGGCCGGTGTCACGGCATTGATCCAGTCGTCGTCGGTCACGACCGTGCTGGTGGTCGGGTTCATCTCGTCCGGTCTGATGTCGCTGACGCAGTCACTCGGGGTGATCATCGGCGCCAACGTGGGCACCACGATCACCGCTCAGATCGTGGCGTTCAAGATCACGAGCTACTCGCTGATCGGCGTGGCGGTCGGTTTCGGCATGACGTTCATGTCCAAACGCCCCGAACGCCAGGCCTGGGGGACGGCGATCCTGGGGCTCGGCCTGGTGTTCTTCGGGATGACCATGATGGGCGACGCGATGTCGCCGCTGCGCGACTCCGAGACGTTCATCGACGCCATGGCCACGCTGGAGAACCCGTTCCTCGGCATCGCCGTGGCTGCGCTGTTCACCGGGCTCGTGCAGTCGTCGTCGGCGACGACCGGCGTCGTGATCGCCCTCGCCCAACAGGATCTCATCAACATCCAGACCGGCATCGCCTTGATCCTGGGCGCCAATGTCGGCACCGCCATCACGGCGATCCTGGCCGCCCTCGGCAAGAACCGTGACGGGATGCGTGCGGCCGCCGGGCACACGTTGTTCAACGTGCTGGGGGTCGCGATCTGGCTACCGTTGATCTGGCTGTTGACCGACTGGGTGACCGCGATCGGAGGTCCGATCGAACGCCAGATCGCCAACGCCCACACGATCTTCAACGTGTTGAACGCGTTCTTGTTCATTCTGTTCGTGCCGCAACTGGCGCGCCTGGTGACGCGGATCCTTCCCGACCGCGGCGATGACGAGTTCGTGATCGCCGCCAAACACCTCGACCGCGGGTTGTTCGCCACGCCAGAGTTGGCGCTCGCCCATGCCCGCCTCGAGATCATCCGGATGGGGCGCCGAACGCGTCAGATGCTCGAAACCGTTTTGCCGGCACTGATCGACGGCACGCGATGGGAACTCGTCGCGGTGCAAAACCTCGACGACGAGGTCGACGCGCTGCACGAGCAGGTCATCGACTACCTGCGCGAGATCGGCACCCAGAAGATCTCGACCACGACCACGAAGGAGCTGACCAACATGATGGACGCCGCCAACAACCTCGAGTCGGCGGCCGACATCATCGAGACCAACCTCGTCGCGCTCGGTCTCACCCGCGTCGAGCACAACCTGGTGGTCAGCGCCGAGACCCGCGAGGTGCTCGAGGCACTCCACGCCAAGGTGCTGGAGGGGCTCGACGAGGCGATGCGGGCGCTCGACGCCCGCGACGCCACCGCGATCCACAATGCCGAGCGGCTGAAGGGCGAGATCAGCCGTCTCGAACTGGCTGCCGCTGCCCACCAGGGTCAACGCCTGCTGGCCGATGCACCCGACCGGGTCGCCACGTACCGGTTCGAGATCGACGTGATCGCCAACTTGAAGCGTGTCCACTACTTCTCCACGCGTACCGCTAGGGCCTCGGCCCCTCGCCACACCCCGGCGTAGCCGACTCTCGGCGCAGCATCGTCACGGCTGTAGTTACTCTGGACTGGATGGTTGATCGCAACACCGACCGGCAGCGGTTCGAGGTGAACGGGCAGACGTATCAGTCGCTCGACGAGGTTCCCCAGCCCTATCGCGATTCGATCGCCTCGCTGATGGCCGACCGCGACGGCAACGGTGTCCCCGACATCGTGCAAGCCGGGGGCACGACGCACCACGTGGTCCATCAATCGAGCGAGTCGTACGACATCGACGGGGTGCACTACGCATCGATCGATGAGATCCCCGAACCGCAACGCACCGCGGTCCGCGATGCACTCGGGCGACACGATTCGACGCCGCCCAGCGCGCACGCCACCGCTCACCAGCCGACGTACTCGCAGCCGATGCCCGCTGTTCGCCCCCAGGCGATCATCACGCCGGCGCGGGGGTCACGCCGGACCAGACTGCTGGCAGCGTTCATCGCTGTCGACGCGGTGGTCGCAGCCCTGATCGTGTGGCTGCTCGTGCGCTGAGTGCGGCGTCACCGATCAGTCGCAGTTGTGAATTCGATCGGTTCTTCGCTGGGCTGGCCGTCGACGATCCGGTAGCTGCGCAGCTCGGGGGCGTCGCGCTTGAGCGAGACGATCACGTAGTGCCAGTCCGGATCGGGGGCCTGGGCGACGTCGGTCGGGCTGGGGTACGGCTCGGAGTGGGTGTGGCTGTGCACGACGCCGTTGATCTCCCAATCGTGGTCATCGGCGTCGAGCTCGGCCTTGAAGTGGTCGTTCGGATCGATCGTGTAGACCTTGGCCGACTCGGCGTTGTTGCGACAGGCGTAGAAGTGCTCGACATGGTCGGCCCCCGGTGCGCCGGCGATCAGGCCGCACATCTCCATCGGGTACTCACGAAACGCCAGGTCGCTGATGGCATCGAACGCCTGCCGGTCGAGTCGCAGCACGACCAGAATCCTAGCTGCCGCCCGGTTGGGGCACCGATAGCCTCGGTCCTGCGATGGGGAAGACAAAGAAGTCCAAGGGTGCACCTGACGGCACGAAGCTGATCGCCGGCAACCGTGTCGCCCGTCGCAACTACGACATCACCGACACCTACGAGGCCGGGCTGGTGTTGCTCGGCAGCGAGGTCAAGAGCATGCGCGAGGCGCAGGTCCAGATCACCGACGGCTACGTCCGTATCCGCAACGGAGAGGCCTGGCTCGAAGGCATGCACGTGGCGCCGTATTCGTTCGCGATCGGCTTCGGGGCTCACGACCCGGACCGGTCACGCAAGCTACTGCTGCACAGCGATCAGATCGCCAAGCTCAAGGCTCGCATCGACCAGGAGCGGGTCTCGGTCGTGCCGCTCAGTCTGTACTTCCGAGACGGGCGCGTCAAGATCGAGCTGGGCGTCGGCAAGGGCCGCACCAAGGGTGACAAGCGCCAGGCGATCGCCGAACGCGACTCGAAACGTGACGTCGAGCGCGAGATGGGTCGCCTCCGGAAGCAGGGCCACTGAGGCTCACCTCCAGCCGGTAGCCGTTGGCGATCACCGTTGGCGATCATCGTTGGCGGTACACCGCCGGCGACGACCTGTGACACCGTCAGCCCCGCACTGGTGCTGACGGTGTCGGTCGGTCAGCGTGTGGTGGTCGTCTCGTTCCAGCGGCGACGGGTGACCAGCAGCATGCCGGCGCCCAACAGCAGCAGCAGCACTGCGGCCCGGACCACGCCATCGGTGGCATCCGTGCCCGTCTTGGGCAGGTTGACAGCGAGCTGCAGCGCCACCGTCGACGTCGTGGTGGCGGGAGTCGTCGTGATGGCGGGCGTCGTCGTCGTGGGTGTCGTCGTGGTGGGTGTCGTCGTGGTGGGTGTCGTCGTGGTGTTGTCGTCGTGGGAGTCGTCGTGTGTGGTGTGTCGTCGTGGTTGTCGTCGTGGTGGTTGTCGTCGTCACCGGTGACTGGGCGACCAGGTCGACCGAGGTCGCGTCGCTGTTGTTGGTCGGATCCGGATCGGGCGTGCTCGACTCGACGGTGCCGACGTTGTCGATCGACCCGCCGGCAGCATCCGACGGCACCGACACGGCGATCGTGACACGGCCGGTCGCACCGACCGCCATCGACGCAACGGTGCACGTGACGGCATTTCCGGCTGCGCCACAGGTGAAGTCGGCCGAGCTGACACCGGTGACGGTGACCTCGCTCGGCACGTCGTCGCTGATCACCACGTCGATCGCAGTACCCGGGCCGGCGTTGGTGACGTCGAGGATCCAGTCGAACCCGCCGCCGGCTCCGACCTGTGCGGCGCTGGCCGTCTTGATGATCGACAGGTCGGCGTTGGGCGCCAGGATCACCGACTCGTCGTCGCTGTCGGTGACCGGCGCACCGCTCGGGTCGAGGCCCGACGCCGTGGCGGTGTTGGAGACGCCGGCGTTGTCGACATCGGCCTGCTGCAACGTGTAGGCGGCCGAACAGTCGACGACTGCACCCGGTGCCATGACGGCGATCACGTGGTCGTTGTCGTCGGCGGCGCACACGATGTCACCGAGCTGGGCATCGTCTGCCGGCGCGTCGAACACGTCGGTCACGGTCACATCGGTGAGTGTGACGTTGCCGGCGTTGGTCACCGTGAAGCTGTAGGCGATGGTGTCGCCGGCGGACGCACCCGACGTGCCGTCGTCGTCGTTCAGGGTGCCGGTCTTCACGATCGTGATCGCCGGGGCCTGCACGACGGGAACCGTGGCGCTGGCGCTCTGCGGATCCGGGAGCTCGGTGCTGACGACCGAGGCGGTGTTGTCGATGTCTCCGTCGCCGTCGATGTCTCCGTTGGTGTCGACGCCGTTGCCGTCGATGGTGGCCTGCGACGCGGCGTACGAGCCGGTGTAGACCCAGGTCTCTGCGGCATCGAGCTTCTGGTCGCCGTCGCTGTCGTGTTGGTCGATCGACTCATCGGCGTCGAGCACACCGTCGTTGTCGGTGTCGCCGGTGGGGCCGGTGAGGGTTCCGAGCAGCGGGTCGCTGACCGACACGTCGGTCAGTCCCTGGTTGCCGGTGTTGGTGACGGCGATCTGGTACTCGATCACGTCACCGGCTTCGTCGGCTGATCCGTCCGGGCCGTCGCCGCCGACGTCGATCACGGTCTTGGCGATCTCGTAGGCGGGGGCCGGCACGAACGGCCGCAGGTTGGTGATCGTGACGACGGTGGTCGCCGCTGCGGTCACGCTGAAGGTTTCGGTGGCAGGGTCGTAGTCGGTGTCCTGCCCGTCGACCGTGATGTTGTCGATCACCCAGCCGGCCGGAAGGTTGGTCTCGGTCAGTTGGTAATCGGTGTCGGCGACCAGTTCGGAGAATGCGACGGAACTGCCGTCACCTGTCAGCGTTCCGGTCAGGGCGGTGTCGCTGTTGGAGTTCACGACTCCACCGTCTTGCTGGAACAGGTTGATCTCGAAGTTCTCGGTGGCCCCTGACGGGTTGGTGATCTTGTTGACCACGACGTCGCCACAGTTCGAGATCGTGATCTGCGAGGCGAAATCGGTGATCACCACATCCTTGAAGTCGGCCGTGTCGGCGTTGCCGGTGACCGAGTACGGCAGCACGTTGCCGATCGTGAAGCAACTCGTCGGATCGACCGGAAACGCCGTCTGGCTGAGGTTGATCGCACCCTCACCGGCGAGCTGGTCGCCGGCGATGGCGGCCTCCGCGTTGGTGCTGGCGATGATCTCGGTCGCCGTCCAACCACCGTTCGTCTGCCCTTGCGTCTGGCTCTGGTCGAAGTAGCGGATCCCGACCACGTCACTCTGGCCTTGGACGTCGAAGACGATCAGGAAGTCGGAGTTCCCGCGGGTGCCGTCGCCCGCCCGGTTCTCCCACGGGTTGTGGTTGTCGATCGCGTTCTGTGTGTAGGCGTTCGGTCCCGGCGGATTGGTCAGGATGAGCTGGTTGAAGTCGAACGGCAGCCCGTCGAGCAGCGCCGGCTCGGCCCGCTGGAACTCGAAGCCGACCTGCCCGGTCGAGGCCGCGTCGCGCACGAAGGCGAAGTACAGCCAGACGTCGCCGTTGGCGTCGACGTTGGTGTCGAGCCACACTCCGCTCAGGTCGTTGCCCGGGTTGATCGAGGTGTACTCCAGCGTCGTCGGAACGTCTTCGTGGATGTTGCCGAGCTTGGTGGTGTTGGAGTTGATCGCCCCCAACTCGCTGACGCTGCCGGCCGGGTCGGAGAAGAAGACCGCATCGACCTCTTCACCGCCGGTTCCGAGCACGACGCCGTCGATGTTGAAGCCGCCCAACACAGCTGCTTCGGCGCTGCCGGCACCGAGCCCGGTCTGGACTGCTGCCGTCAAGATCACGCTCAGCACGGCCAGCATCGACAGCAGCTTCCGGCCCGGCAGTCGGCGTCGGGAGATGGCAAGTGTCGGGCGGGGGTGTCGGGGCGGATGTTGGTGTCGGTGTCATGGCTGGTCCTTCAGAGAGCGCGGCTGGGGTGCAGGGCTCTGGCGAGAGCGTTGGATGAATTCTGATCGTGGTTGCCGACGGGTCGGCTTGTGGCCGTTCGACCGGCGACGGGTGCAGCGGTGGTCGTCGGGGTCGGTGTGATCGACCTGGGGCTCAGACGTGTTCGAGGGCCCGGGGGCGAAACGCGACGTGCGCCGAGAGGCTCGCTGTGAATGGGGGAAGCGTTGGCACGCCTGCATGACTGGTCACCTTCCTCGGCGTCCGTGATCTTCCGCCGAAACACAGGGACAGTCCGGTCTCACCATTAGCTCCCCTTGGATCAAGGTGACCGCGTGTTCGGTCCAAGGATCTCAGCTGTCCAGCCCTTCTGAGCCACGTGTGGTCGTGGTCAGAGCCCCAACCATAGCAGCACCACACAATAATACGACACGTTCTTGAGGTCTTCTTGACATTTGGGGGCGGGACCGAACTCGTTCCGAGCATCGATCTTCGAGCCCGGCACCGTTGCCGGCGCCCGCCGGATCAGTTCGAGCCGACTTGCACTTGTTGCCCCTGGGGCCCAGTCCGAACGCTGTCAGGCCGTCCGCTGTGCCGGCTTGATTACGTCGTCGCTTGACACGAACATCGCTTGGTCAACGTCGTCCGGGTACGGGATCTTGGGACGATCTGTAACTGTTGATCTCCCCCACCGGATCGGAACGAAGGTTCGTCATCGAAATGTCGCACCAAACCGTTTGCCAAACAGGCTGGAACACTGTTATGTTTGCTGAACCGTTGGAGGTCAATCGGTGACCTTCGTAGGCCACACAAAAAGGGCGGTAGTAATGGACGAGTTGCTGGTTCCGAGGTGCGTCGACGGCGTGGTCACGGAACGAACCGGAGACGAACTTTTCGCCTTCAATCCTGCCGACGAGATGATGCACGCGCTGAACCATTCGGCGGCGTTGGTCCTCTCGGCGTGCGATGGCGAGCGCACGGTTGGGGCGATCGTGGCTGAGCTGACGGGCGAGGACTTGACTCCCGAGATGGTCGAACTCGGTATCGCCGAGCTGAGCGAGGCCGGCTTGATCGACCTCGGTAAAGGCAGCGTCGCCATGCCGTCTCGACGCGGAGCTGCTGATCAAGCTCGGTGCCGGAGCAGCCGCAGTGGCGGCCATCCCGGTCGTCGAGTCGATCATCGCCCCCAATGTTGCGGCGGCGAGTTCGGCCCCGCGACCGTCACCTTCGCCTTCGCCGACGCCGATGGCCGCCGAAGGACCCCAAGGACCCCAAGGACGCCAAGGACCAAGGAGAGAAGGACAGGCAAGGAGAAGGACAAGGACAAGGACCCGAAGGCAAGGACGAAGGGTGTGACTCCGTCTGGGACAAATCCTGCTATCGGGCAGGCGCCATCGACTGCGGTGCGGCAACCGCTGTGGTCTGTAACATCGGAAGTGGACCCGGAAGCTGGTTCGCCACGAAGTGTTGTACGCACGGTCAGGTAATCCGAAGAATGGAACAGCGGTCGGCTCTGGCTCCGTCGGGCCCTCGGGCCTCCGCGGGCACCGTCTGAGCTGACACTCCTGAGGGTCCAGCGCACGATGACATGAACCGCACTGCGGCGAGGCTCTTGGGCTTGTCGATCGCGCTCCACGCGCCAAACGAGATCGCCGAGGATCTGCGTAGCACGCTCGCCCCTCGGGTCAGCCTGACGCCGAGCGATGGTGGCGCCGACGTCACCTATGAGCTGCGCGAAGGTCTGACCGGACATGAGGTGGTGAGGTTCGACGCCGCGACGTGCGAACTGATCGACACCGCCGACTCGGTCGATCGAGCGGCAGAGTTGATCGCCAACGACGTACATCTGTGGGTTGCCCAGCACCATCCCGACCTGCTTTTCGTCCATGCCGGCGCCGTCGAATGGCAAGGCGTCGGCGTCGTCGTGCCCGGCCGCTCTCACAGCGGCAAGTCGAGCCTGGTCGCTGCACTCCTCGAAGCGGGCGCAAGCTACTTGAGCGACGAGTTCGCGCCCCTCGACCGTGACGGAAACGTCCATCCCTACGCACGGCATCTCTCGATCCGAGACGGTGACGGACAGACCAGGTTTGTTGCCGCCGCAGACTTCGCTGCGGGAACGGCAACCGAGCCGGTGCCGGTTCGTATCATCGTCGATGCACCGTACGTCCCGGGATTCTCGTTCGATCCGGTGCTTTTGCGGGGAGCGGTGCCACTCATGTCCCTCATCGACAATGCGGTGGTTGCTCGCAGTCGACCCGCACACACTCTGGCGATCGTGGCCCGGCTGGCACCACGAGTTGTGGTGCTTCGGTCCCCGCGCGGCGACGCAGGTGCGGCGGCAGCAACAATCCTTCAGCGCGATCGAGGCCGATCGGCAGCTCGCCCGATGACCGACGACGCTCACACAGCAGCCTGCTCCGTACATCCAGTTCGACGATTTCCTCGATCAACAAGCGGTCGCGGAGTTGGTGCAGTTCGTGCTCGACCATGGGCAGGATCTTCGAACGAGCGGTGTCGTGACAGCCACCGAGGGCGAACGCCCCGAGGACGTCCGCCGGTCCCAGACACTTGCGGACTGCGAGCCCATTTGGCCCCTTTTCGAGGCACCGCTCACCAATCTGTTGCCGATCATACGTAAGGAACTGGGCGAGGGCCACTTCCCGCTCGATCGCATCGAGCGTCAGCTGACGGTCCACTTCGACGGCGATTTCTTCGGTCCCCACAACGACAGCGGGGGTCCTCATGTCGCCACGCGTCGACTGACCTACGTCTACTACTTCAGCTGCCGGCCGAAACGGTTCGCCGGCGGCGAGCTGCGGCTCTATCACAGCATCGACCATGATGGCGCCAAGCACCAGGGGACCGATTTCGTGACGATCGAGCCGACGCACAACAGCATCGTGTTCTTTCCGAGTTGGGTCCATCACGAGGTGCTCGAGGTGCACACCGAGACGGCCGGCCTCGAGGCGGCCCGCATGACGGTCAACGGCTGGTTCCATCAGCCGTCGTCGCCGGACGGAGTCGACCTCGACGTGCTCACCGAGGTTCAACGAACGAGGTTGCCACGGTTCACCTCGCGTGGGTTCGAGGTGGTACCGACCCCTGGGCCGGTGCACGATGCGCTCGTCGCTGCGTACGAGGCCGGCCGGGCCGACGCAACACTCGAGGCGCCAGATGCGACGGTACTGCCGACCGGGCAACCCGAGCTCACGCCGATCGGTGAGCTTGGCGATTGGGTAGCCGAAGAGCTGCGCCAGCTCCACGAGTCGTGGGCGGGCCAGGCTCTCACCCACACGGCCACATATGGCATCCGCACCTACCGCAATGGTCACACCCTTCGTCGCCATTGTGACCGGCTCCAGACGCACGTGGTGAGTTCGGTCGTGCATATCGATCACGACGGCGAGCCGTGGCCGCTGGTGATCGAAGATCACCTCGGCCACCCGCACAGCGTTGTACTCGAACCCGGAGAGATGCTGCTCTACGAGAGTGCGAGCTGCCCACACGCACGGCCCGAGCCATTCCAAGGCAGCCATTACTCGAGCGTGTTCGTGCACTTCCGTCCGGTCGAGGGATGGGACATCGACGAGGCGACCTTGTTCGCGTCGGCGGGCATCACCCCGCGAGGTCGATGAAGGTGTCGCGCCCCGCGGCGCCGCCGGTATCGGTTCCCTGGTAGAGAACGCTGTGGGGATTGGCGAAGTCCCAACTCTGGTCCGGTGAGATCCGCCTCGTGAGCTCGCCTCGAGCGAGCACTCGCCGAGCCCTCCACCGGGCGCTCGAAGCATTGCGGGCGCTCTTGACGTGTATGCCCCGCAGCACCGCACGATCGGGCGTTCCCGTCGAGTCGATCCAGCGTCCGATCCGCAGCGAAGTGCCTCCCATCTGGTCGACCGCTTCGCGCGGGATCGGCGCCCCGAGCACGTTTGCGGTGCGATCCAGCGCATGCGCGACCAGGGGGGCGACGAGCGCCGACCGAGCCCTGTGTACGAACGAATCCCAGTCGAAACCCGGCCGGCT
This sequence comes from uncultured Acidimicrobiaceae bacterium, assembly GCA_963722635.1. Classification (GTDB taxonomy): domain Bacteria; phylum Actinomycetota; class Acidimicrobiia; order Acidimicrobiales; family Ilumatobacteraceae; genus Ilumatobacter. The sequence continues at coordinate 156,402 of CAVRNX010000054.1, forward strand.
GCTGGCCACGACGGCGATGTCACGGAGCTGGTCGAGGCGCACCGCGCCCGAGAGCGCAGCATGGACGCAGAGGTGCAGGAGCTCATCGACGGGGCTGAGCCCTGGTACCTCTTCGACAGGACCGCTCACCTCGACCATCACCCGCCGACGCACCATGGCGTCGGTCGGCAAACGCATCGTTCGCCGCATCGCCCCCAAGCCCACGAGCGACCAATGGAGGTCGACAGGTATGCCGCCGAAGTGCATCGGGACCTCACCGACCTCGTGGCGAACGTACGCTGCCCAGTTGCGGTTGAGCTCGTCGGCACCTGCCGCGACGAGTACGTCCAACGCCCGCCCGAACTGTGCTCCGACGACGACGACATCGAGGTCGTTGTAGGCGCGATGTTCGGGGTGGCGCATACGGCTCGAGACGATCGGGCCCTTGACCACGACCCAATCGATATGGTGGTCGTCGAGGGTCGCTGCCAGTTTGACCAGCGCCGCGGACACCCTCATTCGGGCCACCCGGTTCTCGGTGATGCGTTCGAGGTGCCCCTCCGGAACCTCCGCTCCGAGCTGACCCATGACGTCGACGAATGGAGCGTCGAGGCGATGGCGAAAGACATGCGCCGACAACGCATCGAGATTGCCGCGGTCGAGAGCCTTCTCGACCGGGCCGACATCGTTGGGCCCGTCGGGAGCCGCCAGCTCCACCAGGGCCCGGCCAATTGGTCCGGTCAACGTTCGCGGCAGCCTTGATGTCACCTGCGACAAGGTAATCCCTGCTGGGACAATTGGTCTTGCGACGTCACGGTCGCGCCGGAGGACCTCGACCAAGGGCGACGACGAGATCTTCTCGCCAGCGGTCAACGAGTTGTGAGCGGGACCCAGTGTGTGATCCAGGTGCTACGGACGTCGGTGCACGAGAATCTCATGAAGACCTGCTGGTCAGGATCTCGATTCTCCTTTGCTCCACCCCGAAACCAGGTCACAGACCGGGTGAGGGGGACCCACGAGTCGAACGCGCTCGATCACGCCTGCCGGAGCACGGCGCACGGGAAGCTCACCGATCGGTTCACCGTCCACCGGTCGATCAGTCCAACAGGTTCGACTGCGATCGACTGCGATCGCCTGCAGGGGTGCTCCGACGAGTGCCCGTCGATCTTCACGCGCGCGCACTGGGCGGGCACCGAGTTCGACGGCGTGACCGAGACCGGCAATTTGATCGCAGTCGAATCGTCCGTGGACCGCCGCCGCAATGGCGTGGGAGTGAAGCTCGAGCGACAGCTGCCGAACCACCGAGACCGGGCCGGAGCTGTCGACGCTCGACCCGGTCTCGCTGACACGTTGACCGACGTACCTGACTAGTCGCAGGGCTCGAGGCCCGGGCGGTCGAAGAGGGTGAACGCGCACCCGAACTGCGGATCGGCGACCGCCGCCGGGTCGAGCACCACGTCACCTGCGGCGGGCAACCCGTCCTGCACCCAGTCGACGAGATCGTCGAAGGCGGCCTCGATCTCCGGGAAGCTGAATGTCGATTCGTCGAAGAACCCGCAGTGGTTGATATCGCGGATTGCCCGCGTCGCCAGCAGGTCAGCGTTGCCGTTGGCGGCGGCCCGCTCGGCGTAGATCTGCTCCATGTGGAACGGGACGAACAGCTCGCCGAGGGTGTGCATCGAGATCACGGGGATCGAGAACGTGCCGTTGACCTTGGGTGAGTCGTTCTCCGAGCCGGGGAATCGCCCGAGTCCGTTCGGGTGGCGCGTCTGCGGCTCGGCGTCGACCCGTGGGATCGCAGCGTTGAGCGCCGCCTCCTCACCGGTCAGCGCCGGGTCGCCGTCGAGCTGGTAGACCGTGTCGATGTTGCCGCGCTCGGTCGCCAGTCGCCGCGGACCTCGCGGAAGAACGGGAAGTAGGCACCGACACCGGCGACGTTGGCGAACCCCTCGTCGAACGTCGGTCGCTCACCGCCGGTCAGCTGTTCGATGGCGTCCTTGTACTGCTCGCCGGCCGGCGTTAGCGCCGGACCGAAGTATCCGAGCGACAGGAACGTGAAGAAGTCGGCCCCCGACGAGTAATACGTGTCCGGGGTCGGGATCGCGGGCGTGTTGCCGGCGAAGGTCTCGGCGAGCAAGTAGGTGTCGAGGAAATAGTCGAACAGCTCGGTGTCGCCCATCACGCCACACATCGGTAGCGCACCGTCGAATGCGCTGGGCCACTGTTCGATCGCTACCGCCGTGACGTGGCCGCCCATCGAGAACCCCATGATGTAGACCTCGTCGGGGTTGCCGATTCGGCCGGTGAACTCGTTGACCAGCGCCCGCGAGTCCTTGGCGCCCTGGCCGGGTGCGTACCCGTTCTTGCTGTAGCTCGACGCCGCCCACGCGAAGCCCTGGTCGATCAGGTGCTCACGGATCGGTGGGTTGTCGACGGTGAGTTCGAGCCCATCGCCCCGGAAGCCGTGGGCGTGGATCACGAGGTGGCCGTTCCAGTTGTCCGGCACCTCGATCCGGTAGCCGGCGCCGGAGCGCACCCCCGAGTACGAGGTGGCGTCGGGCAGCGCTGCGAACGGCAGCTTGTTCTCGTCGACGAACCAGTCGGTCTTCTTGGCCGTGGTCGTGGTCGGAGCCACCGCCACGGTGGCGAAGGTGAGCGCGGCAACAGCAGCCGCGACAATGGATTTGCGCATGTCGTACCCCCAGTGCGAATCAACCCCACCTCGCCGACGAAGGTATCAGAGGTCTTCGGCGTCGACAAGCGGACCGGCGCGTTCGGCCGCGATCAGCATGTCCAGCGGGGATCAACTGCCCAACGAGCCGAGGACCGACATCGCACCGGTATTGTGAGGTGAGCCCGCTGTAGTGGTCCAGTCGTTGTGCGACTCTTGATGCCCGGTGTTCGGGCAGGAAGAATCAGCAACGACATGACATCGAAGCAAGCGCCGGCGGCACACGCCGGATCAGATCATCCGCAAGCTCGCCGAGGGCAACAAGCTCCTCGCTGGCGGCCAGGAACTCGACGAGGTGTGCCGACATCTCGAGATCGCCGAGTCGACGTGGCATCGCTGGCTCGCCCAGTACGGCGGCATGAAGGCCAACGACGCGAAACGACTCAAGGAGCTCGAGGGCGAGAACGCCCGCCTGAAGAAGCTGCTCGCCGATGCCGAGTTGGACAAGGACATGTTGCGGGAGATCGCGTCGGGAAACTTCTGACCCCGAACCGCAAGCGAGCAGCCGCCGTCATGCTGCTCGCCCGGTTCGGGGTGTCCGAACGACGAGCCTGCAGCGTGGTCGGGATCCACCGCTCGACGATGCGACTCGCGCCGCCGCCGATCAGCGACGACGAAGCCGAGCTGCGCGCCTGGCTGCGCACGTTCTCGACCGACCGACCCCGGTGGGGTTGGCGCCGTGCAGCGAAGATGGCCCGCCGAGCCGGCTGGAAGGTCAACAACAAGCGCGTCCGGCGGCTGTGGCGTGACGAAGGACTCCGGGTGCCGCAACGGCGCCGCAAGAAGCGCCTCGTCGGGATCGGCATCCAGGTCGGTGCGATGTCACCGATCCGACCGAACGTGGTGTGGGCGATGGACTTCCAGTTCGACACCACCGCGGATGGGCGGCAGATCAAGATGTTGAACGTGATCGACGAGTTCACCCGCGAATGCCTGGCGATCGAGGTCGACCGGTCGATCGATGCCGACCATGTCGTTGCGGTCCTCGACCGCCTCGCCGCCCAGCGTGGTGCGCCGGTCTACGTCCGCTTCGACAACGGTCCCGAGTTCGTCGCTCACGCCGTCGACGACTGGTGCCGGTTCAACGACACCGGCGCCATGTTCATCGACCCCGGCTCGCCCTGGCAGAACGCCTGGATCGAGTCCTTCAACGGCCGACTTCCGCGACGAACTCCTCAACTCCTGGCGCTTCGATCACTGCTCGAAGCCCGAGTCATCATCGAGGACTGGCGCCTCGACTACAACGCCAACCGACCCCACACCGCCCACGGCGACCTCACCCCAACCGAGTTCGCCCTACGCTGGAACCAGATCAACCAACCCCGAGCCGCATAGCGACTGGACCAC
>CAVRNX010000055.1:0-27569 GCA_963722635.1 uncultured Acidimicrobiaceae bacterium
AGATACCCCCTATTTTCTCACCGATTCCCACCCCGGATTTCCCGACCATGTGCCTGAAGAAATACAAATCAGGATCCATGGACCGCGGAAAACTTTTTATCAACTCGATATCCTCGGCGTCCAGATACGCAAATTTTCCGTTCTTTCGTGACCCCTCCTTGGGATGGGGAATATGGATAAATCCGGATTCAAGGTTAATGTCACGTTCCCGGACATCCCACATCTCTCCTGGACGGATCTTGATGTAGGTGGCAAGCAATTCCATGTTTCATATTGTGAACACATACACCCATGCTGCCCAATATGGAAGGGCTGTCTGCAGAGTCCAGCTATCGTTTGCAGAAAGTCGGCGGGAATATACTGGGCAAGCTGAATTAACGAAACGAACCGTGGTTCGGAAAATAAGACCCTTTAGGAGAAATCCTTGAGGGTTTTATCATTTATAAAGGAAATGATGATGAAGAAAGAACAATTCTGGAATCAATAAGCATTATGTTAACAAATCCATCAGACCACTATCAGTATTCATGAAGAAGTTAAAAGGTAGATATTTTGATAGACGTGTTCTATATATTTGGGGGCTCGATACTGCGCAATTTGTCTTGAAATTGCAAAGCTCGTCCATTTTCGTCCCATATTTCTCCGTCTTCTTCTAAAAGCCCACACGTTATAAAGCGCGTTCGAAATACGCATTTTAGCAAGTTAGTTGTCGGTATGTTGCGAATATTCACTGAAAACTCCAGTGAAGGCACCCAGGCCGGGCCCTGGCTGGACAAAACAGCCGGGGGAAACGAATCAGCGATGAGCAGAATCGATAAAGAGTCAAAAGGTCTGTCATTTTTAAATCTGATCCATCCCTTGCTTTCTGATTGTTCCGACAAATTTCCTTATATCCATCTTGCAGAAATAGGATCCAATCGAATATCTAATTGATCGAAAAGTGTGTAGCTTGGCATCTCTGGCACTGGTAAGCAGTTTTCCAATTCCGTGATTTCGGGTGCTTTATCTTCATAGCTTTCTAAAAGGCCCTCGTTTTTTTCGCTGGCGAAGGTGCCGAAAGCTCTAATTTTTTCTTTACCATTCTGGAATAATGTGGCTTGAAATCGATCAAATTGTCTTGAAGTGGCCATTTTTTCCACCGAAACGGTTGCCGCGCCAGGTTCACACCGGTTCAAATAGTTAGCCGTCAAGATCGCAGTCGTTGTCTTTTGATTACTTCATAGGTGGCTGAATGAACAAAGCGGTTAGGAATCTGTGTGTCTCCAATTTTCTTTGACGTGAAAAGCACGATTATCATCTCCTTTTGGTTAATTTTCATTTTTCCGCACTTTTGTGCCTACATTCTAAACCGCAGGTATTCAGAAAAACATTTCGCCCAACTCAGCCCTCATTTCCATGATCATCTGATAAAATTTCTTTTCGACGTGATCCCGCCGGGATCGATCCCTCTGTACATCTCGCCGGCACGGATCATCACCAGCGTCGTGCTGCTGCTGTTCGCCGCCGTCATCGGTTGTGCATTCTCACTGCGCCGCGTCCTCCGTGTCGACCCGGCCTCCGCCCTCGGGAGCTCTCAGTGAGAAGACGAGCAGCAGGCGAGGCGACCACATCTCAAGGACACCCACGTGAACCACTCCAATGACTCGATGACCACATCCGCTCTGCACATGTCGGACGTGCGCAAGGTGTACCGCATGGCCGACTCCGAAGTCGTCGCCCTCGACCACGCCGAACTCACGGTCGCCAGCGACGAGATCGTCGCCCTGGTCGGGCCGTCCGGCTCGGGCAAGACCACGCTGTGCTCGATCGCCGGGGGGATCCTGTCGGCGACCGAGGGCTCGGTCACGGTCGGCGACGAGGAGATCACCAGCTACAACGAGAAGCAACTCACCACGTTCCGTCAGAACCAGGTCGGGTTCGTGTTCCAATCCGTCAACCTCGTTCCATTCCTGACCGCCCGTGAGAACCTGCTGGTCGTCGACGAGCTCGGCCGACGCCAGGGTCGATCGCTCGCGAACGCGCCGATCGACTGCTCGAAGAGCTCGGCCTGACCGACCGCTCCAAGAACCTGCCGTCACAGCTGTCAGGCGGCCAGAAGCAGAGGGTCGCGATCGGCCGTGCGTTGATGAACGAACCGAAGCTGGTGCTGTTCGACGAGCCGACCTCTTCGCTCGACACCGAGCTCGGCGGTCAGGTGATGCAGCTGATCCGTTCGGAGATGAAGTCGCGTGCGGCACCGCTGCGATCGTGGTCACCCACGACGAACGGATCACCGAGTTCTGCGATCGCACCGTGCACATCATCGACGGCGTGCTCGCCGCCTGACGACGCTCGCACTCGGGCCGAGCCGCTGACGGGTGGAAGGATGGCCGGGTGCGGCCGAACGTTCTCTTCATCACGCTCGACCAGTTTCGTGGCGACTGCCTGTCATCCGCCGGACACCCCGTCGTGCGTACGCCGCACCTCGACGAGCTGGCCGGCGGTGGGGTCCGGTTCGCACGCCACTACAGCCAGGCTGCGCCGTGCGGACCCGGCCGTGCATCGCTGTACACGGGCATGTACCAGCTCAATCATCGTGTGGTCGGCAACGGCACGCCGCTCGACGCCCGCTTCGACACGGTCGCCCTCGCGGCCCGGCGGGCAGGGTACGCACCGGCGCTGTTCGGGTACACCGACCAGGCGATCGACCCGCGCCTGGCCGCCGGCCCGGACGATCCACGACTCTCGACATACAACGGTGTGCTGCCGGGCTTCGATGCGGTGCTCGACATCCCCGACGACCAGGGCCCGTGGATCGATTGGCTCGCCGAACTCGGGTACGACACGGCGCCGGGGCCGGTCGGTTTGCTGACCACCGAGGCCGAGCGCCCGGAGGAGCACAGTGTCGGCGCCTTCCTGACCGACCGGGCACTCGGCTGGATCGGCGAGCAGAGCGACCCATGGTTCGCCCACCTCAGCTACCTGCGGCCACATCCCCCGTACGTCGCGCCCGGGCGTTGGGCCGTCGAATACGACCCGAACGAGGTCGGGCAGGCGATCGATCCCGTCGAGCAACCACCCCGCTACCACGCCGCCGTGCTCGGCATTCCGGAGGCGACGGCACCAACCGATCCGGCCGAGCTGAACCGGATGCGAGCCCAGTACTTCGGGATGATCGGCCACGTCGACCACGAGTTCGGCAGGCTGTGCGACGCTCTGCGGGCGACCGGCGGCTGGGACGACACCGTCATCATCGTCACCAGCGACCACGGCGAGATGCTCGGCGACCACGGGCTGCAGGAGAAGCTCGGCTACTGGGAGCAGAGCTACGCGATTCCGTGCATCGTGCACGACCCGCGACGACCGGCAGCTCACGGCACCATCGTCGAGCAGTTCACGGAGAACGTCGATGTGATGCCGACGATCTGCGAGGCGATCGGCGTGCCGGTGCCCGCTCAGTGCGACGGTCATCCGCTGACGCCGTTCCTTGACGGGTACGTCCCTGTCCACTGGCGATCGGCGGCACACTGGGAGTACGACTGGCGCACCTCGTTGATCGGACCGGTGCCTCACGAAGGGCCGCGGGACCGCACGCTCGAACGTCAACACCTGGCGGTTCGCCGGACGGACGACCACGCGTACGTGCAGTTCGGCAACGGTGACTGGTTGTGTTTCGACCTGGCGACCGACGCGACGTGGCGGACGACCATCGAGGATCCGACGATCGTGCTGCCCTTGGCACAGGGCATGTTGACATGGCGTTCGCGGCATGCCGATCGGGCGTTGGCCGACCTGGTGCTCGGCGAGCACGGCGCGACCGGGCGCTGGCCCGACATGCCGTGGCGAGTCTGATCGGGCGCGCCCGGCACGCCGATGCTGCTCGCCACCATCTATGCCCTGACGGCGGCGGTGTTGCATGCCGGCTGGAACCTGATCGCCAAGCGTTCGATCGATCCGTTCATCGCCCTGTGGGGCCAGTTCGCCGTCGCCGCGGCCGCCAGCGCGATCGTGCTGACGATGATCGGTGGGCTTCCGCCGGCTGCCTGGGCGTGGGCACTGCTGAGCGGGCTGATCCATCTTCCCTACGTGCTCGGCCTGGCGTGGGCGTATCGACATGGCGACTTCTCACTCGCCTACCCGGTGGCCCGCGGCGGCGGAGCCCTGCTGGCGGCGATCGGAGGGTTGGTGTTGCTCGACGACCAACTGAAAACACTGTCGATCATCGCCATCGTCGTGATAGCCGGAGGTATGGCGCTACTGGCTGCGGGTGCACCCGCCAACCAGGTGTTGATGGCGCTGTTGGTGGCGACGACGATCGGTTCGTACACGGTGGTCGACAGTCATGCCGCACGCCAATTCGGCGGCATCAGGTATGTGCTCGGTGTGTTCATCATGATGGGGATCTGTGTCTCGATCACCGGCGTCATCGGCGGGCGAACGGGCGAGTTGAAGGCGCTCAGCGCCACCGTCTGGCGGCGCACTGCGCTGGCCGGCGTGATGACCGTCGTCACCTACGGGTTGGTGCTGCTCGCCGTACGAGACGCCGCTGTCGGCTACGTGGCAGCGCTGCGTGAATCGAGCGTGTTGATCGCGACGGTGGTCGGTTGGCGAATGCTCGGCGAGCAACGCGGCCAGATCCGAACCGCGGCCGCCATGGTGATCGTCACCGGGCTCGTCCTGCTGGTGCTCGCCGGCTGACCTGATCCTGACAGGACGAACGCGAGTGGCGGCGCTCTACTGTGGACAGATGGGGCAACTCGCACACGAACACGGGCCGACCGACGTCGCACTGCTCGACGAGACGATCCCGGCACAACCTCGCTCGCACGATCGCCGTGCACGGCGACGCGTGAGGCGCTGGTGTCCCGGCATCAGGACATCCGCTGGACGTACGACGAGTTCGCCGGACGCGTTCGACGTCTCGCCAAGAGCCTGATCGCGGCCGGCCTCGAGGTCGGCGATCGGGTCGGGCTGTGGGCACCGAACTACGCCGAGTGGACGTTGGTGCAGTTCGCGACGGCCGAGATCGGCGTGATCCTGGTCAACGTCAACCCGGCCTACCGCACCCACGAACTGTCGTACGCACTCAACCAGTCGGGTTGTCGCTGGGTGATCGCCGCCCCCGAGTTCAAGACGTCGAACTACGTCGAGATGGTGGCCTCGATCGCCGACGAGGTGCCGTCGCTCGAACGATCGGTGTTCTTCTGGAGCGACGACTGGAATCAGCTGGCGGCGGGCACCGACGTCGGTGAGCGACGCCGATCTCGCCGCCCGTCGAGATGCGCTGCAGCCCGACGACCCGATCAACATCCAGTACACGTCGGGCACGACCGGGTTCCCGAAGGGCGCCACGCTGACCCACAAGAACATCCTCAACAACGGCTACTTCACGACCGAGCTGCAGGGCATCACCCACGAGGACCGGATCTGCATTCCGGTGCCCTTCTACCACTGCTTCGGGATGGTGATGGGCAACCTCGGGTGCACGTCGCACGGCGCCACGATGGTGATCCCCGGCGACGCCTTCGAGCCGACCGCCGTGCTCGAGGCGGTGCAGGCCGAGCGCTGCACGTCGCTGTACGGGGTGCCGACGATGTTCATCGCCGAGCTCGGACACCCCGAGTTCGACTCGTACGACCTGTCGTCGCTGCGCACCGGCGTGATGGCCGGATCGCTGTGCCCGGTCGAGGTGATGAAGCAGTGCGTCGACCGCATGAACATGGTCGACGTCACGATCTGTTACGGCATGACCGAAACGTCGCCGGTGTCGACCCAGACGCTGCCCGACGACTCGCTCCACCATCGCACCGCCACGGTCGGCAAGGCCCATCCTCACGTCGAGGTCCGTGTCGCCGATCCCGAAACCGGCGCAACCGTCGAGCGCGGCGTCACCGGCGAGTTCTGCACCCGCGGGTACTCGGTGATGACGGGCTACTGGAACGACGCCGACAAGACCGCCGACGCGATCGATGACGACGGTTGGATGCACACCGGCGACCTGGCGGTGATGGCCGACGACGGGTACTGCAACATCGTCGGGCGGATCAAGGACATGGTGATCCGCGGCGGCGAGAACATCTATCCACGCGAGATCGAGGAGTTCCTGTACTCGCATCCCGACGTCGAGGACGTGCAGGTGATCGGCGTGCCCGACGTGAAGTACGGCGAGGAGTTGATGGCGTGGGTCAAGCTGGCGCCCGGCGGGTCGGCCACGCCCGACGAGCTGCGCGACTTCTGCCGCGGCAAGATCGCCCACTACAAGGTGCCGCGCTACGTGAAGCTGGTCGACGAGTTCCCGATGACGGTCACCGGCAAGGTCCGCAAGGTCGAGATGCGCGAGGACTCGATCACCGAACTCGGTCTCGACCAGGCTGCCGGCACCGAGATGGCATGAGCGCCGAACTGGTCGAATCGATCACGCAGCGCTACGCGGAGGGCGGGGCGCCGCTGATCCACGAGATGGGGCTCACGATCACCGAGGCCCAGCCCGGCCTGGTGCGGTTCACACTGCCCGTCGCCCCACGGCTCACGCATGCGGGTGGCGTGCTGTGCGGACAGGCGATCCTGGCGTGCATGGACACCGGGATGGTGTTCGTGATGATGTCGCTCGAACGACGAACCCGACGCCCACTTCACGACGGTGCAACTGCAGACCTCGTTCAAGCGCGGCGTACCCGCCGACATCGGCGAGGTCACGTTCGAGGCCCACGCCACCAAGACCGGCCGCACGCTGGTGTTCGGCGAGATCGACCTGTTCCTCCCCGACGGCACCCGGGCCGCCCACGCCACCACCACCTACATGTGGCTCTGAGCTACTCGGCCTTTCACAAGCGCACACGAGGCGGTACGTTTGTCGTGTGTTCGGAAGCAGCATGTTCGAGACCGGGCTGCACCGTCAGCGCAACGCCGACGGGCTCGAATACTGGACCGACATCGAGGCTCACCACATCGAGCATCGACGCCACGTCCGCAACATGCTGATCGTCATGGCGATGCTGGCCGTGCTGGCGATCGTGGTCCATCCGGTGATGCTCGGCTTCGTGGCCGCCCTCGCTCCACTGCTGCTGCTCGAACTGTGGATGGTCCGTCGGCAGTCGCCCGACATCGGCCATCCCCGACTACGGCCGCTCCTGACTCCCCGCACGAACACGGCCTTCCTTCGCGACCGCACGCGCCGTAGAGTGACGTCGTGTACGGCAGCTACAACGACGTCGGGTTCGGCGCCGGGCTGTGCGGTACCGCCGACGGACCCGAGTACTGGGAACACCTCGCCGAGCGTCACCTCGAACATCGCCGTCACGTGCGCAATCTGCTCGTGATGTGCGCGCTGATCGTGATCGCCGGCATCTTCGTGCATCCGGCGGCGCTGGGTTTCGGCGCGATGGTGGTGCCGCTGCTGATGCTCGACGCGTTCGCAGCTCGCCGCAGCCGGCCGACCCGGCGCCTGACCGACGACATGAGATACTGACGACATGCACCCGCTCGTTCGCCGAACCGCCGGATTGTGGGGGCCCGCCGCGTTCGCCTCGGCGGCGGTGCTGGCCGCACGGATCCAGCCCGGCTACTCACATATCGGCCATCACATCAGCGGGTTGGCTGCGGCCGGCCAGAAGTCTGCGTTGGTGATGGTCCCTGGCTTTGCCGCGCTCGGCACGGCCAGCCTCATCATGCCGGTGCCGGGCGCAACGTTGACCCGACTCGCCCGGGCGGCCGGCGTCGGCGTGCTCGCCGCCGGCGCGATCCCGGCCAGCCAACCTCGGTGCCCCCAACCGATGGTCGACCCGGACGCCAACGCGCTCGACGTCGGGCATGGCCTCGCAAGCGTCGCCACGTTCCTGACGTGGACGGCGATCCCGTTCGTGGCCAGCGCGCAAGTCGGCCCCGTGTGGTATCGCCAACTCAACCGGGCGTTGCGCGTCACGTCGAGCGCCGGGCTCGTCGGGGCGGCGATCACCACCCGTTTCGACGCGCCACTCAAGGGGCTCGCGCAGCGGCTGTTCCTCGGTTCGGTGTTCACCTGGTACGTGCGCGACGGCGATCGGTCAGTGGTCGCTGTCACGGTCACGGTGAGGCGCTGACCCTCAGCCGAGCAGGTCGACGATCACACGCTCCCACAGCTCGGTCGTGAGTCGCAGGCTCTCGATGTCGACACGTTCGTTGTGGCCGTGGAAGCGCAGGCCGAACTCGCTGGGGTCGAGTGACGGACTGAACAGGCCGGCGCCATACGAGACCGCCCCGAGGTCGCGGAACACCCGGGCATCGGTGAACCCGACCGTGAACTGCGGGTTCAGGCGGGCGTCCGGGAACGGAACGTTGACCGCTCGTTGGAGCGCATCCCACAGCGGGGTGTCGGTGCGGCTCATCGATGATGAGTCGTCCATCAGCACCTCGATCTCGACCCGCTCGAACAGGTCGTCGCCGAGCGCCGCCCGCAAGTGAGCCGTGACCTCGTCGGTGTGGTCGCCGGGCATCGTGCGGATGTCGACGTCGAGATCGACGACGTCGGGGATCACGTTCGTTTTCGGCTGCCCCTGGGTCGCCACCACATTCGGGGCGAACGTCGTGTGTGTGCAGGCGTGGAGGTGGCGTTGCGCCCCGGGGTGCGGCAGATCGGCGGAGCAGATCGTCGATCGTGTTCTCGTCGAGCATCGCCGCCTTCATGTCGTCGGGCAGGCCGAGCGAATCGACCTGGCCGCGCCACAGCTCGTGGAACTTCGGGGTCGGCTGGTAGTCGGCCAACCGCGACACGACCTTGGCCGCCGTGACCAGCGCATTGTCGGAACCGAAGGGCATCGAACCGTGACCCGGAGTGCCACGCACTCGCAAACGTCGCCAGGCGACACCCTTCTCGGCGACGTTGACGCCGATGCTGGGCTGGCCCTCGGGTCCGGAATGCAGACCACCGCTCTCGGTCAGCAGGTAGGTACAGCGGATCGCGTCGGGGTGCTGCTCGGCGACCCACCGTGCACCGTGGGCGCTGCCGGCCTCCTCGTCGGCGACGGCGAAGTACAGCAGGTCGCCCTTGGGCCGGAACCCGCGCTGCACCAGCGACTTGAACACGACCGCCATCGACGACGTCAGGTTCAGCATGTCGACGGCGCCTCGGCCCCAGATCTCGTCCTGCCCGTCGGCGCTGCGGATCAGCTCGCCGCCGAACGGATCGTTGTGCCACCCCTCGGGGTTGACGGGCACGACATCGGTGTGTCCCATCAGGCACAGCGACGGGGCGTTCGGATCGGTGCCGGGCAGGCGGGCAACGAACGACGCCCGATCCGGCGTCGGCTCCCAGCGCTCGATGTCGACGCCCGGCGCCTCGACATAGCTCTGGAGCACGTCGGAGTTGCGGGTTTCGTGCCCCGACTCGGCGGTGCCGTCGTTGACGCACTCGTTGCGAATCAGCGTCTGCAGCAGTTCGACGGTGTCGCCGGTCAGATCGGTCGCCATGTCGACAGTCTCGCACCTGACCCGCGACCACGGCCGATCGACATTGCTGATGCTCGCCGTCGCCGGTGAGGCGTTGCGCTGGTGGTCGCGGCGCGGCGAGCAGCGCGCCGATCCACACGTTCGCACGATCTTCGATCAACTGGCAGACTTCGACGATGAGCGCCAGCCACAGCAACATCCACGGTGACACCGACGAGGGGTTCGGCGCGGTCGCCGATGCGTTCGCCAACAACTTCGACGCCCACGGTGAGCTCGGTGCGGCGTTCAGCCTGTACGTCGACGGCGCCAAGCGGGTCGATCTGTGGGGCGGGGTCGCCGACAAGGCGACCGGCGCCCCGTGGACCGACCAGACCCTGCAGCTCGTGTTCTCGACCACCAAGGGCGCCGCCGCGATCTGTGTCGCACAGCTCGTCGAGGCGGGCAAGCTGAGCTACGACGACAAGGTCGCCCAGCACTGGCCCGAGTTCGCGGCCAACGGCAAGGGCGAGCTCACCGTCGGCCAGATGATGAGCCATCAGGCCGGCCTGATCGGCATCGATGCCCCGCTCAGCTTCGACGAGATCATGGCCGTGACGCCGGTCGTCGAGGCGCTCCAAGATCAGACCCCGATGTGGGAGCCGGGCACCGCCCACGGCTACCACGCCATCACGTACGGCTGGCTGGCCGGCGAACTCGTGCGCCGGGTCGACGGGCGCCGGATCGGCCAGTACTTCGCGGATGAGGTTGCCGCCCCGCTCGGGCTCGAGTTCTGGATCGGTCTGCCCGAGTCGGAGGAACCGCGCGTGTCGCGGCTCGAGGTCGCGCCTCCGCCCACCGATCCTGAGCTGATCGCGATGATGAACATGTTCATGGGCCCGGGCACCAACGCCTACCGCGCCCTCACCCTCGACGGACGGATCGACGGCCTCACCGGCGACGAGAGCCCGTTCAACACGCGAGCCGTGCATGCCACCGAGATGGCCGGCCGCCAACGGCATCACCAACGCCACGTCGTTGGCCCGGATGTACGCAGCGACGATCGGCGAGGTCGACGGGGTGCGGCTGATCGGCAGCGACACGATGGAAGCGGCCCGAACCGAGCGCGTCAACGGCCCCGACCTCACCCTCGTCCTGCCGACACGGATCGCCGCCGGTTTCTGGTTGCAGAACGATCTGTCACCCATGATCCAGGAGGGCTCGTTCGGCCATGCCGGGGCCGGGGGCTCGCTCGGCTACGCCAACCCCGAACTCGGCATCGGCTACGGCTACGTGATGAACCAGATGGGTGGCGGCATCGCCGGCGATCCGCGCACGATCGCCCTCAACGACGCCGTGCTCGCCAGCCTCTGAACCCCACCGTTACTCCAGGTGCCTGGAGCGTGGGGTGACGTTGCCGACCGTCGGCTGCTGCTGTTGCTGCGGCCGGGCCACGCGTACGGCATGCTGTTCGCGATGAAGATCCATACGCAACCCGACCAGCTCGGCGGGGTCTGGGCCAACGCTGCCGCCGTCCGTCACTCGCCACACGAGTTCACGATCGACTTCCTGCGCTGCGACTTCGACGACGCCGGCAAAGCCAAGGCCGGCATCCTGGTGCAGCGAGTCAACATGTCGCCGCTGTTCGTCACACAGCTGATCACCGCATTGCAGGACAACTGGTCGAAGTACGCCGACAAGGCGATGCCCAAGGACATCGGCGACATCTTCACGTCCGAACCCGTGATCGACGGCGAGGCCCCCGACGACGACGGACCCGGCACCAACGACGCCTGACCGGTGCGGCAGGCCGATACAGACGCGCAGATCCGCTGGAAGTGCACCCGGCAAGCCCTAGCGTGGTGGCGCCGTGCGCTACGAAACCCTGCTGTTCGACCTGGATCACACCCTGCTCGACTCCGACGCCTCGGAGATCGCTGCGTATGCCCACACGATGGCCATGATCGGGCTGCCCGATCCCGACGACCACTTCGAGCGCTACCTTCGGATCAACCATCGGATGTGGGCAGCCGTGGAACGCGGTGAGCTGCAACCGACCGAGGTGCGCCACCGCCGATTCGAGCAGTTCGTCGCCGAGATCGGCATCTCGGCCGACCCGGGCGCGATGGCCGACGCCTTCGTGTGGGGTCTCGGCGCGTTCGGCGACCTGTACACGGGGGCCAGGGAACTGCTCGATCAGCTCGCCGGTCGCGCCAAGGTGGCGATGGTCACCAACGGACTGAGCGACGTACAACGGGCGCGCATCGAACGTCTCGATCTCTCCCGCTACTTCGATGCCGTGGTGATCTCATCCGAGGTCGGCGTCACCAAGCCCCGACCCGAAATCTTCGACATCACCTTCGAGCGGCTCGGCCATCCGCCGAAGCACTCGGCGCTGATGATCGGCGACAGCATCACCAGCGACATCCGTGGTGGCAGCGAGTACGACATCGCGACCTGCTGGTTCAACTGGCGCAACACGCCGGCCGTCGATGGCGTCGTCATCACACACCAGATCACCGCCCTCGGGCAGCTCGCCGACATCCTGCAACCCGTGTCCTGATCGCCCTGGCGGGGTTCTCGGCCAGCCGACCCGGTATCGCAAAATCGGGGCGAGGACTATCGTAAGGGTGTGAGATCCGGGAGCGATCGACGACGTCATTTGACGATCGGCGCAGCGATCGTGATCCCCGCCGCAGCGCTTGCGATCGGGGTGTTGGTGCCGCGCGATCACACCAACCCGGTCGAGCTGGAGGAGGTCGTCGATCGCTTCAGGGCGGGCACCGTTCCCGAGCCAGTGGGCAGGTCGCCGACCGCGACGCAGCCGGGCGTGCCGACCCCGACCGAGGCACCCACGCCCACCGACGCGCCGGCTGCCAAGGCACCCACCACCACGCCCACCACCGCACCACCAACCCCGGCCTCGGTGACGACCGTGTTGACGGCGTCGGCACCTCCCCATCCGCCGATCCTGGTCGAGCCTGGCGTGTACCTCTACCGCACGACCGGCTTCGAGGCGATCGACGCGCTGACGGGAGTCACCCATCACTATCCACCCGAGACCACGATCACCGTCACGCCCGACAGACTGCGGTGTGCTGCTGCGCTGGGACGCCCTGCAGGAACGTCGTGAGGAATGGCGCCTGTGCGCGTCGCCCGCCGGGATCGAGCTCCAAGCGCGCTCGCTCCAGTACCACGAGTTCTTCGACCAGGAGACACCCGAAGACGTGCGCTGCGATGCAACCATCACCGTGGTACCCGTTTCCGACGAAACGTTCGAACCCGTGGCCATGACCTGCACCCGCGGGGAGCACCCGTGGCGACCGGTGTGGGAGGTACTCGAGTCGGACACCCGAGAGATCGGCGACGTCGTGATCGAGGTGCGACACGTTCGGATGACGGTCGCCGACAACGACGAGCACTACGAGCACTACGTCGCCGACTGGCTGCTGGCGCCGAGCGGTCTGCCGGTACAACTGACGGTGGCCAAGCAGTCGAAGTCGACGTCGGTCGTCGGCGACGTCGTCTACGACGAGGAGCTCCTGCTGGAACTCGTCGACATCGAACCGCTGCACTGAGCGTTCACGCCCTGGCCGGCAGGAAACGGGCGTGAAGGGCCGGGAAGGGGTTGGGCGGGATCGGTGTGACCGGGAGTCGGACGATGTCCCGGTACGAGCGGATTCTGTCGCTCGGGTTGCAGTTGTAACGATATGTCGTTATCTTTATCGATAGCGCATGAACGACGTGCGCCGGAAGGAACACCGAATGACACACAGCAACAAACAACATCATCAACATCGTCGAGGCCCCGGCGGCCATGGACGACACCGTGCCCGGCGCGGTGCCGTCGGCGCCGCGATCCTCGGCTTGCTGGCCGAACAGCCGATGCACGGCTACGAACTGATCTCCGCCCTCGAAGAGCGCAGCGGAGGTCGCTGGAAGCCGAGCCCCGGCTCGATGTATCCGGCCCTGGGCCGACTCGAGCACCGCGGGTTGATCGCCTCGACCGAGACCGACGGCAAGCGCCGCTTCGAACTCACCGAGGCCGGGCGTGAGCGGCTCGCCGAACAACACGAGGCGGGCAACGACGCTCCGTGGGACGACCACGGCCTCGGCGGCCACGGCGAACTCCGTCGGGCCGTTTCCGAACTGACCGGGCCGGCCCAACAGATCGGCCGCTTCGGATCACCCGAGCAGATCACCGCAGCCGTCGCCGCCGTCAAGACCGCGACGGCGTCGATGTACCGCATCCTCGCCGACGGCATCAGCGAGGACGAGACGAGCGAAGACGAGACCGAAACGACCGAGTCACCGGGACCAGCGATCGGGTGAGAACTCTCAGTCGCGCTGGACCCGGCCGCTGATGAAGTCGATCGACCTCGTCACCGTTGCCGCCACGAAACGTTCGAGTCTGGGGGCCGCCATGAACCGGGCGGTGGCGTCGAGTGGCAGTGACGAGCCGAGCCGCACCGCCTCGTCGGTGGCGGCCACGCTCATCTTCACGGCATGGGCGTGCACGATGAACGCCGTCGTGCCGTCGAGCAGTGCCTCGTGCTGGAGTGACCGCCCGTAGGCGAGCAGGTCACTCGACCGGGGTTCGACCTCTGCCCGCTCCCCCACGCCGGTGTGCCATTCGTGGCGCCCGGTCCAGTTGGCGAGGAAGGCGGTCCACAGCACGAGCCGGATCAGGTCCGGCGTGACCGGCGCGCCGGCGGCGTGCCAGCGAGCGGCGTGGGCGTACGTCAGGCCGTGTGTGATGTCGAGCCACCCGAAGTCGTCGTGGAAGTCGAACTCGCCGGCCGGGTCGTATCGCAGCATCCGCTCGCTCACGGTCGACACCACCACGTCGAGTACCGAGTCGATCGGCGCTCCGGCCGCGAACGCGGCGCCGGTCGCCAACGCCGCTTCGGTGCGATCGTTGCCGAGCAGGGCGGCCGACAGCCGCCCGTCGTCGACCCATCCATCGTTCGGGTCGCCTGCCGCTTCGGCCAACTGGTTCAGATCGAGCTGAGCAGTTCCACGGTGGAACAGCGTCATGTACGGCAACTTGTCTTCGCGTGTGCCGTACACCAGCCGCGGCACCAGATGCGGCAACACCGTGTCGGCTCGATCCCACCCGATTCGGTCGAGCAGCTCGAACGCCTTCTGGGTGTAGATCGCGCCGTGCCCGTACGACAACAGGTGGTCGCTGACCACGTCGGTGAACCAGGGCCGCAACTGATCGGCCGGGACGCCCGCGTGCAATGCGCCGCGCAGCAGCGACTGGGCAGGCTCCAACTGCTCACTCTCGACCAACCGCCTGAACTCGGTGCGGGGTCGATCGGGCATCACGGCAATCGGATCGGGCAGCGGCTGCTCGGGGCGATCGCGCTCGGTCTCGGCGACCCCGGCGATCGCCTGCACGATCGGCAGGGCGCGGTCGTCGTGCTCGTACTGGTCGACCATCGCGAGGCAGTCGGTCAGCGAGGCGATCGAGTGTCCCCAGCCGAACTCGGCACGGGGCGCCCCGTAGGCGACGGCCTCCCAGATCAGCTCACCGGGGTTGGCGTCGGCACGCAACAGCCGGACGACATCGCGCGACACCTGACCGACGTAGTCCTTGGCGATCCCGCGCCGCAGACTCGCCAACAGCTGAGGTCGCAACTCGGCGGGGTCGGGTTGCGAGAACGTCACCGACAACGTGCCGTCTGTTGCGACGTCGACGGGATGGGTGCGCACATCCTCCTCCCCGAGCACGCAGGCGCCATCGGTCACCCTGAACTTCCAGTTGTGCCAGGCGCACGTGATCAGATCGCCGTCGAGTTCGCCCGTGGTCAGCCCGTATCCCTCGTGCGGGCAGGCCTGGTCGAGGGCGAACACGCCGGCGCTGGTTCGGACCAGACAGATCCGGTGACCGCCGACCTTGACCATCTTCATCGCCGCCTCGGCGAGGTCGTCGAGGTGCCCCACCACCGTCGCCGCGGGGTCGGGGGAGGTGTCGTTCTGCGTTGGTGTACTCACAGTTCCGCACGGTAGAACTTCAAGCGTGGTTGAAGTCAAGAGATTCACGATCGGCGAGATCGGTCGCCGCACGGGCGTGGCCACCTCGGCGCTGCGGTTCTACGAAGAGCGCGGCTTGATCCACTCCGAACGCAACACCGCCGGGCACCGTCGATACCACGCCGACGTGATGCGGCGGGTGAGTTTCATCCGGACCGCCCAGCGGGTCGGACTGAGCCTCGACGAGATCGGCGACGCACTGGCTTCGCTCCCCGACCAACGCACACCGACCGCCAAGGATTGGGATCATCTGGCGAGCTCGTGGCGGCCCCGTCTCGACGACCAGATCGCGCTGCTGACGCGGCTGCGCGATCAGCTCGACGGCTGTATCGGATGCGGGTGCCTGTCGCTCGCCTCGTGCGGGCTGTGGAACCCCGATGACGCCGCCGCGGAACTCGGTGATGGGCCTCGGTACCTCCTCAGCGACGAACGCCCCGTGAACCGGTAAACACACCCTGACCAGGTGCTGTGAGTCACACAGAGCTGTCTGTGAGCGATCGTTTCGGACAATTCTCGGGTGATGAGACCTGCTGTGAGACCTCCGGTGAGGGTGATCCCGCAGTGTTGCCGGCATGCATCCTCTCGGTTCTGTCACCCCCAACACCGGACGCCGGCTCGCCCTCGAATGGGACCGGCTGCGTACCCGCCCCGACGCCCTCCGACGGGCCGCCCGATGGGCCCTCGTCGAAGGTTCGATCGATGACCTCGACCAGGTGCTCGAGGCGGTCGGCTTCGAAACGACTCGTACCCCGGAGGCGGAGCAGCGGCTGCGCCGGCTCGTGCTGCTGGCGAGTGACGACGAGCTCGCCGCCCGGGTACTGGTGCAGCGGCTGCTACCGGGGTTGCTGGCTGTGGTGAGCAAGCGCCGGCGCGGCGGATACGGCGCTACCACCTTCGATGATCTGCTGGCCACGCTGTGGATCTCGATCCGCACGTACAACCCGAGCCGCAATCCGACCAGCCTGGCTGCTGCCCTGATCTCCGACGCCGACTATCGAGCGTTCCGGTCGGCCGCCCGCAAGCGCTCGTCGACCGAACGGCCGGTCGACATCGACGACACGACGCAGATCGCCACGAGCACCCCGTGCGCCAGCGACGAGCTCGATCAGTTGCTCAACGACGCCCTCGAGGCAGGGGTTCCCGACAGCGACATCGACCTGCTGCGTCAGCTGATCGACACACCGACGGCGATCGATCTGGCGCGTCGGTTGAACGTGACGCCGCGGACGATCCGCAACCGACGCGACCGGATCACCGACCGGTTGCGCGAGGTTGCGCTCGCTGCGTGAAGTTCGGGCGGCGCTTCTCGAGGAACGAGTTGATGCCCTCCTGCCCGTCGGGGGTGACGACACCTGCGGCCATCACCTCGATCGCGTACGAGTAGGCCTTGGGTTGGTCCATGTCGACCTGGGCGTAGAACGCCCGCTTGCCCACCGATTTCGACATCGCGCTGCCGCGGATCGAACGCGCCATCAGATCGTCGACCGCGTCGTCGAGTTCGGCATCGGGCACGACCCGATTGATGAGGCCCCAATCGGCAGCGGTTTCGGCGGACACCACGTCTCCGGTGATCGCCATCTCGAGTGCACGCTTGCGACCGATCTGGCGGGCGACGGCCACCAACGGTGTGTTGCAGAACAGTCCGCCCTTGCCGCCCGGCAGCGCGAACCCGGCCGACTCGGCAGCGATCGCCATGTCGCAGGTGGCGACGAGTTGACATCCGGCCGCGGTGGCGAGGGCATGCACCTTGGCGATCACGACCTGTGGGATGAACTGCACCATGTTCATCATGTCGGTGCACACGTGCAGGAGGTGCTGGGCATCGGGCAGCTCGACGCCGACCATGTCGCCGAAGTTGTGCCCGGCCGAGAACACCGGGCCCTCGGCCGCCAGGATCACACCGAGCGCATCGGAGTCGCCGATCTCACGCAACACGTCGGTCAGTTCGAGCATCACATCGAGCGCCAAGGAGTTGCGCTTGGCGGGGTTGGCGAGCGTGATGGTCGTGACGGGACCTTCGACGGAGACGTTCACGTACTTGCGATCCATGTCGTCAGACTACGGTGGACACCTCAGCGGCCTGCGATCCAGGTGCCCTTGCCGACATCGGGGTGCACTGGCCGGCATCGATCACTTCCCGTCGCATGATTCGGACGACCATCACGCGACGAGCGGCCGGATCGGGTAGGAATGGAGAGAAATCAAGCCCGCCGACTCGAACTCGATTACCCGGAGCCAACCACGATGAGCAACCTGCCAACCAAACGCCCCTCACGAGTGGTCATCGAACCCGTCGCTCCCCTGGTCGATGGTGGTAGGTACGCCGCCAAGGCGGCGCTCGGTGAACCCGTCACCGTGGTCGCAGATGTGTTCGGCGACGGACACGATGCCGTCAATGCCGCTGTCCGGTGGCGCACCGTCTCGCCGACCGGTCGCGGTGGCAAGTGGACCGAGTCGGCGATGCGGTACGACGTCAACGATCGGTGGCACGCCACGTTCACGCCGACCAAGCTCGGCCGTCACGAGTTCGAGGTGATCGGCTGGTCGGACCATCCCGAGACGTGGCGGCACGGTACCCAACGCAAGGTCGAGGCCGACGTCGACGTCACCGTCGAGCTGCTGGGCGGCCGGGCGATCGTGCAGGGCCTGCTCGACCGTGCCCGCACGGCCAAGCCGGTGGCGGCGGCGGATGTCAAGCGTCTCGAGGCGTGGCTCGCCGAACTGGCCGACGGGGCAACGGCATCGCTCGGGGACGATTGGGCCGACGTGTTCTGGCGTCATGCAGATCGCCAACCGCTGGCGACCAGTGGCCCTTTGCCGCTCGACGTCGACCCCGAACGGGCTCGGTTCAGCGCCTGGTACGAGTTCTTCCCACGGTCCACGATCGCTCCGGCGACCGGCCACGCCACACTCCGCGACGCGATCGACCGGCTCGACTACATCGCTGGCGATGGGTTTCGACGTGTTGTACCTCCCGCCGATCCATCCGATCGGCGAGGTCAACCGCAAGGGTGCCAACAACACGACGACCGCCGGACCCGACGATGTCGGCAGCCCATGGGGCATCGCCGACCATCTCGCAGTGCATCCCGATCTCGGCACGCTCGCCGACGTGAAGGCGCTCGGCAAGGCCTGCCGCAAACACGGGCTGGAGCTGGCGATCGACATCGCCTTCCAGTGCACGCCCGACCACCCGTGGGTCACCGAGCATCCCGAGTGGTTCGCCCATCGCGCCGACGGCACGATCCAGTACGCCGAGAACCCGCCCAAGAAGTACCAGGACATCTACCCGATCGACTTCGAGTCGTCGGACTGGAAGGCGATGTGGGAGGGGCTCGCCGACGTGATCCGGTTCTGGATCGACCAGGGCATCACGATCTTCCGCGTCGACAACCCGCACACCAAGGCGTTCGCCTTCTGGGAGTGGGCGATCGGTTCGATCCGTGGCGACCACCCGGAGACGATCTTTCTGGCCGAGGCGTTCACGCGCCCACGGGTGATGGAACGTCTGGCCAAGATCGGGTTCAACCAGTCGTACACGTACTTCACGTGGCGCCGCGAAGCATGGGAGCTGCGCCAGTACTTCACCGACCTCGCCACCCGCACCGTCGATTACGTACCGGCCCAACGCCTGGCCCAACACGCCCGACATCCTCAGCGACCAGCTGCAGTACGGCGGGCGGGCGATGTTCGTCAACCGGGCGATCCTGGCCGCCACGCTGTCGTCCAACTGGGGCATCTACGGGCCGGCGTTCGAGCTGCTCGAGCACCATCCCATCAAGGAGGGTGCGGAGGAGTACCTCGATTCGGAGAAGTACCAACTGCGCACCTGGCAACTCGACGACCCCGACTCGATCGCCCCCCTGATCACCCGGCTCAACCAGATCCGGCGCTCGCAGCCGGCGTTGCAGCAACCTGCGCACACTGCGCTTCCACGACGTCGACGCCGAGCACGTGCTGTGCTACTCGAAGACCGATCCACTCGGCGAGGGCGACCCGATCCTCGTGGTGATCAACGTCGACACCCACCATCGCCATGCCGGGATGCTGCACATCGATCCGGGCACGTTCGGGCTGGGGCTCGGTGACGACGACGAGTTCGACGTGCACGATCTGCTCGGTGGTGGTGTCTACCGGTGGCGCGGCTGGCACAACTACGCCGACCTCACGCCGGGTCGCGGCCCGGCCCACGTGTTCGCCGTTCGTCGCACCGACGCTGCACCGATGATCACCTCCGACGACGGTGACGCCGACAACGACGAGACCGGTGGTGATCACCGATGACCGCTCGGCGCGCTCGACCCGCCCCGGACCGCAGTGACTGGTTCAAGGACGCCATCATCTACGAGATCCACGTGCGCGCCTTCCAGGACGCCAACGGCGACGGCACCGGCGACTTCGACGGCCTGACCTCGCGGCTCGACTACCTCGTCGAGCTCGGCGTCACGGCGCTCTGGCTGCTCCCGTTCTACCCGTCGCCGCTGCGCGACGACGGCTACGACATCGCCGACTACCGCGCGGTCAACTCCGACTACGGCACGATGCGCTCGTTCAAGCGCTTCCTCGCTGCGGCCCATGCCCGCGACCTGAAGGTCATCACCGAGCTGGTGATCAACCACACCAGCGACCAGCACGCCTGGTTCCAGCGAGCGCGCCGTGCCCCGGCGGGATCACCCGAACGCGACTTCTACGTGTGGACCGACGATCCGACGCAGTGGAGCGACGCCCGCATCATCTTCCAGGACTTCGAGGGCTCGAACTGGACGTGGGACCCGGTCGCCCAGCAGTACTACTGGCACCGCTTCTACTCGCACCAGCCCGACCTCAACTTCGACAATCCGGCCGTCGAGACGGCGATCCTCGAACTGCTCGACTACTGGCTCGACCTCGGTGTCGACGGGCTCCGGCTCGACGCCATCCCCTACCTCTACGAGCGCGACGGCACGAACTGCGAGAACCTGCCCGAGACGCACGCCTTCCTGAAGCGGATGCGGACCCACATGGACCGCAACTACGGCGACCGGATGTTCCTCGCCGAGGCGAACCAGTGGCCCGAGGACGCCGTTGCCTACTTCGGCGACGGCGACGAGTGCCACATGAACTTCCACTTCCCGCTGATGCCGCGCATGTTCATGGCGGTCCAGATGGAGAGCCGCACTCCGATCACCGACATCCTCGAACAGACGCCGTTGCCACCCGACGGATGCCAATGGGCGACGTTCCTGCGCAATCACGACGAGCTGACGCTCGAGATGGTGACCGATGAGGAACGTCAGATGATGCTGCGGGCGTATGCCCGTGACACCGAGATGCGGATCAATCTCGGCATCCGCCGCCGCCTGGCTCCGCTGCTCGGCAACGATCGCCGCAAGATCGAACTGCTCAACGCGCTGCTGTTCTCGCTGCCCGGAACACCGGTGTTGTACTACGGCGACGAGATCGGCATGGGCGACAACGTGTACCTCGGCGATCGCGACGGTGTGCGCACCCCGATGCAGTGGTCCGCCGACCGCAACGCAGGCTTCTCGCAGTCGAACCCGCACCGGCTGTACCTGCCGCTGATCACCGAGCAGGGGTATCACTACGAGAGCGTCAACGTCGAGACGCAGACCAACGACCCGGCGTCGCTGCTGGCCTGGATGCGCCAGCTGATCGGCCTGCGCAAGCGTCGACCCGTGCTGGGGCGAGGCGCGATCGAGTTCCTCGAACCCGACAACCAGCATGTGCTCGCCTTCGTCCGCTCGGCCGACGGCGAGGACACCGTTTCTGTGCGTCGCCAACCTGTCGCGCCTCGCACAACACGTCGAACTCGACCTGCGCGACTTCGCCCAGCGGATCCCTGTCGAGGCGTTCGGCCACACCCGCTTCGCAACCGTGTCCGACACGCCGTATCACCTCACGCTGGCGCCCTACGGCTTCTTCTGGTTCTCGCTCGAGGAACCGAGCACAGCGCTCGAGCCGGTGCTCGAGCCGCCACTTCTGCACGGTTCCTGGGCCGAGGTGATGCGACGCCGTGCGGCGCTGACTCGGGCGCTGGCGGCCTGGTTGCCGACGCGGCGCTGGTACGCCGGCAAAGAGCTGACCGCCCGCGAGATCACGATCGAGGATTCGATCCCGCTCCGCCATCCCGACACCGACGTCTGGCTGCTCGTGGTCCGCGTGGCGTTCACCGAGGGCGACGACCATCGGTACGCGGTGCCGGTGATGCGGGCCAGCGGGCGGCTGGCCACGATCGCTGCGACCGAAACCCCGTCGGCCGTGATCGCCGCGCTCGACGAGGGCGCGCTGATGGTCGACGCGATGGCCGGCTCGGAGGGTTCGATGGCTGTCGTCGGCGCAGCCCTCGGCAAGCGTGTTCATGCGGGGCGTCACGGGTCGGCTCGCGGTCTCCCTCGTCGACCGGGTACGAGCCGGATCGTGCAGTCGTCGCGCGACCTCGTTCCGCTCGGCGTCGAACAATCGAATTCGTCGGTGCTCGTCGCCAATCGATTGATCGCCAAACTCGTGAGGCGTCTCGAGCCGGGGTCGAACCCGGACGTCGAACTCCCGGCTCATCTCACGGCAGCGGGTTTCGCCCATGTGCCGGGCGTCGCGGCGACACTCGAGGTCGACCTGTCCGGCGAGTCGGTTCCGGCCGATGTGGTCATCGTGCACGATGCCGTCGGCAACGAGGGAGACCTGTGGTCGTGGACGCTCGACGAATTGGCCGTCGGGATCGAACACCGCAACGAGTTCGGGGGCGAGAACGACCAGACCGCTTGGATGGCGGAGCTGGTGGGCCGCCGCACGGCCGAGCTGCACGCCGCGCTGGCAGCATCCGACGGTTTCGACGACATGGCCCCACTGCCGTTCACCCTGTTGTGGCAACGTTCACTGCTGCAGACCCTGCGCAATGGTGTGCGTTCGACGCAACGTGCTCTGCAGCGAGCCGGGCTCGACTCGCCGGAGGCGCGCGACGCTGCAAGCACCCGCCGACCGCGTACTGCACCGTTTCGAGCCGTTGCGCACACTCAAGCTCGACGCCCGTCGGATCCGCGTGCACGGTGATCTGCACCTCGGCCAGATCCTGCGATCCGGCAACGACATCACGTTCATCGACTTCGAGGGCGAGCCGGGTCGACCGATCGGCGAACGGCGCATCATGCGTTCGCCGTTGACCGACGTCGCAGGGCTGTTGCGCTCGATCGACTATGCCGGGCGCAGCGCGCTCGACACGGCTGTCGATCGCGGCCTGGTGGCGGCGGCCGAACGCGATCACGTCGACGACAGCAGGGCGGCGTGGACACGCCGAGCGTGCGACACGATCACCAGCGCGTATCTCGACGCTGTCGCCGACGCCGGACTGGTGCCGGCCGACCGTGCAGCCGCAAAGCTGTTGCTCGACGCGTACACCCTCCAAAAAGGGTTGTACGAGGTGCGCTACGAACTGGCAAACCGGCCCGACTGGGTCGGCTGGCCGCTGGCAGCCGTCTCGGAGATGATCGCCCCGTGAACCATCGCTCTCGCCAACTCGCCAACTCGCCATCTCGCAATCTCTCTCCATCTCCATCCATCAATCCATCTACCCGTTGCCGGCATCGGTCGGCGGCAGCAAAGTGACGTCACGATGACGAACGCATCCATTCCAGACCTCGATCTACATCTGTTCGGTGAGGGCACTCACCGTCGCCTCCACGAACAGCTCGGAGCGCAGCCCGGCGACGGCGGTTGCCGCTTCGCGGTGTGGGCGCCCGCCGCCAGGGTCGTGCACGTCATCGGCGACTGGGACGGCTGGACCGGCGAGGTCGAGATGCATCCGCAGGGCACGTCGGGCGTGTGGTGTGCGTGGGTCGACGGCGTCGCTATCGGCGCCACCTATCACTACCGGATCACCTCCCAGTCAGGTCACCGGGTCGACAAGAGCGACCCGATCGGCGCGGCCCACCACGGAGCGCCGTCGACCGATTCGATCGTTGCCGACCTCGATCACACGTGGGGCGACGGCGACTGGATGGCGACGCGTGGCGAGCGCCAGCGGCTCGATGCGCCGATGTCGATCTACGAGATGCACCTCGGTTCGTGGGGGCGCACCGTCACCGAAGGGCAACGCTTCCCGAACTACCGCGACCTGGCCGACCCGGTTGCCGATCACTGTCTGGCGCACGGCTTCACCCACGTCGAGCTGCTGCCGATCATGGAGCATCCGTTCTACGGCTCGTGGGGATACCAGACCACCGGCTACTTCGCGCCGACCGCCCGTCACGGCTCCCCCATCGACCTGATGGTCGATGGTCGACCGGCTGCACCAACGAGGGTTGGGTGTGCTGCTCGACTGGGTGCCGTCGCACTTCCCGACGGATCCCACTGGTCTCGCCGAGTTCGACGGCACCCACCTCTACGAGCACGCCGACCCGCGCCAGGGTTTCCACCCGGATTGGAACTCGGCGATCTTCAACTATGGCCGCAACGAAGTGCGATCGTTCCTGATCTCGAGCGCGATCTGCTGGCTCGATCGGTTCCACATCGACGGCCTGCGGGTCGACGCAGTGGCCTCGATGCTGTATCTCGACTACTCGCGCAACGAGGGCGAGTGGATCCCCAACATGTACGGCGGCCGCGAGAACCTCGAGGCGATCGACTTCCTGCGCCAGTTCAACGAGGCCGTCTACGGTGAGTTCCCCGACATCGTCACCCACGCCGAGGAGTCGACGGCCTACCCCAGCGTCAGCCGCCCGACCTATCTCGGCGGGCTCGGGTTCGGCGCCAAGTGGGACATGGGGTGGATGCACGACACGCTGCAATACCTCCAACGCGACCCGATCCATCGGGCGTGGCATCACGGTGAGATCACGTTCCGCTCGGTCTACATGGGCAGCGAGCACTACGTGTTGCCGCTCAGTCACGACGAGGTCGTGCACGGCAAGGGTTCGTTGTTGGCCAAGATGCCGGGCGACGACTGGCAGAAGTTCGCCAACCTGCGTCTGCTGTACGCGATGCAGTGGTTCCAGCCGGGCAAGAAGCTGCTGTTCATGGGCTGCGAGCTGGCCCCGTGGACCGAGTGGAGCCACGACGGCACGCTCGACTGGGGTCTCCACGATGCCCCGATGCACGAGGGAGTTCGCAAGCTGGTCGCCGAGCTCAACCGGCTGTACCGCGAGGAGCCGGCCCTGCACCGCGGCGACACCGACGCCGGCTCGGGTGGCCCCGGCATGCAATGGATCGAGGCCCACGATCCGCAGCGTGGCGTGTTCGCCTGGCTGCGGGTCGACCCCACCGGCCAGGCCCGCCCGGTGCTGGTTGCGATCAACGCCACACCGACACCTCAAGACAACTACCGGCTCGGCGTGCCGCTGGCCGGTACGTGGACCGAGCTGCTCAATACCGATGCCACCGTCTATGGCGGCAGCGGCATCGGCAACCTCGGCAGTGTCGACGCCAGCCCGCTCGACTCCCACGACCAACGCCAATCGATCGTGATCCGGGTGCCACCGCTGGCCGTCGTCGCCCTCGCACCCGCCCCCGCCTGACCGAGCCGTCGCCATCCGGCGCGTGACCACGTTGTGTCGGACACAACGTGGTCGATGCCGTGGTGCGCCCCCAGGGACTCGAACCCTGAACCAATGGGTTAAAAGCCCACTGCTCTACCATTGAGCTAGAGGCGCGGGACCGGCGCGATTCGCGGGAGAAAACCCCGCTCGTCGACGCTGGACCGCTGCGAGAAGCAAGCGTAGAGCCTTGCGGCGGGGCAGCAACACCCGATTCGGCCTCTCGTCGTGCTCGTATCCGTGTTCGGGGCGCGCCGAACCCAGGATTTCGATTGAACTGGGTGGGTTCAGGCCGCGAGCGGTGGAGCGAGGCCCTGTCGGTGCACGTGCATCGACATCGCGTTGACACCGAGCGCGTACGTGATCATGTTCAACAACTGACGTCGGTGCCCGACCGAATGTGCCCGCCGCAACCACAGCGTGTCGTCGAGGTGCCGGTTGATGCTCTCGGCGTCGTTGCGTCGCTTGTAGAGGGTTTCGAAGTCCGGGTCACCGGGTGGGATCTGGCGGACGTTCTCGGCCCGGTTGAACTTGCGTTGCTTGTCCTCGTCGTTGCTGTGCAACCGGACGGTGACGATTCCGCCACCGAGACGTTCGGGCAGCCGGTAGTCGTTGTACCAGCGGTACGTGCCGCGCTTGTCCTCGTTGCGATGCGTGCGCACCCGCTCGAGCGGCACGAACACCGGCTCGCCCGCCTCGGTGATCTCCCCCAACCCGATCCGGCCACCCTTGCGCGATCAGACGCACCTGGATCTCACCGTCGGATGTCGAGACCGTCTTGGTTTCGACCCACGTCGATCTTCTCGATCCGCTTGCGATTCTTGCCGTTCCCCTGCTTGACGGCTCCCCGCCGCTGCAGCGACACGGTTGACCGACACCCACCCGAGGTCGCGCATCAACCGCTGATGATGCACACCCCGCAACGCCGCCGTGGCCCGGCCGACCCGGGATTGCTCGATCCGGGGCCGGCCAGTCGGCCGTCACGGCAGCGCCACGACCTCCGCGCCCGTCAGGGCGTTGAGCGTCACCCAAGCGGTACCCGCCTTGTCGAAGGCGACCGAGGTGTGCTGAGGCACGCTGGCGGCAACCACGGTGCACACGAGGGTGGCCGGATCACACCGGTTCAGGGTGCCGCCGACAGACGCCCCCGGGAAGATCTCGACGGCCGCCCAGGACGCTTCGTCGAACTCGGACACGTAGAGCATGCCGTCGGGACCGATAGTCAGGTCGACGATCGACGTGAAGTCGTCGAAGACCTTCACGCACTCGGGATCGACGCCGCACTCGACATCGGTCGCGCCGGCTTCGATCTTCCAGATGCCGGACTGGCCAGCTGGTGCCGGGAAGCCCTTGAGCTCACCGACCCAGTAGTCGCCGTCCGGGCCCACGACCACGCTGGTCGGAACGGACTGGCCCGGGATCGCCGGGGCAGGGATGCATTGCTCACCCGGCGGGGCGGGGCAGATGCTGTTGAAGTTGTCGGTGGACAGCAGCTCCACCGGGAACGTCGCGACCAGTTCGGCGTGGCCCTGATTGTCGATGCGGTGCAGGCTGTTGCCCCCGGCATCGACCACGAGTGCGGCCTGACCGCCCAACGCCGCCACGTCGTACGGATTCGAGTCGACACCGGCATCGTCGGGGTCGAGCTTCCTCGAGTTCGAACAGGTTGGCGATCATGCGCGCCTTGCCGTTCGAGACCCGCCACAGGGCCTGGCCGCAGTCGCTCTCGGGGTCCGTCGCCGCCGGTCGTCACCCACATCGACTTCGACCCGATCGCGGCGACCGAGGTGGCACCGGGCGCCGGGAGCGTGGCCTTTACCACCCCGTGGCCGTCGATGATGGAGATACCGGCGCCGGCGTCGGCTGCGAGGATGTCGCCGTTGGGTGCCGAGCCGAGCTTGAAGACCGGTCCGGCGAAGTGTCCATCGGCCGAGGCGGCGACCGGCACTGCCAACAGTCCCATGGTTGCGCCGATCACGGCGACGCGCTTGCTCATCTTGTTCATGTGACGTTCCTCCAATGAGTTGAGGACCGGTTCGAATGCCGGTCGTTGCTCGATGGTTCCCGCCATCGCCCAGCCACGACGAAGGTGTGCTGTACCCGTGGTGTCACGAGCGCCTTCACCCTCGTACACGCCTCGGACGCACACCCCCCGCAGACCGCTGGGGACCCCCTCGACGGCAACGTTATGCACGCAGCGGACGACCGTCAAGAGGCTTGATCGCGGCGGTTGGATGGCGACTCGCCGGCTGACACCAATGGCTGACACGAATCGGCTGACGAGGCTGCCCCGGGCCGGGCGGCTTTGCCGTGCTCGGCGATCCGACGAAGGCCGATCCACCGTGCGAGTGAAGCTGCCGAGACGTTCCCGAATGATCGAAATCCATTCCCAGCGAACTCAATCGCAGTCCACTGACCAGGCCATACGTAGTTTCGCGCCACTCCAGAGGCGCAGGACCGGCCGATTCGCGGGAGAAAGACCCGCTCGTCGGCACCGGGCCGCTGCGGAATGCAAGCGTGGAGGCTCTCGCCAGGTGAGCCACACCAATCGCGTGACCACGGATCACGATCTAGGCGGTCCAGTCGGTTTACAGACCGCGGATGGGTCGCGCCTTGCTGTGAGTCGGC